>JBGUOB010000078.1:0-25142 GCA_045117755.1 Candidatus Cryptobacteroides sp.
GACAAACAGAGGTCCCCGCTCCCAAAAGTGATCCATGATCACCTCTTCCTTTTTGGTCAGTCGTTTCATAAGCGTACGATTGTTCAGTGCAAATATAGCTAAATTTTTTAACTATGCAACTATTTATGCTTAATTATCCGATTATTTTTAGTAATCGAACTGGCTGACCTGGAGTCGGGCGGTTGCCGGGCACACAGAGGTCCCTGTTTGTGCCCGGGAAGTCGAAAAATACCTCCCCGGGCACGGAAGCACTGTGCTGTGTGCCCGGAACCGCTTATCGCAGCGCGTAGCGCGTGATCGCGCCGCGCGCGAAGGCGTAGTTGCAGCCCTCGCAGATAATGCCGAGCGGGAACTCGGACTGCGGGACGGCTTTGTACCGATGGTTCGTCAGATCGTAGACGAGCACGACGCTTTCCCCGTCCAGCTCGAAAGCGAGGTAGAGCCGATCGGCCGTTTTCTGGACGTTGGTGAAGCAGGGCTGCCGCTTGCCGAAGTCCCACATGTACGGGACACTGGCGAAATCGTTGCCTGTGAAGAGATGGATTTCACCGGACCCGGAAAGGAAACAGTAAACGGATTCGCCGCAGCGGAAGAAGCGGGCGTTCTCGATTTCCGTGGCCGGGGCATGCGCGTGCGTGATATAACTGTCAGCGGTCGGAAGCGTATCGGAATAAAAACCGAGTTTTCCGATAATATAGCCGCAATTATACGCAAGCCCGTCTTTGCTGCCCAGCATAAAGAAAGAATCTTCATCCACCCGGCCCAGGCATTTCAGCGTCACGCCCCCGTTATCGAACGGGTGCTCCGCCAGCAGGGAGCCGTCCGCCATAGCATAGTCGAAGAAGGCGTTCTGCGTCAGGACTTCCAGGGTCTCGTCCCGATAGACCGAGGCGTCGAGGATGGTCTCCGCGCACGCGATGGCGGTCACGAACCGGCCGCTCCCGTCGAAGAGCAGGATTTCATTCTTCCCGCCATCCAGCAGGACGAAACGGTCCGGAGCGACGTCCAGCAGGACTGCTTCCTGTCCGGGCGACACCCCCTGGAGCGGGATTGCCACGGCCTCTTCGTAGACATCCCGGGCGCTGAGCGGGTGCTTCAGCGCCCGGTCGAGATCGACCTTCAGCGGATCGAAGCGGCCCGGCCCGCAGGAGGCAGCCAGCAGCGCAGAAAGCAGAAAGTAACAAAAGCGTTTCATATTTACAGGCGGGGTTTCTGGAGCATTCTGATGATCAGGGAAACCATATAAATGCACATCCCGTAGATGACCGGAATGAGAATCACTTTGATGCCGAAGAAAACGCTCGGAGAAATGAGATCGAACAGGCCGTTCACCTCGCTGCCCAGATCAATGGCCACCTGCTGCAGGGTGGACAGGGCCCCATAGAGCGGGAACAAAGGAGAAACGAGACCGAAAATGAGCGCAAACTTGCCGATTTCTTTCACCCAGCGGGGTGCTTTCCAGGCGGCGAAGAACAGGGCGACCAGAAGAATCGTCAGGACGGACATGAAGATCGGACCGCCATCGATAAACAATTTGAACATAAGGCTATGGGTTTTGTGGGTTAAACTGGGAGCAAATGTAAGCGACAGCCGCTTTGCGTCCAAGCCGAAACCCCGGGATCGGGCGTTAAATCCCCAATATCGGCTTCCGGGTTGCGGGAACTACGGTTATTTTATTATTTTTGTGTAGGTAATGAAACGACTGCTGATCATATCCTACTGGGTGGTCTCCATCCTGCTGGTGGCGCTTGTCCTCGTCAGCCTGGGCTATCGCTTCCTCGAGGCGCTCTTCGTCGGGACGCTGTTCCTGCCCGGCGCCCTGGCAGCGAAGTTCTTTTTCCCGAAGGTGAATCTCAAGAAGCAGCGGTCTGCAATCAAAGATGCCGTCTTTGTCGTGTTGGGCATCCTGGTCGGAGAAATGTTCCTGTTCCTGGTCGCTCATTATTATATCCAGCTCCTTCGGGAAGGGCGTTACCTCCCGCCGGATCTCATGCCGGACATTCCCCACCTCCTGACCAACCCGGTCTTCATCGCCATCATCCTGACCGCGCTGGCCGCGGGCGCCTATTTCTTCGAGTCCTGGCTGGACCGGAAGCGTCCCAGCGCACCCGGCCCCATTTCGTTCACCTCCGACCGGAAGACGGTCAGCCTGTCCCGCGAGGAAATCCTCTATGTCGAATCCAACGATGACGCCACCGTCGTCGTGGCAACGGGCGGCCGGCGCTTCAAGAATTATACGTCCATCTCCCAGTGGGAGGCCAACCTGAGCCCCCAGTTCATCCGCATCCACCGTGCCTTCCTCGTCAACCGGGCCGCCATCACCCGCGTCGACGTCGACCTCCTCTACCTCGGCGACATCCAGCTTCCCATCTCCCGGAAGTACAAAGACGCCGTCAGCGGCATCAACTAGACTTTGCCCGGGCACAGACAGGCCCCTCAGCGTGCCCGGCAGCTGCCGCCGGAGTCGGATTCGTCGAAGGCGAACGGCCGTTCGTCGAAAGGGCCGATTTTTCGTCGAAGGGAAAGGGGCGTTGGTCGAAAGTTCATTGATTCAAGCTGTTGCGTGGAATAATTTTGCAGCAGAAAACAAAAACAACCACGCAATATGAAACGAATCCTCACTTCCATCCTGACCGCCGTCCTATTCTGCACGGCCCTTTCCGCACAGCGCACCACCGTCACCGGCGACATCCTCGACGCGCTTACCCGCCAGGGCGAGCCGGCCGCCGTCCTGCAGTTCTTCAGCGGAGACGAAACCACCCCGATCGCCTACACGACCACGGACATGGAAGGCGTCTTCTTCCAGATCCTCCCGGCCAAGGGCACCTACACGCTCTACTTCTCCGGCATCGGCCGCCAGGACCGCAAGGTCTCCTTCACCCTCGACGGCGAAGAGAAACTGGATCTCGGTGACATCCTGATCGAAGACGACATCGAGGCCCTCGCGGAAGCGTCCGTGACCGCGCAACGCCCGCTCGTGAAAATGGAAGTGGACCGCATGAGCTACAACGTCGCCGACGACGTGGACTCCAAGACCGCCACGGTCCTCGACATGCTCCGCAAGGTCCCGATGGTGACCGTGGACGGCCAGGACAATATCACCGTGAACGGCTCCTCCAGCTTCCAGGTCACCGTGGACGGCAAGCCCAGCCAGATGTTCTCCGGCAACCCGTCCCAGATCTTCAAGATGATGCCCGCGAGCTACGTCAAGGATATCCAGGTCATCACCAACCCGGGCGTGAAATATGACGCCGAGGGCGTAGGTGGCGTGCTCAACCTCGTGACCAACCGTGAAGCCACGGGCGGACAGAGCGTGGCGGACGCCTTTTACGGCTCCGTCCGTGCCATGGGCAGCACCCGCGGCGGTGGTGGCGGCCTCTTCCTGACCCAGCAGGCCGGCAAATTCACCTGGAGCCTGAACAGCAACGGCATGTATAACAGCATGCCCGGCACCGTGAACGACGTGACCCGTGAGATGCTCGGCACCACCGGCGGCACGACCACCACCCACAGCGAATCCACGATGACGATGCCCATGGCGATGGGCAACCTCAGCGCCAGCTACGAGATCGACGCGCAGAACCTCATCTCCGCGACCGCCGGCCTGATGCACTTCGGTACCAGCATGAACGGCCTGACTACCACCACGATGGATGGCGGCATCTACGGCACCGGCTTCAGCTACGACGGCACCTCCCTGACGAAGATGAGCTCCAACGCCATCACCGCCAGCGTGGACTACCAGCACCTCTGGAGCGACAACCCCGGCCGCAGCCTGATCTTCTCCTACCAGTACTCCGGCACTCCGGCCACGACCGTGAGCGAGAACAGCTTCAACAGCGGCCTGCTCGGCGGCCTCGACCTGACCAGCCGCAAGACGGACGGCAAGCAGGGCTCCACCGACCACACCTTCCAGGTGGACTTCACCACGCCCCTCGGCGTGAGCGGCAACCTCAGCGCCGGCGCCAAGTTCATCAGCCGTCACAACAGCTCCGACCAGCTTTCCTACCTCTGGGACGGCGCCAGCTGGAAGCAGAACGCCGCCGGCAGCCTGGACTACGACTTCTACAACCGCATCGGTGCCCTCTACACCGAGTACAAGCTCGCGCTCGGTTCCGTCAGTCTGCTCGGCGGCCTCCGCTACGAGTACACCTGGCAGAACGTGACCTACGCCGCGGGCCAGGGCAACAACTTCAGCACGCAGTATGGCAGCCTCGTGCCGACGGCCAGCCTGCAGTTCAACATCAGCCAGACCCAGAACATCGGCCTCTCCTATAATATGCGCATCAGCCGCCCGGGCATCAGCTATCTCAACCCCTACGTGGACATCTCCGATCCGACCGCCCGCAGCTACGGCAACAGCGAGCTGGAAGTCGAGCGCGGCCACAACATCAGCCTCGTCTACAACCTCTACAGCCCGAAGTGGATCGTGAACCTCACCCTGCGCGAGCAGCTGGTTGCCAACGGCATCTCCTCCTACAGTTTCTATGATGCCGACAAGCTTCTGAACACGACCTACGGCAACATCGTCCGCAGCAGCGTGACCGGTCTGAACGCCTTCATCAACTGGAACGCCAGCGGTACCACCCGCATCTACCTGAACGGCGGCCTGAACTACACCGACCTGCGCAGCGAGCTCCTCGGCCAGTCCAACAGCGGCCTGAGCTACAACGCGATGCTCGGCTTCCAGCAGGCCCTGCCGCTCGACTTCAGCCTGAGTGCCAACGTGATCGCGATGGGCAGGAACTACTCTCTGCAGGGCTGGAGCTCCGGCATGAGCATGGCGATGGTCGGCCTGACCAAGAGCTTCCTGGACGACCGCCTCGGCATCAGCATCAACTACACGCTCCCGCTCACCGGCGGCAATGGCATGGAGATGCGCAGCGTCAGCGAGGGAAGGGATTTCCGCTCCGTGAGCGTGAACACCATCCCGATGCAGCAACTCAATTTCAGCATCAGCTGGAGCTTCGGCAAGCAGGGCAACGCCCGCGTCAAGAGCGCCCGCAAGACCATCAAGAACGACGACGTGATGAACGCCGAGAGCACGACCGAAAGCCTGGGCACCAGCATGATGGGCGGCGGCATGGGCATGGGTATGTAAATTCATTGAAAATGATTACCTTTGTCTGAGTATGGGCAAAAGAACAGACAACACTTACCTGGCGGTGGCGCAGTTTCTGGTCTGCGCTGCCGTCTTCCTGCTTCCCGCAGGCGTCAATTATTTCATCTCGGGCAACCTGGACCACGCCCGCGGCGTGATGATCAGCACCTTCCACATGCTGTGGCCCTGCCTGGTCATCTACCTGGTCAATTACTTCTTCCTGGTGCCGTGCTGCCTGTTCAAGGACAAGCGCCGCATCTGGTTCTGGGTGGGGAACCTGATCCTGCTGATCGTGCTCAACCGCCACTTCATCCACCATGGCCACGGCCCCGGCCCCGGCCCCGACATGGAATGGAACGAGCATTTCCCGATCAACCGTTCCGAGATGTGGGCCTTCTACGTCGGCGGCATCCTGTCCTGGGCCCTTTTCCAGTCGGTCTTCATCCTGCTGGCCGTGGGTATCCGCAACATCGGCCGCTCCCACAAGATCGAGCTTCAGCTCCAGGAGGAGAAGCGCAAGACCTCCGAGGCCGAGCTGACCTGGCTCAAGCACCAGCTCAATCCGCACTTCCTGTTCAATACGCTCAACAACATTTCCTCCCTGACGCAGATTGACCCGGACAAGGCGCAGGAGAGCATCGGCGAGCTCAGCGACACGCTTCGCTACGCCCTGTATGACACCGACACCGACAAGGTCCCGCTCTCGGGCGAGGTGACCTTCATGGATAATTATATCCGTTTGATGCAGCTTCGCTGCAATGAGCTCACGGAGGTCACGACCTCCTGGGAGCAGCCGTCCGGCGACGTGAAGATCGCCCCGCTGCTGTTCATTTCCCCGATCGAGAATGCCTTCAAGCACGGCGTCAACGCCCGCATGGCCTCGTTCGTGCACATCGGCCTGCGTCCGGAAGGGAAGGACCTGGTGTTCACCTGCGAGAATTCGACCTTCGAGAAGAGCGGCGAGGACCACATCGGCTCCGGCATCGGCGTGGAGAACCTGAAGCGCCGCCTGGAACTGATCTATCCGGAGGCCTATAGCTACGAGCAGAACGAAAAGGACGGCGTCTACTCCGTCCGCATCACCCTCAAGAACCTGCTGGGATGAAAGCGCTGCGCTGCATAGTCGTCGATGACGAGCCGCTGGCCGTCAAGATGTTGGAGAATTATATCTCCAAGACCTCCTTCCTGTCGCTGCAGGCTTCTTTCACCGACCCCGTGGCCGCGCTGGAGGCCATCCGCGAGACGCGGCCGCAGCTGGTCTTCCTGGACATCCAGATGCCCGACCTGAACGGCATGGAGCTGTCGCGCATGGTCCCGGACGGGACGCGCGTCGTCTTCACCACGGCGTTCAAGGACTACGCTTTCGACAGCTACGAGGTCTCCGCGCTGGACTTCCTGCTCAAGCCGATCCGCTACCAGAAGTTCCTGGAGGCGGCCGAGAAGGCGCGCCAGTGGTTCGAGCTGCTGGAGAGCGCCGAAGCTTCTTCGGAGCCCGCAGGCAGCGCCTCCACGCAGCAGGATTCCATTTTCGTCAAGTCCGAGGGGCAGCTGCACAAGGTGGCTTTCTCCGATATCCGCTATGTGGAGGGAATGAAGGACTATGTGCTGCTGTATCTCTGCTCCGAGAAACGGCCGCTTGTCACGCACATCACGATGAAGGCCGTCGAGGAGCTCCTGCCGTCGGCGCGCTTCATGCGCGTGCACCGCTCCTACATCGTCGCCCTGGACCAGATCGAGTCCATCGGCGGTTCCTACGACATCTCCATCGGCGGCGCCCTCATCCACGTCTCCGACGCCTACCGCGCAGCGTTTGAGCAGTATTTATCGCAACGCATGTTGCGATAAATACTGCCGCTGCGCGGGAAAATAGGTTGCCCCTGCCGGGTTTGCATTTGCGCGGGGAAATCCGTAATTTTGTGGTTTGTGTACGTACATGTGCGCGCGAGCACAGGCGCGGAGCGACACGGATATGCAAGAACAGGCTGCGAAAATACGGATAGACGAGCTCCGGGAGATTCTCCGGGAGAACAGCCGGCGCTATTATGTGGATAATGCGCCGACGATGTCGGACTACGAGTTCGACCAGCTGATGCATGAGCTGGAGCGCCTGGAGGCCGAATTCCCGCAGTTCGACAGCCCCGACTCCCCCACCCGCCGCGTCGGCTCCGACCTCGACGCCCCCGTGGGCGCGAACGCCGAGTCGCAGGCGCGGCAGGGCTTCGTCCAGCGCCCGCACCGCTACCCCATGCTCTCGCTGGGTAACACCTACTCCATCGGAGAAATCGAAGAATTCGTCGCACGCGCCGAGAAAACCCTCGAAGGCGTCCGCTTCAGCTACAGCTGTGAACTCAAATTCGACGGCACCGCCATCTGCCTCACCTACCGGGGCGGCAAGCTGGTCCAGGCCCTCACCCGCGGCGACGGCGTCCAGGGCGACGACGTCACGGAGAACGTCCGCCGCATCGCCAACATCCCGCAGCAGCTCCACGGCGATTTCCCGCAGGACTTCGAGATCCGCGGCGAAATCCTGATGCCCTACGAAGCCTTCGACGCCCTCAACCGCGAACGCGAAGCCCAGGAGGAGGCCCCCTTCGCCAACCCGCGCAACGCCGCCTCCGGCTCCCTGAAGCTCATCGACCCCGAAGAAGTGGCACACCGCGGCCTCATCTGCACCCTCTACCACGTCCCCGCCGAATCGGTCGACTTCGCCTCCCACAGCGAGGCGCTCGACGCCGCCGAGCGCTGGGGCCTGCCCGTCTCGGCGGAGCGCCGCCTCTGCCACGACATCGGGGAGATCAAGGCCTACATCGACCACTGGGACAGCGCCCGCAAGTTCCTCCCCTACGCCACCGACGGCATCGTCATCAAGATCAACGAACTCGCCGCCCAGCGCACGCTGGGCTACACGGCCAAGTCGCCCCGCTGGGCGGTGGCCTATAAATTCAAGGCCGAGCAGGCCTGCACCGAACTGCTCAGCATCGACTACCAGGTCGGGCGCACCGGCGCCGTGACCCCCGTCGCCAACCTCTCCCCCGTACAGCTCAGCGGCACGCTCGTCAAGCGCGCCACCCTCAACAACGCCGACCAGATGGCCCTGCTGGACATCCGCGTGGGCGACTGGGTCTATGTCGAGAAAGGCGGGGAGATCATCCCCAAGATCACCGGCATCGACCCCGCACACCGCGCCAGGGACGCGAAGCCGCCCGTCTTCCCGAGCGTCTGCCCCGACTGCGGTACGCCGCTCGTCAAGGCCGAGGCCGAAGCCAAATGGTTCTGCCCGAACCAGGACGGCTGCCCGATGCAGATCAAGGGACGCCTGCTGCACTTCGTCAGCCGCAAGGCGATGGACATCCTCGCGGGCGACATGACCGTCGACCAGTTCTACGCCACCGGCCTGGCCCGCACCCCCGCGGACCTCTACGATATCAGCAAATACCAGCTCCTCAGCCTCGAAGGCTGGCAGGACAAGGCCGCCGAGCGCTTCCTCGCAAGCCTGGAGGCGTCCAAGCAGGTGCCCTTCGAGCGCGTGCTCTTCGCGCTGGGCATCCGCTACGTCGGCGAGACGACCGCCAAGGGCATCGCCCGCCACTTCGGCGACATCGACACCCTCGTCGCCGCTACGCAGGAGCAGCTGCTGGAAATCGACGACGTGGGCGAAGTCATCGCCCGCAGCGTCGTCGAATTCTTCGCCAAGCCCGAGCACCGGGAGCAGATCGCCCGGCTGCGCGCCGCCGGCCTGCGCTTCGACGGGGCCGGCCAGGAATCCGCCCTCTCCGACGCCCTGGCGGGCAAGACGATCGTGATCTCGGGCAACTTCAGCATCAGCCGCGAGCGGATGAAAGAGCTCATCGTGGCGCACGGCGGCAAGGCCGGCTCGTCCGTGAGCGGCAGCACCGCCTTCCTGCTGGCCGGCACCAAGCCCGGGCCGGAGAAGCTCAAAAAATGCGAGAAGCTCGGCATCCCGGTCATCTCGGAAGACGACTTCCGCGCCATGCTGCCGGAAGAGCCGGATCGGCAGGGCCCTTCCGAAGCCGTTCACCCGGACAGGGTCGGGCGTAGCCCGATAGCGAAGGAAGGGCCGCTGCCGTCCGGCGAGAACATTGAAGAGCTAACGTTGTTTTAAAAAGATAAGATGAAGATAACCAGCAAGATAACAGACCTTTTCAGCGATCGGATCTGGACCCTCGATACCAGCGGGAGCTCCAGGTTCTACGCCTGGGTGGTCCGTACCTGGAAAATCATCCGCATCACCTTCAAGACCTTCACGGAGAACCGGATGGGCTTCCAGTGCGTCTCGCTGAGCTACTTCATCACCCTGGCCCTCGTCCCCTCGCTCGCCTTCGCCTTCGCGGTCACGGGCGGCCTCGGCCTGGACAACAAGATTACCCAGGCCCTCCAGATGCTCATCCCCTCCCACCCGGAGATCGTGGACATGCTCTCCGAGAAAGCCGGCAACATCATCACCGGCGCCCAGGGCGGCGGCCTCGGACTCATCTCCGCCCTGATGTTCCTCTGGGCCATCCTCTGGATGATGTTTCAGGTGGAGCGCGTGTTCAACAACGTCTGGGGCATCCTCAAGATCCCCCGCAAACTCTACAAGCGCTTCGGCTTCTACTTCCTGGTGCTGATCCTGACCCCCTTCATCATGATCATCTTCGGCTCCGGCATCGTCTATGCCACCAACATGACGGACCTCTTCGGCCTGGACCTGAAAGAGGTGCGGGGCCTGTTCAAATGGCTCGGAAACATCATCTTCTACGCCATCCTCGTCGGCACCATGACCGTCATGTACAAATACATCCCGGCCACCTACGTCCGGCCCAAATATGCTTTCTGGGCCGCCCTGATCGCCGGCGTCATCTTCCTGCTGTTCCAGCACCTCTACCTGCACACCCAGATGTTCGTGGGCCGGCTCAACCAGGCCTACGGACTGCTCGCCGCCGTCCCGCTCTTCCTGATCTGGCTGAACTTCAGCTGGCAGATCATCATCTACGGCGCGCAGCTGACCTATAGTTTCCAGAATGTCGATCAATATAATGTCTCCGCGTGGGACACTGAAAACAGATAATGAGTTTTTCCCAGTTCACACCCGATGATTTCCGCTGCATCGACGAGGCCTACGCTTCGCTGATCGAGGTCGCCGCCAAACGCTGCAAGGACGAGGAGGAAGTGGAAAGCGTCCGGAAAGCCTTCCAGTTCGCCAACCAGGCCCACAAGAACGTCCGCCGGCGCTCGGGCGAGCCGTATATGCTCCACCCGATCGCCGTGGCCCAGATCGTCGTCACGGAAATCGGCCTGGGCTGCAAATCCATCTGCGCCGCCCTCCTGCACGACGTCGTTGAAGACACCGCCTACACGGTGGACGACATCCGCAACCTCTTCGGAGACAAGATCGCCACCCTGGTGGACGGCCTCACCAAGATCAAGACCGTCCTCGACAACGAAGACCGCAAGGGCGAGGCGGCCAGCACGGAAAGCCTCCAGGCGGAGAACTTCAAGCGCATCCTCCTGACCCTCAACGACGACGTCCGCGTCGTGCTGATCAAGCTGGCGGACCGCCTGCACAACTGCCGCACCATCGAATTCATGCCCGAACACAAGCGGGACAAGATCCTCTCCGAGACGATGTTCATCTTCATCCCGCTGGCGCACCGGCTTGGCCTGTACAGCGTCAAGTCCGAGATGGAGAACATCTGGCTCCGCTACAAGGAACCCGAGGACTACCGCCGCATCACCGAGCGCATCAAGGGCAACATCGCCGTGCGCGACAAGGACATCGACAACTTCATCGCGCCCATCGAAGAGGCGCTCCGCGAAGCCGGCTACAAGTTCACCATCAAGAAGCGCATCAAGACCCCGTACTCCATCTGGTACAAGATGCGCACGAAGCAGGTGCCCTTCGAGCAGATCTACGACCTCTACGCCGTCCGCATCATCTTCGACCCGAGCGACAGCAACGTCCAGACCGAGCGCGGCCAGGCCTACCTCATCTTCTCGACCGTCACGCACCTCTACCGCGAGAACCTCTCCCGGCGCCGCGACTGGATCTCCCAGCCCAAGAGCAACGGCTACGAGGCCCTGCACTGCACCCTGATGAGCCATTCCGGCTTCTGGGTGGAAGTACAGATCCGCTCCCGCCGCATGGACGACATCGCCGAGAAAGGTATCGCCGCCCACTGGGCCTATAAGAACGACGGCTACATCTCCGAGAACGACTCCGAGATGGACAAGTGGCTCGCGGAGGTCCAGGACATCCTGCTGAGCGACGACGTCAGCGCCCTGGAGCTGCTGGACATCATCCACAAGGACCTCGTCAGCAGCGAGATCGTAGTCTTCACCCCCAAGGGGGAGCAGCGAGCGATCCGCGGCGGCGCCACGGCCCTCGACTTCGCCTACCAGATCCACACGGAGATCGGCAACAAGGCCATCGCCGCCAAGGTGAACATGAAACTCGTTCCCCTCTCGCACAGCCTCAAGGCGGGCGACCAGGTGGAAATCATCACCGCCGAGAATGCCCGGCCCAAGATGGAATGGGTGTCCTTCCTGCATACGCGCTACGCGCGCAACCGCGTCATCGAATACTTCCGTCGCGACTTCGACGCCATCGCCCGCGAGGGCGAGCGGATCTTCGAGGAGCGCGTCCGCCTGATGGGCCTCCAGAACACCCGCGAGCTGGTCCGGAAGTTCCAGGACTACACCCAGCTCAACGACGAGAACGAACTCTTCTTCCGCATCGGCCTGGGCCTGCTGGGTCCGGAGGAATTCAAGGCCATCATCGACGAGAAAGACCTCTCCACGGGCCAGAAGCGCAAGTTCTCCCACCACGAGGACAACGCCCATCCGGTCGAATACAAGATCGCAGAGTGCTGCCACCCGATCCCCGGCGACCCGGTGATCGGCTTCTCGATGAGCGACAGCCTCGTCATCGTCCACAAGAAATCCTGCCCCGTCGCGGAGAGCCTCGCCAGCAAATACGGCAACCGCATGGTCGTCCCCCAGTGGGGCGCCGTCCAGCAGGAGTACCCGATCCGCATCTCGCTCCGCGGCATCGACCGCGTCGGTATGCTGAGCGACATCTCCAGCTTCATCTCCCAGACCCTCGGCATCAACATCCGCAAGCTCCAGCTCTCCACGGAAGCCGGCCTGTTCGAAGGTTTCATCGAACTGCTCGTCCGCGACAAGAAGAACCTGGAGCGCATGGTGGAAGGCCTTTCCAAGATCAGCGGCGTCCAGGACATCATCCGCACAGACATCTGACGCCATGAAGAGATTCCTGCCCCTGCTGATCCTCGTCGGCGCCTGCCTGCTGCCGCTCTTCTTCCCCTCCTGCGCCAACACGACGCAGGCCCCGTCCGGCGGCAAGAAAGACACCATCCCTCCGCTCATCATCGACATCAAGCCCCTGCCGGGCACGGTGAACGTCCCGACGGAGGGCGCCACCTTCGA
This sequence comes from Candidatus Cryptobacteroides sp., assembly GCA_045117755.1. Classification (GTDB taxonomy): domain Bacteria; phylum Bacteroidota; class Bacteroidia; order Bacteroidales; family UBA932; genus Cryptobacteroides. Next base: position 12,548 of record JBGUOB010000078.1, read on the forward strand.
TTTCTATTTCAATGAATACGTGACCGTCAAGACGCCGGCGAACATCGTCCTCTCGCCGCCCCTGGCGCACCAGCCCAAGTCCCGCCTGCGCGGCCGCACCCTGCGCGTCTCCTTCGAGGATGCGCTGCAGCCCGGCACGACCTACACGATTACCTTCACGGGCGCCATCGCGGACGCCAACGAAGGCAACATGTTCCCGGGCTTCACCTACGTCTTCTCCACGGGCGAGAAGATCGACTCGATGATGATCACGGGCACCGTCGTGGACTGCCAGACCCTCGCGCCCGTCAAGGACGCGACCATCCTCCTGCACAAGGACCACGCGGACTCCGCCGTCCTGCTGCACCGTCCTTACGCGACGGTCAAGACCGATGACTGGGGATTCTTCGCCCTGCCCTTCATCCAGGACACCGTCTACCGGCTCTACGCCATCAAGGACGCGAACAACGACTGCATCTACGACCCCGGCTCCGAGAAGATCGCCTTCATCGATTCGCTCATCCGCCCGGTCATGATCGCCCACGACACCGTCCCGGAAATGCTGAAATACGACATGCTCGACACCCTGCGCTGCCAGGCGCGCCGCAGCGAGTTCGAGTTGAAGCTCTTCCGCGAGAAGCCGAGCCGGCAGTTCATCGTGAACAAGGTCCGCACGGCCGAACGCTCGGCCTACCTCACCTTCCAGGCACCCAGCGCGTGGATCGACTCGCTGTGGATCCGCGGCTACCGCGCCGACCAGGTCATCAGCCAGTTCAACATCCTGCAGGACAGCCTCGAGCTCTGGATCAACAGCCGCCGCGCCGCGCCGGACACGATGCAGGTCTTCGTCAATTACCGCAAGACCGACTCCCTGGGCCGGCTCGTCCCGACGCAGGAAATCGTCCGGCTCGCCCTGCCACAGAACAAGCGCACCTACTCCAAAACTTCGCGCCGCGACATCAAGCACGACGACACGACCTGCGTCTACAGCTTCAAGGCGACCCCGGAGACCGTGGAGCAGAACGGCTTCGAGCTGGAGTTCCGCAACCCGATTATCACGGAGCACTTCGACTCCGTGAAATTCTATTCGATCAACACCCGCCAGCGGCAGAGCCGCGCCGAGTTCACCGTCGAGCGGGACAGCCTCAACCTACGCCGCTACATCCTGCGCCCGAAAGACCGGCTGATGTCCGGCTTCGAGTACCAGATGAAGCTCCCCTACCGGGCCTTCCGCGACATCAACGGATTCTGGTCCGACAGCACCGTCGTCAAGGTCAGCCTCCCCACCGACGAATCCCTGAGCACGCTGGACCTGGAGCTCTCCGGCGTGGACCGCAAGCTCATCGTGGACCTGCTGGGCGAGAAGCGCGACCAGGTCCTGCGCAGCTACGTCACGGACCGGGACGGCACCCTGCACTTCCCTTATATCAAGGCCGGCCGCTACAGCATCCGCATCACCGAGGACCGCAACCGCAACGCCATCAACGACACCGGTTCGCTGCTGGAACACCGCCAGCCCGAGCAGGTCGTCTTCCTGGACTTCTCCGGCAGCACCTATCTCAACATCCCCGCCAGCGTCGAGCTCTCGCAGAGCGTCGACGTCGGCACCCTGTTCCGTTGACGCCATGAAAAGAATCCTGCCCCTCCTCCTGCTGATCCTCCTGGCCGCCCCCGGCGCCCGGGCGCAGAAGGCGCTCATCAACGACTACACGATGATCGGCGTCAACTACGGCGTCAGCTTCTCCAACATGTACTACTCCCCTGCCCGGCACAACCGCGCCTGGCAGTTCATGCCCAACTACGTGAGCGTCACGTTCACGAAATACAGCAAGATGTTCGACAACATCCCCATGTTCGGCCTCGTGCTGGGCGTGGCCCACGGCTACGAGGGCTTCGGCTTCAAGCACGACCCCGAGACCGGACGCTCGCAGGATCTGGACGGCGCCGAGCAGGGTACGATCGAGGTCTTCGAGATCCCCGCGCTCGCGCAGATCCACGTGGACTTCCACCCGGGCAAGATCATGGCCAACGTAGGTGTCTACGGCGGCTGGCGCAACAGCATTTCGCGCAGCGGCCCCAAGCTGGAGCCGGAATTCGAGAACGCCTTCCGTTCCTATGAGAACCGCTGGGAGTACGGCCTGCAGGGCGGCGCCGGCTTCGCGCTGATGTTCGACCCCGTGGAGATCCACTTCAACGCCCTCCTCCGCTGGTCCTGGTCCTCGCTCTATGCGCCGGACTACGCCAGCAAGTATTATTACCGCTACGCCTACCCGCTCGACATCATCGCCACGGTGGGCGTGCATTTCCAGTTGACCAAACGCTCCGGCAAGACCACCAAGGCCCTCCGCCGGGAGGCGAAAGAACAAGTATATGGCTCGAATTGAGACGCTTCCGGTACGGATCGGTGACCAGCTCGTCATCGGTGCCGGCCATCCCGTCGTCGTCCAGACGATGTGCAACACCCATACTTCCGACGTCGAGGCCACCGTGGCCCAGAGCCTGGAGCTCGCCGCGGCGGGCGCCCAGCTGATCCGCATCACGGTGCCCGGCCGCCAGGACGTCCCGCATGTCGCGGAGATCAAGCGCCGGCTGCGCGCCGCGGGCTGCAACGTCCCGCTGGTGGCGGATATCCATTTCTCGTCGGAGACGGCCATCGAGGTCGCCCCCGTCGTGGAGAAGGTCCGCATCAATCCGGGCAACTTCCACCCCGACCACGAGCAGGCGCGCGCCCAGTTCGCCCGCTTCCTGCAGGTCTGCAAGGAGCACGGAACCGCCGTGCGCGTGGGCCTGAACCACGGCTCGCTCGGTCGCTACATCACCGACCGCTACGGCAACACGCCGCACGCGATGGCCATGGCGGCGATGGAGTGGCTGGAAATGTGCATCGAGGCCGACTTCCTGAACGTCGTCGTCTCGCTGAAGGCGAGCAATACCGTCGTGATGGTCGAGGCCTACCGCGAGCTGGCGCAGCGGATGCAGGAGCGCGGCGTCGTGTTCCCGATGCACCTGGGTGTCACGGAAGCCGGCGGCGGCGACAGCGGCCGCATCAAGTCCTGCGTCGGCATCGCCTCCCTCCTCCAGGAGGGTATCGGCGACACCATCCGCGTCTCCCTCACCGAGCCGCCCGTCAACGAACTGCCTGTTGCGCAGTATCTCGCGGAGAATAAGAAAGGAGATGTCATGCTGGATGCAGCGATACTGTGGGGACCGAAGCTGCTGAAACGGGAGATTGACGAGATTCCGGCGGAGGCCGGTCTGAGCGAGTACCTCGTCGACGAGATCATGCAAGCCGCGCGGCGCCGCTTCTACAAACCCGAATACATCGCCTGCCCGGGCTGCGGCCGCACCATGTACAATCTGCAGGAGACCTTCGAGGAGGTCCAGCGCCGCACCGCCCATCTCAAGGGCATGGTTATCGCCGTGATGGGCTGCATCGTCAACGGCCCCGGCGAGATGGCCGACGCCGACTGGGGCTATGTAGGCGAAGGCGGCGGCAAGGTCACGATCTACCATCGCGGCGAGCCCGTCCTGCGCCATATCCCCGACAGCGAAGCCATCGACAAGCTCCTCCGCCTCATCGAGGCGGACAACGCCTAATTCCGAACGAGCTGCAGCTCCGGCTGCTCCCCACGCGTGTCTGCGACAGCACAGCGCACGCGGATGCACTTGCGCTCGCCCGGCAGCAGGGAGATCCAGTTGTCCTCGTAGAAGACGGGCAGGATCTGCCCGCCGCTGCGGGCGCCGACCAGGTTGAGCCGAAGCATCAGCGCCGGCGTGCCGGACTTATTCTCCAGCGTAGCGGTGCCAATCCACTGGTCGCCCTCGCGGATCCATTCGGTGCGCAGGTCCACCTTCGCCGCAGGCAACTCATTCAGGGCCTGCAGGTTACCCGGGTCATCCGGATGGAGGACGTAGAAATTGTCAGCCAGCTCCGCGTCGCCCTGCAGCAGGCGCAGGCGCATCAGGAAGAGGTCCTGCCCCGGGATTTCGAACGGCAGCGCGACGGTCGAATCCTCCGCGGCGTCCAGCTCCGTCTGCTGCTCCGACAGGACCGTCCCGTCGGGGGCCGCCACGACGGCGAGGGCCGTGAGACCCGACAGGTCGCCGGCGTTGTTGTTGACCACCTCCACCCGGCCGGCGGCGGGGTTCCACTGAATGCGGACAGGAGCGCTGCCCTTCTTGGCGCCGAAGTAGGCCGCCGTGGGCGCGAAATAATAATCATAGGTCTGCCAGACCATCGAGGGCCAGCAGCTGTGGCTCATCCAGATCAGCAGGCCCTTGCGCTGCGCGCTGCGTGATTCGTACATGGCCCGGTAGCCGTCGTAATTGATCCACTGCGCCCACTGGGCGAACTGCTCCAGGCTCTCCGGCTCGCCGAAGGCCTTCTCCACCATCGCATTGAAGGTGGCTGCGCTCTGGGCGCTCTCCAAGGCGTAATCGTGCATACCCCAGACATCATCCTGCGGCCAGCGGTGCGCCGGCGCAAGCATCCGCTCCAGGCTCTCGACGGTTGGCACGTTGGGCATGCCCCGTTCGCTGTGGAAGCGGTCGCGCCCGCGCTCCAGTGTGAAGTATTCCTCCACCGGCAGGGCCCGGTAAGGGCCGTTGCCGCTCACGGGCCCGGTCGCGGAATGCGGGATATAATGAAGTCCCGGATGCAGGCGGTTCACCAGGGCGCGCAGACCTTCGTCCAGCGCGGCCGGCGGATTGCCCTCGTTGCGCCCGCAGTAGAGCGCCAGGCAGGGATGATGGCGGATCTTGCGCAGGTAGTCCTCGGCGTTCGCGAGGAACATTGCATCGTCGTCCGGCACGGGGCCGTCGGCGGGGTTCGCCAGCCAGAAATCCTGCCACACCATCACGCCGTGGCGGTCGCAGGCCTCCCAAAACTCCTCGTCGCCGGTCTGGCCCACCCAGTTGCGTATCATCGTGAAATGCATGTCGGCGTGGTAAGCCACGGCGATATCATATTCGCGGGCGCGGTAATTCAGGTTCACCTCGGGATAGCCCCAGTTGCCGCCGTTGCCGATCAGGCGGCGTCCGTTCACGTAGAAGTCCAGCACGCCGCCGTCCATCGTATAAGACATCTCCCGGACGCCGGCGAACAGGCGCTTCGAGTCGGACGGCACCCCGTCCACCCACACGGAAGCATCCACCTGATAGAGGTGCGGCTCGCCGTAGCCGGCCGGCCACCACAGCTGCGGCTGCTCCAGCCGCGCGGCGGACAGCGCCACGTCGCGGGTCTCCCCCGCCGCCAGCACCGCCGATCCCTTCATCTCCAGTTCGCCGTAGAAGAGGGAAATCTCCGCCATACGCTCCTGCGCGCCGTGGTTCGTGAGGGTGACCACGGGCTTCAGGTCAGCATAGGCGGTCGACGGCAGCGGCAGATCGGTGTCCACGAACACGTCGTCGATTGTGACGCCGCCCTGGTGGGCGGAAAGCCACACGTCGTTCCAAATGCCGATGTTGCGGCCGCGCACCGTGGGGATCCAGTCCCAACCGATGGTGGCGTGCATCGTGGGATTGTCCGCGCCGAGCACGCCGCCGTTCAGGTCCGCGCTGATGCGGTCCTGCTCCTTCACGATCCCGGGATGGTCATTCTTGAGTATCCTGACAGCCAGCGCGTTGCGCCCGGGCTTCAGGAGTCCCGTCACGTCCAGCGCGGCCCGCGTGAAGGCCCCTTCGATGCGGCCCGCCCGGCTGCCGTTCACGAAGACATCGGCCTTCCAGTTGATCCCGTCGAAATGCAGGACCACCTCCTTTCCGGCCCAGTCCTCCGGCAAGTCAAACTCGTCGCGATACCAGAAATCGCTGAGGAAGAAGGACTCGGAGATCTGCAGCTGGTCATCGTCATAGCGCTGGTCGGGGACGGCACCCGCATTGAAATAGGAAGTCAGCACCGTCCCGGGGACGGTCGCCGGCAGCCAGCGCTGCGCGTCGAAGCCCACAGCGGAGAGAACCTCCCCCGTCTCGGGCACCTCGTCGGCGCGCTGCAGGCGCCATGCGCCGCAGCGCAGATCCATGCACCCGCTCCCATCCGTCCGGCGCAGGGGCTGCGCCTGCGCCTGCGGCCGGACGCCGCCGCGGCCCCAGACCTCCAACTCCCCGAGGGCTATGTGCCCTTCGGGCGAAGCCTGCAGGCCGGCCAGGCGCACATAGCGCCCGCGGCCGCGCACAGCCAGCCGCTCGTCCTTCGGACCCGCAGCCGGAAGCTCCTTCAGTCGCTTCCAGCGCACCCCGTCCGAGGATGACTCCACCACGCCCCCTTCCGGCCGTTCCAGCCACTGGAAGCGCACTTCGTCGAAACGGGCATCCGCGCCCAGGTCGACACAAATCCATTCATCGTCAGCACCTTCGCTCATCCAGGCGCTGTAGAACCGCGCCGAGGGAAGGATGTTGACCGCCTGCCCGCGTAGCGAGAAATCCAGCTGCTGCAGCGACCAGCTCTCCACGCCCGGCGCGTCCAGGCGGAGGCGCAGGGCGGCAAAAGGCTCGGCGGGTAAGGGGAATTCCCAGCGGAAATTGGTCGCATTGACCCCTTCGCGGTAATCAACGCGCCAGAGCGCGAACTGCTTCTCCTCCCGCTTCGCCACCGGCTCCCAGCGTTCGCCATCGGACGAACGCTCCACGATGACGGTGCAAGGCTGCGGCGCAGCGGAAAAGTCCCCGCCCAGGGGTCTGGCGAGCCCATAGACCAGCAGGCGGTCGGCGGCGATCGCGCCGCCCTGCAGCTGCAGCGTCAGTGAGGCGTCCGCCCCGCCCGGGACGCTGACCGTGGTCCAGCCGTTGCTGTCGAAAAGCTTCTCGCGGTCGCGTTTGGAAAGCGGCCGCCCGCCGGCCGACACGTTCAGGAGCAGCGGCTCCCCGGAGGCCTGAATGCCGTCCGTGGCCAGCTGCGCGGTCAGATTATAATCGATGCTGGAAGAGGCCCGCGCCACGCGCAACAAAGCGAGGTTGCGGTAGTCATTCCCCGCAGGGACGAACTCCGGCCCCGTGTATTCCGCCGGATTGCCGGGATAGACGCCGATACCACGGGTTCCGCCGTCCGCGGACGGACCATGCTGCCGACCGCACGCCACCAGGGCGAGCAGTCCTGCCACAAGCAATATTTTACGCATATAGGTAGAAAATGGTTATTCCACGTACAGCAGCAGGCCCTTCAGGTACTCCCCTTCCGGGTGATAGATGCTGACCGGATGGTCGGCGCCCTGGCAGAGACGGTCCAGGATGCGCACGCTGCGCCCGGTCTGGGCGGCGGCGGAGAAGACCGTGTTGGCGAAGGTGATCTTGTCGACGACCTGCGAGCAGCTGAAGGTGAACACCAGGCCGCCCGGCGCCACCTTGGCGATGGCCGCGGCATTCAGCCGCTGGTAGGCGCGCAGCGCATTCTTCAGCGCGCCGCGGTGCTTCGCAAATGCCGGCGGGTCGACGATCATCAGGTCGTACTTCCCCTCCTCGGTCTTGCGCAGGAATTCAATGGCATCCTCGCAGTAGTTGTGGACTTCCGCCTGATCGGCGTTCAGCTGAATATTGCGGGCCACCAGATCCATCGCACGGGCGGAGGAATCCACGGAGTCCACCAGCGCCGCACCGGAAGTCAGCGCGTAGATGCTGAAGCCGCCGGTGTAGCAGAAAAGATTGAGCACGCGGCGCCCGGCGGCATATTTGCCGACCAGCGCGCGGTTGTCCCGCTGATCCAGGAAGAAACCGGTCTTCTGGCCCTCCTCCCAGTTCACCAGGAATTTGCGCCCGTTCTCGAGCACCACCGTCTCCGACAGCTCGAAGCCCGGAGCCCGGTACAGATATCCGTCGATCAGGTCCAGCCCCGCCTTGAACGGCGCCGTCCCCGAACTCTTGTCATAAACCGCCTTCAGGCGCTCGCCGAACACGGCTTGCAGCGCCTCGCAGATCTGCCCTTTCGCCCGCCACATACCGACCGAATGGGCCTGCATCACGCACACCCCGTCGTACCAGTCAATGATCAGCCCCGGCAGCCCATCACCTTCACCATGAACCAGTCTGAAGCAGGTTGTCCCGGAAGGCTTGGAGCCTTCCGAATATAAACCAACTGCTATGCGAGCTTGAAGAGCGCGAGCTATGGAGTTGATCCAGAAGTCGGGTGCGGTGGGGTCTGCGTCGAAGGAAAGGATGCGGACGGCAATGGAGCCGATCTGCCAGTGGCCGGAAGCCAGGAACTGACCCTCGGCGCTGTACACGCCGACGATATCGCCCTCGGCGGGCGAACCCTGTACCTGGGCCACCGCCCCGCTGAACACCCACGGATGGAAGCGGCGCAACGACTCGTCGCGCCCGTGCTTCAGAAAAACCTTAACCATTGTCCTGCTGTGTCGATTGTGCTGCCTCGCCCGCCTTCTTCGCCTTGCTGCGATGACGGCGGCGACGCTTCTTCTTCGGCTTGTCCTCGCCCGCGGCGGCCGCCTGCGCGGACTCCGCCTTCGGCTGCGCCTGCTGCTGCGGCTGCGGCGGATTCAGCTCCTCCGGCGTCAGCGGATGCTTCTCGCTCTGGAGCAACTTCAGATACATCTCCCGGCACACCCAGGCATCCGTCGCGGCATACATCTGCTGCGCGGCCGACAGCTCCTCGGCCTCCCAGTTGGACAGCTGCTGCGACTTGGAAATACGCACGCCGAGAATATTGGCAGCCAGTTTCTTCACGCTCTTGTCGCGGATGCCCCACTCATAGGCAATCTTCTGCAGATCGATGAAGCCCTTCGCGTCGAACTTCCGGTAATACTGCAGACCGCGCACGTCGTCGTGGACGGCGGCGCCGATCTTCAGGATATGCGGATTGGCCATCAGCGAGCAGAGCAGGCGGTTCATGCCCATCGTCCCGACGCGGAACAGATAAGCCCGTCCGCCGCCGGACAGCTGCAGGAGCGCCACGTGGTTGTGGCGCTGGCCCGGCGAGAACACCGGACGCGTCTCCGTATCAAAACCGATCATCCGCTGCGTGCTCAGATAGGCAATCGCGCGCACAAAATCGATCCCGTTCTTGTCAATCACACGGATCTTGCCGGGAAAGGATCCCAGCGGCATTTTCTCTATTTCTTCTGGCTGGATGCTAATTTTGTACATAGGAACCGGGAATCAGGATGATTGAACCGTCCTCGGACTCCGGCTTGCGGACCGGACGGAACACCGTCACCTGGGGTTTGGCTATATTGTGGGTAAACATGTTGTTTTCCCGCAAGAAACTGTAACACTGCCCGGACACGGTCTCCATCGCGTCGATAAAGTAGAAATCACGCGAGACCTGACGCCCGAGCGTCATTGAACTCTCATTCATCACGGACACGATCTGCGCCAGCTCGATCTTGAGCAGCTCGACATCGACCGAGAGGTCGTCCACGAGGATCACGTCCAGGGGCTTGATGTAGCCCGCCGTCTGGTAACGGTCCAGAAACTCGTACAGCACGCTGTCGCGCCGCGCGACCCCGATCGAGACCAGGCTGGCACCCCGACGGCCGCGCTCAGCGGCCTTCCGGGCAAAAATCATCTCATAAATATCCGCCGAATCGAGCTGCGGATCGCAGAGGACGCCGATCGACAGGTCTCCGCGGTCGCTCTGGTCGAACGCCAGGTCGATCATCTTCTCGATCGGACTCACGACGGCGACCCGGCAGCCGGTGGAACGGAACAGCGTGTCCACGTCGCTGCCGCCGTACTCGCAGAGGAAAGGATCGGCCAGCACGACCAGTTTGGAAGCCGGCTTGGCGGAAAGGCCCTCCAGGTCGTACGGACTGATGTGGACGGTCGTGTCCAGCGCCGCCAGCACCCGGAACACCGTCTGGGTGCGGAGCGCCTCGGCGCCCTGGTTCTCCAGCACCAGCTCATACGGCATCACATCCTCGATGCAGGCGAAGGTCTCGCCGGCGAAGTCCGGCAGACCGTCCGGCGTCATCCGGCCGTCCACGTTGTCCTGCCGGTCGCGGAAGGAAAGCTGCTCCGCCAGGCGGTCGCAGGTGAACTCGGGGCCGATGATGGTGATATCCGCCTGTGACACGGGCACGCGGCCGCGCAGCATCTGCGCCCGCGGGTCGGAGCGGTCCGTCAGGATTTCGCGCACCACGGGGATGGTCTGACGCGCCACCTCCACCTGCCGCTTACAGGCGACAGGCAGCAGCACGAGTGCCAACAGGAAGAGTCTGGGATTCATATCTTAAAGAAGGCGTAAACCAAATTGTTCAGGATGTAAAACAGCAGGCCCAGCACCACGATCAGCGACCAGTGGTGTCCGGCAACCAGGCAGAACACGGCGGCCGCCACGAAGAAGGCCACCAGCGTCCAGCGCTTGATCCAGAGCGTGCGGGCGTCGTCCCGATGCAGCTTGAAGGAGAACATCGGCACCTCGCTGACCAGCAGCACGCACAGGCAGAGCGTCAGCACGGGGATGAACACCGGACCCGCCACCCAGGTGGAGAGGAACTCCAACGGCGTGTAGCAGCAGTAGCAGCACAACGCGCCGCAGAGCAGCGCCGCCGCCGGCGTGGGCAGGCCGAGGAAATTCGCCGTCTGGCGCTCATCCACGTTGAACTTCGCCAGGCGATGCGCGCTGAAGAGCGTCAGGATCAGCGGGAGCCAGTTGTACAGACCCTCGTCGAAGCGGTAGGTCTGCATCAGCACGCACAGCATCAGGGCCGGCAGCAGGCCGAAACTGATCAGGTCGCTGAGCGAATCCAGCTCCTTGCCCTTGTCGGAATAGGCACCCAGCGCCCTTGCAGCCAGCCCGTCGAGGAAATCGAAAACGGAAGCCAGCAGCATCGCGTAGAACGCCCAGTCCAGCATGTTCTTCAAAGCGCAGACCACCCCGACGAGTCCGAAAAGCAGATTCATCGAGGTGATGCAGTTGGGGATATGTTTGCGCAGCGACATTACTTAACGCCCAGGATCTTCTTCAGGGACGGGGTGAGGGCGGACTTGTGGACGGTGATGTCCAGGGTCTGGGCCTTCACGAAAGCCTCGGTGGCATACCAGATACCCTTGTAGGCTCCGGTCTCGCCCCAGGAATTCTTGACCATGTAATACTTCTTGCCGTTCTGGTCCTGCGCGATGCCGTAGATATGCATGCCGTGGTCGTCGGTCATGGTCTTGTTGTCGAACTCGACCTGACGGGACTCCTGCGTCGGCACGCTCTCGACGACGGCGGTCTTCGGAGCGGGCTTGCCCTCCTCCTTGCCGACCCAGTGCTCCTGGTCGGAACCGGCTTTGGTCGCCTGCGCGTCCACGAGGATGGCGAGGCCGTTGCGGGTGAAGCCGTCATGGCTCACGTCAGCGCCCCAGCAGACGGTGTAGCCGTTCTCCAGCGCGTTGTCCACGACGGCCATCAGCTCGTCGATCGGCACGTTGAAGGACTGGGAGCCGCGCCAGTTGTCGCAGACCTCCAGGGCGAACCAGGTATAGAACGGATGGTGGGTGAACGAAGTCAGTTCCACATAGTCATCCGGGTTGATCTTCATCGCATCGCGGTAGGAAGCCGGGGTGTAGGTCTTGCCGTCCACCACGAAGGTCTCGGGAGCCTTGCCCAGGTACTCGTCCACGACGGCGTCGAAGCCGCGCTTCCAGGCGGTCGAGAGCTTGCCGCGGGTCTTGGAAACAGCCTGCACATAAGCGAGGAGCACCGCATCCATCTCGGACTGCTGCGGCAGCGGAGAACCATAGTTCATGCCGGTCATCGCCGCGTTGGGGACGATGCCGTGGTTCTTCACCACGTCGAACACGTCACCCGCGCCGGAGCCGGCGCTGAAGCCCAGCTTGCCGTCCAGGCGGATGTACTTCTCTGCGCGCTCCTTGTAGGAGTTGGAGACCACGTAGAACTCGGAGAAATCCGGATACTTCGCCTCGTCCTTGATGTTGCAGAGGCGGATGGCCTCGGACTCGAGGAAGCTGATGGCGGAGAAGGACCAGCAGGTGCCGCTGCTAGCCTGGTTCTTGATGGACGTGATCGGAGCGGCCTTGACCGTGGTAAAGGTATAGTCGGGCTGCTCGGATGCAGGGCGCTGCTGGGCCGATGCAAAGACGCCCAGGCACAGCAGAGCTGCGGAGAGAAGGATGGTTCGCTTCATGGTATCTTTTTTAATTGGTTTCTAGACTACAAAGATAACAAAAGGATGGCAGAAATCTGCCATCCTTTTATAAAAAAGTCTTGTGTTCGCTCCGAAATTAGGCGGCGATGACCTTGGCCATCTCGAGCACCTTGTTGGAGTAACCCCACTCGTTGTCGTACCAGGCGCAGACCTTCACGAAGGTCTTGTCGAGCTGGATACCGGCCTTCACATCGAAGATGGAAGTGCGGGAGTCGTTGCGGAAGTCGGTGGAGACCACAGCGTCCTCGGTGTAACCCAGGACACCCTTCAGCTCACCCTCGGAAGCGGCCTTCATGGCGGCGCAGATCTCGTCGTAGGTAGCCTCTTTGGCGAGCTCGACGGTCAGGTCGACGAAGGAAACATCGGAGGTAGGGACGCGGAGGGACATACCGGTCAGCTTGCCGTTCAGCTCAGGGAGAACCTTACCGACAGCCTTGGCAGCACCCGTGGAGGACGGGATGATGTTCTCGAGGATACCGCGGCCACCGCGCCAATCCTTCTTGGAAGGACCGTCA
>JBGUOB010000079.1:0-84425 GCA_045117755.1 Candidatus Cryptobacteroides sp.
CCTGGCCGTTCACGATCACGAGGTCAAGCATTTCATGGCGGGGATATGCCTTCACGCTGCCATTCGCAATCTCCTTGTTCAGGGAAGCATAAGCACCCAGCAGGAGCTGCTGGCCGGTTTGACCGCGCGCGTAGAAGGTACGGCTCACCTGCACACCACCGAAGGAACGGTTGGCGAGGTATCCGCCGTATTCACGGGCGAAAGGAATACCCTGGGCCACGCACTGGTCGATGATGGAGGCACTCACCTCGGCCAGACGGTAGACGTTGGCCTCGCGGGCACGGTAGTCACCACCTTTGATCGTGTCATAGAACAGACGATAGACGGAGTCATTGTCGTTCTGGTAGTTCTTGGCAGCGTTGATACCGCCCTGCGCAGCGATGGAGTGCGCGCGGCGCGGCGTGTCACTGATGCAGAAAATCTTGACATTGTAGCCCAGTTCGCCGAGGGAGGCAGCTGCGGAAGCGCCGCCCAGACCGGTACCGACCACGATGATCTCAAGTTTTCTCTTGTTGTTCGGACTCACCAGACGGATCTCCGACTTGCGCCGGGTCCATTTGCTTTCGAGCGGTCCTGCAGGAATTTTGGAATTTAACTTGTCTGACATTGTTAGGTGTTTATATATTGTTTCTTTGCTCAAAAAAGCGTATTGGCGTTGTTCTGATAGGGATCCAGGCCCATGTGTTTATACGAAAGTTCCGTCGCGACGCGGCCGCGCTGCGTCCGGACGATGAAGCCTTCCTTGATCAGGAAAGGTTCATAGACTTCCTCGTAGGTCCCCTGGTCCTCGCCGATGGCCGTCGCCAGGGTATTGGCACCCACCGGGCCGCCCTTGAAGGTCGAGATGATGGTCCGGAGGATCTTGTTGTCGATGGCGTCCAGGCCGCGCTTGTCTATATTCAGCTTATCCAGCGCATAGCGCGCAATCTTCAGGTCGATGTGGCCGTCGCCCATCACCTGGGCGAAGTCGCGCACCCGGCGGAGCAGGGAATTGGCGATTCGCGGCGTGCCGCGGCTGCGCAGGGCGATCTCTTCGGCCGCCTCCGGCTCGATTTCCACTTTCAGGATGCCGGCGCTGCGCTTCACGATCTTGATCAGGTCGGCCGTATCATAATACTCCAGTCCTTCGGTGATGCCGAAACGGGCGCGGAGCGGGGCGGTCAGCAGACCGGCGCGCGTCGTGGCGCCCACCAGCGTGAAAGGATTGAGGGAAATGCGCACGGAGCGTGCACCGGGTCCCTTGTCGATCATGATGTCGATGACATAATCCTCCATCGCGGAGTAGAGGTATTCCTCGACCTCGGGCGCGAGGCGGTGGATTTCGTCGATGAACAGGACATCGCCCGTCTCCAGGGAAGTCAGCAGACCGGCCAGGTCGCCCGGACGGTCCAGGACGGGACCGGAAGTAATCTTCATATTGACGCCCATCTCGTTGGCGATGATATGCGCCAGCGTGGTTTTTCCCAGACCCGGAGGGCCGTGGAAAAGCGTGTGGTCCAACGACTCACCGCGCATTTTGGCCGCCTGGATATAGACGCGCAGACGGGACACAATTTCACCCTGTCCGGTGAAATCTTCCAGCTCCTGGGGCCGGATAATTCCGTCCAAATCCTTATCTTTGCAGTCGTTTGCGTTATGAGGGTCGAATTCCTGCATGCGAGGGGCTTGACTTTTAGAATACAAATATACTTCTTTTATTTTGAAAATCTGATATTTCTTATTCGCTTGTTGAAATGTTGATAACTCAATCAAGTAGTTATTTATCAAATTTTTAAGATAAAGAGGGAAAGTTAAAAAGTCTGTTGATTCCCTGTGTGTGGCGTTGTTGAAAAGCTTCCGGTGAATTTTATCCACTGAAAAAACCCGGCAGTAAACAGGATTTCAACATACTTTTCAACCGATTTTTTACATAGCATGTTGATAAGTTCAAAATCCACTGAACTCCTTCGTGACAGAATAAAAACCTCGCGGGAAGTATTCTGTCGCGGGCTGTTTTTGTCTGCCCGCTGGTTCGTCCTTTCCCAGGTGGTCCGGGAAGGGGTTCAGGTCGTCATTCTCCCGAATCGGGAAGCGGCGGAATACTGTGCGGCCGACCTGTATCATCTGATCGAGGGGGACCGGGTCTTCTTCCTGCCCGAGTCGGGCCGCAGCGTCGAGCGGAGCAACTATAAATCCTCCCTCGGCGTCCAGCGTACCTCCGCCATCGGAAAACTATTGCAAAGGGCAGGAGATTCGTCGGTCAAGCCGGCGAATGACGACCCATTGGTCATTGTAACTTATCCCGAGGCGCTGGCCGAAGAAATTCCGGCCACGCAGACCATTCGGGAGGCTGTTTTCCAGATTAAGAAGGGACAGGAAATATCGCACGACGAGATTATCAAAACCCTGGCCGGACAAGGATTCGAGAAAGTGGATTTCGTTTCCGCGCCGGGGCAGTACGCCATCCGCGGTTCCATCGTCGATATCTTCTCCTATTCGGAGAATTATCCTTTCCGTATCTCCTTCTGGGGCGACGAGATCGAGCAGATCCATTCCTTCGACTGCAATACCCAGCTGTCCAAGGAGCAGGTGGACCAGGCGGACATCGTGTCCGACGTGGTCGGGGGCGGGGAAGTGAAGGGACAGCCCCTGACGGATATTTTCCCGAAGGACAGCTGTATATGGCTGGACTCTTCGGATATGTATCACAAGCAGGCCTTTTTCGAGGCCCTGCAGCCCTTCAGGCGGGTTTATATCGATCCGCCGCTCTCCTACGAAGGGGATGATTTCGTCTGGTTCAAGATTTCCCCGCAGCCCAGTTTCAACAAGAACTTCGAACTCCTCACGGAGGATATCCGCACGCACCTGGAGAACAATTACCAGGTCTATATCTATGGCGAGAAGGAGCAGCAGCTGGAACGCATCCGTTCTATCCTGGTCCAGAACGGCGGCCTGCAACCCCAGTTCGTCAGCGGGAAGAACATCCACAACGGTTTCATCGACGCGCAGGACAAGATCTGCTGCTACTCGGACCACGAGATTTTCGACCGCTTCCACCGCGTGAATCTGCGGCGCACCGTCGAGAAGAGCGAGCAGCTGACGGTCAACGACCTGAATTCCTTCAACATCGGCGACTACGTCGTGCACATCGACCATGGCGTGGGCGTGTTCGGCGGCCTGGTCCGGCTGCGTGACGATTTCGGGCGGCTGCGAGAGGTGGTGAAGATCACCTACAAGGACGGCGACGTGGTGTTCGTGTCGGTGCACGCCCTGCACAAGATTTCCCGTTTCCGCTCCAAGGACGGGGAGCCGCCCAAGATCAACAAGTTGGGATCCAAGTCCTGGATCACGCTGAAATACAATGCCAAGTCCAAGGTCAAGGACATCGCGAAGGACCTTATCCAACTGTATGCCAAGCGGCGCGCCTCCAAGGGCTTCGCCTTCTCGCCGGACACCTATCTCCAGGAGGAATTGGAATCTTCCTTCATGTATGAGGATACGCCCGATCAGGAGACGGCCACCGCAGCGGTGAAGCGGGACATGGAGGACGCTTGCCCGATGGACCGCCTCATCTGCGGCGACGTCGGTTTCGGCAAGACGGAAATCGCCGTCCGCGCGGCCTTTAAGGCTGCCTGCGACAGCAAGCAGGTGGCCGTGCTCGTGCCGACGACCATCCTGGCTCTTCAGCATTACAATACTTTCAAGCAGCGGCTGCAAAACCTGCCCTGCAACATCGATTTCGTCAGCCGCCTGCGGACGGCCAAGGAAATCAGCGACATCAAAAAGCGGCTGGCCGCCGGCCAGATCGACATCCTGATCGGTACGCACAAGATCCTGGGCCAGGAGTTCCAGTTCAAGGACCTGGGCCTGCTGATCATCGACGAGGAGCAGAAATTCGGCGTGGCCGCCAAGGAGAAACTCCGTTCCTTCAAGGCCTCCGTGGACACGCTCACGCTGACCGCGACCCCGATTCCGCGTACGCTCCAGTTCTCGCTGCTGGGCGCGCGCGACTTGAGCATCATCAATACGCCGCCGCCCAACCGCATCCCAGTGCAGACGGAAATCATCCTCTTCGACGAGAAGGAGATCCGGAGCATCATCAACTACGAACTCAACCGGGGCGGCCAGGTCTTCTTCCTGCACAACAAGGTGGAGGAACTGCCCGCGATCTACGACATCCTGCACCGCCTGATTCCCGACATGAAGATCTGCGTGGCGCACGGACAGATGGAGTCTAAAGAGTTGGAAAACAAGATGCTAGACTTCATCCGCGGGGACTACGACATGATGCTCTGCACCACCCTGATCGAGAACGGCCTGGACATCCCGAACGCCAACACGATCCTGATCAACCAGGCGCAGTATTTCGGCCTGAGCGACCTGCATCAGCTGCGCGGCCGTGTGGGCCGCTCCAACAAGAAAGCGTTCTGCTACCTGATCGTCCCGCCGCTCGTCAGCATCACCGACGATGCGCGCCGGCGCCTCAAGGCCATCGAGGAATTCTCCGACCTGGGCAGCGGCTTCAACATCGCCATGCAGGACCTGGACATCCGCGGCGCCGGCAACCTGCTGGGCGCGGAGCAGAGTGGCTTCATCATGGACATGGGCTTCGAGACTTACCAGAAAATCCTCGCGGAAGCGATGGAGGAACTGGGCGTCGAGGCGGGCATCATCCCGAAGAACGACCGCGGCAAGTTCGTGACGGAATGCACGATAGAGACCGACCAGCCGGCGATGATCCCGGACGATTATATCGACGTGACGGCCGAGAAGATCCGCATCTACCGGACCATCGACGCGATGGCTTCGGACAAGGAGATCGACCGCTTCGCCTCGCAGCTTTCCGACCGTTTCGGCGAGTTCCCCGCCGAGATCGGCAACCTCTTCGAGGTGGTGAAGATCCGCAACCTCGGCGCGTCGCTGGGCTTCGAGAAGATCATCGTGAAGAACGGCCTGCTGATCGCCTTCTTCATCGCCAACCAGATGTCCCCGTACTACAAATCGCAGACCTTCGCGACCATCCTGCAGCGGGCCTCCGAGTCGCCCCGCTACGAACTCAAGCAGGCGGAGAGCAAACTCAAGATCGTGGTGCGCGGTGTGCCGTCGCTCAAAGACGCCCACGCCATTTTAAGCAAATTGAGATAAAATGCTTATATTTGCCCGGATATGGCAAATCTTCTGGTAGAAGCAGGAAACACGGCGCTGAAGGCGGCCTGGGCCGAGGGAACCACCCTCGGCAAGACCTTTCGGTACCAGGGGGAGAAGATGATGGATTATCTCCTCTCGCTGCTGGAGAAGGAGCGCCCGGAAGTGCTCACGGTGGCCTCTGCGCTGGGCGTCACGCCGGAGGAGGAAGCCCTCCTGCGGCCGCGCTGCGGGCACCTGCTGATTCTGGACCGCTCGCACACCGACCTGCTGATCCGGCAGGATTTCCCGGAGTATTTGTCCTATGACCGCGCCGCGGAGCTGGTGGCCGCCGCCTTCCTGTTCCGGGACAAGCCCGTGACCGTGTTCGACTTCGGCACCACGCTCACCGTGGATTTCCTGAGCCGTGAAGGCCGCTACCTGGGCGGCAACGTGTCGCTGGGCTGCAGAACGCGTTTCAAGGCGCTGGAGCGCTATTCCAAGTCGCTTCCGCTGGTGGATACGCCCGAAAAAATCCTCCCGGAAGGGAAGTCGCTGCAGGGCTCGATCGAGTCCGGCGTCATTTCGGGCATAATGTTTGAAATTGAAGGGTACATCAGGCTCCGACCGGAAAATATCGTCATTTTTACGGGTGGAGATGCAATTTATTTTGCCAAGAAGATGAAAAACTCGATATTTGCAGTTTGCAATCTGGTTTTGATGGGCCTGGCTTTGATAACCGAAGATTATGTTAAGAAAAACCTTGCATAGTATCCTCCTGACCGCCCTGCTGGCGGCCGGTGCTGCCGTGCCGGCACACGGCCAGGCGACAGGTACATACACGCCGTTCTCCATCTACGGGGTCGGCGACCTGAGCCAGCCCGGCTCCGCCTACAGCAAGACGATGGGCGGCACGGGCGTGGCCCTGCGCAACAACCGCTTCCTGAACCTGATCAATCCCGCCGCCGTCACGGCGCGCGACAGCCTGGCCTTCATGGCCGACTTCTCGCTCTACAACGATAACAAGATGTTCAACCAGGACGGTATCCGTTCTGCCAGCAACACGTTCAACATCAACGATCTGGCGATGTCCTTCCCGATTTGGCGCAAGTCCGCCATGATGGTGGGCGTCATGCCGTTCAGCGACACGGGCTTCGGCTACAGCTTCAACTACACGGATCCCCAGCTGATCGGCCAGACCAACAACATCACTTACGCCGCGGCCGGTACCGGCAGCCTCTACAAGGCCTTCGCCGCCGCCGGCGTGACGCTGTTCAAGCGCCTGTCCCTCGGCGTGCAGTGGAACTATTATTTCGGCAAGATCGAGAAGACGTACACCACCACGTTCAACGACGCGTCCTACAACGGCATCCTGAACGGCACCACGGGCGAAATTACGGGCAACGGCTTCAAGTTCGGCGTCCAGTATGAGCAGCCCGTCGGCACCAAGTACGCCCTGACGGTCGGCGCGACCTACTCGCTGCCCGTGAACCTGAAGGGTTCGATGGAGTCCTATCGCTATTCCGCCGGCACCGCCGCCTCGGATACGCTCTACTACAAGGCGGACCGGCTCGGCGTGGACAGCAAGGTCCAGATCCCCAGCGAAATCGCCGTCGGCGTCTCCTTCCAGGAGCGCGGCCGCTGGGTCGCCACGTTCGATTATTCCCGTTCCGACTGGCGCGGAAGCGGCCTGGACGGCGCCCGGGGCTTTACCGCCAGCAAGCTCTTCTCCGCCAGCACGGCGCAGAGCTTCCGCGCGGGCTTCGAGATCGTGCCGAACCGCAACGACGTCCGTTATTACTTCAACCGCGCGGCCTATCGCGTGGGCGCATATCACAAGAAGGAATATTATTTGCTGGCCGGTCAGCAGGTGGCCTCGACGGGCATCACCCTGGGCATGACCATTCCGATCGTGAATTTCTACAACGGATTCACCATCGGCCTCGACCTGGGCCAGCGCGGCTCCCTGGGCGGCGAGATGATCCGCGAGCGCTATTTCAATATCTCGATCGGATTCAATCTCTATGACATCTGGTTCCGCAAGCCTCAGTACGAATAACAATAAAACTATCGCGATATGAAAAAAATTACTCTTGTCATCCTGACACTCTCCGCTATGCTTCTGGCAACCAATGGTTTTGCCCAGGGCAAGTACGGCGCGGACAGCGCCAAATGTGTGACGAACCTCTCCTTCTACAAGGAGTACTTCAAGCAGAAGAATTACGATGAGGCCCTGCCCAGCTGGCGCCAGGCATATCGTTTCTGCCCGCCGACGGCGAACCAGACGATGCTCATCGACGGTACGACCCTGATCCGTCACCTCATCCAGAAGAACGCCCGAAACGCCGCTTACCGCAAGGCGCTGGTGGACTCCCTGATGACGCTGCACGAGACCCGTGCCAACAACTACCCGAACAACGCGCAGACCACCTACAACAACATGGGCCAGGATCTGCACAACTATGTCAAGGACAACAACCGCCGGCTCTATGACGGCTTCGAGCTCATCATCAGCCGCGTCGGCGAGAAGGTCCGTCCGACGACCCTGCTGTACGACCTGCAGTCCGCCATCGACCTCTTCCAGGCCGGCGAACTGGATGCCGAGACCGTGATCAACATCTACCAGCGCAACAACGACCTGCTGGAGAAGATGCAGTTCGCGAACGACACCGAGAAGACCCAGGGCGCCAATGTCAAGAACGACATGGGCAGCCTCTTCGCCAGCAGCAAGGTGGCCAGCTGCGACAACCTCGTCGAGCTCTACACCCCGCGCCTCGCGGCCGATCCGGACAACCTGCAGCTCGCCCAGGCCATCGTGAAGACGATGAGCATGACCGAGAACTGCGACAACAACGACCTCTTCCTGGCTGCCGTGACCACGATGAACAAGCTGGATCCGTCCGCCAGCAGCTCCTACTATCTGTCCCGCCTGCACGGCGCCCGCGGCAACTATGCCGAGGCCATCTCCTACCTGGAGAGCGCCATCGCCGGTCTCGAGGCCGGTGACACCAAGGCTGCCGACTGGACCTACGAGCTCGCTACGCTCTGCTTCAAGAACGGCGACAGCGGCCACGCCTTCGAGTATGCCAGCAAGGTGGCTGCCGAGAACGAGACCCTGGCCGGCAAGGCCTACTTCCTCATCGGCAACATCTGGGGTTCCACGCGTTGCGGTGGCGACGAGATCGCCCGCCGCGCCCCGTACTGGGTGGCCTGCGACTACATGGCCAAGGCCAAGGCGGCCGATCCGTCCCTGACGGACGAGGCCAACCGCTATATCAGCCAGTACAGCGTGTACTTCCCGGAGACGGCGGAAGCCTTCATGTACGACATCACCAAGGGTCAGTCCTATACGGTCGTCTGCGGCGGCATGCGCGCCACGACGACGGTGCGCACCAGATAAATTGGGCGCCCGGCGACACTTCGGACTTCAAGTGCTGGCAAGTACGTTCGTGCTTGCCAGCATTGTCGTTTCCTGTCGGAGCGGCATCGGCGAAGCGGAGAAGCTGGATCTGAGCCAGACGCCTACGCAGCGCACGCACGACGTCTTCGCCGTGCAGACGCGCAACGGCGCTGTCTCGATGCGCATGGAATCGCCCCTGATGGAGCACTACGACGCGGACACCGTCTCGTATGACGCTTTCCCGCAGGGGATTTCGGTTTATGGCTATGCGGAGGACGGCCGCCTCGAGTCGATTATCGTGGCGGACGACGCGCGGCACATCGTGCCCAAGCGGGCCGGCCGCGACGAGATCTGGGAGGCCTTCGGCAATGTGATCATGCACAACGTCCTCGAGCAGGAGACGATGGAGACGGACACGGTCTACTGGGACCAGGTCAAACGGGAGATCTACACGGACTGCTACGTCAAGCTGTACTCCCGGCAGGGCTTCCTGCAGGGCTTCGGGATGCGTTCCGACGACCACGTGCGCAACTCCATCCTGTACCGTCCCTTTGACGGCTACGGTGTCGTGGTGCAGGACAGTACGGCCGTAATCATTGATTCTGTGAATTTTATTGGGCCGTTTCCAAAAAATTAACTATCTTCGCAGCCCCTTATCGGAAAATTTAAAATATAATTATAACTATGGCGGTACTTGAAAAAATACGCGTTAAGTTCGGCCTCGCGATCTCGATCATCATCGCGCTGGCCCTCCTTTCCTTCATTATCGATCCCAGCACGCTGGAGTCGGCCCTAAACTCGATGTCCTCCAAGTATGACGTCGGTCAGATCGCCGGCAAGAGCATTTCCTACACGGATTTCCAGGCGGATGTGGACCGTTACACGACGATCAACGAGCTCCTCGGCGCCAGCCGTGACGAGGAAAGCCAGAAGCAGATCCGCAACGCGGCCTGGCAGGAACTGATCGACAAATACCTGTTCGTGAAGAACGCCAAGGAGGCGGGCATCACCGTCGGTGAAGACGAGATGCTGTCCCTGATAGGCGGTGAGTTCGTGTCCCCGGCCCTGGCGCAGAACCCCGTTTTCATGGATGAGAACGGCGTGTTCTCCCCGGATCGCCTGAAGGCCTTCATCCAGAACGTGGACGCTGACGACAGCGGCCAGCTCCGCACCTACTGGAACTATGTCCAGAACACCGTCCACAACCAGCAGTACTATGCCAAGTACGGCGCCCTGTTCACCGCTGCCGGCAGCGAAAACGCGCTGCAGCTCGCCCAGGCCGTCCAGGAAGGCAACACCACCGCCGATGTGGACTACTGCATGGTGTTCTACCCGATGAGCGATGCCGACAGCACCATCACCGTCTCCGACGACGAGGTGCGTGCCTACTATAAGGCCCACAAGGACTTCTTCAAGCAGAAGGCCAACCGCGAGATCGAGTACGTGGTCTTCGAGGTGGTCCCGTCCGCCGAGGATGTCGCCGCCGCGAGCACCGAGATGAGCGAGGCGTTCGACGAGTTCGCCACGACGGACAACATGCGCGCCTTCCTGCTCAAGAACTCCGACCGCGGCCTGGACAACTACTGGTACAAGGCCGGCGAGCTCGCTACGGTCAACGCCGAGCTGGACGAGCAGATCTTCGGCGGCAACAAGCTGACCCAGATCATCACCGACGGCAACACCTTCTACGCAGGCCGCGAGATGGCCAGCAAGATGCTGCCGGATTCCGCTTTCGTGAAGCATATCCTCCTGCAGGGCGAGAATGCCGCGCAGGTGGCCGACAGCCTCGTGAACGTGCTCAAGAAGGGTGGCAACTTCGCCAACCTCGCCGCCACGTATTCCGCCGACCAGGGTTCCGCCGCTGACGGCGAGCTCGGCAGCATCGGCTGGATGACCCAGACCTACATGGTTCCGGGCTTCGAGGATGTCTTCAGCGCCAAAGTGGGCACCCCGTACGTGCTGACGACCCAGTATGGCACCCACGTCGTGCTCGTGAGCGCGACGACCAAGCCGGTGGCCAAGAAGCAGGTCGCGATCCTCGAGAAGACCGCCCTGGCCAGCAAGGACACCTTCAATAGCTTCTACGCCCAGGCCAACACCTTCGCTACCCTCGCCGGCGGCACCTACGAAGGCTACAAGAAGGCCCTGGACTCCACCAAGGTCTATTCCCACCCGGCCACCATCACCGAGGCGACTTCCGCTTTCGGTGCTATCGAGAACGCCAAGGAAGTGACCCGCTGGGCCTTTGACGCCAAGCCGGGCAAGTCCTCCAACATCATCACCGTGGACAACAACTACTTCTTCGTGGCCGCCCTCAAGGAGGCCAACAAGGAGGGTTATGCCTCCGTCCAGAAGATGGCTTCCCAGATCTACCAGCTGCTCCTTTCCCGCAAGCAGCAGGAGGCCAGCACGAAGCAGATCGCCGAGCAGATCGCCGGTGCTTCCTCCATCGAGGAGGTCGCCGAGCGTCTCGGCGTGACCGTGGAGCATCGCGACGCTCTCTCGCTGGGTTCCTCCAGCGTGGAGCCGGCCCTGCTCGGTGCCATCGCCGCTGCGAAGGAAGGCGAGATCTACGGCCCTGTGGCCGGCGTGATGGGCACCTATGTGGTGCGCGTCGCGAACAAGGCGACGGGCAGCTTCTACAGCGAGGCTGACGCCAAGAACCTGGCCATGCAGAAGGCGCAGTACGTTTCCCAGATGATCGTCCCTGTCATGCAGGATTACGACAACGTCAAGGATAACCGCGAACGTTTCTTCTAGTCGCACGCGACTAGAAGAAGCCGGCGCTTCGCTATGACTGAGGGGCGTTCCCCTCAGACTTCCCAGGTCGCTTCGCTCCGAAGCAGGACCGACAGAAAAAGCCTGCCGAAACCGGCAGGCTTTTTTCGTTGTTTTCAGGCGGTTTTACAGGCGTCTGGCGCCGTCGGAGATGACCACGTCGTAGATCTTCGGCGCGTGGCCGAATTTGAGCGTAAATTCCGCCTTGGCGGCCGCCACGAAGGGCAGGTAGAGCTCGTCCTTGACCAGGTTGATGGTGCAGCCGCCGAAGCCGCCGCCCATCACGCGCGAGCCCGTGACGCCCAGCCGGCGGGCGAGGCGGTTGAGGAAGTCGAGCTCCTCGCAGCTGACCTCGTAGAGCTTGCTCAGGCCGAAATGCGTCTGGTACATCATTTCGCCGACGGTCTCGTAGTCGCCGCGCTCCAGGGCGTCGCAGACGTCCAGCACGCGCTGGACCTCGCCGATCACGTATTCCGCGCGGATGAAGTCCTCGCTGGAGATCTGGTCCCGGACCTCGTCCAGCCAGACGCGCTTGCAGTCGCTCAGGAAGTCGATTTCGGGGTGATTCTTCTTGATGGCCGCGGCGGCGCGCTCGCAGCTCTGGCGGCGGAAGTTGTACGCCGAGGAGGCGAGCTCGTGCTTCACGCAGGAGTCTACGAGGACGAGTTTATAGCCCTTCGGGTCGAAGGGGAAATATTTGTATTCAAGCGTCTTGCAATTCAGGCGGATGAGGCTGCCCGCCTTGCCGAAGCAGGAGGCGAACTGGTCCATGATGCCGCAGTTCACGCCGCAGTAATTGTGCTCCGTGCTCTGGCCGATCTTCGCGAGCTCGAACTTGTCGATGCCGTTCTGGAAGAGGTCGTTGATCGCAAAGGCGAAGCAGCTCTCCAGGGCCGCGGAGGACGAAAGGCCGGCGCCGAGGGGCACGTCGCCTGCGAACACGGCGTCGAAGCCCTCCACCCGGCCGCCGCGCTTGAGCGTCTCGCGGCAGACGCCGAAGACGTAGCGCGCCCAGGCCTCGGCGGGCTTGTCCTCTTCTTCGAGGCCGAACCCGGTGACGGCGTTGTAGTCCAGGGAGAAGAGGTTGACGGTCTTCGTGCCGTTGAGGCGGATCTCCGCCACGATGCCCTTGTCGATGGCGCCGGGGAAGACGTAGCCGCCGTTGTAGTCCGTGTGTTCGCCGATGAGGTTGATGCGTCCGGCTGCGGCGTACATCGTGCCGCCTTCGCCGAAGATGGAGAGGAATTTCTCGTGAATGCTGCTCAGCATGTTGTCCATGGTATGTGGTGTATTTTGGTTTGTCGTAACCACAAATGTATCAAAAATAAACGATAAAGACAACAGGCAGGTGATCGCTGACGCCGCCCGTATAACGCGGTCCGACGAAGGTCCGGCGGGGTTTCATGCCGCCGAAGCTCTTGTCCCGCTCCAGCAGGACCGGGTCCGTGAACACCTCCTCCCGCACGCGCGAGAATCCCTCCGCGAAGCCCCCGTCGATCTTCTCCCATTTCCCGTTATACTTGATCGTGCCCGGTCCGCCCCACAGATCCTCGTTGAAATCCCCCACCGCCAGCGTCCGCGCCACCCCGGCGGCGTGCAGCGAGTCCGTCAGGGCCCGCAGCCGCGCCTGCGCCAGCTCCCGCCGCTCCGCCTTGCCGCCGATCTGCGAAGGGTGATGGTTCACCAGAATCGCGAGGCGGTCGAACTCCGCCAGCAGGATGTCGCGCGTGGGCAGCACCCCGCCCGCGCTGTCCGGGATGTGCTTCGGCGCGCTCGCGCGCAGGGGGAGCGTGGAGGTCCGGCAGAGCAGCGTGCAGTCAATCCCGCGGTGGTCGGGGGAGTCGTAGTGCACGATTTGATAATCGAGTTTGCGCAGGGCCGTTTCGCGCGTGAGCTGCCGCAGCACGAAGGCGTTCTCCACCTCGGCGAAGCCGACCGCGTCCGGCAGCCGCCCGTAGCGGTCCGCGATGCGCAGCAGCGTCTTCGCCACGGCGTTGCATTTGGCCCGGAAACGGCCTTTCGTCCAGTATTGGGGCTTGTTGTCGGAACGGTAGTCGAAGAAGTTTTCCAGGTTCCAGAATACGACCAGCAGGGAATCCCGGTCCTGGGAAGCGGCGCCGGGAGACAGTCCCAGCAGCAAAAGAAGAAGTATCATAGTTCGTTTCATACCGCGAATATGGCGATTTTTGCGTACATTTGCACCACCAAAGAAAAGATTGTATGTCCCTGAAATGCGGTATCGTCGGCCTGCCGAACGTCGGCAAGTCCACCCTCTTCAACTGCGTCAGCTCCGGGAAGGCCCAGAGCGCCAATTTCCCGTTCTGTACGATTGAGCCGAACCTCGGCTCCACCAATGTCCCCGACAAGCGCCTGGAGGTGCTTTCCGATATCTGTAAACCCCAGCGCACGATCCCGGCCACGGTCGACATCGTTGACATCGCCGGCCTGGTGCGGGGCGCGAGCCGCGGAGAGGGCCTGGGCAACCAGTTCCTCGCCAACATCCGCGAGTGCGACGCCATCCTGCACGTGCTGCGCTGCTTCGACGACGGCAACGTCGTCCACGTGGACGGCTCCGTGGATCCGGTCCGGGACAAGGAAGTCGTGGACCTGGAACTCCAGATCAAGGACCTGGAGACGGTGAACGCCCGCGTCGCGAAAGTCCAGAAGCAGGCCACGACCGGCGGCGACAAGGAGGCCAAGAAGCTGCTGGACCTGCTGCTTCGCTACAAGGACGCCCTCGAGCAGGGCAAGTCCTGCCGCAGCGTCGTCCCGCAGAACGACGAGGAAGCCGCCATGGCGCACGACCTTTTTCTGCTGACCAACAAGCCGGTGATGTACGTGTGCAATGTCGATGACGCCTCCGCCGTGAACGGCAACGCCTACGTGGACGCCGTCCGCGAGGCCGTCAAGGACGAGCACGCCGAGATCCTGGTGATCTCCGCCCGCACGGAGTCCGAGATCGCCGAAATGGAGGACTACGAGGACCGGCAGATGTTCCTCGAGGAGATGGGCCTGCACGAGTCGGGCGTGGTGCGCCTGATCCAGGGCGCCTACCACCTGCTGGGCCTGCAGACTTTCTTCACCGCGGGTGCCGACGAGTGCCGCGCGTGGACCATCCACCAGGGCGACAAGGCCCCCAGGGCAGCGGGTGTGATCCATACCGATTTCGAGAAGGGCTTCATCCGCGCGGAGGTGATCAAGTACGACGACTTCGTCCAATACAAGACCGAGGCGGCCGTGCGCGCCGCCGGCAAGATGGGCATCGAGGGCAAGGACTACGTCGTGCAAGACGGAGATATCATGCATTTCCTCTTCAATGTCTAAGATAGCAGCCCGCTGCACCCGCTGCGGTGCGACATACGAGGCGGAGATCCCGCAGAGCGTGAATGCCGCGACGGATCCGGACCTGAAGGAGAAGGTCCGGAGCGGGGAGCTCTTCACCTGGACCTGTCCGCACTGCGGCGCCGCGAATCTGCTGTCGCTTCCTTTCCTGTATCACGACCCGGCCGCACACCTGATGCTGGTGCTCTCCGAGACGCCGCTGGGCGCCGAGGGCCTGCAGGAGGGTTACACGGGCCGCCAGGTGCGCAGCGTGGGGGATCTGATCGAGAAAATCAAGATTTTCGACGCGGGGCTGGACGACCTCATCATCGAGATGTGCAAGTTCGTTACCTGCCAGGAGCTGAAAAAGGACGTTTCGCTGCGTTTTGCGGGCTTGAACGGCGCCGACGGGGAAATGACCTTCACCTACCCGGAATGCGGCCAGATGGAGCTCGTAGCCGTCGGATTCAACGTATACGAAGATTGCGCCGGCATTCTCCGACGCAATCCCCAGATTCGCGACGCCGTCCAGGGTCTCGCCCTCATCGACCAGGCCTGGCTCGCGAAGTATTTCCGGTAATAATCTTTCCTAGATTCCGCTGAAGGAGCTGAAGCCGCCGTCAACCGGGAGGATGACGCCGGTGACGAAGGAGGCGGCATCGCTGCAGAGGAACTGCGCGGCGCCGTTGAGCTCCGTGAGGTCGCCGAAGCGGCGCATGGGCGTCTTGGCAATGACCTTGACCGAGCGCTCGGTTAGGGAGCCGTCCTCGTTGAGGAGCGCGGCGCGGTTCTGCTTGCCGATGAAGAAGCCCGGCGCGAGGGCGTTCACGCGGATCTTCTCGCCGTACTTGATGGCCAGCTCGGCGGCCAGCCAGCGGGTGAAGTTGGACACGCCTTCCTTGGCGGCGCCGTAGCCCGCCACGCGGGAGAGGGCGTCGTAGGCGGCCATCGAGGAAATGTTCAGGATGCAGCCGTAGCCCTGCTTCGCGAAGATTTTCGTGAAGACATGGCAGGGATAGACCGTGCCGTTGAGGTTGAGGTCGAGCACCTTGGTCCAGTCCTCCAGTTTCATGTCCCAGAAATTCTGGTCGGGCATGATGGTGGCGCCGGGCACATTGCCGCCCGCCACGTTGATGAGGATGTCCACGCGGCCGAATTTCGCGACGACCTCGTCGGCGATGCGCGCCACGTCGGCGGTGTCCATCACGTTACAGGCATAGCCGATCGGATTGCCGCCCAGCGCCTTGAGCGCGGACACGGTCGGTTCGACCTGCTCGGGACGATGGACCAGGGCCACCACGTCGGCGCCCTGCGCCGCGAAATGACGGGCGAGCGAGCCGCCCAGGGCTCCGGCGGCGCCGCTGATGACGGCCACCTTGCCGGCTACGGAATAGAGTTCGTTCATATCTTGCGTTCTTTTTTGAATTCATTCTGGACGGCTGCCATCATGCCGCTGACCTGGCCGAGGGCCAGCATGCGGCCGTGGAAGCTGTAGCCGGCGTTGTAGCCGCGCGTCTCGTCGCCGAGCATGGTGCGGCCGTGGTCCACGCGCATCGGCAGGTCGCGCCCCTCGCGCTCGAAGATGCGGATGAGCTCCACCAGGTCCACGCGGCCGTTGGTGTGCGGCGCCTCCACGAAGTTGCCGCCCGGCAGCAGGCTGCAGGTGCGCAGGTGCACGAAATGCGTGCGCGGCGCGAACTCGCGGGCCATGGCCTCCACGTCGTTGTGCGCGCCCGCGGAGAGCGAGCCGGCGCAGAAGGTGACGCCGTTATGGAAATCGTCCACGGCATTCAGCATCCAGCGGATATCGTCGGCGCTGCAGACGATGCGCGGCAGGCCGAAGATCTGCATGGGCGGGTCGTCGGGATGCACGCACATGCGCATGTCCCACTCGCGGCAGACCGGCATGATGGCTTCGAGGAAGTAGCGCAGGTTCTCGCGCAGCTGCGCCTTGTCGATGCCCTTGTAGGGCTCCATCAGGGCGCGGAATTTGGCCACCGGAGAGCCGTCGCCGTCGCCCAGCGGGCCGTTCACGAAGCCCTGCGTCTTGACGATGAGCGCGTCCACCAGCTGTGCCTTCTCCGCCTCGGTGATCGTGCGGTCCAGCGCCTCGACTTTCTCCACCACCTCCGGCGCGAAATCCTTCTCCGCGCCTTCGCGCTGCAGGATCTTGATGTCGAAATAGGCGAAGCGGACGAGGTCGAAGTACAGCGCCGTGGTGCCGTCGGGCATGGGGTGCTCCAGGTCGGTGCGCGCCCAGTCGAGCACGGGCATGAAATTGTAACAGATCGTATGGATGCCGCAGCGGCCCAGGTTCTCCAGGCTCTGCTTGTAGGTCTCGATGAGGGCGTCGCGGTTCGGGCCGGCGTACTTGATCTCCTCGCTGACCGGCAGGCTCTCCACCACGGACCAGCGCAGGCCGGCCGCGGCGATGTAGTCCTGCAGGGCGCGGATGTCAGCTTCGGGCCACAGTTCGCCCGGGGCGTACTGGTGCAGGGCGGTCACGATGCCCTCCACGCCGATCTGGCGCAACATTTCCAAAGTGATCTTGTCGGACGGGCCGAACCATCTCCAGGTTTTTTCCATGTCTGAGCGTTTTTTGTCAAAGACAAAGTTAGGAAAAATTACCTATCTTTGTTTTCTGTATATGTACCAAAACCTGTAGAAATGGCAAACAACAGCAAGCTGTCCAAACTCTGGACGACGGAAGACTGGCTGGCCGTCTGGATCGGCTTTGTCGTTATCGCGATCGGCCTGGTGGCCGTGCTCTCCAAGGCTTTTGATTTCTCTGCCCTGACCTTCAAGACCTGGACCTGGGGCGAGGCGCTCACCGAGGCGCAGTCCGCCAAAGTTGTGCCCCTCGCGCAGCAGTTCGCCTCCGGCGCATTCTGGATCAAGCTCCTGCGCACGGTGCTCGTGCTGGGCATCCTCTTCACGGTCGGCGCCGCCCTGACGGGCGAAAAGGTGAAGAAATTCGTCCCGGCCTTCCTCGTGGTGTTTGTCCTGTCCGTGCTCGTCCGTATGATCAGTGCGGAGTTCACGCTCAACCGCTATCTGGAATGGGCTTTCTGGGCGCTGATCGTGGGCATGCTGGTGTCCAATACAGTCGGCACGCCGAAGTGGCTGAAACCGGCCGTTAAGACCGAATTCTACATCAAGACGGGCCTCGTCATCATGGGCTTCTCCGTCCTCTTCTCCAATATCGCCAAATTCGGCCTCTACGGTCTCGGCATCGCGTGGATCGTGACCCCGGTCGTGATCCTCTTCATGTGGTGGTTCGGCACGCGGGTGCTGAAGATCGACAACAAGCCGCTGGTCATCACCATGGCCTCCGCGACGAGCGTCTGCGGTACCTCCGCGGCCATCGCCACGGGCGCGGCCTCCAACTGCAAGAAGGATGACCTGACGATGACGATCTCCATTTCGATCATCTTCACGGTGCTGATGATGGCCCTCGAGCCTGTGCTCATCCGCGCCACGGGCATGTCCCCGATCATGGGCGGCGCGCTTATCGGCGGTACGGTGGACAGCACCGGCGCCGTGGCCGTGGCGGGCTCCGTGCTGGGCGGCGAGGCCGAACAGGCCGCCGTGCTGGTCAAGATGATCCAGAATATCCTCATCGGCTTCATTGCCTTCTTCGTGGCTCTCTTCTTCGCGACCAGCGTGAACAAGAAGGACGGCCAGAAGGTGGGCGCCGGCGAGATCTGGACCCGCTTCCCGAAATTCATCATCGGCTTCTTCGTGGCCTCGCTCGTGGCCTCCTTCCTTGTCCAGCCGCTCGCCGGCGCCGACCAGGTAAAGGCTGTCAACGGCGTGCTCGATCAATATAAGAACTGGGCCTTCGTGCTGGCCTTCGTCAGCATCGGCCTGGATACCAATTTCAAGGACCTCGTGAAGCAGATGCAGGGCGGCAAGCCGCTCTGGCTGTACCTCGTCGGGCAGGTGTTCAACATCGCGCTGACCTTCTTCGCGGTGTGGCTGCTGCTCAGTGGCGTGCTCTTCCCGGTCCCGCACCTCTCCTAGGCAGTGATGTCCAGGCACAAGACGGCGGCCCGGGTGGCCCTCCTCGCCGTGGGGGTGGCGACGCTTGCCGCTGTCGTGTATATCATGGTCCGGCGCATCGGGCTCAACCCCGAGCTGGACTTCGGCGCCGGCGCCTATTACTACGCCGACATCCCGGAATACGAGAAAGTGCTCGACTGGGATACGTACCAGGCGCGCCTGCCATACTGGGTCTATGTGGCCTTGTTCCTCGCCTGGGGCGCCTTCATGTACTGGTTATGGAAACGTTTAGACCAACATTTTAATAGTAGTGTAACAATGAACAAACTCAATCATCCCGCCATCCTGGTCGTCGATATGCTCAACGACTTCGTGACCGGCTCCCTGGCCTGCGACCGCGGCCAGGCCATCGTCCCTGCCACCGCAGCCCTGCTGAAGGCCGCCCGTGAGAAGGGCGTCCCCGTGGTTTTCTGCAACGACTGCCACCTGCCCGGCATCGACAAAGAGCTGAAGCTCTGGGGCGACCACGCCATCAAGGGCACGCCCGGCGCCGAGGTCATCCCCGAACTGGAGCTCTGCGACAAGGATTACGTCGTGCCCAAGCGCCGCTACAGCGGCTTCTTCCAGACCGACCTCGACATCCTGCTGAAGGAGCTCGGCGTCCAGACCGTGATCATCTCCGGTCTGCACACGCACATGTGCTGCCGCCACACTTCCGCCGACGCTTACATGCTCGGTTACGACGTGGTCGTCGCCAAGGAAGCGACCAACGCCTTCACCGAGGAGGACTACCTCGGCGGCCTGGCCTACCTGAAGACCTGCTACGGCGCCGACGCCTACACCAACGAGGAACTCATCGCCGCGTTCTAGGTGATTCGCCGGCTCCGACCGGCGAATGACGGAAATACAAATTGAAACGGGGACCGCACTGAGCGGTCCCCGTTGCGTAGGTTTTAGTACGGTTATTGTTTAGTCGTCGAGGCCTTCGATGGTCTCGATGGTGCCGTCGGGGCGGTAGGTCAACTCGCAGACCTTGAGGCTGCGGAGACGGTTGATACCCTTGGAGATGCCGCTGTCGTGGTGGAAGAGCCACCACTTGCCGCCAAACTCCACGATGGAGTGGTGCGTCGTCCAGCCGTACACCGGGGTCAGGATGACACCCTTGTAGGTGAAGGGGCCGTACGGGTTGTCACCGATGGCGTAGCAGAGCTTGTGGGTGTCGCCGGTGGAGTAGCTGAAGTAGTACTTTCCGTTGTACTTGTGCATCCAGCTGGCCTCGAAGAAGCGGCGCTCGTTGTCCTCGACCTTGATCGGCTTGCCGTCCTCGTCGATCAGCACGACGGGCTTCGGCTCTTCGGCGAACTGGAGCATGTCCTTCGCGAGCTTCACCACGCGGCCCGGCACGGCCGGCTGGCCGTCGGCGGGGTAGGAGGTGCCGTTGTCCTTGGCGAGGTTGTCCTCGTAGCGCTGGAGCTGGCCGCCCCAGATGCCGCCGAAGTACATGTAGTACTCGTCGTCGGCGTCATCGTGCAGGATGGCGTAGTCGATGGAGTAGCTGCCGCGGATCGGGTCCGGCTGGGCCTTGAACGGGCCGGTCGGGCTGTCCGAGATGGCGACGCCGCAGCGGAAGATGTCGGTCTTGTCCTTGGCCGGGAAATACATGTAGTATTTGCCGTCGCGGCCTTTCACGACCTCGTTGTCCCAGAGCTGGCGGCGGGCCCAGGGGACATCTTTGATGTCGAGGGCGATGCCGTTGTCCTTGACCGGGGAGGTCATCGGATCCGGGCCTTCCAGGGAGAGGACGTGGTAGTCCTTCATATCGTATTCGCTGCCGAAATCGTCATCCGGCGCGGCGGACTCCCAGTCGTGGGACGGATAGATGTAGAGCTTGCCGTCGAACACGTGCACGGACGGATCCGCCATGTAGTCGGACGGGAAGAGGTAGCGTTTCTGAACTTTCTTTGCCATATTGCTTAAGCGTTGAGTTGTCTTGCTTCGATTTCTTTGTTGATCTCATCCATCTTCTCGTCGCTGAGCTCATACTTGCTGATGATGAAGATGGCGAGGAGGAGCAGGATGGCCGGGATCACGCAGACCAGCCAGAGGATACCCTGGAGGGCCAGCGGGGTCTGCTGGGCAGCGTCGGCGTTGAAGCCGACCCAGGCGAGGACGAGGCCGGGAACCACGCCGCCGAGGGCCATACCGGCCTTGAAGAAGATACCGGTCAGGGCGTTCACGATGCCCGCGATGCGCTTGCCGGAGGTGTATTCGCCGTAGGCGATGACCTCAGGGACGAGGGCCCACATGTAGCCCGTGGCGGTGATGATACCGGTGGACTTCACGAACTGGGCGATGCAGAGCAGCACGAAGTTGGTCTTGGTGGCAGGGATGGACACGAAGGTGTACATCATGGCCATACCCACGATGGCGACGCCGAGGAAGAGGTAGAACATGCCCTTCTTGCCGATCTTGCGCTTGATGGCGGGGACGAGCGGCATGAAGATGAAGGCCGGGATGGTGCCGAGCCACATGAAGAGCGTGGTCAGCAGCGGGGTGGCCTCGACGTTGTAGCTCATGAAGTATGCGTCGGCGGCGTTGCTCACGCTCATCATCGCGAAGGCGGTGATGAAGAAGAAGGCCACGATGCGGAGGGGCTTGTTGCGGCCGAACTCCATCCACAGGTCGCTGACCTTCACGTTCGCGGACTCCTTGGCGTCCATGACGACCTTCTCCTTGCACTGCGTGAAGCAGAAGAAGAGGAGTGCGAGGCCGATGACGGCGAAGATGGCGTAGGTGATGAACCAGGCGCCGCCGGCTTCCGGGGTGTTATAGACGGCCGTCATCTTGCCGGTCTCCTCGTTGAGGACCTTCGGGGCGAAGATGGCGATGATGATCGGGAGAGACTTCACGCACAGGGCGCCGAGGTTGGCCATGAACATGCGCGTGGAGGTCAGGATGGTGATCTCGTTGGTGTCGCGGGTGAGCGAGGCGTTCAGGGCGCCGTAAGGCACGTTCACCAGGGTGTAGCACATGGACATGCCGACATAGGTGACGTAGGCGTAGATGAGCTTGACCGTGTCGGAGGAAGCGGCGAGGCCGTTCCAGAAGCAGAGGATGGCCAGGCCCACGAGCGGAATACCGCCGAGGATGAGCCAGGAGCGGTACTTGCCCCACTTCGGGTTGCCCTTGTCGACGATGGTGCCGACCACCGGGTCCCAGAGCACGTCCACGAGACGCACGACGAGGAACATCAAGGCGGCGGGACCGGGCTTGAGCCCGAACACGTTGGTGTAGAAGAAGAGCAGCCAGATGCTGACGGTTTGATAAATGAGATTCTGCGCCATGTCGCCGGCGCCGAAGCCGATGCGCTGCATCCAGCTCAGTTTGTAGAAGCCCTTGGCTTCATTCGGATTGTTGGACATAGGTTATAGTTTGATATCGTATTATCCAGTCTAGCAAATATACAGAAAATCCGGGACAATAAGCCCCGGATTCGCTCAAAAACGGTTACTTTTCGGTCATCTGGTGCCGCGAGAGGCCGATGACTCCTCGCCGAAGAGGAATTGCGGCGTGTAGCCGCCGTAGTCGACCACGACCTTTTCGAACACGATGCCGGGGTCCAGCGGACGCAGCGTGAGCGTCGTCCAGCCGCCCGCGGCGGGCAGTTCGGAGACGGTCTCCACCACGCGGCGCGCGACGGTCGGGTAGTAGACGGAGTAGATGTTGCGCGGGTCTTCGTTGAGGCGCTCGTTGAAGAACTGCACCTGCTTCGCGCCGTCGAGTTCGACCTCGTAGCGATGGCCGGTGTTGTTGAAGGCGAGGGTGGATTTGGTAATCACGTGCACTTTGACATTTCCCGCGTTCGCGGGAAGCTCCACGCGGTAGCTCAGGGCGCCGCCGTCGGTCGCCACGGTGTAGGGCAGGAGCGCCACGCCGCTGAGGGTGCGGCCCATGTCGGGGATGACGGTCCAGGCCGCGTCGGCCGCGGGCGAAGCCGTGAAATAATGCTCCGCCTCGATGGCGGTGTAGCCGCGCGGGTCGGCGGCGAAGGAGAAGCCGCCCGGGGTGACGTCCTCGATGCGCTTGATCTCCGGCAGGCGGTCGGCGGGGAAGTTGTCGTTCCACATGCGATAGCCGATGTGCTTCTGGGTCATCATGCCGTCCCACTTGCCGCCGGACATTTCCTTATTGTATTGCGCGCACAGCGCGGCGTCGCGGGCGAAGCACTGCTCCACGCGGTCCGCCCAGCGGTTCGCGGCCGGGTCGCCCTTGGCGTAGAGCTCGTGGTTCATCGCCTGGGCGTAGTACATTTCATAGAGATTGGAGAGGGCCTGCACCGGGAAGAGGATGACCTGCCGGTAGCTGTCGCGGCGCGCCGGGTCCAGGGTGAGGAACTGCCGCAGCGCCTCGGCTTCGAGCCGGACAAAGTCGTCACAGACGCGCCGGAATTCGCCGGAGGCGAGGTCGTAGGTGTTGCGGTCCATCATTTCGGCCGTGGTGCGGCCGCTGTATTTGCTGTAGAGGTTCAGGATGCGTGCTGCCTCGTCCGCCTGGTCCTCCCCGAAGGCCGCGGCGCAGAAGGTGCGGGTGTGGTCGAGCAGGTTGTCGACGTTGAAGGACTCCGGCCGGCGGGCCATGGCGAGGAAGAGGTCGATGGGGTATTCCATCGGCTTGAGGTCGCCGACGTTCAGCACCCAGAGCCGGTCCACGCCGTAGGCGTAGGTCAGCTGCAGCTGCTCCCACATGTTCTGGATCGGGGTGATGTTCAGCCACTTGGAGTTGCGCGGGGCGCCCACGTAGTCCACGTGGTAGTAGATGCCCCAGCCGCCCTTGCGCTTGCGCTCCTCGGCGGTGGGGAGCTTGCGGACGTCGCCCCAGTTGTCGTCGGACAGCAGGATTGTGACGTCGTCGGGCACGCGCAGGCCCAGGTCGTAGTACTGCTGGACCTCTTTATAGAGGGCCCAGACCTGCGGCCGCTCCTCGGCGGGGCGCTTGGTGACCTTGCGGATGATCTTGCGTTGGTTCTTGATGATGCTCTCCAGGAGGTCGATGTACTTGGCCTCCTCGCCCTCCTTGCCCAGGGCCGCATCACCGTCGCCGCGCATGCCGATGGTAATCAGGTCCTCGGTGTCCTTGGCGCGCTCCATGCCCTCGGTGAAGAACTTGTCGAGGTTCTTCTTGTTCGTCGTGTAGTCCCACGGGCCGTCGGCGTTGCGCTTGCGTACCCATTCCTGGTGGTTGCGCGCCATCGGTTCGTGGTGGGACGTGCCCATGATGATGCCCATCTCGTCAGCGGTCTTGCTGTTCTCGGGATCGTCGGCGTAGAAAGACCAACTCCACATAGCGGGCCAGAGGAAATTGGCGCGCAGGCGGAGCAGGAGCTCGAACACGCGTGCGTAGAAGCGGTGGTCGCCGTAATTGGTGCCGTAGGTATTCTTAACCCAGCCGGTCAGGCAGGGGGCTTCGTCGTTGAGGAAGATGCCGCGGTAGCGCACGGCGGGCGGATCCACGCGGTAGCTGCCGGGCGCGAGCGAGAGGTCCTCACGGTGCTCCACGGCCACGTCGGCCCAGTCGTACCAGGGCGACACGCCGATCTGCTCGGAGATCTCGTAGATGCCATAAATGGTGCCGCGCATGTCCGCGCCCACGATGACGAGCGCGTCGTTATAACCCGGGACGGCATCGCCCAGCGTGGCGATAAGGTAACTTTCGAACTGACCCTTGAGCGGGGAGGTGTCCACGAGTCCCTTCGCGACCAGGCCGCGGACGAGCGGGCTGTCCAGGCTGCCGGCGAGGATGGCTCGTGAGCCGGCGTCAGGCGCGACCGTGCCGCAGACGCGGCCGAAATCTTCGCGCAGCGTCGCGGCGGCGATCTGGATGCCTTTCGCGTCAGCGGGGTCCGTAATCACAGCGGCGGGCGTGCCGTTCTCGATCAGGGAGAAACGGCCCGGTGCCGTGCGGGCTTCCGTAATGCCCGGATGGTCTATGGCGGCGGCGTTCAGGCAGAGCAGCAGGAATGCCGCACAGGAAAGCAATACATTCTTCTTCATGGGCTGTTTCGTCAGATTGGTCGTTGCAAATGTAACAAATCTGACAACACCCCTATATCAGTTTGGTATCAAACCTTTTTGAAAATGTAACCAGTCCGGATTATTCAAACATTTGTCGCAAACTCTCGTCGTCCGGGTTTTCCTGGAGCCGGGCCACGAAGTCCCGCGGGGAAATACCGAAATACTCCTTGAAGGAACTGGAGAAATAGGAGTGGGAGGCGAAGCCCACGCGGTAGGCCACCTCGGACACGTTCACCTGGTTGTTCGCGAGCAGGTAGGCCGCCTGTTTCATACGGAAAGTCTTGATCAGAATGCCCGGCGACTCCTTGCCGAAGGCCTTGAGCTTGCGGTTCAGATGGACGCGGCTGATGCCGACATCCTCACACAGGGAGCTTACGCCATATTCGGGATCGTCCAGGTGCGCCTGGACGCTTTCGACGATGCGCCGCAGCAGTTTTTCGTCGGCGGAACCCATCTGGATGCCGGTGTAATCGTAGTCGAAGTTGACGCCGAACTTGTCCTTGACCGCCTCGCGGGCGGAAATGACCTGGGCGACGCTGCTCAGGAGCAGCTCGACCGAAATGGGTTTGGAGAGGAACTTGTCGGCGCCGCTGTCGCTGGCCGCCTGCTCTTCCTGTTCGCCGTTCTGGCCGGTCAGGATGATGACGGGAATATGGCGCGTGGCGTCGTCCTGGCGGATCTGGGCACAGAGTTCGCTACCGCTCATGCCAGGCATCACGAGGTCGGTGATCACGGCGTCGGGGAGCGTTGCGCTTACGGCCTGTCTGGCGGCGCTGGCGTCGGCGAAGGCTGAGACGTTGTATCGGCCGCGCAGTACGGTCTTGAGGTATTCGCGCGTGTCGTCGTCATCGTCCACGACGACCACGGTCTTCTTGGCGCGGGCGGCTTTGTCTTCCGTCGCAGATTCTTTCACATAGGTCTCGTCTTCATGCTCTTCGGGAGAGGTCTTGGTGTAGAGATCCTTATGATGCGAGGTGTAGGAGAGCTCTTCCCGGGTCAGGTGCTCCTTGCCGGCGGGCACGAGCACGCAGAAGACCACGCCGTCCGCCTCGTTCTCCGCGACGATGTGACCGTGGTGGAGCTCCACCAGCAGTTTGGTCAGGTTCAGGCCCACGCCGGAGCCGGAACTGGCGTCATGGGGATTCACCTGCACGAAGCGGTCGAAGATGCGGCTGATCCAGGCTTCCTCGATGCGGCTTCCGGAGTTGAAGATGCGGATCTGAACGAAGTCCCGGATGTCATTGCGCAGCTCGCCCCGGTTGGGAATCAGGCCGGAAACGTCCACGCGGATGCGCCCGCCCTCCGGCGTGTGCTTGAAAGCGTTCGAGAGGATGTTGTAGATGATCTTGTCGAAATTGCCCTGATCAATCCAGAGCGGCTCTTCGTCGTGGGTGGAGGCCAGCGA
This sequence comes from Candidatus Cryptobacteroides sp., assembly GCA_045117755.1. GTDB lineage: Bacteria > Bacteroidota > Bacteroidia > Bacteroidales > UBA932 > Cryptobacteroides. The sequence goes on from JBGUOB010000079.1 coordinate 26,081, forward strand.
GAAGTCGACCCGCTTGCTTTGCGCGAGCTTGTCGAAAGACTGCATGATGTCCCGGATGAAATAGATGATGTCCGTTTCGCGGAAGTGCAATTGCATCTGGCCGGCGTCGACCTTGCGCAGGTCCATGAACTGGTTGACGATGCGGTTGATACGCAAGCAGTTGCGGTACATCAGGTTATAGGTCTCCTTCTTTTCCGGGTCCTGTTCCGCTTCCCGGATGGCACCCAGCGGGCTCATCACGAGGTTGAGCGGGGTGCGGATTTCATGGGTAAGGTTGGTGAACAGGCCGAGCCGCAGTTCCTTTAATTCCGCTTCCTTCTTTTCCTGCTCGCGACGTTTCCGCTGGCGGGATAAATGGAAAAGCAGACACAGCAGGCCGGCAAACAGCAGGAGGTAAGCGGCATAGGCCACCCCGGAACGGTACCAGGGCGCTTCCACGTGCAGGTCCACGCCACGCTGGGAATACTCTTCCGGCGCTCCGGCGAAATAAGCCTTAACCTCGAAGACGTAGTGGCCGGGCGGAACATTGGTGTAGGTGGCGGAGGGCTGGTGTGCGGAAGCGGTTTTCCAGTCTGCGTCGAAGCCGCGCAGGCGATAGGCATAGACCAGGCGCTGCGGGTTGGTGTATTCGGGAACGGAGAAAGCCAGCGAGAACAAATCTGTTTCGCGCGGAATCTCGATCCGGGTTGCCTGTGATATATGCTTGTCAATCAAGTTGTTGCTGCCGGCATCGGGATTATAGTGCACGTCCCGGTCCAGCACGGTCAGGCGGGCCAGCGTAACCTGCGGAATGTGGTGGCCGCTGCCATCCATGAGCAGCGGGGAGAAAGAGGTAATACCCCCGAGGCCGCCGAAGTAGAGGCGGCCCGTGGATGCTTTGCAAGCGGCACCGGAGCGGAATTCGTTGCCCTGGAGACCATCGTATGCAAGATAGCTGTCAATCTTTCCGCTGTGCGGAGACAGGCGGGACAGGCCGCAGAGCGTGGAAACCCAGATTTCGCCGGAGGCGGTGCAGAGGATGTCGCGGATGACGTTGCTGGACAGGCCGTCGGCCTCGGTGTACTGCCGGACTTCGCGGGAGATTTCGTCCACGCTGAAGAGACCGTCATCCGTGCCGAACCATTTCGTTCCGTCAGGGCTGCTGCCGATGCCATAAATGCGCGGCGGCGTATCGCTGTTGGTCGGGAGCGTATAGGAGATGATCCGTTTGTCCGACGGGTCATAGCACCAGGGACCATTGTAGGAACCCACCCAGAGAAGGCCGTTTGCATCCAGGTGCAACGCGCTGATCCAGCGGTACTGATCGTCGATCTGCTGGGAAGCGAGCCGGCGCGAGTCGGCGTCGATGATGGACAGGCCGGCGCCATAAGTCCCGGCATAGACAAGGTCACGCGCAGAGTCGTAGGCGAGGGTACGGATGCGGTCGGTGCCGATCCGGTCCTGGTCTACGAAGCGTTTGACAGTACCGCTCGCGTCCATATAAAAGAGACCGTCGTTGTAGGTGCCAATCCAGATGTTGCCGTGTTTGTCGCCTGTCAGGCCCATGACGGAGTTGTCGGTCAGGGCGGTGTTTTCGCTGGTGTAATTCCGCTCGGGCCGCGTTCCTTCAAGGGGTTTCCGGAAGATGCCGGCGCCGTCGGTGGCTACCCAGAGATCCTTTCCGTCCTCATAGATAGCGGTAATGCAGGCGCTGTTCTCGCCCGGGATGCCGCGGCTGCTGCATCCTATGTATGAGAATCCGAACATGGATTGCGGGGCCACCACCACGCCGTGCTGGTAAATGCTCAGCCAGATGTTGCCCTGTGAATCGATGGTGCTGTTGGTGGCGCTCCAGCCGCTGATATCCTGCCGGATGGAAGAGAGCGCGGCGTCGCGCACCTCCTCGCTGGCCGGGTCGAACAGCAGCAGTCCGCCGTTCTTGTCTCCGACCAGGAAAGACCGTCCTTCGCCGGACGATGCCTGGCTATTGAAAATCAGGGTCGTTGCAATCGTGGCGGCGGCGCGTTTTCCAGACGCCTTCTGGACGATGCCGTTGCCTGCTTTGCAGAAGAGCAGTCCCTGGTTGCTGCCAAGCAGGAGATCGCCGGTAAAGGGATCTTCTGCGAGGTTTCCGAAGCGGGGCTGTTCCGCCTGGCGGAGCAGCTCCGGGCTCCAGGTCAGATTGAACACGGGCTCCAACGAACTCATGTTCAGGATGACCGGGAATCCGTTTCCTTCCGGAAAAATCCAGAGACGCTTGCTGGAATCCAGATACAGCGCGCGGACATAATCGGTGTCGAGGTGCCGGTAGATCTGTTCGCGCGCGTCCGGGAGCACTTCCATGGTGTTGCAGTCGATCACGAAAACGCCGGAGCCGCTCGTGGCCACGTACAGGCGGCAGCCGCCGCTGCGGCCGGGGACTTCCAGCAGCGCGCTGATGTAGGGATTGGCGACCGAGTTCCGTTCGTCATGCAGCTCGAAGCGGCGGAATTCGCTGTGTTCGGTGTCGAACAGGTTGAGGCCGTTCACCGTGGCCACCCAGGTGTTACCCCGGCTGTCCTCCAGCATACAGTTGACGGAAGAACTGGAGATGGAATTCTCCCGTTCCCGATCGTGGCGGTAGGTTTCGAAGCGCATGCCGTCAAAGCGGATCAAGCCTCCTTCCGAGCACATCCATATATACCCGTTCCGGTCCTGATAGACCTGGGAAACCTGGGAGTTGGGCAGGCCATTTTCAGAGGTATACACGCGCGCAGTCTGCGCCGACGCCTGTAAAAGAACGGCCAGGAACGTTAGAAAAACAAGAAGGCGTTTCATCGATTGTTGGATTTGTTCCATTTGCTGCAAAAATACGACTCTTTTTCACTTTACAAAAATCATGGTCTAAATTTAACAATATGTGTTACGGCTGTCTCGTTGGACCTTTATTAAATATGATACATTTGCGACACTAACACGCAACAACCAATTTTCTTTAATTTCTATTCATTATGCGATTAAACCTTAAAAAAACGCTTGCAATCCTGGCCGTCGGCCTGGTGATGCCGTTCTTTGCCCAGGCACAGAACATCCGCGTCACGGGAACGGTCACGGATCAGAGCGGAGAAACCGTCATCGGTGCTGGCATCATGGTCCAGAACACCCAGAACGGCACCGTGTCCGGTGCTGACGGAACGTATTCCATCACTGTCCCCTCCGGGGCCATCTTGGAAATCTCTTCGATTGGCTACAAGACGCAGCTTGTCCCGGTCAGCGGGCGCACGCGGATCGACATCGTCCTGGAGGAGGATGCTGAGTCCCTTGAAGCGACGGTGGTCATCGGTTATGGTACCGCCCGCAAGTCGGACGTGACCGGATCCATCGTCTCGATGGGCGGCAATGAGCTGCGCGAGATTCCTGCCGGAGACGTCACCTATGCGTTGATGGGCCGCGTCGCCGGTGTGGATATGCAGTCCACGTCCTCCAAGCCGGGCGAGTCCGCAACGATCCGTATCCGCGGCGAGCGTTCCCTGTCCGCCTCCAACGATCCACTCATCGTGTTGGACGGCATTCCGTTCATGGGTAGCCTGGCGGAAATCTCCACCAACGACATCAAGAGCATTGACATCCTCAAGGACGCTGCCTCCACCGCCATCTACGGTTCCCGTGGTGCCAACGGTGTCATCCTCATCAGCACCTACAAGGGAACGATCGGCCAGGCGCCGAAGGTGTCCTTCAATGCTTACGCTTCCATCAAAACCCCGATCAAGTATCCGATGATGACCGGTGCGAAGTACGTACGCCTCCGCCAGATGGCCGGCAAGTACGCGAACTCCATCGACGAGTCGGACGACACCAACACGGACTGGCAGGACCTGATTCTCCAGAATGGCTACACCCAGAACTATGAGGTGAGCGTGACCGGTGGCACCCAGGGCGGCAGCTACCGCTTCGGTACGTCCTATTATAAGGATCACGCGACCCTGCCCACGCAGGCGTACAGCCGCATCTCCCTGAACGGCAGCATCGACCAGAAGATCGGCAAATACTTCCAGGTCGGATTCTCCACCACGACCCAGTACGGCGCCAACACCGGCAACCAGGTCGGTCTGAACCTGCAGCTCTCCCCGCTCGTCAACCCGTACGATGCGGACGGCAACCTGAGATATCGTATCAGCATGCCGATCGATGCCGACTGGTATATCATGGATCGCGACCGCGTCGAGCAGCTCACCGCCGCCGGCATCTATAACAGCGAGTCCAATACGATCAGTACGTATAACAACGGCTTCCTCAAGTTCAACTTCCCCTGGATCGAGGGGCTCTCCTTCAAGGTCAGCGTCGGCCTGAACTACCGTCGCAACCGCGGAGGTTCCTTCACCGGTCAGGGTGTCGGTGCAACGACCGAATCTACTCCGAACACCGCGTCCTGGTCCTTCAGCGAGAACTTCAACTGGACCGTCGAGAACCTGTTGAGCTACGACCGCACGTTCGGTGGCAAGCACCGCGTCAACTTCGTCGCCCTCTATTCTGCCGAGCAGACCACTTCCAATGGCCAGCGCCTCAACGGCAACAACATCCCGAACGAGCTCTTCCAGTGGTACAACATCGGCTCCGCCCTTGCTTCTGACATTACCGTCAACACGGGCAGCTACACGCAGTCCGGGCTGATGTCCTACATGGCCCGTCTGATGTACTCCTACGACGACCGCTACATGATTACCGCGGCTGTCCGTTCCGATGCTTCTTCCCGTCTAGCCCCCGGCCACCAGTGGCATACCTATCCGGCCGTGTCCATCGGTTGGAACATCCACAAGGAACCGTTCATGCAGGGCGCTGCCCGCTGGATGGACGAACTCAAGCTCCGCGTCGGTTACGGTGTGACCTCCAACCAGGCCGTGTCTCCGTACTCCACCCTCGGTTCCCTGTCCACCAAGGTGTACAACTTCAACGAAGAAAAATACGCCACCGGTTACTACGTCTCCGCGCTTCCCAATATCGACCTTGGCTGGGAGTACTCCAACACCTGGAACTTCGGTCTTGACTATTCCTTCTTCAAGGGTCGCCTGCGCGGTACCATCGAGTACTATCGCGTCGACACCAAGGACATCCTCCTCAGCCTGAGCCTGCCTGCTTCTGCCGGCGTGTCCCGCACCACCGCCAACATCGGTGCCACGCGCAACCGCGGTATCGAATTCACGGTCAACGGCACCATCCTCGAGAAGGGTGACTGGAAGTGGGATGCCGGTCTGAACATCTATGCCAACCGCAACCAACTCGTCGCCCTCGCGGACGGCACGAAGGAGGACAAGGGCAACCGCTGGTTCGTCGGCTATCCTCTCCAGTGCATCTACGACTATGAGTATGACGGCCTCTGGCAGGAGGGTGATCCGTACATGGATATCCTCGAGCCCAGTAAGGTGGATGCCGTTACCGGCTACAAGGGTTCGCTCGGTATGATCAAGGTCAAGTACCACGGCGACTACAACGCCGACGGCTCCCCGACCCGCGCCATCAACTCCAACGACCAGGTGCCGTACAGCGCCGAGGCCACTTTCATGGGCGGTTTCAACACCCGTCTCGCCTGGAAGAACCTCGACCTGACCATTATCGGTGACTTCCAGGTCGGCGGTATCTTCATGTCCTCGCTGCACACGGGTTATGAAAACCTGATGAGCGGCCGCCGCGGCCAGATCGACGTCGACTACTGGACGCCGGAGAAACCGAACGTCAAGTACCCGCGCCCGGGCTCCACGATCGTCACCGACTCGCCGAAGTACGCGTCCCTGATGGGTCAGTTCGACGGCACCTACGCCAAGGTCCAGACCATCACGCTCGGCTACACGATGCACCGCATTCCGTTCTTCCAGCGCCTTGGCATCAGCAACCTCCGCGTGTACTTCACCGCTCAGAATCCGTTCGTGATTTATTCCGCCTTCACCGCCGAGACCGGTCTCATCCACCAGGGTAACGCCCGTTCCGGCCGCATGGCGAGCTTCTCCAACAGCACCCCGCAGACGCACAACTATCTGCTCGGTATCAATCTGACTTTCTAACAGCGCAACGATATGAAAAAGATATTCAAACTTATGCTGGTTCTCGGCGGCTCGCTGTTCCTGTTCGCTTCCTGCAACGGGATTCTTGAGGAGCACCCGAAGACGATCTACACGCCCGATTATTTCGGAACGCCTGCCGGCGTGGAAGGCGGTCTGACCGCCCTGTATTCCCACCTGCGCGACGTGTACGGCGACCCGTACACCTGGTCCGACCTTGAGGGTGCCACCGACGAACTCACGTTCTCGAACAGCGGTTTCCGTGGGAGCGACTTCTCCACCGGCGCCCACGTGACGGCCGACAACTGCCCGAAGTCCGGCTTCTGGAGCTTCACCTACATCAATACTGCCAACGGCATCATCAAGAATGCGACCGAAGGCGGCATGGCGGAGTCCCTGATCGCAGAGGCGCGTTTCTTCCGTGCCTTCTATTACTTCGACCTGGTCCGTATTTTCGGCGGCGTGCCGCTCGACCTGGGCTCCGGCGAACTGGAATTCAACTCCAGTGCTGTCCGCGTTTCGACCCGCAACACGGTCGAAGAGGTGTATAAGAAGTGCATCTTCCCGGATCTGGAGTTTGCCGTGTCGAAACTTCCCGATACTCCGCGTATCGGTGGCGCCCTGTCCAAGACGGCTGCCCGCATCCTCCTTTCCCGTGCCTACCTTACCTACGGCTGGTGGCTGGAGAACCCGAAGGGTCTGAAGACCTATCCTGAGTGCCCCCGCAACGCCGGCGAGGCCAAGACCTGGTTCCAGAAAGCGTATGATCTCGCAGTCGAAGGCATTGAGAATCCCGGTCCGTTCGGTCTGGAATCCTCCTTCTACAAGGTGGCCCTTGGCGAGAACGATTACAACAAGGAGCAGGTTTTCTATTCCGACCGTACCGAGAAATCCGCGCAGTACAACGGCGCGCCTGTCACCGGTTGGGATCAGGGAACGAACTTCGTCTGCTGGTTCCATATGTGGAACTACTCTGCCGCGTCGTGCAAGGACAACACCGGCGCTGTGACCATCCCGATGCAGCGTACCGACAGCCAGTTCATGGGCCGTCCCTGGACGCGTCTGGCTCCGACACACGAGGCGCTGCACACCTTCACGGACATCGACATGGATTCCCGTTTCGATGGCACCTTCACCTGGATCTTCCGCGCCAACTTCGATCAGTTCGGCAACGACGCAATCAAGTGGTATGAGGGCCCGCATGGCAACCATATCGGCGCCAAGGAGGCTTTCCTGACCTTCCTTCCCTACGTGGATGAGACCGTGCAGTATCCTGCCAGCCTGCCCGGCAACCTCGTTGATCAGGGCTTCGGCGTCAAGGAAGGCATGGATTCCTATGTTATCGACCTGCGCGGTATCAACCGCTTCACCTATCCGGGTCTCTGGAAGCAGGGTCCGTACCGTACCAACACCGGTTCTCCTTCCGGCCCCGGCGAAGCGAATGTCGGTTCGACGCGCCCGTACATCATCTACAAGTTCTCCGAGCTGTACTTCATCGCCGCTGAGGCGGCCGTGAAGGGAGCCAGCGCCCAGGCTGGCAAGTCTGCCCGTGATCTCATCAACGTGATCCGTGCCCGTGCCGCCAAGTGGGAGTTCAAGAACAACGAACAGCAGGTGTACAAGGCAGATTTCAGCGCCGAACTGACGGCCAAGACCCCGAGCACCGTGACCATCGACTTCCTCCTGGACGAGATGCTTCGCGAGTACTACGGCGAGGGAAAGCGCTGGTTCGACCTGGCGCGTACCCAGCAGTGGCTTGAGCGTGCCCTGACCTATACGATCACGGAGACGCAGAAGACCCACACGCCTGTCGTGAACACCCGCGACATCATCGAGCTCAACTACATGAACCCGATCCCGCAGAGCCAGATCAACGCCATGCAGATGTCGGAGGAGGAGAAGATGGCCTACCAGACCCCTGGTTACTGGCTTGAATAGTTTAACACGTTTTTGGTTAAATAAGTATTTGGTTGGAAAGGAAAGGGCGCCCCGCGAGGGCCGCCCTTTCTTCTTTTGAGAAGTGCGAAAAAATACGCATATTTGTAATATGCTTACGAAAGAGTCAAAGTCACGTACCGGCCTCATTGTCACGGCGCTGGCCTTCCTGGGTTCGTGGGGTTTTTTCCTGTTCGCCTACCCGTATCACCTGATGCGCCGCGAACAGCAGAACCTGTTCCTCTTCGACGGGGATTACATCCGTCAGACCTACCGGGGCGCCGGCTGGCTGGCGCGTTTCCTGAGCGATTTCCTGGAGCAGTTCTACCTTTCCCCCGTACCGGCGTCGCTGATCGTAGCGCTGCTGCTGACGGGTATCGGCGTGGTCGTGTACCGGATCTGCCGGCATTTTCTGGGGAAGTGGCCGTCCCTGGCTGTCGCCGCCGCGTTTTTCATCTGGTCTTTCCTGCGTGAGACAGGCAACCTCTACATCACGCGCTACACGGTGGTCGTGCTGGCGTATCTTTCCCTGATCCTGCTGGCGATTCAATGCAGGAAAGGATGGCAGAAAGCGCTTGTGGCCGTACTGTTACTTGGATTCGGAGCATGGTCGCTCGCGTCCCCGTTTCACAAAAACTACGGGGAAGCGATCAACTTCCCCAAATTCGACCATGAGCGGGTGATCGCCCTGGATGTGGAGACCTCTCGCGAGCACTGGGACAAGGTTTTGAAGTTTTCCAAGAAGGATCTCTACACGGAAGAGGCAAGTTATTGCTATAACCTTGCGATAGCGATGAAGGGCCGCCTGGGCGACGACCTGCTCAACCATTCCCAGAATTATGAGCGGGCCCTTCTGTTTCCTGCTGCCATGGAGCAGACGATCTTTACCAACGGCATGGCCGGGGAGGCCTGGTTCCAGTTGGGCGACTTGACCCAGGCGGAGCAGAGTGCCATCACTTCGCTGCAGGCTTCGCCCAAGCACACCGGGGCGCGATTTCTGGTCCGCCTGGCCCGGATCAACCTGATTTCGGGGGAAGACGAGGCGGCACAGAAATACCTCAACAACCTGGACCGGACGCTGTTTTACGGGAAATGGGCCCGAAGCATGATGCCGGGCCGCCAGGACGAAGCAACGCGGGCGCAGCTCGAAGAAGCGCGGGCCAAGCTTTTCCGGAAAGATTTTGTCCACCAGAGCGAACGGCCCCGGGAGATCCTACGGGGTCTGCTGGAGGCAAATCCGGACAACCACATGGCCCGGAATTACCTGCTCTGCTACGACCTGATGTGCTATGACCTGGATACGTTTATGGAGGATTATACAGCGAATATGATCAACGCCCGCCTTTACCACGAGGCCATTCTTATCTGGCTCAGCCAGCACGAGCAGCTGACGCCGGAACAGGTCTCCGGCTATGGTGTGGACTTTTCGACTGTCGACCGGATGAACCGTTTCGGCCGGAATCCTTCCGGGCAGAAGAACACGTATTGGTATTACTATCTGAAAGCGATGTACGAGCAGCAATAAATCATGCGGAACAAATTATCATACATACTGTTAGCCTTTCTGGTGTGCCTGATGTTGCCGGGCTGCGGCGGTCGGGACAACTTTACTGCCACCGACGGCAGCGAGGGTCCGCTTGTGATCTATCCGGACTACAAGGACGTCACCATTCCCGCGAATATCGCACCGCTGAATTTCCGCTACGCGATGGCGGATGTCCGCCGGGCGCGGACCACCTTCACCCTGGATGGCAAATCCGTTACCATCAAGGGAAGCGAGGTCGAATGGCGCCTGGGCAAGTGGAAGGCGTTCCTCTCCGGAGCGGCCGGGCAGACCATCACCGTGCGGGCCGAGGCCGTCGTGGACGGAAGGCCGGTCACCGACAGTTGGTCGGTCTTCGTGAGCGAAGATGCGATGGACGGCTGGCTGACCTACCGCCTCATCGAACCGTCGTACCAGATGTACAACGAAGTGTCGATCCGGGAGCGCTGTGTCGAGAATTTCAATGAAACGATTATCTGTGACTACAAGCACGCAGACGATGCCTGCATGAACTGCCACGTCCACGGCCAGTCGCGCGGAGACTATTCCCTGTATTACATCCGCGGTCCAAAAGGCGGCTCCATCCTGAACCAGAACGGCAAGCTCCGCAAACTGACGCTCAATGCGGAGGGTATGCTTTCCGCCACGGTTTACGGCGAGCTCCATCCTGACGGCCGTTTCGGCGTGTTCTCCACCAACATCATCCTGCCGAGCTTCCATACGCTGCCGGGCAAGCGCATGGAGGTGTTCGACTCGGCCTCCGACCTGACGGTTGCGGATTTCGAGAACAACAAGATGATCAACGTGCCGCACGTCGCCCGGCCGGATAAGTTCGAAACCTTCCCGTGTTTCTCCGCCGACGGCAAATCGGTTTTCTACTGCGTGGCCGACACCCTGCCGGTTCCGCAGCGCATCCATGAGGTCATGTACGACCTGGTGCGGGCCGACTTCGACACGGAGACCGGCCATATCGGCGAACAGGTCGACACCGTCTGGAGCGGTCGCTCCAACGGCGGCTCCGTCTGCCATCCCAAGGTTTCACCGGACGGGCGCTGGCTGCTTTTCTCCGTGGCTGACTACGGGACCTTCCCGCTCTTCCACCCCGAATGCATGCTCTACCTGGCGGATCTGGCTTCCGGAGAGATTCGTCCGCTGGACGAGATCAAAGGGAACAAGTCCGACTCCTACCACAGCTGGTCGTCGAACAGCCGCTGGTTCGTGTTTGCGAGCAAGCGCGGCGACGGGCAGTACGGCAAGCCCTATTTCTGCCACCTGGACGCCGAAGGCCGCACGACCAAGCCCTTCGTGCTCCCGCAGAAATCCTCCCGCTTCTATACGTATAACCTGAAGTCGTTCAACGTTCCCGACCTGGGGAAGGCCTCCACGGGCCTGACCGTCCGGGATGCCGCCCGGATGTTCAAGATGGCGAGCGAGCCGTTCACGCAGGCGGAGTAGCCGCCGATGGGCGGAAATCGACAAGATTTGTTACACGACAACGCGCAAGGAGCCGGGAAATCACTATCTTTGTACAAAGTACAAAACCCGAAATCCTAAGCGGAAACACCTTTTTTTGACCGTTCTGGCAGGCGCGGCGCTGCTCGCCGCCTGCGACCGTCCCGTCCCTGTGGCGCAGGACGGAACGGAGCTCTGGCTGGCCGCGTCGCCGCCGGCTCCGAGGCCGGCCCGGCCACGGTCACCCGCAACATCCAGACCTATCATTACCTCCGTCCGATTCCGCAAGGTCAGTTGAATAACATGAAGATGGATGATGCCGCCAAGGCCGCATACCAGAACCCCGGTTATCCGACGAAAAAAGCAAATTAAGCATTTGGTTTTTTAATAAATTTTTTGGTTGGAAGGAAAGGGCGCCCCGTGAGGGCCGCCCTTTTCTCGTTTTTTTTTCGCATCTTTGTGTTTGAGTATGAAATGGATCAAGACGCATATCGGCTATGTCGCTGCGGGGCTGGGCCTGCTGGCCTCGTTCGGCTTTTTCCAGTTCGCGTACCCGTATCACCTGATGCGCCGCGAACAGATGAACCTGTTCGTCTATGACTGGGACTACATCCGCCAGACCTACCGGGGCACCGGCTGGCTGGCGCGCTTCGTGGCGGACTTCCTGGAGCAGTTCTTCCACCTGCCCGTGGCGGGGCCGCTCATCGTGGCGCTGCTGCTCGTGGGCATCGGGGCGGCCGTCTACCGCATCTGCCGCCATTTCCTGAAAGAATGGCCTTCGCTGGGTATCGCCGCGCTGGTCTTCGTCTGGTCCTTCCTGCGCGAGACGGGCAATCTCTACATCACGCGCTACACGGTGGTGGTGCTTGCCTATCTTTCGCTCGTGCTGCTGGCCCTGCGCTGCGGGAAAGGCTGGCGCCGCCCCGTCGCGGGCGCGCTGCTGCTCGCCGTCGGCTGCTGGGCGCTCGGATCCCCCGTCCACAAGTACTACGGCAAGGCCTGGGGCGTCCCGCGCCTGCAATATGACCAGGTCATCGGCCTGGACGTGCTGGCGGGCCGGGAGGACTGGGACAGGATCATCAAGATGTCGAAGCGGCGGGACCTCCGCATGGAGGAGTCCAGCTATTGCTATAACCTCGCGCACGCCATGAAGGGCGACCTGGGCGACGCGATGCTCAATTATGCGCAGAACCACAACCGGACCCTGCTGTTCACGGTGTCCGTGGACAACAGCCTTTTCACGAACAGCCTGGCCGGGGAAGCCTGGTTCCAGCTGGGAGACATGACCGTCGCGGAGCAGAGCGCCATCTGCTCACTCCAGGCCTCGCCGAAACACACCGGCGCCCGTTTCCTGGTGCGCCTGGCGCGGGTGAACCTGATCTCGGGCGAGGACGCGGCCGCACAGAAATACCTCAGCCTGCTCGCCAGGACGCTCTTCTATCGGAACTGGGCGCGGCGCATGATGCCCGGCCGGCAGGACGAAGCCACGCGCGCCGAGCTCGCCGCGGCCCGCTCGCGGCTGGCCCGGACCGACTTCGTGCACCACTCCAACAATCCCCGCCGCGTCCTGGAGACGCTGCTGGAGGCCAATCCGGACAACGATCTGGCCCGCACCTACCTGCTCTGCTTCGACCTGATGTCCTACAACCTGGAGCTCTTCATGCAGGACTATGAGCCTCGCATGCTCAAGGGGCGGCTCTACCAGGAGGCCATCCTGATCTGGCTCAGCCAGCAGGGAACCCTGGGCGAGCAGTATTTCAACCGTTACGGCATCGACAAATCTACCACCAGCCGGATGGACTGGTTCTTCCGCAATCCGGAAAAATACTGGAACACTTACTGGGCGTACTACATGGACGCATTAATGCGCGAAGAAGAATGATGACACGCAGACTGCTTTGGATCCTGATCCCGGCGGCACTGATGCTGCTGGGCTGCAGCGGACGGGAGCTCGCGGATGCCGTGGACGGCAGCGAGGGCCCGCTGGTGATCTGGCCGGACTACAAGGAAGTGACCGTCCCGGCCAACATCGCGCCGCTGAATTTCCGCTACGCGATGAAGGACATCCGCGGGGCGAAGACCACCTTCACCCTGGGCGACCGCAGCGTCACCCTGAAGGGCAAGGAGGTTGAATGGCGCCTGGGCGCCTGGAAGGCGTTCATGTCCGACGCAGCCGGGCAGACCGTGACCGTGTCGGCGGAAGCCGTCGTGGACGGGCAGCGGGTCTCCGACCAATGGTCCTTCTATGTCAGCGAGGACGCGATCGACGGCTACCTGACCTACCGTCTCATCGAGCCCGCCTACCAGATGTTCAACGAAGTGTCCATCATGGAGCGCTGCATCGAGAATTTCGACGAGACGGCCATCTGCAGCCATGAAGTCACGGACAATTCCTGCATGAACTGCCACGTCCACGGCCAGCAGCGCGGGGACTATTCGCTCTACTACATCCGCGGCGCGGGCGGCGGCTCCATCCTCAACCGCGACGGGCAGCTCCGCAAGCTCACGCTGAACGCCCCCGGCATGCTCTCCGGCACCGTGTACGGCGAACTGCATCCTTCCGGCCGCTTCGGCGTCTTCTCCACCAACATCATCCTGCCCAGCTTCCACGCGATGGCGGGCGGCCGCATGGAGGTCTATGACTCCGCGTCCGACCTCACCGTAGCGGACTTCGATAACAACCTGATGATCAACCTGCCGCACGTCGCGCAGCCGGACAAATGGGAAACCTTCCCGTGCTTCTCCGCCGACGGGAGTTCGGTGTACTGGTGCGTCGCTGACTCGCTTCAGGTGCCGCAGGAGGTGGCGCAGGTGCGCTATGACCTGGTCCGCGCCGACTTCGACGCCACCAACGGCCACATCGGCGAGCAGATCGATACGGTCTGGAGCGCCCAGGCCCATCACGGCTCCGCCTGCCACCCCAAGGCCTCCCCGGACGGCCGCTGGCTGCTGTTCACCGTGGCGGACTACGGCACCTTCCCGCTCTTCCACGCCGAGTCGACCCTCCACCTGGTGGACCTCGAGACCGGCGCGGTCCGGCCCCTCGACGAGATCAAGGGCGACAAGTCCGACACCTACCACAGCTGGTCCTCGAACAGCCGCTGGTTCGTCTTCGCCAGCAAGCGCGGTGACGGCACCTACGGCAAGCCCTATTTCTGCCACCTGGACGCGGACGGCCGCACGACCAAACCCTTCGTGCTGCCGCAGAAGTCCGCGCACTTCTACGTCTATAACCTGAAGTCCTTCAACATCCCCGACCTGGCGTCCTCCTCCACGGGCATGACCCTCCGGGATGCGAAACGGATGTTCAAGGCGAAGAGCGAACCGTTCGCCCAGGCGGAATAGCCCGGATGGGCGGAAATCGACAGTATATGGTACGCAATTCCCGCATCGCAGCGGGGAATTTCGTATCTTTGTACAAAGCACAAATAACCAGACCCCTATGCGGAAATCATTCTTCCTGACTGTCCTGGCCGGCGCCGCGCTGCTGGCCGCCTGCAGCCGTCCCGCCCCCGTGGCGCAGGACGGCTCGGACCTCTGGCTGGCCGCCGGCCGGCCCTATGCCGACATCCTCGCCTCGGTCGAGACGACCATCGATCCCGCCCTTCCGGCGGAGGCGTTCCATATCTATGACGCCGACGGGCAGCGCCACGTCGCGGCCGGCTCCGAAGCCGGTCTGCGCTACGGCGTCTATGCCCTGCAGCGCGCCGAAGTGCTGGGCCAGGCCGGCCCGGGCATGGACGTGCAGGAGCAGCCGCGCTACGCGCTGCGTCTGCTCAACCACTGGGACAACCTCGACGACACTGTCGAGCGCGGCTACGCCGGCGAATCCATGTGGGAGTGGACCTCCCCGACGATTCCCGAGGCGCGCATCCGCCGCTACGGCGAACTCTGCGCCTCCGTGGGCCTGAACGGCGCGGTGCTCAACAACGTCAATTCCAATCCGTTGATCCTCGACGCGGAGCACATCGCCCGCGTGGCGAAGATCGCGGACATCCTCCGCGAATACGGCATCAAGACCTACCTCTCCATCAAATGGACCAGCCCCATCGCGCTGAGCGGCCTGAAGAGCGGCGACCCGCTGAATCCCCAGGTCCGCCAGTGGTGGAAGGACAAGGCCGCGGAGATCTACAAGGCCATTCCCGACTTCGGCGGCTTCCTCGTCAAGGCCAATTCCGAGGGCCAGGCCGGTCCGCAGGACTACGGCCGCACGCACGCGGACGGTGCCAACATGCTGGGCGAGGCCGTAGCGCCCTACGGCGGCATCGTGATGTGGCGCGCCTTCGTCTACAGCCCCACGAGCCCCGACCGCGCCAACCAGGCCGTTGAGGAGTTCCTGCCGCTGGACGGCAAGTTCGCCGACAACGTGATCGTGCAGATCAAGAACGGTCCCGTGGACTTCCAGCCGCGCGAGCCCTTCAGCCCGCTCTTCGGCCAGCTGAAGGACACGCAGATGATGATGGAATTCCAGATCACGCAGGAATATCTGGGCTTCTCCAACCACCTGGCCTACCTGGGCACGATGTGGGAGGAGTGCCTGCAGTCCGACACCTACCGCGACGGTCCCGGCACACCCGTTTCCAAGACGATTTCCGCCATCGCCGGCGTCGCGAACACCGGTCAGGATGCCAATTTCTGCGGCTACGTCTTCGCGCAGGCCAACTGGTACGCCTTCGGCCGTCTGGCCTGGGACCCCGAGCTCAGCGCGAAGCAGATCGCCGACGAGTGGATCCGCCAGACCTTCCTCAAGCCGGACGGCATGACGGACAAGGCCTTCGAGGGCAAGTTCATCGAGCCGGTACGCGATATCCTCATGGCCTCCCGCGAAGCGGTCGTGGACTATGAGATGCCCGTGGGCCTGCACCACCTCTTCGGCGGCACGCACTACGGCCCCGCGCCGTGGGACCGCCTCGGCCGTCCCGACTGGACGCCGGCGTACTACCATCAGGCGGACAGTGCCGGGATCGGCTTTGACCGGACCCGCAGCGGCTCCGACAACGTGGACCAGTACAACGAGCCCCTCGCTTCGCAGTACAACGACCTCGCCACCTGCCCGGAGAACCTCCTGCTGTGGTTCCACCACGTGCCCTGGGACTATGTCCTGTCCACCGGCCGCACGGCCTGGGACGAGATCTGCCTGCACTACGACGCCGGCATCCGCCAGGTGGAGGCCTTCCGCCAGACCTGGGCGGGCCTGAAGCCCTATGTGGCCCCGGCCCTCTGGGAGGAGACGGCCCGCAAGCTGGAGATCCAGCAGCACGACGGCGAATGGTGGCGCGACGCCAACGTGGGCTACTTCCAGCGCATCAACGGCCTGCCGCTGCCGGCCGACGTGCGCCCGCTCGACACGCCCATCGACTCGCTGATCTACCGCCAGGTCCGTTCCGACCGTCTCGGCATGCCGATCCACGACGAGAACAACCGTCCTATTATTGATAGACCCCGTTTCCGCCGTCCGTAAGTTTTTTGTAGTCATTCCGGGCTTGACCCGGAATCTCCAAGCACATTGAAATGAAAAAGATTTTTTATCCTATACTGCTGGCCGTTGCGCTGAGCCTCAGCGGCTGCGCACAGACCCCCGACTGGACCACCACCTGGGCCACGGCCCTGCAGATCGCCGAGCCCCACAACAACCCGCCCGCACCCGGCCTCGCCGACAACTCCTTCCGCCAGATTGTCCAGGTGTCGATCGGCGGCAAGGCCCTGCGCCTGCACCTCTCGAACCGCTTCAACGAGGACGAGACCGAGATCCTCGGCGTGGAGATTGCCCGTGCCGCCACGATGGGCGCCAGCCCCGAAATCGTGGACGGCAGCACCGTCGAGCTGACCTTCGGCGGGGAGCGCGCCTTCACCATGGCGCCCGGCGAAGAAGCTGTCTCCGACCCGGTCGATTTCGCGCTCGCCGAGCGCGAGAACCTCGCCATCACGATTCACTATGGGAAGATTTCCGCGACGCGCCTGACCAGCCATCCGGGCTCCCGCACGACCTCTTACATCGCCGCGGGCAATACGACCGATTTCTCCGCGCCCGTGGCCACGACGGACCACTGGTACACCATCAGTGCCATCGACGTGGTTCCGCTGCGCCCCAGCGCCGCCATCGCCGTGCTCGGCGACTCCATCACCGATGGCCGCGGCACCACCACCAACGGCCAGGACCGCTGGACCGACCAACTGTCCCGCTCGCTCCTGTCCGACCCGAAGACCCGCGACCTCGCGGTGCTGAATTTCGGCCTGGGCGGCAACTGCATCCTGCGGGGCGGCAACGGCCCCACGGCGCAGAGCCGCTATGAGCACGACCTGTTCAGCCCCTGCGGCGTGAAATACGTCATCCTTTTCGAAGGCACGAACGACCTCGGCGGCAGCCGGGACGGCGTGAAGACGGCCGAAGACATCCAGGCCGTCTGGCGCGATATCATCCGGGAGGCGCATAGCCGCGGCATCAAGGTGTTCGGCGCCACGGTGACCTCCGCCGTCGGCAGCTTCTACCAGCGCGCCGGTGAGCATGAGAAGGGCCGTCAGGCCCTGAACAAATGGATCCGCGAGAGCGGGGAATTCGACGGCGTGATCGACTTCGATGCCATCACCGCCGGCCCGGACGACCCCACGCGCATCAACCCGGCCTTCCTCTTCGAGAACGACTGGCTGCACCTCAACGCCCAGGGCTATGAGCTGATGGGCAAGAGCATCGACAAAAGCCTGTTCTACTAATTTCCGTCATTCGCCGGCCTCCCGTTTCGTCATTCGCCGGCCCCGACCGGCGAATCTCCAACAGCTATGAAAATCCGCCTGCTTCTTCCTACGGTTTTCGCCGTCCTGCTCTGTGCCTGTGGCGGAAACGATCCGCTGACCCCGGATCCGGGGCCCTATGTCCCGCCGGACCCCAATCCGCCTTCCGTCTACAAATACGGCCTTCGCGAGCTGGCGCAGGCCAACGGCCTGACCATCGGCGCGGCGTTCACGTACAGCGAATACACCATGGACGACTCGTTGAAGGTGGTGCTGAAGCGGGATTTCGACGCCGTCACTTTCGGCAACGAGATGAAGTACGACAACATCGTGGACGCGAACGGAACATATAGCTTCGCCTGGGTGGACCGGATGGTCGGCTGGGCGAAGGACTGCGGCGTGAAACTCTTCGGCCACACGCTTGGCTGGCATGCCCAGCAACAGACTGACTATTTGCAGAAACTCATCAATGGCGCGGCGGATGCAGATGCCGCAGCGGCTGCCGTCCGCGCAGCGCACGCCGACTTCGTGGACAGGATGGTGGCGCATTTCGACGTGTACGGCTGGGATGTCGTCAACGAAGTGTTCGCCGAGGACGGCAGCTGGCGCAGCGCCGCCATCACACCGGCGAACTACCATACTTTCCTCTGGGGCGACTACTACCCGGACGGCATGAAGGGATTCGTCGATGCGGCGTTCCGCTCGGCCCAGAACGCCCTGGAGAAACACGGCAAGACGGCCGACCTCTATATCAACGATTTCAACCTCGAGTGGAATCCCACCAAGCTGGACGCGCTGTGCCGCTATGCCGAAGGCAACCCCGACGTGACCGGCGTCAGCTCCCAGATGCATTGCAACACGGATTTGACGGAAACGGGCATCAGGAACATGCTCGAACGTATGGTGAAAACGGGCAAGAAGGTACGCATTTCCGAGTTGGATGTCCCGCAGGGTAACATCCCGGACAGAAACCAGGCGGAGGTGATCGTCTCCATCTTCAAATTGTATCTGGAAATCGTGCCCGAGGCGCAGCGCGGCGGCATCACCTTCTGGGGCGTGAGCGACAAGAACACCTGGCTGGGCAAGGGGAAATATCCGCTCCTCTACGACGCCGCCTACAACCGCAAGGACTGCTACCGCAAGCTCCACGCCTACCTCCTGGACCGCGCCGGCCTGGAATAGCACGGCCTGCCGTCATCCGCCGGACCCTCCCCGTCATTCGCCGGCTTGACCGGCGAATCTCATCCCGGAAACCCCGGTATTTTCTGGACAGCCCCTTTCAAATCTGAGGGGTTGTCCAGAAAAACCTATATATTTCGGGACGAATCAGGCAGTTTTTTCAGCGATAATCGTTATCATTGTAGAGGAATAGCATTCATGACCAATTAACCACGATGACAGCCAGATTAATCACCCGAATCTTTTCTTTTTTTCTACTCGCGTCGGCCCTCTTCGATGTGTCTTGCACCCGCGTGACGGACCTGCGGCCGGAAGGACGTGGCGAGGTCGTTGTTGTGTGTGTACTGACGGAGGAGGCGACACAGACACTTACGCTGGATCTGACGGATATCGCTCCGCAAGAAGACCGGACAGCTTTGTCCTTAGCTGTCATCACGTTGTTTGACGAAACGGTTGGGCAGGAGGCAGGACTCTTTCAGAAAGGGGACGGAAATGATTGGCTGTTGCATTACACTGCCATCCCGGAACACCGTTATCTGCTGACTCTAACTATTCCGGGCAGAGAGGAAGTTTCAGCCACGACCGCTATGCCGTCAAAGAGTGAAATCACGTATAGTTTTTACAATGATCGAACCGCAGAATATGATATTGCATCGCTGCCTGAAGGGCCGCTTTGGGTAATGGGCATGAATCGAATAACGGGCGGAGAACGCAAAGTTGCAGAAAAGATGGCGACCAGCCTTACGATGGTTGACCCGTTCAATGTGACGGGAGAAGTCTTTCGTGTCGAAGATTTTTTTCCGGAATATTTAGACCCGACGGGCGGCAATAATATCTTTTATTGGTTTGTGGAAGGACAACCTTTGTATGACAAAATGTTCCGGATTCCGTCGGTTCAAGAAAAACAACGTGTTGCTAAAGAACCGACAGCGCATTATGAAAACCACGACTTGGTGAACAATACCGTTGAGGCTTTTGATTTCAATTTCTTTTCGGTCGCCGGCTATTTCAAGACCGGATACTATCCAATTGCTTTCAACGGAGGAATCGCCCCGTTGGAAGACCACCACGGTTATGTCCTGTTCATCTCTCCTTCGGAAGAATACGATCGGTATCTGCAAGAAGTAAGCACGGTGAAGATGCAGAAACAAGCCGTCGGGGATTATGCCTCCCTGTTCTCTCGTAAAAATATCTATACGAATATCAAGAACGGTCTTGGCGTCTTTGGCGCTCGTACAGACCAAAAGTTGCCATGGAATGACCGTCCGATCATGTGGTTATAGCAAATACATCACCGTGCCGAGATGAAACGCTCAATTCTCTTAATATTCATACTATCTCTGTTGTTTCTCCCTATGTCTGCCCAGGAGGTGGAACTTCGCGACTCTTTGGAGGCAGCGCGAATCACAGCAATGCGGCGAATGCAGCGAGATGTGGGCGAAATGTTGACCTCGCCGGAGCACATCCGGGCGACGGCCTCGCCGCTGGGAGAAGGCGACGCGCTTCGTTGGGTGCAGTCGCTACCTGGCGTAGCGACAGGGGCGGACGGCACATCGGCCTTCTATGTCCGCGGCGGCAATAACGGCGGCAACCTATTGACCGTGGACGGCATTCCCGTCTATGGCTACTCTCACGTGCTGGGCATCACCTCCATCCTGCCGTCGGACGCAATCGAATCTGCCCGTTTTGTCAAGGGTGGCTTCGGGGGCGCGCAGGGGAATTTCTCATCTTCACATATCGCGCTTCAAACCACCACACCGACCGCCGGTGCACCCAGGAAGATTAACGCAACCCTAAACAACTTCCTAATGGGCGTCGGTGTTTCCGCTTCGGTCGGAGAGAAGGGGTCCGTGCTTGCTGCCGGGCGTATCTCCCCGCTTTCACTGGAATACCGGGCACTCAAAGGACTGATGCAAGGCGGCTTGGGCGACCTGCAGGGACTCGGCGCCCTTGTCTTCGATGTGTATGGCAAATTCACTTGGCGTTTCGACGAGAGGAACCGAATCAGCGCATCGATCCTGGAGAGCATGGATCGCTATTCCCTCCTGACCGCGGACGGATCGGACGAGCGGATGGGCTGGCGTAATACTATCGCCTCTGTGCATTCTCTCCACGAGTTCGGTCGCAACCATATTGACCTTTCTGCCTCCTACAACGGATACCGAAGCTCCCAGGAGCAGCGGAAAACATTCCAGACCAAAAGCTACAATTTCCTGATTTCATCCACCCTGGATGAAATCAGTCTGTCGGCCGACGGATTCTTCCAGCTGGGGCGCTATTGCTGCTTGAATACCGGAATCTCGGGCCGTATGGGCCTGTTTGCGCCGACCAAGGCTGCGATGACGTCTGACCGGACGACAACCTTTCTGCTGTCCGGCTGGCTGCAGGGCACATGGAAATCCAACCATCTGGAAGCGTCGGCGGGAACGCGGCTGAACCTGTTCCGGGGAGTCGGGACACCGGATTTCAATGTTTCTGCCAAATGGCGTCCGTTCCCATTTCTGGCGCTGGAGGGGACCTTTGACAGAATATCGCAATACTACCATACGCTGGAGGGCCTCCCGCTGGGTTGGACAATGGATTTGATTGTCCCGGCATCGGCCGAAATGCCGGCAGAACAGTTGCTGCAGGGCTATGTGGGGCTGGAGCTGACCTTCGGGAAGAATCAGTTGACAGTGGGCGCATTCACGCGAGAAATGAAGAACCTGATCTACTATAAGGATGCGGGTGAGCTGTTCAGCGGCATCCAGACGGCGTGGGCGGATGCGGTGGATATTGGAAACGGTGACGCGCGGGGCATAGAACTGCTTTATGAGTACTCGGGCCGGGACTTCTACGCCAAGGCCTCCGCAACGCTTTCTAAGTCTTCCCGGAAGGAGTTCCCGACCGTCAATGAAGGCCGACCTTTTCATGCCGCGTTCGATCGGCGCTGGGTCGGAAACGTGACGGTGGAATGGAAAGGCATCAGCCTATCGTTCATCTACCAGGACGGCAACTGGGTGAACGGCCGTGGTGAGCACTACACCGTGCCCCTTCCTGACGGCGAAT
The DNA here is from genome assembly GCA_045117755.1 of Candidatus Cryptobacteroides sp. Lineage (GTDB taxonomy): Bacteria > Bacteroidota > Bacteroidia > Bacteroidales > UBA932 > Cryptobacteroides. Next base: position 47,978 of record JBGUOB010000079.1, read on the forward strand.
TGGTAGCGCTCGACTACTTCTCCTCCGTCAATAACCATCAGATGCCGCCGATCATCCGCCTTGATGCGGGATACCGCTTCAAATGGCACTGGGGCCAGGTAGCGAACGAGTTGAACCTGGGCGTCTGCAATCTATTGAACCATTTCAATCCCTACACGGTCTATTACGACACGAAGGACGGAGTTTGGAAGGAAATGTCTCTGCTCCCCATCCTGCCCAATTTCAGCTGGCGCATAGAATTCTGACGCACACCCCGTCATTCGCCGGCCCCGACCGGCGAATCTACATCTCCACCGAGAAGATCAGCGAGAAGCTGTGCCGCTGCACCGGCAGCTCCTGGGCGGCGAGCGTCGCGTAGGACGGACCGCCGTTGTAGTTGTACGACACGCCGATGCGGGTCGGGAACGGCACCCAGAAGAAATTGCCCAGCACGGCGGCGAGGTCGACGCCGGCGCTCAGCAGCGAGCCGGATTCCTGCTGGGAGGAGAAGGCGCTATAGTCTCCGTGCAGCGTGAGTTCGAAGTTGCGCAGATAGGCCACAGGACCCAACACGCGGCGGTCCACGGGAATCAACGGGAGTTTATAATCCAGCGAGGCCTTGACCAGCGAGGGGTACCTGGCAAGCCAGCGGGTGACCGCGCTTGAATAGCCGCGCGGGGCCATCGTGGCGAAGGCTTCGCTGAACATGCCGTCGAAGCTGGAGGAATACACGGCGCTCCAGTGCAGGCCGTGCGTCTGATGCAGGCCGGGCAGATAGCCGTAAAGATAGGCATACGCCGACGGCGCGATCAATCCGGGAATCCAGCGGAAACTGTAGCCCACTTCGGCGCCGACGCCGAAGCGCGGATAGACGCGGGAATCCGCCGTGCTCTCCATGATGTAGCCGCGCAGGCTCAGGATCGTGCGGTGCATCAGGCGGCCATCCGAGTATCGGTCGCTGTTGAAGTAATGCGTGGCCGTGGGTATGAGTCCGCGCTGCCAGCCGCCGGAAGAGAAATTCCAGGGGATATAGGTCTTGATGTTGCCGGACAGGGAGGGAACGCCGCGCGGAATCGCCTTCAGGCTGATGGTCTGCTTCTCTTCGTTACGCTCGATCCAGTAATCGAAAGCGTCCCGCTCGTTGAAGTCCACGGAGGCCTCGATCACCGGGTAGAGCCCCGTGTACGTGAAGTCGGCATGCAGCGAATGCCGCCAGATGCCGTCCACCGGTGCAGCATGATAGCCGAAGAAGCCGTAGCCCGAGCCCAGGTCGTTCTGCCAGAAGGCGGTCGCGCCCAGTCCGGCATCCTGCTGCAGTTTCTCGAAGGAAAGGTCGTCCACCGAATCGTAATGGAAATAGAAGGGCAGCCAGGAGTGGAAGCGGAACAGGTGCCCCAGCTTCCTGTATGGCTTGGGGTCGCTCAGCTCCACGGGCGCCGTCCAGTCGATCTCCTGCGGCTCGCCGGCCGCCAGTTCCTCCGCGAAGGGGAACTTCGGAAGCTGCGAGAAATCAGCCTCCTGCGGCTGCAGGTCCGCGAATGCGACCTTATGGATGAGGCGCCCTTCAGGCTGCAGGGCGGAGAAATAGAGCGTATCGCCCGCGGCCTCGAAATTGTCCACGCCGAAGCGGGAATTCGTCAGGCGCTCCACCCGGCCGTCGGCCGGATCCAGGGCATAAAGCTCCCGGACGCCGGACAGGTCGCTGGAGAACATCAGCCGGTCATCCAGCTCCCACAGCGAGGTGATGCTGACCGGCGTGGGACGCAGCACCGGAGAGAAGTCCGCCACACGGTACAGACCGGCGCCGGCTTCCGTGATCGCGCTCGCATACAGCTCGCCGCGCACCCAGGCCGTCTCCACGACCTGCATGCCGTCCGGGGCGGTCCATGCACGCAGGCGTTCGCCCGTAGCGGCGTCCAGCAGGACGACGCGGCTGCCGCCTTCGACCGGATATTCCGTCACGGAAAGCACCCGCTGGTCCGGCGCGGGGGCCGGGCTGAAATAGCGCGTCTTGCGCGTCAGCTTGCGGACAGACACGCCGTCGTAACTGCGGATGATCGAATAGGATCGGAGCGGCCAGCGCACGTCGCGCACCGTCTCGCTCCAGTAGAGCTTCCCGGTCGCTTCGCTGAACAGGGGGCCGGAGGTCTTCAGGCCCATCAGCGAAACGGGCTTCGCCCGCCCGTCGGGGCTGATCCGGACCAGCTGGTCGGGTAGCGTGATGCCGCTGCGGACCGCATACAGCTGCTTGCCCAGACGCTCCAGGTCCGTGTACTCGGTGAAGCGGCGCGGCACGGCGGAAACCGCCTGCGAGGGCATGAACGGCCCGCGGGCGGCTTCGTCCGCCGCCCAGAAACGCTGCAGGGTGTCGCACACCGCCGCGAAGGCGTCCTTGAAGCACAGGCCCGTGGCTTCGCGCACGGTCTTGTCCCAGTTGAAGAAAGCCACGCCGCCGTGCTCGGCGACGCGCCGGTAGAAGCGGGCGCTCAGGTCCGGCACGTCGAAGGTGGCGCGGATGCCGCCGACGGCGACGTAGCCGGCCCGGTAGTAATCCGGGGTGTACCAGCGCTGCGAACCATAGCGCCAGCGCCAGAAGTCGCGGGTGTCGCCTGCGGCGAAACTCACGCGGTAATATTCCAGGAAATCAGCCGTCCGGCCCCGTCCCGAGGCGCTCAGCGCCGTCTCCGTGACCACGGCGTCGCCCTCGAAGAAGGCCGGCCCGCCGTAGACGCCCGCCAGGGCGCCGGGCGTAAGCTGCCCCGTGAGGACATTGAGCCAGCGGAAAGGCTTCGATGCGCCCGCCTGCATCTGGGAGATGTGGCGGGATTCGTGGAGGGCAAGCTGCTGCACCCACGGCGTCTGCTCGTCGGGGAAGGCGTCCGGGACCGTCAGCAGATCCACGCGCCGCGGCGTCCAGGTCACCATGCCGTTGGAATAGGCGGTCCAGGGATGCAGGATGACGGGCATCTTGCGCCGATAGGCGGCATTCGGACGCACCCCGATGGTGCCACCGACCGGCGTGGCAGCCCGTTCCATCATCACGGCATAAGCGCGCGCCAGCGAGTCCAGCCCGCGGGGATAGACCAGGCGGTAGGTCGGGGTCTCGACGGTGCTCCAGCGCAGCCCGCCGGGGTCCGCACCGAGCGTGTGGAACTGGGCGGATGCCGGCCGGGCCGCTCCCAACAGGAGCAGGCCGCAGCAAAGGAGGGTTTGCAGACGGTTCATCGTCTACAAAAATACATAATTATTTGGAGATTCGCCGGTCGGGGCCGGCGAATGACGTGCTAAAAGATTCCGGGACGCAGCCCGGAATGACTACATGTGTGGCCGGCGAATGACGAAACGGGAGGCCGGGGATGACGGGAGAAAGTCGGGGAATCAAGTTTTTTTGTTACCTTTATGGCTTGATGAAAAAGATCGGGCTTATCTGGGTATTCTTGACGCTGGCGCTGCTGGCGGGGTGCCGGGGCGGCGGACAGCCGCAGGCACCTGCGGAGCGGCAGCTTCGCCCGTTCCCGTATCCCGAGGTCCCGGCGGTGTACTCCGACCCGGAAGTGCGGCGGGACTGGGTCCTGGACCACTTCTGGGACGCCTTCCTGGCCGGTGACGGCCCGTGCGACACCGGCGCCGTGCTGGGCGTGCGGCATTCCGACGTGGAGGGCCAGGTGGCGCTCTACGCGCAGCAGCTGGAGCAGCTCCCGCTGCCGGAAGCGCAGCGCAAGATGCGCCATTTCTTCGAACAGGTTGAGGCGCGGCAGGCGGCCGACACGGCCTCGCACGTCTACCTGCTGATGGAGGAGATCGTGTCCCGCTACCTTTACGACCCCAATTCCCCCGTGCGGAACGAAGATCTATATCTTCCTTACGTTGAGGGTCTTGCCGCATCTCCGTTCACGCGGGATGTGGCCCGTCCGGGCTATGTCTATGAGGCGAAGATGTGCGCCCTGTGCCCCGTGGGGAGCGTGGCGCCGGACTTCCGCTTCACGGACGCCCGCGGCCGCATCCACCGGCTGCACGACGTGCAGGCGCGCACGACCCTGCTCTTTTTCAGCAACCCCGGCTGCTACGCCTGCGCGGAGATCATCAACCAGCTGACCGCCATTCCCGGTCTCGACGGGCGCATCGCCCGCGGGGAATTCGCCGTGGTCAATGTCTATATCGACGAGGACCTCGACGCCTGGCGCGCCTACGAGCCCAACTATCCCCGCAACTGGCTCTGCGGATACGATCCCGACGGCCTGATCCGCTCCGACCGGATCTACAACGTCCGCGCGATCCCGTCGCTGTACCTCCTCGGCGAGGGGCAGCGGATCCTGATGAAAGACGCCCCCGTGGAGCGGGTCGTCTCCTGGCTGCAAAACCAACAAAATCAATAACATCATGGCTATCAACAGAAAACTCTGGGGCAGGACCCCCGATGGCAAGGCCATCTACAAGTACACGCTGACCAACGCCAGCGGCGCCTCCGTGGTGCTCGGCAGCGTCGGCGCCGCCATTGTGAGCGTCAACGTGCCTGACAAGAACGGCAAACTGGGCGACGTAGCCCTCGGCTACGGCAAAGCCGAGCAATATTTCCACGACGGTCCGTACCTGGGCAAGTGTCCGGGCCGCTTCGCCAACCGCATCGCGAAGGGCAAGTTCACCCTCGACGGCAAGACCTACACCGTGCCGGTGAACAACGGTCCCAACCACCTGCACGGCGGCCCTGACGGCTTCTCGGAGCGCGTCTGGGAGTCCCGCAAGCGCAAGGGCGGCGTGGAGTTCAAATACGTCTCCGCCGACGGCGAAATGGGCTATCCCGGCCAGGTGGTCGTGGTGGCGCGCTATGAGTGGAGCGAGGAGAACGAGCTCCGCCTCACCTTCAGCGCCAAGTCCGACAAGAAGACGGTCATCAACCTGACGAACCACGCCTATTTCAACCTCAACGGCGGCGGATCCATCCTGCGCCAGTTCCTGAAGCTGAACTGCTCCGAGTACCTCCCGACCGACCCGGGTCTCATCCCGCTGGGCGAGCCGGAGGCGGTGGCGGGCACCCCGATGGACTTCCTCAACGGCAAGACCCTCGGCCGCGACATCAAGAAGGATTTCCCGGCCCTGAACTACGGCAAGGGCTACGACGCCTGCTGGGTGATCGACGGCTACCGCAAGGGCCAGCTCCAGGAGGCTGCCGAGCTGTGGTCCAACCGCAGCGGACGCACGCTCAAGGTCTTCACGACCCAGCCGGGCATCCAGGTCTATACCGGCAACTGGCTCGGCGGCTGCCCGGTGGGCAAGCGCGGCCGCATCTACCACGACTACGAGGGCGTCGCCCTGGAGTGCCAGCACTTCCCGGACAGCCCCAACCAGCCGGCCTATCCGACGACCGTCCTGCAGCCGGGCAAGACCTACCACGAAGCCATCATCTTTGCATTCGGAGTCAAGAAATAATGAAGCAATACCTAGACCTCCTGCAGGAAATCATGGACCACGGCGTGGTGAAGCACGATCGCACCGGGGTGGGCACGAAGAGCATCTTCGGCCACCAGATGCGCTTCGACCTCTCGCAGGGCTTCCCCCTGCTGACCACCAAGAAGGTCCACCTCAAGTCCATTATCTACGAGCTGCTCTGGTTCATCGCCGGCGACACCAACATCAAGTATCTCAAGGACCACGGCGTGTCCATCTGGGACGAGTGGGCCGATGAGAACGGCGACCTGGGCCCGGTTTACGGCCACCAGTGGCGCAGCTGGCCCGCCCCCGACGGGCGCAGCATCGACCAGCTCTCGCAGGTGATCGACACCATCCGGCGGAATCCCGATTCCCGCCGCATGCTCGTGACTGCCTGGAACCCTTCCGACGTGGACAAGATGGCCCTGCCGCCCTGCCACTGCCTGTTCCAGTTCTACGTGGCCGACGGCAAGCTTTCCTGCCAGCTCTACCAGCGGAGCGCCGACACCTTCCTCGGCGTTCCCTTCAACATCGCGTCCTACGCCCTGCTGACGATGATGATCGCCCAGAGCTGCGGCCTGCAGCCCGGCGATTTCGTCCACACCACGGGTGATACGCATATCTACCTCAATCATTTCGACCAGGTGCGCGAGCAGCTTTCCCGTGAGCCGCGCCCCCTGCCGGTGATGAAGCTCAACCCGGAGGTGAAGAGCGTCTTCGACTTCACCTACGAGGACTTCACCCTGGAGGGCTATGACCCCTGGCCGGCGATCAAGGCGCCGGTGGCCGTATGATGGAGAAATGTATGATCGTGGCGATGGCGCAGGACCGCGCCATCGGCCGGGGCGGGACGATGCCCTGGCACCTGAAGGGGGACCTGCAGTTCTTCAAGCGGGTCACGATGGGCTGCCCCGTGATCATGGGGCGGACCACCTTCGAGTCCATCGGCCGTCCGCTGCCCGGCCGCACCAACATCGTGCTCACGCGCCGTCCGGAGCCTATTCCGGGCACGGTTTGCGTGGACTCGATGGAGGCGGCGTACGCCGCGGCGGGGGAGGTGCCGCGGGTGTTCGTGATCGGCGGCGCGTCGGTGTACCAGGCCGCCATCGACACGATGGACCGCCTGTTCGTCACGCACATCAACACGACGGTTCCGGACGCGGATGCACATTTTCCGGAAATAAATACCGATATTTGGACCGTCGAAGCGCGGTCCGGACTCCTCAAGGATCCGGCCTCCGGCCTTGAATATGAGTTTGTAAGCTACGTTCGCAAGTAGTTAGTAGTATGGCGGGTAAACGCGAGAAATTCGGCGGCCGCATGGCCGTGATCCTGGCGATGGCGGGTTCCGCCATCGGACTGGGCAACATCTGGCGTTTCCCCTATATGGTGGGGGAGCACGGCGGCGCGGCCTTCGTTCTGGTCTACATCTTCTCCACCCTGCTGATCTCGCTCCCGGTCTTCCTGGCTGAAGTGATGATCGGGCGCCGCAGCCACACCAATGCCCGCGACGCCTTTGCGCGCCTGTCGCGCCAGCATCCCTTCTGGCGCGCCGCCGGCTACCTGACCATCCTGATCCCGACCCTCATCGCCAGCTACTACAGCGTCATCGGCGGCTGGTCGATCGAGTATTTCGCCAAGGCCTGTTCGCTGTCCTTCCTCCGCACTCCGCCCGAGGCGGTCAGCGGCCTGTTCGGCCCCTTCGTCTCGTCCCCCTGGACTCCGGTGCTGATGCACCTGCTCTTCATGGGCATCTGCGTGGGCGTCGTGGCGGGCGGTGTGAAGTCCGGCATTGAGAAATTCAGCAAGGTGTCGCTGCCGGTGCTCTTCGTGCTGGTGGTCGTCATCCTGGTTTATTCGGTCACGCTGCCGGGTGCCCGGCGTGGCGTGGCGTACCTGCTCCATCCGAATTGGAACGAGCTGACGCCGAGGACCTTCGCGTACGCGATGGGGCAGAGTTTCTATTCGCTGTCGCTGGGTATGGGCGCGATCATCACCTATGGCTCCTACGTGAGCAAAAAGGAGAATATCCTGGTCACGAGCTCGGGTACGGCGGTCTCCGACCTGCTGTTCGCCATCCTGGCCGGCTTCGCCATCATGCCGGCGGTCTTCGCCGCCGGAATCGAGCCGGGCGCCGGTCCGGGCCTCATTTTCCAGAGCGTCCCGTATGTATTCGCCCGGATGGGCGACACCCTGCCGGTCCTCAGCTCGATCATGGCCATCCTCTTCTTCCTGACCATCATCGTGGCCGCGATGACCTCGCTGATTTCGCTGGTGGAGGTGGGCGTGTCGTTCCTGATGGAGCGCCGGGGCCTGTCCCGCGGGCGCGCCTGTTGCGTGGTTTTCGCCGTCTGCGGCGGCCTCGGGGTACTGTGCTCGCTGTCCTTCGGCCCGCTCGCGGGCGTGACGATTGCGGGGATGAGCCTCTTCGACCTGCTCGACTGGGCCTGCTCCAATATCCTGCTGCTGCTCATGGCGCTGCTCTCCGTGCTCTTCGTGGGCTGGATCCTGCCGCGCCGCGTCGTGCGGGACGAGTTCACCAACGGCGGACGCGTCAACGGACGCATCTTCCCGGCGGTGCTTTTTCTGATCAAATGGGTGGCGCCGGTCGCGGTGGTCATCATTTTCTGTACCAATTTCATCCTGTAGGCCATGGAAAGGAGGCGGGAGACATTCGGCGGCCGCAGCGCGGCTATCTTCGCCCTGGCGGGCTCGGCCATCGGGCTGGGCAACATCTGGCGATTCCCGTATATGGTGGGCCAGACGGGCGGTGCCGCGTTCATCATCATCTACCTGGTGTGCTGCCTGCTGCTGTCCATGCCCATTTTCCTGGCGGAAGCCATCATCGGACACTGCACGCATGCGGGCACCTTCGGCGCCATGGAGCAGCTCGCTCCCGGCACGAAATGGAAGTGGCTGGGCTTGCTGACCGTGATCTCTCCGCTCATCATCCTGTCCTACTACAGCGTCGTGGGCGGCTGGTCCCTGGGCTATCTGTGGCAGTCGCTGTCGCACGGCTTCCACAGCTCGGAGCTCGGCACGGTGAGCGCTTCCTTCGGTCATTTCATCGCCAGCCCCGGCTGGCCGCTGATCTGCCATACGCTCTTCCTGCTCGGCTGCGCGCTGATCGTCTCGGCCGGCGTGAAGTCCGGCATCGAGCGTTTCAACAAGTTCTCCATGCCGCTGCTCTTCGTGCTGATCGTGGTCATCATGGTCTATGCCCTCACGCTGCCGGGCGCCTCGGCCGGCGTGGAGTACCTCGTGAAGCCGGACTTCAGCAAGATCACGCCTTCCGCGGTGGCTGCGGCCATGGGACAGAGCTTCTTCTCGCTGTCGCTCGGCGTGGGTACGATTTTGACGTATAGTTCATACATTCACAAGCAGGAAAACATTCTTGTTACGGGTCTCGGAACAGTCGGATTCGACCTGCTGTTCGCCCTGATTGCCGGTTTTGCCATCATGCCGGCCGTTTTCGCCGCTGGAATCGAGCCGGGGGCGGGTCCGGGTCTGATTTTCGAGACGCTTCCGTACATCTTCGCGAAGATGGGCGCTTCGGTGCCCTGGTTGAGCTCCTGCGTGGCTGTACTATTCTTTGTAACAATTGTGTTCGCGGCCTTTACCTCGGCGATTTCGATGTTCGAGGTGGGGGTGGCCTACCTCGTGGAGCAGCGCGGCCTGTCGCGCCGCCGGGCCACGGTGCTGATCTTCAGCTGCACCTGGCTGCTCGGCGCACTCTGCTCGCTGTCCTTCGGCCCGCTCGCGGACGTGCAGCTCTTCGGCCGCTCGATCTTCAGTTTCTGCGACATGCTGACTTCCAACTTCCTGATGACCTTCGGCGGCCTGCTGTTCGTGCTCCTCGTGGGTTGGAAGATGGACCGCAAGAGCGTCCGCGACGAGTTCACCTGCGGCGGCACCGCCCGTTTCAACTGCGCCGTCTTCGACGCCTTCTGGTTCCTGCTGCGCTACATCGCCCCGCCCGCAATCGTCATCATCTTCCTGACGAATTTCTTTGTATAGTCCTTCCAGGCAGTTTTTCCGAAATGCGTTATATTTGCTGACAATAACACAAAAACGATGAAACGTATCTCAACCATAGTCATGTCCCTGAGCGCAATCCTTCTGCTGGGTACCTTATCGAAATAAACTTGTATGAAAAGATATCTGATTATTCCCTTTTTGGCCGCGGCCCTGAGCTTGACCGCGTGCAAAAACTTTTTCCCGTCGCTGGACCCGACTCCGAGCGTCGACCCTGTCGAGACGATAACCGCGGAGGCCGCTTATGAGAAAGTCAAGGTGATGTTGGAGCCCTTCGCCCGCCGCGGCATCAGCCGGACCACGAACGTCGTTCCCGCTCAGGCCATGCTATACTACATCCCCTGGGGCCAGTCCCAGGCGGAGAGCGTCGTGGTGGTGAATTCTCCGACCTGGGTGTTCTGCGTCGGCCCGGACGCCAACGCGAATGGGGAGAACGAGTGGATGTACGTGTACCTGAACGCCGCCAACGGCGAGTGGGGCGGCCAGATCCTGAAGGGAGAGATCGTCGGGCTGACCTGGGATACCCTGCGCGAAAAGGACGAGCATCCGGACAACTTCACCCTCTTCCGGGCAGAAACGATTAACAGTGCCGGCGCGTCCAAATGGCTGGAGATCTCCGAAGGATCGCAAGAAATAGAAAAGGAGGGGCAGCACGCCTGGATCCGGCGCTACGACAGCGAAGCGGAATTGAAGAAGGCATACAGCGGGAACATCGGGAGCTCCGCGGTCGACTGGGACACCCAGACGCTGCTGCTGGTGGCCGGTTTTGAATCGAGCCAGAACACGCCGTTCGACCTGACGTATGCCAAACAGGAAGACGGGAGTTACCAGATCAAGGTCTATCGCATCGCAAGCATAGCTACCGCCATTTTGTGGTGGACGCGCGCCATCGTCGTGGACAAACTGGCCCCCGACGCCACCGTCAAAGTCGAAACGCTCTACCTCGGGAAATAAACTTAGATTCCCAATTCACCCTTTAGCGCCCTGAGCAGGTCGAAGGCCTGCAAGGGCGTCATGTTGTTGAGGTCGGCGGCGGCGAGCTTGTCTTTGATGGCCGAGAGGGTGGGGTCGTCGAGCTGGAAGAAAGACAGCTGGACGGAACCGTCGTCCTCCATCGCCATGGCGCTCGCGTGTTTCTCGCGCCGCTCCAGGTCGCGCAGCGTCCGCTCGGCGGACTCGATGACCTCGCGCGGCATGCCCGCGAGGCGCGCCACGTGGATACCGAAGCTGTGCGCCACGCCGCCGGGCTGGAGCTTGCGCAGGAAGATGACGTTCTTGCCTTCTTCCTTGACGGCGATGTGATAGTTCCTGACGCGCGGGTAGCGCTCCTCGAGGTCGTTCAGTTCGTGGTAGTGCGTGGCGAAGAGGGTCTTGGCGCCCTTGCCGTTCTGGTGGATGAATTCCACGAGGGCGCGGGCGATGGACATGCCGTCGTAGGTGGAAGTACCGCGCCCGATCTCGTCCAGCAGCACCAGCGAACGGGCGCTGAGGTTGTGCATGATCATCGCGGTCTCCAGCATCTCCACCATGAAGGTGGATTCGCCGCGGGAGATGTTGTCCGTCGCGCCGACGCGCGTGAAGATTTTGTCGAAATAGCCGATCCGCGCCGCCGAGGCGGGCACGAAGGAGCCGATCTGGGCCATCAGCACGATGAGGGCGGTCTGGCGCAGGAGGGCCGATTTACCGGCCATGTTGGGGCCGGTCAGGATCATGATCTGCTCGCCCTTGCTGTCCAGCCGGATGTCGTTGGGGACGTATTCCTCGCCCACGGGCATCAGCGTCTCGATGACGGGGTGCCGCCCGGCCGTGATGTCCAGCACGCTGCCCTTGTCCATCTCCGGCCGGCAGTAATTGCGGTCGAGCGCCTGCTGCGCGAAGCCCTGCAGGACGTCGAGGCGGGAGAGGATGCGGCAGTTCTCCTGGATGTGGCGGATGGCCTTCTGGATCTCGGCGACGAGCTCGCCGTACAGGCGGCTCTCAATCTCGTAGATGGCGGCCTCCGCGCCGAGGATCTTTTCTTCGTATTCCTTCAGTTCCGGGGTGATGTAACGCTCCGCGTTGACGAGCGTCTGCTTGCGGATCCACTCCGGCGGGACCTTGTCCCGGAAGGTGTTGCGCACTTCGATGTAGTAGCCGAAGACGTTGTTGTAGCTGATTTTCAGCGAAGCGATGCCCGTGCGCTCGCTTTCGCGCGCCTGCATCTGCAGGAGGTAGTCCTTGCCGCCGCGCGAGATGTCGCGCAGCTCGTCCAACTGCCTGTCTACGCCGGGGGCGATGACGTCGCCCCGTCCCAGCTGGGAGGCGTCCTCCGCGAGGGTCGTGGTGATGCGGGTGAGCAGCTTGTCGGTGTCGTGCAGGCCCTTGGCAAGCTTGTCGAGAGCCGCGCAGCCGGTGTCGGTGCAGCGCTCCCGGATGGGGGTCATGCGGCTCAGCGAGCGGCCGAGCTGGCGCGCCTCGCGCGGGAGGATCTTGCCCGTGGCGGCCCGGGAAATAATGCGCTCCAGGTCCCCTACCTCGCTCAGGTCGCCCTGCAGTTCGGCGAGCAGCTCCTCGTTGTCGTGCAGGAGCTGGACCACGTCGTAGCGCGCGTTCAGCTCGCCCAGGTCCATGACCGGCATGGCGAGCCACTGGCGCAGCAGGCGGGCGCCCATCGGGGTGCAGCAGCGGTCGATCACGTCCACGAGGCTCACGCCTTCGCGACCGGCGTTGCTCTGGAAGATTTCGAGGTTGCGGAAGGTGAATTTGTCCATCCAGACGAACTTCTCCTCGTCGATGCGGCCGATCGAGCAGATGTTCCCCAGGCCCGCGTGCTGCGTCTGCTCGAGGTAGACCAGCAGGGCGCCGGCGGAGCAGATGGCGAGCGGGAAGCCGTCGATGGCGAAGCCTTTGAGGCTCTGAACCTTGAGCTGTTTGCAGAGGCGCTCGACGGCGGCGTCCTGCACGAAGGCCCATTCGTCGAGACCGGTGGCGTAGAAGTCGCCATAGCGCTCCTTCACGGCACGCAGCAGCTCGCGCTGGACGACCAGCTCGCGCGGCTGGAGGGAGCTCAGCAGGGTGCCGATGTAATCGAGGGAGCCCTGGGCCACCTGGAAGGTACCGGTGGAAACGTCCAGGAAGGCGGCACCGCAAACCTGACCCTCGAAGGTCAGGCCGGCCAGGTAGTTATGTTCTTTCTGGTCCAGCATGCCTTCGCCGAAGGCGATGCCGGGGGTGAGAATCTCGGTGATGCCGCGCTTGACGAGCTTATTCTTCACGAGCGCGGGGTCCTCCAGCTGGTCACAGATGGCCACTTTGTAGCCGTTCCGGACAAGTTTCTGGAGGTAGCCTTCGATGGCGTGGTGCGGGAAACCGGCCATGGGCGTGTCGCCCTTTTCGCCGTTGGAGCGGCGCGTGAGCACGAGTCCGAGCACCTTGCTGGCGAGCACGGCGTCGTCGGAGTAGGTCTCATAGAAGTCCCCGACGCGGTACAGGAGGATTGCCTCGGGGTGCTGCGCCTTGATGCTGAAGTATTGTTTCAGCATCGGAGTATCTTCACCTTTTTTTGACATGATTTTTAAAGGAGATACAAATGTAAAAAAAAATGCCGTGAATTCGAAAGCAATTCCCGGAGGGGCCCGGAGGGAGAGCCGATAAAAGATATATCTTTGTTTCAAACGAAAATGACACCAAGCATGAGAAAATCTATGATGGCCCTGGCGGCCCTCCTGACGCTCAGCGTCGCGGCCGCCTTCGCACAGCCCAAGCGGTCGGAGATTGCCGTCCGCGCCCTGATGGAAGAGAACTCCCGCGCCGGAAACAACCTGAATTCTTACGAATTCCGTCCGCTTCAAGACACCCCGGCCCCCAAGGGATACAAGCCCGTTTATATCAGCCATTACGGCCGCCACGGCTCCCGCTCCAACTGGGGCGGCAAGGCCTACCTCGGCGTGATCGGCGTCCTCGAGGCGGCCCAGCATGAGGGCCTGCTCACCCCGGACGGCGAGATGCTGCTCCAGGGCGCCCGCGACGTCCTCGCCGGCTGGGACGGCATGGACGGCCGCCTGTCGCAGCGCGGAGCGCGCGAGCACGCCGCCATCGCCGAGCGCATGTTCAACCGCTATCCCGGCGTGTTCAAGGGCGAGAAGAACGTCCGTGCCTTCTCCAGCACCGTGCAGCGCTGCATCATCAGCATGAATTCCTTCACCAACTCCCTGATCCGCCAGAACCCCAAGCTCCAGATCCGCCTGGACACCGGCGAGAAGTTCATGGACTATCTCGACAACGAAAAGGGTTGGGAGCGCCTGACGATGCCCGCGATGCGCAAGAGCTTCGAGCTGCTCAAGGACGTGCCGGACGACACGCTCGGCGTGCTCACCCGCGTCTTCAACGACCCGGTGGCCGCCCGCAAGATCGTCAAGAGCGCCCGCCAGTTCACGCAGGACGTGTATGACACGGCCGTCGTGGCGGAGGATTTCGATATCGAGGAGAATCTCTACAGCGTGCTGCCCTTCGACGCGATCTATCGCCGCTGGGCGCAGAACAATATGTTCCTCTATCTGGGTCACTGCAACTCCGTCGAAGTCGGCGACAAGCGCGTCCCGATGGCGCAGTCCTGCGTGGAGGATATCGTGGCGAAGGCCGACGAGGCCCTGGCCACCGGCAACTACGCCGCCGACCTGCGTTTCGGCCACGACTACCCGCTGATGGCGCTCGCGAGCTACCTCGGCGTCGAGGGTGTGGGCGACCGTCTGGAGGTTGAGGAGATCTGCGAGAAGTGGTTTGGCTTCTGGAACATCTGCATGGCAAGCAATTTGCAGCTGATTTTCTACAAAAACAAGGCTGGCCACGTGCTCGTGAAATTCCTCTACCAGGAGCAGGAGCGCAAGCTCCGCGGACTGGAGCCGGTCGTAGGTCCCTACTACGACTGGGAGACCGTCAAGGCCAACCTTGAGGGTTATAAACGTTAATGCTGAAGCGACTGCTGATCATCACATATTACTGGCCCCCGACCGGTGGTTCGGGGGTTCAGCGTTGGGTGAAGTTCAGCAAGTATCTGCCTGAGTTCGGCTGGCAGCCGGTGGTCTATACGCCGGAGAATCCCGAACAGCTCGCGCGTGACGAGAGCCTCCTCAAGGACATTCCCGCCTGCGCCGAGGTCATCAAGACGCATATTTCCGAGCCGTACGCCATCTACCGCCGCCTGACCGGCGGGAAGGCGGGGCAGGAAGTCAATCCCGTCAACGCGCAGCGGAAGAGCTGGAAGCAGCGCCTCTCGCTGTGGATCCGGGGCAATTGTTTCATCCCCGACCCGCGGGTCGGCTGGGTGCGCCCCTCGGTCCGTTTCCTGAAGAAATATTTGCGGGAGCATCCCGTCGACGCCGTGGTCACCACGGGGCCGCCGCAGTCGGTGCATCTCATCGGCCTGGGGCTGAAAAAGGCCCTCGGCGTGCGCTGGATTGCAGATTTCCGGGATCCGTGGACGGAAATGTTCTACTACAAGCACCTCGGCCTCTCGGCTGCCGCCGACCGTCGGCACCGCCGGCTCGAGCAGGCCGTGCTGGACGGCGCCGACCTGATCGTCAGCGTCAGCCCGCCCGTCGCCGCCGACTTCCAGGCCAAGACCCAGACCCCCGTCGTTCTGATCACCAACGGCTTTGATGAGTCCGACTTTCAGGCGGAAGAGAGCGGGAGCGGCAGTGCCCCCGAGAAGCCGTTCACCCGGACAGGGTCGGACGTCAGCGCAGCGCAGTCCGATAGCGGAGCGGGGGCAGCTGCCGTCCCGCCCTTCCGCCTGGTGCATACGGGATTATTCGCCGCTGACGGCAACCCCCTGAACCTCTGGGACGCCCTGGCAGAACGCTGCGCGGCCGACCCGGACTTCCGCCAGCGCCTCGAAATCCGCCTTGCCGGCAAAGTCGACGCCGCCATCACGGATGCCATCCGCGCCCGCGGCCTGGGCGACAACCTCGTCGAGCTGGGCTACCTTCCTCACGACGAGACTGTCCGCGAACAGCGCGCCGCCGACATCCTGCTGCTGCCGCTGCGCCGCGAACCGGAATACGCCAAAGTCCTGCCCGGCAAGATTTTTGAATACTTGGCAGCCCGGCGTCCCGTCCTGGGCATCGGCCAGGAAGACGGCGCAGCCGCAGCCGTGCTGCGCGATGCCGCCGCCGGCGACATGTTCGACTGGGACAAGAAACAGGAACTGCTGGCCTTCCTCGACGCGGAGCATCCGCAGACGGCCGGCATAGAGAAATATACCCGTCGCGCCCTCACGGCCCGGCTTGCTGAAGTACTGTAAATGAAGAAAAAACTGCTGCTTTACGCCGGCATCATCGTCGGCCTGCTTGTTCTATCCTATGCCTATGTGCCCCAGGTCCTGAGTGGCAAAATCGTCAACCAGAGCGACATCTCCGGCTGGCAGGGCATGTCCCACGAAATGATGACCTGGAACGCCGCCCACCCCGATGACCAGACGGCCTGGACGGAGTCGATGTTCGGCGGCATGCCGACGGCCACCATCCACGCCCCCACGAAAGGCGATTGGACGCAGCAGATCTACGATTTCCTGCTGCTGGGCCGCCGCCCGGCCACCTACCTCTTCATCTCGCTGCTCGGCGCCTGGCTGCTGATGCTCGCCCTCGGGATCCATCCCCTCGTCGCCGTCGGCGGCGCCATCGCCGTGACCTTCTGCTCCTACAACCTGCAGATCATCCAGGTCGGCCACAACACCAAGATGCAGGCCCTCGCCTTCCTCCCCTGGGTCCTCGCCGCCCTGATCTATACCTATAAGCGCGCCTTAGCCGGGCGCGGCAGTGCCTCCGCGCAGCCGTTTACCCGGGCAGGGTCGCGAAGCGATAGCGGAGCGGAGACAGCTGCCGGTCCGGCGTCCTGGTTGCCTGGCACCATTCTCGGAGCTGCTTTATTCGGCCTGGCGCTGAGTTTCCAGGTCAAAGCCAACCACCCGCAGATCACATACTATTTAGCGATCCTAATCCTGATCTACGTCATCGTCCTGGTCATCTCGCTCCTTCGCGGCCACGGGTTCGGCAGTGCCCCTGCAGAGCCGTTTACCCGGGAAGGGTCGCGAAGCGATAGCGGAGCAGGGGCAGCTGCCGAACCAGCTGCGAAGAAGACCGTCTGGGGTCGATTCTTCGCCGCATCGGCCCTGCTGCTGGTCCTCGGCGTCGCCGGCATCGCCACCAACGCCACCAAGCTCCTCCCCACGATGGAATACACCCCGTACTCCATGCGCGGCGGCAGCACTGCGGCGGCTGAGAGCGGCGAGGGCGCCAAGGGCCTCGACCTCGACTACGCCACCGCCTGGTCCTACGGCTGGGAAGAACTCCCCAACCTGCTGATTCCCAACTTCAACGGTGGCTCCTCCGCCGGCGCGGTCAACCCGAAACACTCCGAAACCTACGACCTCCTCAAACAGGCCGGCCAGCCGAACCTCAAGGAAGTCGCCAAGAACCTGCCGCTCTACTGGGGCCCGCAGCCTTTCACGGCAGGCCCGATGTACCTGGGTGCCATCACCGTCTTCCTCTTCGTCCTGGGCCTGTGCCTCTATAAGGGGAAAGAGAAATGGTGGCTCGTGGCGGGCACCGTGCTCGCCGTCCTGCTCGCCCTGGGCAGCCATTTCCTCGCATTCACGAAATTCTTTTACAACGTAGCCCCGCTCTACAACAAATTCCGCACGGTCTCCATGGCCCTGACGGTCCTCCAGTTCACCCTGCCGATGCTCGGCTTCCTGGTGCTCGACCGCATCGTCCGGGATCCCGAGGCGGCGGCCGCGCTCTCGCAGAAGAAAGTCCGCATCGTCGCAGCCATCCCGGCGTGCTTCTGCCTGCTCTGTATGGTTTTCCCCGGCATCGCCGGCACCTTCAGCGGCAGCGTTGACGCCGGCCAGCCGGACGTGCTGGTGGATGCGCTGGTCACCGACCGCCGGCAGCTGCTGGTCAACGACGCCATCCGCTCGCTGCTGTTCATCCTCGCCACTTTCGGCCTGCTGAAATGGGGCGTCTCCGTCCCGAGGAACGCCGCCGAGACCTTCCGGACGCATCCGGAAATGGGGCAGCGGCGCCGCCTGACGGCCGTCGCGCTCATCTCGCTGCTGGTGCTGCTGGACCTCGGCTTCGTGGGCAAGCGCTACTTGAACGCGGACCACTTCGTCTCCCCGCGCGCCTTCCAGAGCCAGTTCGACAAGCGACCGGTCGACGAGCTGATCCTCTCCGACACCGACCCGTCCTACCGCGTCCTGGACCTGACGGTCAACGTCTTCAACGACTCGCACCCGTCCTACTGGCACAAGAACATCGGCGGCTACTCGCCGGCCAAGCTGCAACGCTACCAGGAATTCATCGAGAGCACCCTGACGGGCGAAATCAACCAGATATACAAGGCCCTCGGCGATGCCAAGACCCTCGCCGAAGCGGAAGCCGCCCTGCCGGAACTCCCCGGCCTCGCGTCCCTGAACTGCCGCTACATCATCCTCGACGGCGACATGGCCCCGCTCCGCTACCCTTACGCTAAGGGCAACGCGTGGTTCGCTACGGAGGCGGCAGCTACCGCTGCTCCGCTATCGGGCTCCGCTTCGCTGACGCCCGACCCTGTCCGGGAGAACGGCTTCGCAGCGGCACTGCCGCCCTCCGTTGAGCTCACCTCCTATGCCCCGAACGAGCTCCGCTACCGCTACACGACCCCCGAGGCCGCGCGGCTCATCTTCAGTGAAGTCTACTATCCTGTGGGATGGACCCTGACGGTCGAAGACACGGGCGAAGCCCTGCCCATCGAGCTGGAAGGCACCCTGCTGCGCGCCGCCCAAGTCCCGGCCGGCGAGCATACGCTGGTCATGCGCTTCGATCCGCCGTCCTACCGGACCGGCGAAGCCGTCTCCCGCGCCACCTCCATCCTGCTCCTCCTCGCCGCCCTCAGCGCCCTCCTCAGCGCCCTGATTAAGCGAAAATCTGCTGCGTAAGGGCGACGAAGTCCTCGACGCCGAGGCGCTCGGCGCGCAGGTCGAAGACCGGGTCGGAGGCGTCGAAGCCCTCCGGCAGGAGCGGCTTGAGCGCGTTGCGGAGCGTCTTGCGGCGCTGGTTGAACGCCGTCTTCACGACCATCTTGAAGGCCTTCTCATCGCAGCCGAGTTCCGTGCGGCCGTTGCGCCGCAGGCGGATCACGGCGGACTGCACCTTGGGCGGCGGCGCGAAGGCGCCGGAGCCCACGCTCATGATATAATCAATGTCGTACCAGGCCTGCAGCAGCACCGACAGGATGCCGTAGGTCTTGCTGCCGGGCTTCTCGGCGATGCGGTCCGCGACCTCCTTCTGGATCATGCAGACGACCTCCGGAATGCGGTCCTTGTCGTCGAGGATCTTGAAGAAGATCTGCGAGGAAATATTGTAGGGGAAATTGCCGATCACCCGGTACGCCCCGGGGAACAGCTTGTGGATGTCCAGGCGCAGGTAGTCGGCTTGATAGAGTTTGCCCTGCATGCCCGGGAAATGGGTCAGCAGGTAGTCCACGCTCTCCCCGTCCAGCTCCACCAGCTTCAGATCCAGGTCGTCCCGCTGCAGCAGGTACTGCGTGAGCACTCCCATGCCAGGACCGATTTCCAAGACGTCCCGGACCTCACTGACGGTCAGAGCTCGCACAATACCCTGTGCGATGCTCTGATCCGTAAGGAAATGTTGGCCTAAAGCCTTTTTCGCCCGTACTTCCATAAATTATCCGAGTTTTTCGGCCAGCTTGCCGGCCAGTTCGACAAAGGCGAGGCCGTCCGGACGGTTGCCCAGGGCAGCCGGCTCGCCGGCGTCGCCGCTCTCGCGGATGCCCTGCACCAGGGGAATGCGTCCCAGCAGGTCGACACCCAGCTCGCTGGCCATCTCCGCGCCGCCGTCGCGGCCGAAAATGTAGTATTTCTCGTCCGGATGCTCCTCCGGCGTGAACCAGGCCATATTCTCGACCAGGCCGAAGATGGGACGGTTCACGTTCTCGTTGCGGAACATATTCACCCCCTTCTCCACGTCGGCGAGCGCCACGGTCTGCGGCGTCGTCACGATCACGGCGCCCTCCATCGGGATGTCCTGCACCAGGCTGATGTGGATATCGCCCGTGCCCGGGGGCATGTCGATGAGCAGGAAGTCCAGCGAACCCCACTTCACCTGCAGGATCATCTGCTTGAGGGCGTTACAGGCCATCGGGCCGCGCCAGATCAGGGCCTGGCCCCGCTCCGCGAAATAGCCGATGGACATCCACTTCACGCCGAACTTCTCCAGCGGGATGATGAGCTCCTGGCCCTCTTCGGCGCCCGGCTCGGCGGCCGGCGTGGCGCCCTCGGTCCCCGTCATCACGGGCACGGAAGGGCCGTAGACGTCCGCATCGGCGAGGCCGACCTTGTAGCCCAGCCGCGCCAGCGCGCAGGCCAGGTTGACGGCCACGGTGGACTTGCCGACGCCGCCCTTACCCGAGGCGATGCCGATGATGTGGCGCACCTCGGAGAGCTGCTCCAGGCCGAGGTTGAGGCCCTTCTTCTTGGGCTTCTCGTCATCGACCACGACAGTCTTGACCTCCGACGCGACGGAGGAGGGCAGGTGGCGGATCAGCGCCGCGCGGGCGCTGCCGATCAGGTATTCGGAGAGCGGATCGCGCCGCTTCGGGAACGCGAGCGTCACGACCACGCGGCTGTCCGAGATCTCCACATCGTGCACCATGCCGATCTCCACGATGTCGCGGTCGGCCTTGGCGGGATGGCGCACCTCCCGCAGGGCTTGCAAAATATCTTCTTTCGTCATTATTCTTTCACCAGATTCATTTCATTCAGCAGATAGCCGGCACCGGCATACTTGTCCAGCATCAGCAGGACGTAGCGGATGTCGACGCAGATGCAGCGCTGGAGGTTCGGCTCGAACATCACGTCGCTGCTCATCGCTTCCCAGTTGCCGTCGAAGGCCAGGCCGATCAGGTTGCCGTCGGCGTCCATCACCGGGCTGCCGGAGTTGCCGCCCGTGATGTCCAGGTTGGTCAGGAAGCAGGTCACGAGCTCGCCCTGGGCGTTGGCATACTGGCCGTAGTCCTTGTTCTGGTAGATTTCCTTCAGCTTCGCGGGCACGCGGAATTCATAATCGTCCGGATCTTCCTTCTCCATCACGCCCTTGAGGGTCGTGTAGTACTTGTAGAGCACGCCGTCCTTGGGCTCGTAGCTCTTGACGGTGCCGTAGGTCAGGCGGCAGGTGGAGTTGGCGTCGGGATAGCTGGGCTGGCCCTCGGTCCACTTCAGCAGGGCGGCGCCGTAGGCCTTGGAGGCCGCGGAGAGGTCCGTGCGGGCGGCGTTCGCGGCCTGGGTGAGCGGCTGGCTGGCGGCCGTCACGGCCTTGGCGAGCTGCACGGCCGGGTCGGCGGCGAGCGTCTTCGCGGTGATGGGCTTGGCGCCGATCTTCTCCGGGGAGGTGAAGATGCTCTTCTTGAAGAGGTTGTCCACCAGCTTGCGGGTATCCATCGTGAGTATGCTCTTGCCGTTCAGCATCACGGCGTCGGCGGGGTTCACGCGGGACTTATAATGGTCGATCAGGGCGATGGCCACGTCGCGGTCCACGTTGGCGTCGTAGTCCTTGTATTCTTCGTTCAGCATGTCCATGACCACGTCCAGCGTCTCCTGCACGCGCTGTTTGACATCCGTCTCCTGGTCCTGGGCGTTGAGGGCCATCTGCATGGAACGGTCCATCGTGTTGGCGAAGCCCAGCAGCTCGATGCGGCCGAGCGTCTCGGAGAGGAGGGTGACGGCGAGCTTCGGCGCGGTGGAACCCTCCACGCTCTTCGCAATGCGGTCGATGGCGCCGCCGTAGGCAGTCTGGCGGGCCGCGTCGGCGTTGATCCAGGCGGTCAGGTCCTGCTCCTTCTGCTCTTCGCGGCCGATGATGTCGAGGGCGGCGAAAGCCTCGCGCTCGCCGATCCACTTCTTCCAGCCGTTGGAGGAGCCGGCGTACTTGTTGGCGTACTGCAGGCCGACCTTGTCGTCAGCGCGCATGGCCTTCCAGAGGACGTCCTGGCGCACGCCGCGGGCGTCGATGCGGACGTCGTTGGTCGCGAGCATGTCCTGGAGCTGCGCGGCGGTCTGGAAGCGCTGCGTGCTGCCCGGGTAGCCCATGATCATGGCGAAATCGCCTTCCTGCACGCCCTTGAGGGAGATGTTCAGGAACTGGCGCGGGCGCATCGGGACATTGTCCGGGGAATAATCGGCCGGCTCGTTGTCCGCACCGGCATAGACGCGGAACATGGAGAAGTCGCAGGTGTGGCGCGGCCACATCCAGTTGTCGGTGTCGCCGCCGAACTTGCCGGAGGCTGCGGGCGGGGCGCCCACGAAGCGCACGTCGCGGTAGATCTTGGACACGATCAGGTACTGCACGTTGTCATTGTAGAAGCTGACGATGCGCACCTGGCAGTTCGGGTTGGCGACCTGCGCCGCGCCGATCAGCTCCTGGCGGCTCTTGCCGGCCGCGAGCTCGTCGGTCACGTCGGTCATGCTCTGCAGGAAGCGCACGGTCAGGCCCGGGCAGGGAATCTCCTCCTCGCGGGTCAGGGCGAAATAGCCGTCCTCGAGGTAATTGTGCTCCGTGGAGGAAAGCGCCTGGATGTTGCTGTAGCCGCAGTGGTGGTTGGTGACCAGCAGGCCCTGGCCGGAAATGATTTCGGCCGTGCAGCCGCCGCCGAACTGGACGATGGCGTCCTTGATGGACGAATTATTCACGCTGTAGATCTGCTCCGGGGTCAGCCGGGAGCCCAGGTTGCGCAGGGCGTCGGCGTTCATCTTCTCGAGCAGGGGAAGGAGCCACATGCCCTCGTCGGCGCGCAGGGCGGCCGGCATCAGGAGCAGGGCGGTGGCAACGGTTAACAGAAATTTTTTCATATCAATCAAATAAACTTGGTTCTAACTCTTTGGGATGGAAGGACTTCCGGTGTTCCGGGCAATAGCCGTGCGCCTTGATGGCGGCGATGTGCTCCGGGGTCGGATAGCCCATGTTGTGCTCCCATCCATATTGCGGGTACGCCCGCGCCAGCTCGCGCATGCGCTCGTCGCGCCAGGTCTTGGCGAGCACGGACGCCGCCGCGATGCTGGCATAGGTGGCGTCGCCGTGGACGACGGTCTGGTACGGGTAGCCGTCGAACGGGCGCCAGCGGTTACCGTCCACCAGCAGGAAATCCGGCCGCACGGCGAGCCGGCTCACCGCCCGCCGCATGCCCTCGAGCGAGGCGCCGAGGATGTTCAGGCGGTCGATCTCTTCCGCGCTCACGGCCTCGACGGCCCAGGCGACGGCCTCCCGCTCGATGATCGGGCGCAGCTCGTCGCGCGCCTTCTCGCTCATCTGCTTCGAATCGTTCAGCAGGGGATGGTGGAAATCCGCGGGCAGGATGACGGCGGCGGCATAGACCGGCCCCGCGAGGGGTCCGCGTCCCGCCTCGTCGCATCCGGCCTCCAGCCGGCCCGGTTCGAGATAAGGGAGAAGTTGCGCTTTGTGCATCGCGCAAAGATACAAAATAATCGGCACCTATTGCTCCTTGCGGAGCTGCTCCAGCAGATACTGGTTGGATTGCGTGAGAGAATCCACGTTGCCCTGCAGCACCTTGTTGAGGTGGACTTCCGCGTCCAGCTTGTCCTGCAGGATCTGGATGCGCTGCTCGTATTCATTCCGGAGCGCGCGCTCCCGCTCGAGCCGGGAAGGCTCGTCACGGAGAATGTCCTCCACCCGTCCGCCGCAGAGCAGGGCCTCGACCGAGATGCCCAGCCGCCGGGCGATCAGGGGTACCGTCTTGTTGAAAAGACGGGTCCTGCCGCTCTCGAGCGCGACGATGGTCGTCCGGCTCACGCCGATATCGTCTGCCAGTTCGGCCTGGGAGAGGCCGGCCAGCTCGCGCGCCTGGCGAAGATGGATATGGAAGAAGTCATTCTGCACGGTTCAAAGTTATTTGTTGTAGGTTGGATTCCGGTGCCGGAATTCTGCATCTATGTTCAGAAAAACAGAACAAATGATTAAAAAAAGTATTTTTTCCTATAATACCCCCTCCGTACCCCCGGGATTCTGTTGTTTTTTTCGCATCGCTGTCTCATTTTTGCGAAAAAAACCGCAATACAGCTATGAATAGACAAGACTCTGTCCTCACCAGCCTGTTCCGCCTTCTGGAGGCGGACCGCTCCCTTTCCGACTTCCCCGCCGTGTG
Organism: Candidatus Cryptobacteroides sp.; assembly: GCA_045117755.1. GTDB lineage: Bacteria > Bacteroidota > Bacteroidia > Bacteroidales > UBA932 > Cryptobacteroides. The sequence continues at coordinate 71,612 of JBGUOB010000079.1, forward strand.
CCGTCGCCTGCATGTCCTGCCCGGAGAACTCAACGAAACCCTGCTCCGGGAAGTGGGAATCAGCGGGGAAGAATTAATCTTGCGACAGCGCGTAGAATGATTTGCGAATGCTCTCAAAAATGATTAGATTTGTGGGCTTTGACTAATAATTAATACAGCATACGCAACACAATGAAAGATTATTCCACTAAAGACATCCGCAACGTCGTCCTGCTCGGTGCCACGAAATCCGGTAAGACTTCGCTTGCAGAAGCCATGCTCTTCGAGGGCAAGGTGATCGACCGTAGAGGTACGATCGAAGACAAGAACACCCTTTCCGACAACGACGAACTCGAGAAGCTCAACCAGCGCTCCATCTATGCCACACCGCTGTATGCCGAGTTCCAGGGCGCCAAGATCAACTTCATCGACACTCCGGGTTCCGACGACTTCATCGGCGGCGCCTACGCTGCCTTCCGGGTGTGCGAGAGCGGCGTGCTCGTGATCAACGCCCAGCAGGGCGTCGAGGTGGGCACGGAGAACTTCCTCCGCCTGGCCGATACCAAGAAGCTGCCCATCGTGGTCGCCATCAACCAGCTGGACGCTGAGAAGGCTGACTGGGACAACATCCAGAACTCCATCAAGGAGTCCTTCGGCAGCAAGGCCGTGTACGTGCAGTTCCCGGTGAACCCCGGCACCGCCTTCGACGGCTTCGTGGATGTCCTGACTATGAAGTATTACCACTTCAAGGATGCCAACGGCACCCGCGAGGACCTCGATATTCCCGCCAACCTGCAGGCCCAGGCCGAGGAGGCCCGCGCCGCCCTCGTCGAGAAGGCTGCAGAGTTTGACGACACCCTGATGGAGAAGTACTTCGAGACCGGCGAGCTCTCCGAGGAGGAGATCCACAAGGGTCTCAACCTGGGTATCGCCGCCGGCGAGGCCTATCCGGTCTTCTGCGTCAGCGCGAAGAAGGACATCGGCGTCAAGCGCCTCCTCGATTTCGTCAAGGACGTCGCTCCGGCTCCGGACGTGAAGGAGAACGGCGCCAGCTCCCTGTTCATCTATAAGAACGATGTGGAGCAGCACCTCGGTGAGGTTTCCTACTTCAAGGTGATGAGCGGTTCCGTGACCGCCGGCATGGATCTCGAGGATCCCGCCACCGGCAACAAGGAGCGTCTCTCCGCCATCTACGCCGTCGCCGGCACCAAGAAGGAGTCCGTCACCACGCTGCACGCCGGTGACTTCGGCTGCGCCGTGAAGCTCAAGAACGGCCGCAGCAACACGACCCTCTCCCTGCCCGGCTCCAACATCAACTACGACAAGATCCAGTATCCTGCTCCCAAGTACCGCTGCGCCATCAAAGCCAAGGTCCAGCAGGACGAGCAGAAGCTCGGCGACGCCCTCAAGAAGATCGCTTCCACCGATCCGACCGTGATCGTCGAATACTCCAAGGAGCTCCGCCAGACCATCCTCAGCGGCAACGGCGAGCAGCATATCAACATCGTCAAGTGGCTGCTCAACAACGAGTACAAGCTCGACGTCGAGCTCTTCGCCCCGAAGGTGCCGTACCGCGAGACCATCACCAAGGTCGCGACCGCACAGTACCGTCACAAGAAGCAGTCCGGCGGCGCCGGCCAGTTCGGTGAGGTCCACCTGCTGGTCTGCCCGGCTGAAGGCGAGCTGAACACCAAGTTCAAGATCGACGGCAAGGACACGCAGCTCAACATCAAGACCCAGGATATCACCGACCTCGAGTGGGGCGGCAAGTTGGAGTTCTACAACTGCGTCGTCGGTGGCGCCATCGACCTCAGCTTCATGCCCGCTATCCTCAAGGGTATCAAGGAGCGCATGGTGGAGGGCCCGCTGACCGGTTCCTACGCCCGCGACATCCGCGTCTTCGTCTACGACGGCAAGATGCACCCGGTGGATTCCAAGGAAATCGCCTTCATCATCGCCGGCCGCAACGCCTTCCGTGAGGCTTTCCGCAACGCCGGTCCGAAGATCCTCGAGCCGATCTACAACGTCGAGGTCATGACCCCGGCCGATTACCAAGGTGCCGTGATGTCCGACCTGCAGAACCGCCGCGGTATCCTCGGTACGATGGGTGCCGACAAGGGCTTCGCGATCCTCAAGGCCCGCGTTCCTCTTGCAGAGCTTTACCGCTACTCCACGACCCTGAGCTCCCTGACCGCCGGCTCCGCCACGTTCACGATGGAGTTCGCCGACTATCAGCCGGTTCCGGCCGACGTCCAGACCAAACTCCTCGCGGACTACGCCGCCGCCGACAAGGACGACGAGTAGTCGGAGTCCTGATACCCGGATTGAAGGCCTCGCGGAATCCCGCGGGGCCTTTAGTTTTTCGGTCTATTTCTTTAAAATATCGTCAATACGTACGCGCGAGGGCCCGGGATGTCAGAAAAAGCCGTACCTTAGTGAGACGTGAACAACACTTAACAACTCATACCATTTATGAAAACCATTTTCAAAACCCTCTTCGTCGCTATGGAGCTGGTGCTCCTGGTGCCGGGTATCTCCGGCCGGGCCCAGGTCTATGCCGACTCCTCGACCCAGCTTGACAAGTACTTGGTGCCCGTCACGACCGAAACGTCCGCTCCGGACGCTCAGGGCTTCCTGGGCCGCTGGCTGCTGCTCGAACCGATCAGCAAACCCAACCGTTCCAACACCGTCTTCGTTGACAGCTACATCCGCGAAGCCTTCGCACAGGAGTACTTCAAGGGCCAGCTCGGTGACGTCCTTCCCAAGGACGGCTCCAAGATCAAGGTGACCGTCGAATACCAGCCGCCTGTGAACCTGCAGGGTGGCCGCCCGATGGGCTTCGGCATGGAAGCTCCCAAGTACGAGCAGAAGAAGGTGACCCTCAAGTGGCACGCGATGGACAGCAAGATGCCGAACGTGAAGCTCTTCCGCTTCGCCACCAACCTCACCGAGGACCGCTACGGCGTGATCTTCTGGGCCGTGACCGTGGTCAACTGCGAGGAAGACATCCCGAACGTGCGTCTGGCCGTCGGTTCCAACTCCGCCTCCATGTGGTGGGTGAACGGTGAAGAGGCTGTCATCCTGTCCGGCGACCGTCGCCGCGTCATGGACGATGTCGCTTCCAAGCGCCTGACCCTCAAGAAGGGCCGCAACATCATCTGGGGCGCCGTCATCAACGGCCCCGGCATGTCCGATTTCTGCTGCCGCTTCATCGACGAGGCCGGCAAGCCTGTCAAGAACATCACCCTCTCCACGAAATAAACGATGCGCCATATGAAAACCAAGAATATTCTTCTCGCGGGCGCTTTCGCCCTGTTTGGTCTGACTGCAGCCGCCCAGGTGGGCGCGCCCTATATCCACGACCCGTCCACGATCATGGAGTGCGACGGCAAATACTACACCTTCGGTACCGGTGGCGGCGGCCTGATGTCCGCTGACGGTTGGGTGTGGGAGAGCGGCGCTGTCCGTCCCGGCGGCGGTGCTGCCCCGGATGCCATCAAGATCGGCGACCGTTACCTCGTCGGTTACAGCTCCACCGGTGGTGGTCTCGGCGGCGGTCACGCCGGCCGTATCCTCACGATGTGGAACAAGACCCTCGATCCGAATTCCCCGGACTTCAAGTATTCCGACCCGATCGAGGTCGCTCATTCTGAAGTTGACGAAGACTGCGACGCCATCGATATCGGCTTCTTGATGGATCCGAACGGCCGCCTCTTCTGCACCTTCGGCACCTATTTCGGCAACATCCGCATGGTCGAGCTCGACCCGGCGACGGGTGGCCGCAAGGAAGGCGCCAAGGACATCGACGTGGCCATCGACTGCGAGGCTTCCTCGATGATGTACCAGGACGGCTGGTACTACCTGCTCGGTACGCACGGCACCTGCTGCGACGGTGCCAACTCCACCTATAACATCATCGTCGGCCGCTCCCGCAGCCCGTTCGGTCCTTTCCTTGACAACATGGGCCGCGACATGCTGCAGGGTGGTGGCAAGATGGTCGTCGCTGCCGAGGACCGTCGTTTCGGCGCCGGCCACTTCGGCCGCTTCATCGTGGAGCCGGGTGTCGAGAAGATGTCCTTCCACTGGGAGGCTGACCTCGACCTCAGCGGCCGCAGCACCCTCGCCATCCGCCCGATCATCTGGAAGAACGGTTGGCCGGAGGCCGGCGAGATCCTCTCGGACGGCACCTACAAGATTCTCTCCCGCCGTCGTGGCTACGCCCTTGAGCTCACCGTGGACTTCGTCCGCGCTGCCGGCGGCATGCGTGGTTTCGGCCGTCAGGCCAACGAGACCATCGTCAAGGTGGAGAACCAGAAGCTGGAGGATGTGATCGGTGGCTGGCCGGAGGGCAACATCGACGTGCGCACCAACGACTACATGGCCCGTCCTCACCAGAAGTGGACGATCGAGGCCGTTCCCGAGGCCGGTGGCTATCTTGGCGGTCCTTACTATAAGATCGTGATCGAAGGCACCAACCGTGCCCTCGCCGCCGCCGAAGGCCACGAGCTGGTCACCGTGCCGGAGTTCACCGGCGCCGACGAGCAGCTCTGGAAGATCGAGCAGCTGACCGACGGTACCTGGCGCATCGCGCCGAAGGCCATCCCTGGCTGCGGTCACCCGCAGAAGTGGTGCCTCTACTCCGTCGCGGACAGCACCCCGACCCTGGGCAAGTTCGACTTCAACAACGACAACGCCAAGTGGGACATCAAGATCGTTAAATAAGATCCGTCCTCCCCGACCCGATCGGGGATCTGAAAACCGCCCGTTGCAAATACGGGCGGTTTTTTTTACTTTTGTAGTTTGGAATATAAGATCCTGAAACTATGTATAGAACCCACACTTGCGGCGAGCTCCGTCTCGCCGACCAAGGCAAGACAGTCACCCTCGCGGGATGGGTGCAGAAATCCCGTAAACTCGGCGGCATGACCTTCATCGACCTGCGCGACCGCTACGGCATCACGCAGCTGGTGGTGGAGGCGGACGCCGACGCCGCGCTCGTCGAGACCGCTGCTTCCCTGGGCCGTGAATTCGTGATCCAGGCCACGGGCGAGGTGCTCGAGCGCCAGAGCAAGAATCCCAAGATGCCCACCGGAGACGTCGAGATCAAGCTCAGCGCCATCCGTATCCTGAACAAATCTTCCGTTCCGCCCTTCACCATCGAAGAGCAGAGCGACGGCGGCGAGGACCTGCGCGCCAAGTACCGCTACCTCGACCTGCGCCGTCCGCCCCTCCAGCGCGCCCTTGCGCTGCGCCACCGCCTGGCGCAGGAGATCCGCACCTATCTGGACGGCCAGGGCTTCATGGAGATCGAGACCCCGTACCTGATCAAGTCCACCCCGGAAGGTGCCCGCGACTTCGTGGTGCCTTCCCGCATGAACCCCGGTACCTTCTACGCCCTGCCGCAGAGTCCCCAGACCTTCAAGCAGCTGCTGATGGTCGCGGGCTACGACCGCTACTTCCAGATCGTGCGCTGCTTCCGTGACGAAGACCTGCGCGCCGACCGCCAGCCGGAGTTCACGCAGATCGACTGCGAAATGTCCTTCGTGGAGCAGGAAGACGTCCTGAACACCTTCGAGGGCATGATGCGGCAGATGTTCAAGAACGCCCTCGGCGTGGACATCCCCAACCCGCTGCCGCGCATGAGCTGGTACGACGCCATGGACGGCTACGGCTCCGACAAACCGGACGTGCGTTTCGGCATGAAGATCCACGAGATCACGAAGCTCGTGCAGGGCTGCGGCTTCTCCGTCTTCGACGGCGCCGCGTACATCGGCGGCATCGCCGTGGAAGGCTGCGCCGAATACACCCGCAAGCAGCTCGATGAGCTGACCGAGTGGGTCAAGCGCCCGCAGGTGGGCGCCAAGGGCCTCGTCTATATCAAGGTCGCTGCTGACGGCAGCATCAAGTCCAGCGTCGATAAATTCTACACGCCCGAGCAGCTGAAGGCCGTGGCCGAGGCCTGCGAGGCCAAAGCCGGCGACCTGGTGCTGGTCCTCTGCGGCAAGAAGCGCAAGACGCAGACCCAGCTGGGCGTGCTGCGTATCGAGATGGGCAATCGTCTCGGCCTGCGCGACCCGAAGGTCTTCGCCCCGCTGTGGGTCGTGGACTTCCCGCTCCTCGAGTGGAGCGAGGAGGACGGCCGCTTTTACGCGATGCACCATCCCTTCACGGCTCCGAAGCCGGAGCACGAGAAATGGTTCTACTCCGACAAGAAGGAGGACCTGGAGCGCGTCTGCGCCAATGCCTATGACTTCGTGCTCAACGGCACCGAGCTCGGCGGCGGCTCCATCCGTATCCACGACGCTGCAATGCAGAGCCGCATGTTCGAGGTGCTCGGCATCAGCAAGGAGGACGCCGAATACAAGTTCGGCTTCATCATCAACGCCTTCAAGTTCGGCGCTCCGCCCCACGGCGGTCTGGCGTTCGGCTTCGACCGCGTCTGCGCCCTCTTCGGCGGGCAGGAGACGATCCGCGACTACATCGCGTTCCCGAAGAACAACCAGGGCCGCGACGTGATGATCGACTCCCCGTCCAAGATCGACGATGCGCAGATGGAGGAACTCTTCCTGTCTTCCACCTACGTAGAGCCGCAGTCGTGAGAATCCAACTGAACTACGATTTGCTCGCGCAGAATACCTTCCGGATGAAGGTGTCCTGCGCGTGCTATGTCGAGTACGAGACCGTGAAGGAGCTGGAAGGGCTCAACTTCGACCGCCTCCCGCAGCCCCTGCTGCACATCGGCGCGGGGAGCAACCTCCTCTTCACCGGGGACTTCCCGGGCACGGTCCTGCACTCGAACATCGAGTTCATCAAATACGTCGACGTGGGCCTCGACGAGGTCCCCGTGATGGTTGGCGCCGGCGTGGTCTGGGACCATTTCGTGGCGGAGACCTGCCGCCACGGCCTCTGGGGCGCGGAGAACCTCTCGCTCATCCCGGGCGAGGTGGGCGCCGCCGCCGTCCAGAACATCGGCGCATACGGCGTGGAGGTCAAGGACCTCATCTCCGGCGTGGTCTGCTTCGACCTGCAGGAGCGCAGGAAAGTCAAGTTCACCCGCGAGGAGTGCTGCTACGGCTACCGCGATTCGCTTTTCAAGCAGCCGGAGACCAAGGGCCGCTACGTTGTCACGAGCGTGCTCTTCCGCCTCACGCGCAAGCACAGCCCGCGCCTCGAATACAAAGGCGTGCAGGAGGCGCTGGCGGGCTGCGACCCGTTGACGCCGCAGGCCGTGCGCGACGCCATCATCCGCATCCGGCAGCAGAAACTGCCCGATCCGGAGGAGCTCGGCAGCGCCGGCAGCTTCTTCAAGAACCCGGTCGTAAGCCGGGAGGACTTTGCGCGCATCTCGCCCGACGGGAGCGCCCCGCACTTCGACCTGCCGGACGGCACGGTCAAGGTGCCGGCCGCCTGGATAATTGACCAGTGCGGCTTCAAGGGCGCGACGGAAGGCGGCGCGGCGGTCTATGAGAAACAACCCCTCGTGCTGGTCAACGCCAGCGGGCAGGCCTCCCCGCAGGAGGTCCTGGCCCTCGAACAACGCATCATCAACGGGGTGCGCGAGCGCTTCGGCGTCACGCTGCACCCGGAAGTAGAGCATATATGAGCAGTTTTGTCATCGAAGGCGGACGCCGCCTCAGCGGCGAAATCTATCCCCAGGGCGCGAAGAACGAGGCCCTGGAGGTGATCAGCGCCGTCCTCCTCACCGCAGAGCCGGTCACCATCAGCAATGTCCCGGAGATCCTGGACATCAAGAATCTCATCGACCTGCTGCGGAGCATGGGTGTGGGCGTGGAGCGCCACGCCAAGGGGGAGTACACCTTCACGGCGAACCACGTCAACGAGTTCTACATCCGCAGCGCGGAGTTCGTGCAGAAGTGCGCCCAGCTGCGGGGCTCCGTGCTCGTGGTCGGACCGCTGCTCGCGCGCTTCGGCAACGCCTTCTTCCCCAAGCCGGGCGGCGACAAGATCGGCCGGCGCCGCGTGGACACGCACATCGAAGGCTTCATGCGCCTGGGCGCGAAATGCTCCTACGACACCGCCAAGCGGGCCTACAACCTCTCCTCGGGCCGCACGATGCAGGGCTGCTACATGCTCCTGGACGAGGCGTCCGTGACCGGTACGGCCAACATCGTGATGGCCGCGACCCTCGCCGAAGGCACGACCACCATCTACAACGCCGCCTGCGAACCCTACGTGCAGCAGCTCTGCAAGCTGCTCACCGCGATGGGCGCGCAGATCGAGGGCATCGGCTCCAACCTGCTCACCATCCACGGTGTGAAGCAGCTGCACGGCGCGCAGCACACCATCCTGCCGGATATGATCGAAGTCGGCTCCTTCATCGGCATGGCCGCGATCACGCAGAGCGAGCTGACCATCAAGAACGTCTGCTGGGAGCAGCTGGGCATCATCCCCGAGTGCTTCCGCCGCCTGGGCGTGAAGCTCGAGCAGCGCGGCGACGACATCTATATCCCCGCGCAGCAGAGCTACGAGATCGAATCCTTCATCGACGGCTCCATCATGACCATCGCCGACGCCCCCTGGCCGGGCCTGACCCCGGACCTGCTGTCCGTCATGCTGGTCGTGGCCACGCAGTGCAAGGGCAGCGTGCTCATCCATCAGAAGATGTTCGAGAGCCGCCTCTTCTTCGTGGACAAGCTGATCGACATGGGCGCGCAGATCATCCTCTGCGACCCGCACCGGGCCGTGGTCATCGGCCACGACCACAAGATCAATCTCCGCGCGGGCCGGATGACCTCTCCGGACATCCGTGCCGGTATCGCGATGCTGCTGGCGGCGATGTCCGCCCAGGGCACCTCCACCATCGACAACATCGAGCAGATCGACCGCGGCTACGAGAACATCGAAGGCCGCCTGAACGCGCTCGGAGCCCATATTGAACGGAAATAATTATGCAGGTACTCAAGTTCGGAGGCAGTTCGGTCGCGGATGCGACCCGCATGTCGCAGGTCATCGACATCGTGCTGGCCGCCGTCTCGCGCGATCGCACCATCCTCGTCAGTTCCGCCATCAGCGGCTGCACGGATGCGCTCATCGCCATCGGGCAGGAGCGCGATCCGGCCGCGAAGGCGCAGCAGATCGACGCCCTCCGGGAGCGGCATCACGCCATTGCGCGTCGCCTCTTCACCGGCGCCGAGCGCCGGGAAATGCTCTCAGAGCTGGACGGCCTCTTCGAGGAACTGTCCGCCGCGCCCGGCGAGGCCTGCGTGACCTTCGGTGAACTCTTCTCCACGCGCATCCTCGCCCGTAAGTTCGCCTGCGAGGACGTGCCCACGCAGTGGCTGGATTCCCGCCAGCTCGTGCGCACGCTGGGCGGGGTCGTGGCCGAGGGCCTGACCTACGCCAACATCCTGAACGCCGTCCAGGCAGCGCCGGAGGCCCGCCTCTTCGTGGCCCCGGGCTTCATCGCCTCCGACGGCGACGGCCGCGTGACCACGCTCGGCCGCGGCGGCTCCGACTACAGCGCCGCCCTCTTCGCCGCCGGTGCCAAGGCCGCCGCGTTGGAGATCTGGACCGACGTGCCCGGCATGATGACCGCCAATCCGAAGGTCGTCCCGGCGGCCGTCACCATTCCTGACATTTCTTACAAAGCCGCCCTGACCCTCGCGGAGAACGGCGCCAAGGTGCTTTACGCCCCGACGGTCAAGCCCGCGATGGCGGCCGGCATCGCCTTCTTCATCAAGAATACCTTCGATCCGCGCCATCCCGGCACGCTCGTGTCCGGCCGTCCGGCCGTGAAAGCGGGCGAGTGGATGGGTGTGACCAGCCTCACGCACGCCGATAAGGGCGAGTCCGTGGTCTGCCTGGTCGGCGAAGCGATCCCTTCCCGCGCCTCGGCCGCCGTCCGCATCCTGGCGGCGCTCTCCGAGGCCGGCATCCAGCCGCTGGGCGAGGTCACCGGCGAGGGCGACGCCTTCTTCATCCGCGTGCGCCCGACGGTCGAGCAGGCCGCCGTGGGCGCCATCCATCGCGAATTCTTCGAGGCCCGGGCCGTGACCGTCACCCCCGTCTTCATCGCGGGCTACGGCGCGGTGGGCCACGAACTTGTGCGCCTAATCGGCCTGAGCGCCGACCGCATCGCCGCCCGGCGCGGCCGCTCCATCCGCATCATGGGTCTGTCCAACAGCCGCCGCTTCGCGGTGGACCTGCGCGGCATCCGGCCCGAGGAGGCCGAAGCCCGGCTCGAGGGCGGTGAACCGGCCGCCGCCGGCGCCTTCATCGACGCCGTGCTCGCCTGCGCCCCGCGCGGCGCCGTGTTCGTGGACTGCACGAACGACGAGCGCCTGCACGAGCGCTACGCCGAGCTCTTCCGCGGCGGCCTGAGCGTCGTGACGTCCAACCGCCGCTCCCTGGCCCTGCCCTTCGTGCAGTACGCCGCCCTGAAGGCGGAGGCTCGCCAGAACGGCGCCTTCTTCCGCTACGACACCACGGTGGGCAACTCCCTCCCGATCCTGGAATCCATCGCCAGCGACGCCAACTGCAGCGACGGCATCGAAGCCATCGAGGCGGTGGTCTCCTGCACCTTGAATTATATCATCACCGGCTACGACGGCGCCAAGCGCGACAGCCTCGCGACCCTGCTGCGCCGCGCACAGGACGAGGGCCTGACCGAGGCCGACCCGCGCACCGACCTGGGCGGCAAGGACGTGCTGCGCAAGCTGCTCATCCTTGCCCGCGAGGCCGGCGTGCCCCTGGAGGCGGACGACGTGGAGATCACCCCGATGCTCGGGCCGGAATTCTTCGGCTGTCCGCTGGACGAATTCTACCGCAAGCTCGCGGAGTACGAGCCGCAGTTCATCGCCCTGGAGGCGGAACTGGACGAAGTCGACGAGCGCCGCCGCTTCGTGGCCTCCCTGCGCCGCGACCCCGCCGCCCGGCACGGCTACCGCGCCGAGATCAAGATGCAACGCGTGGGTCCCGACAGCCCCTTCTACTGGATCAGCGGCACCGAGAACGTGACCGTGGTCCGCAGCGAATATTCCGCGCCGCTGGTCATCAAGGGCGCGGGCGAGGGCGTCCGCCTGGCCGCCACCGGCATTATCAAAGACATTCTGATGTAGTATGGAACTGTTTCGCCAGATCTTATCCTTCGACTCCACTTCCGGCAGCGAACGCGAGCTGGGAGCATGGCTCGCCGAGCACCTGGAGGCTCCGTTCGTGAACACCTTCGAGGTCGGCGACGGCACGCTGAACGTGCTGCTGCGCTGGAGCGAGACGCCCCGCGTGGTGTTCTGCTCGCACATGGACACGGTCCCGCCCTACATCCCGCCGACCTTCCAGGACGACCGGGTGCTCGGACGCGGCACCTGCGACGCCAAGGGGCAGTTCTACGCCATGTACCGCGCCTGCCAGCGCCTGGCGGCCGCGGGGGAGACGGATTTCGCCCTGCTCATCGTGAGCGGGGAGGAGACCGGTTCCTGGGGCGCCAAGGCCTTCTCGAAGACAGGCTTCACCGCGCCGCTGCTCGTCGTGGGTGAGCCCACCGACAACTGCATGGTCAGCGCCTCCAAGGGCACCAAACGTTTCGACCTGACCTTCACCGGGAAGGCCTTCCACTCCGGCTATCCGGAGCACGGGCTGAGCGCCGTGGAATTGTTTGTTGATTTTATGAACGCGCTGCGCGCGGCCGGATTCCCGGACGACCCGGTGCTCGGTCCCACTACCTGGAACGTCGGCCACCTGGTCAGCGACAATCCCCAGAATATCCTCAGCCCGCAGCTGAGCTGCCGGCTGTATTTCCGCACCACCTTCGCCTCCGACGCGCTCGTGGTGGACTGGATGCGCGCGCACGCCGGCGAGCGCCTGCAGGTGGAAGAGATCGGCGGCGACGCGCCTGCGCGTTATTTCACCCTGCCGGGCTTCCCGACGAAGCCGGTCGCCTTCGGCAGCGACGCCCCGCACCTGACGGGCTTCGCGCAGAAGATCATCTGCGGGCCGGGCACCATCACCGTCGCGCACCGCGACGACGAGTTCCTGTCCCTGTCCGATTTCCAACAAGCCATCAACAATTACGTCAAGATTTATGAAAGTTATCATTAGCGGCTACGGCAAAATGGGCCACATGGTCGAGGCGGCCCTGCAGCGCCGCGGCATCGAGCTGGTGTGCGCCAGCGAGGACGTCTGCGCCATCCCCAAGGAGGTCGCGGGCGAGTGTGTCTGCATCGATTTCACGACCCCGGAGGCTTTCCGGGCCAACTATAAGACCCTTGCGGCCAACTTCAAGGCCGTCGTCGTGGGCACCACCGGCTGGAACGACATCTGCGCCGACGTGTTCGCCGCTTTCGAGGCGGCCGGCACCCCGCTGATCTGGGCGTCCAACTTCTCCATCGGCGTCAACGCCTTCTTCGCCGCCGTCGAGCGCGCCTGCGAGGTCCTCAAGGGCCAGGGCTACACCCCGCACGTGGAGGAGATCCACCACATCCACAAGCTCGACGCGCCCAGCGGCACCGCCAAGAGCATCGGCCTCATCATCGAGCAGAAGCTCGGTGTCAAGCCCGAGATCGGGGCCCAGCGCATCGGGGAGGTCCCCGGCACCCACACCGCCGAATTCCTCTCCGAGGTGGACAAGCTCACCTTCACCCACGAGGCGTTCTCCCGTCAGGGCTTCGCCGAGGGCGCCGTCGTCGCCGCCCTCATGACCGAAGGCCTCACCGGCTGCCACGAATTCAAGGACCTGATCCTGTAATCCGCTTCCCGTCATTCGCCGACCCCGATCGGCGAATCTCCTTTCATAGTCATTCCGGGCTTGACCCGGAATCTCCAACCCTCAAAGCTTCTCCGCCGGAGGCGGCAGGGCTGCTGATGTCCGGGCAGAAAA
>JBGUOB010000080.1:0-53882 GCA_045117755.1 Candidatus Cryptobacteroides sp.
AAACGGGGTATTAGCTCAGTTGGTAGAGCGTTTGAATGGCATTCAAAAGGTCAGGAGTTCGATTCTCCTATGCTCCACAAAACGAAACGGACAGCTTTCAGCTGTCCGTTTTTCGTTATTCATTCCTCGCCCATTGATTATATGGGTATAATTTGTATTTTTATACCACTTTTTTGTACCACGAATACATTATCCATGAAAAAGTTAATTGCACTAATCGCATTTCTGTGCCTTGCGGTGGGGGCCACCGCCGCTAAGATTGAAACCAAAAAGCTCGAGTATCCCCTACCCTATATTCCGGTGGAGAAGCGCGCCACCATCCTGCCGGAGCACAATATCTGCTCCATCGCCCCTGCGGAAGACCCTTCGGACTATTTCATCACCGGCAACGGTTCCCTGCGCATCCAGGCTTCCGGCCAGCCCTATAAAGATGTGATGTCCTATACGCAGGAGCTGCTCTTTGAGCCGCAATGGGCGGAGACGCCCCTGCCGCCGGACCTGCGCCCCTACCTGCCGCGCATCCGCCAGCTGCTCCTGGAGGGCAAGCCGGATGAGGCGAACGCCCTGGTGGACGAGGCCCAGAAAAAGGCCGGCTTCGAGAAGTACATGAATTTCGACAACAAGATTCTGTACCCCGTCGGCGGGCCGCGGAGGCACACGGCCTTCACGCTCACCTTCCGCCGGCCGGAGCAGCCTGACACCCGGGACTATCTGCGTTTCCTGGACATGCAGAACGGCATGATCACCGCCATGTGGACGGATGCGCGCGGTTCTTTCCGCAACGAATGCTTCTGCGCCTATGACGGGGACGTCACCGTGAACCGCTTTACCGCGCCGAAGGGACAGCTGGACCTGGACGTAGAGATGCAGCTGCCCAGATTGAACAGCAGCACCCATGAACTGAATATCGAGGACGGCGTGATCACGCTGGCCTGCGCGTACAATCCGGACTACGGCCACAAGGGCTTCGTCGCGGTCATCCGCTTCCTGCCCCAAGGCGGCAAGATGAAAAAGACCGAAAAAGGCATGCACATTGCCGGCGCGGACGGCCTGATGATCGTCGCGAAGATCGAGCGCTTCGAAAGCGACTTCACCTTCGATTGCGCCAAGCCCGTCCGTGACAAGCTGCTGGCCATGAAGGTCGATTTCGACAAGATGCTCAAGGGGAACGAAAAATATATCGGCGAGCGGATGGACCGTTCCCGGATCCATCTGAGCTCCGACGAAGACCTGCTGCTTTCCGGCGAGGAACTGCTCCGTCGCGCCCACAGCCGGAACGAGCTGGATCCCACCCTGCTGGAGAAGCTCTATGACATGGGGCGTTTCTTCCAGATCTACGAGACGGGCGTATTCCCTCCTTTGACGGGCCAGCACAACATCAACACGAACCTGCAGGTCTGCGCGGGAAACAACACGGGCCTCTTCGACGAGATGGACGCGTATTTCAAGTATTACGAGACGAAGTTCGATGACTTCCGCACCAACGCGATGCTGCTCTACGGCGCCCGCGGCCTGTTGGCCAGCGTCCACTGCGACCCGGATTCCGGCCTGTACTATCATTTCTCCCACACCTATCCGCATTACGCCTGGACGGGCTGCCTGGGTTGGGTCTACAACGAGCTGTGGGGCTACTACCTCGTCACGGGAGACAAGGTATTCCTGCGGACGCGCCTGATTCCGGCCTACAAGGAAATGGCCCTGTTCTACGAGGATTACGCGTGCGACCGCGGCCCGGACGGCAAGGTCATCTTCTATCCGTCCTTCTCTCCGGAGAACCCGACCCCGAATCCCGGCTATGAGACGGTCACCAGCAGAGACATCAATCCCACGAGGATCAACTCCGTCATGGACATCGCCATCTGCCGCGAGATCCTGATGAACCTGATCGACGGCTGCAAGACCCTGGGCATCGAGGCGGAGAACATCCCCCACTGGGAGGCCCAGCTCGCATCCCTTCCGACCTATCTCCTGGACGTGGAGGGCGGCCTCAAGGAATGGGCCTGGCCGACGATCGAGGAAAATTACAACCACCGCCACGTGTCCCACCATTATGACGTATGGCCCGGCCGTGCGATCACGCCCGAAAAGGATCCCGCGCTGACGGAAGCCATCATCATCTCCAACCGCAAACGCGCCCAGCAGGACGACTCCGCCCATGGCATCATCCACCGTGCCTTCACGGCCATCCGCCTGAAGGATATGGAAGAAGCCGAGCAGAACCTGAGCCAGCTCCTCAACCACGGCTTCGTCCGTCGCACGCTGCAGACCAGCCACTTCCCCTATCGGGGTGTATTCCCGGACCTGACGGGTGCCGTCCCGGCGTTCCTCGTGGAGATGTGCGTCTTCAGCGAGCCCGGCACGGTGGAGTTCCTCCCCTTGATGCCCGACAACCTGATGCACGGCGCCATTGACGGCGTCTGGCTGTATACCTTCGCCAAGTTGAATCACATGGACTGGGACGAGAAGGGCATCCGCGCCTCCATCACCTCCAATCAGGCCCAGACCCTGACGCTTCGCAACCGCCGGGAAGGCTGCCGCATCCTGGTGAATGGCAAGGAGCTGGCCAAGGACGGCGACCACGTCCAGTACACGTTCAAGGCCAACGAAACCGCCCGGATCGAAATCATCCTCTGATTAAACAGTGGAAAGATAAACAACTATGGATACCATCAAGAAAATCAATCTGGCAGACTATATTCTCACGGGCGGTGGCCGCTGGGGTGAAAGCTTCAACAAGATTGTCCTCGAAGCCCTCGAGAAAGACTGCTTCAAGGTCTAGTTTCCCATTGCGCGCTCCAGCGCGTGGTTGATCCAGGCTTGGAGGAAGGCGAGGAAATCCGGGTTGTGGATGGCGTGGAGGTGGAAGGTCCGCACCATATCCAGCACGGCGTAGGGCAGGAGCTCGCGGTTGAGCGCCTCGATGTCGTCCCGGCCCGTGTAGGCCCGGGCGAAGGCGTCCCAGAACGCGAGCATCTGCTCCCGGCTCATGTGGGTCAGGTCCTGGACCTGGGGAATGACGCTGTCCTCCACCATCATCTTGTAGAGGTGCGCCAGATCCATCAGCGGGCAGCCCTGGGCCAGCCAGCCCAGATCGATCCAGTAGTGCTTCCCGTCCGCGAGAAGCAGGTTGCCCGGCTGGAAATCGCCGTGCAGGCAGGTCCGATCGTCCGGCATGGCCAGGACCGTCTCTTTCAAGATCGCCCGCTGCTCCTCCGTCACCAGCGGTGAATCCGCCAGGGCCGTCAGCAGCAGTTCTTTGATATTGGGCACATAATCACTCGTCTCGATGGGCATAGCATGCAGCACGTGGCCGTATTCGGCCATGCGGGCGGCGAGCTCCGGGATGCGTTCCGGTTGGTCAGCGCACAGGCGGGTGAATGATTTCTTCCCCGTGATGGCCTGACAGAGATAGCCGTGGTCCTTCCCGTCCCGCACGATTTCATACATCTGCGGGGTCGGCAGGCCGATCTCATAGGCCGTCTTCGCGGCGTAGAATTCCTGCTCCACCTTGTGGGCTGCGCCCATCTCGCTGCGGACCAGCTTGAGCATGACGCCGGGGTGCGTATCGGACACGAATGCCTGCCCGTTGTACCCCTCGCCTACCTGGGTCCACTCGCTGAGTGTTATCTGCGGATAATCCATTGAGGATTATTTCACCTTCCACATGCTGAAGGCGGCCGTGTAGGTGCTGCCGTCGTCGTCGCGACGCAGGGCGGTCCAGACCATGAGGCCATTCTCGATGGACACGATCTCCCAGCATTCGCGGTACTCGACGCCATTGTCGAGCCAGCGCGTGCAGAGCAGATTGCCATCCACGAAGTATTCGTTCCTGGAGTTGGAACTGGGCACCCAATTGTCGCCCTGCTTCATGTAGTATACATAGGAACTGCCGTCGTACTCCCAGCGGTGCATATCGCCGTCGTCGTACTTGGAATAATCGGTGGCGACACGGCCCTCCCAGGTACCCAGGATGGCGGACGCGTAGCGGACGGGCGTTTTCACCTTGGCCAAGTGGAGATTCACCATCGAGTAGCTGGCCGTCTCCCGGCCGTCATAGTATTCCGTATGCTGGAACATGCAATCGATCCCCTGGTCGTCGATGGCGCCGATGATCATGACATCCTGCATGGTCGTATGCGCGTCGACCTCGTGGGTCAGGGTAACCACATTTCCCTTGATGGTGACGTCATACTCCCGCTGGAACACCCAGACATCGGCCGTCTCGCCGGGAATATTATCGAAGGAGGCGCTCATCGCGGCCTGCGTCTTCGAGAGGAAGGTGAATACGGCCTTCTCGTCGGTCGGCACGGGATCGCCGTCGATCGTTTCCGACATCCACTTACCCTTGATGTGCTGCTCGACCTCGCTCTGGGAAGGGACCTTCACCCGGTTCATGCTGAAGGAAGCGACATAGGTTTCGCCCATTTCGTCCTGGCGCAGGGCCGTCCAGATCATGGTACTGCCATTGAGGGAGCGAATTTCCCACCATTCGCGGTGGTCCTCCCCTGCCTCCGACCAGCAAGTGCAGAGCAGGCGACCGTCTACGAAATAGATGGAGTATTCATCATCCGAAATCTCCCAGCGGCCGGAGCCATTCTGCAGATAATAAACGTAGGTGCCGTCATCTTTGTACTCCCAGCGATGGTACTCATCGTCTCCATAGGCCGATTTTTCGCTGGTCATGCGGCCCTCCCAGAGACCGATGATGGAGGCATCGTAGCGCTCCTTGATTCTTTCATACCGGATGTAGTCATTGACAACACCCTTCACCGCGCCGTCAACCGTCAGCGTGTTTTCCACGCTGGCCTCCATTGCATCCGCATCGATGGAAGCGACGGTCATCCGGGTCGTGACGGTTTGATGCGCATCCAACTCATGGATGAGCGTCACGACGTTGCCTTGAATATTGACGTCCAGCACATCGTGGTAAACCCACACGTCGCCCCCGTCGAGACGGTCGCTCAGGGAGGCGCTCATGTAAGCCTTCGTGGTGGAGACAAAGGTGTACACGCCTTTGTCATTGGTCAGGGCAGCGTTGCCGTTGATCTCGGCGTTCATCCATTTGCCGACAATGGCCGATTCCACTTCAGCCTGCGTGGGAACGTTCACTTTGTTCATGCTGAAGGCGGCGGTGTACGTGCTCCCGTTCGTCTTCCGGCGCAGGGCGGTCCAGACCATGCCCTTGTTGCCCATGGCCGTGATCTCCCACCACTCATAGTTCTCCTCAGCGGCACCGGCGTTCTTCCAGCGGGTGCAGAGCAGGTTGCCGGCCACGAAATATTCGCCGTACTCATCTTCTTTCTTCTGCCAGATGCCCTTGTTATCTTTGAGATAGAAGTCAAAAGTACCGTCCTCCTTATACTCCCAGCGATGTTCCTGCCCATCGTCGAACTCGGACTCGTCGCTGATCATGCAGCCTTCCCAGAGGCCCAGGATCCTGGTGCTGTAATCGGCATCCACCTTGACGAATCGGACGGAGCCGTTGTGGACGATCACCGATCCGTCATCATGCGTCAGGGTAATCCTGGCGTCTGCGGTAAGCTCGTGGGCGGTGATGCCGGTAACGGTGTATTCCTGCACCGAGACCGCACCCGGAACGGGCTGATAGGTGATGGTCAACCTGTCTCCCTGGATGTCGACGGCGGCCTCCACCTGATTGACCCAGGCACTTTCACCCGGATGGGCGTTTAACGACGCACTCAGGTAGGCCTTGGTGGTGGAGACAAAATCGAACACCGCCTTTTCGTTGGTCGGGGCGGGCTGACCATCCTTGTCAGCGACCATCCACTTGCCGAGGATATTCTCTGAAAGAGTAACGTAAGAACCTTTGTAATCGTCTTTTAGACAGCCGGCCAGCAAGACTGCAGCGGCGAGAAGAAGAAATAATTTTTTCATGCTAATAAGTGTAACAGACAAATATAACTCAAAATCGACGAATATTTGTATATTTGGATAGTTTTGGCTGCGTATTATTTCATATTCGGATCGCTTTCGGGTCTCCGCGAGAGCATCTCCTCCAACCTGCTGGCAGAAGACCGGTGGAAGATGATGCTGGAGGGGCTCGGCGTGACCCTGGAGATCGCCCTGCTGTCCCTGCTGCTCGCGACGCTCGCAGGCGCGCTCGTCTGCAGCCTCCGCATGAGCCGCAGCCGCCTCGCCAGCGGCGTGGCGCGTTTCTACGTCGAACTGATGCGCAGCCTCCCGCTGCTGCTCCTCCTGCTGGTGATGTTCTACCTGGTGCTGGCTTCGTCCGGGCTGGGCAAGTCGGGCATCGCCATCGTTTGCTTCTCGCTGTACTTCGGGGCCTACCTGTGCGAAGTCTTCCGCACCGGCATCGAAGCCGTGGACCGCGGCCAATGGGAGGCCGGCGCCGCGCTGGGCATGAGCCGCAGCCTGACCTTCCGCAAGGTCATCCTACCCCAGGCGCTGCTCCGCATCCTGCCGATTTACAAGAACCAGATGACCGCCCTCATCAAGGCCACCTCCATCGTCGGATACGTCTCCGTGATGGACCTCACCAAGGCCAGCGACCTCATCCGAGCCCGGACCTTCGACGCCTTCTTCCCGCTGCTGTTGACAGCGCTCGTATACCTGCTGCTTTCCTGGCTCTTCGGCCTGGCCGTGGACGCTCTGGAGAAACGTCTGACCCCTAAATCCAGTACGAGATGAGAGGCACCCGGATCATCCTGCTACTGTCGCTGCTGCTGTCGGCCTGTTCCGGTCGGCAGGACGCATCAGACGCGATGCCGACCTGCCTCGAGGAGCTGGTGGGGCATTCGGTGGCCGTGGCCGGCGGCAGTTCCACCGACCTGCTGCTGTCCCAGTACGAGGGCATCGACCTGATGCGCATCAGCATCGGCGACATGCCGCTGGCCGTCAAGAGCGGCCGGGCGGAATTCGCCATGATGCAGGAGATCCAATACGACGCCAACCAGCTGGACGGGCAGGGCTTCCGGAAATGCTTCAGCGGCATCCTGAAGGGACTCTCCGCCGCGGCCTTCCGGAAAGACGACGTCCGGACCTGCGAGGATTTCAACGATTTCCTGCGGGAAATGCATGCGAGCGGGGAATACGACCGCTGGTACGACGACTGGGTCCATCACCTCGACTCGATGGTGGTGGAGACCGCCAGGCGGCCGACGCCCACCGAAGGGAAAAAGGTCACCGTCGGCATCACCCTCGTGTTCCCGTACATCTTTCTCCGCAACGACGCCTTCAGCGGGATGGAGCTCGACCTGTTCGAGCGCTTCTGCCGCGAGAAGGGCTACGCGCCCGTATACAGCATCGTGCAGTTCCCCGCCCTCATTCCGTCCCTCAACGCCGGCAAGATCGACGTCATCCTCTCGCACCTCCTGGTGACGCCGGAGCGGGCCCGGCAGGTGCTCTTTTCAGACGAATACATGGAGGGCAGCCAGTGCTGCTTCGGCCTGAATCCCGCCTGGGAAGGCGGCGCCGGGGCGAGCCTCTGGACGCGCGCCCGGGAGAGCATCCGGAAGAATCTGGTCGAGGAAGACCGCTGGAAACTGCTCGCCGACGGCCTCGTCGTCACCCTGGAAATGTCCCTGTTCTCGCTGCTGCTCGCCATCCTCGTCGGCGCCCTGCTGTGCTACCTGCGGATGCGGCCCAACGCTGCGGTCAGCGGCGCGACCCGCATCTTCGTGAACGTGGTGCGCGGCATCCCGGTCCTGGTCATCCTCATGATCATGTTCTACGTCATCTTCTCCAGCCTGCGGCTGTCGGGGGTGACGGTCGCCGTCTTCAGCTTCGGCCTGTTCTACGGGGCGTGCTTCAGCGAGGTCTTCCGCGCCGGCATGCTGAGCGTGGGACGGGGTCAGTGGGAGGCGGGCGCGGCGCTCGGCCTGAGCCGGACGCAAACTTTCCGCCTGGTCGCCTTCCCGCAGGCGCTCAAGCGCATCGTGCCCGTATTCAAGGGAGAGGTGGTCTCGCTCATCAAGAGCACGTCCATCGTCGGATACGTGGCGGTCCTGGACCTGACCTGCGCGGGCGACATCATCCGCACCCGCACCCTGGATGCGTTCTTCCCGCTCATCCTGGTGTCCCTCATCTACATCCTCCTGTCCCGCATCAGCGGCAGTCTGCTGGACGCGCTGGACCGGAAACTCAACGCGACTAAATAAGCTACCATGATAAGCGTCAAGCACCTGAGCAAAGTCTACAAGAACGGTGACCGGGAACTCCCGGTCCTGCGCGATGTCAACTGCGAGATCGCCAAGGGAGAGGTCATCGGCATCATCGGCCCCTCCGGCACCGGCAAGAGCACCTTCCTGCGCTGCCTCAACCGGCTGGAAGAGCCCTCCGGCGGACAGATCGAGATCGACGGGACCGACATTCTGGACCGCAAGGCCGACGTAAATCTGCTTCGGCGCAAGATGGGCATGGTGTTCCAGAGCTTCAACCTGTTCGAGCACCTAACCATCCTGGACAACATCACCCTCTGCCCGCGCACGCTCCTGGGCCGGAGCCGCGAAGACGCGGAGGCCCGCGCCATGGAGCTGCTCCAGCTGGTCGGCCTCTACGACAAGGCCGGCAGCCTGCCGGGCGAGCTTTCCGGCGGACAGAAGCAGCGGGCGGCCATCGCGCGCTGCCTGGCCATGGATCCGGAAATCATTCTCTTCGATGAACCTACCTCCGCCCTGGACCCTACGATGGTCAGCGAAGTGCTCGTCGTCATCCGTCGCCTCGCGCGCGAGGGCATGACCATGGCCATCGTCAGCCACGAGATGCAGTTCATCCGGAGCGTCAGCACCCGCATCTTCTTCATGAACGAAGGCGTGATTTACGAAGAAGGCACGCCGGAGCAGATCTTCGAGCATCCGCAGCGCCCGGCCACCATCGCCTTCATCAACCGCATCCGCACCCTCGAATTCCAACTCGCCGACAAGCATTTCGACCTCTACGGCATGTTCGGGCAGGTGGGCGTCTTCTGCAACAAATACGGCCTGGGCAACGACATGCTGACCAAGGTCCAGCACGTCATGGAGGAAATGCTCTACGAGATCCTGCCCTTCGACGGCCCCGTCACGCTCACGCTCGACTACAGCGAGAAGGACTTCACCCTGCGCCTGCACTTCACGGAAGAAGGCTGCCCCGCACCGGTGCTGGAGCGCCTGCCCGGGGACCATCTATCGCTCAGGCTCGTGCAGGGCATGTGCAGTGCCTTGCGCGAGCCTGAAGCGGGAAAGATTCTCGTAGAGATGTAATCAGTCCACCGTCAGTTCAAGCGGTTTTAGTCCAACGGTCAGGCCCTATCGAAGCACCTGCGTGAAAACGGGATCCTTGCCTTCCTCGGCGAGGACCAGCACCTTGATGGTGCCGCCGTTGTCCTGGGCCGTGAAGAGGTACTCCTTGCCGTTCAGGACGTCGCGCTCGGCGACCTCGGCCGCCTTGGCGCGGATCATCGGGTAGGTGCCCACGGCCGCGTCGAAGAGGGCGGATTCCTCCTCGGAGACGGGGTGGAGGGCCGGGAACTCGGCCGGCTTGACATACTCGCCCGCGAGGAAGCCGTTCTCCTTCAGGAAAGCGTCGACTTCCGCCGGGACGGCGTCGATACGCGCAGCGCGCACGCCGTAGCCGGGCAGGACGGTCGCATTCGGGAGTTTCTCAGCAATGGCCTTCACGCTGGTGTCCAGGCCGCCGCTGCCGAAGGTGCAGAACGGAACGACCTGCTTACCGCTGAAATCGACGGTGTTCAGCAGGGTCTCGATCGGGTTGGCATAGGTACCGAACCAGACCGGATAGCCGATGAAGATCACATCGTAGGCGGAGAGGTCGGAGGTCAGCGGCTGGAGCTCGGGGAACTTGCCCTCGCGCATTTCCTGCTGACCGCGCACGATCGTGGCGTTGAAGTCCGGCTCATAGGGATTCGTCACGACAATCTCTTCGATGTCGGCGCCCAGCGCGTTCTGGATCGCCTCGGCGACGATTTTCGTCGTGCCGCCCTGGGAATAATAGAGGACCAGGGCCTTGGAATCTTTTTTCTCGCCGCAGGAGACGAGCAGGAGCAGGGAAGCTGCCATCATCATAAACTGTTTCATAATATGTTACGTTTTCGATTGTTTCCAGGCCACTAATTTACAAAAAAATAAACTTGCATATTTCTTCCTTTGCGTGTAATTTTGCATTATGACTAAGGATATTTATCTGGCAGCCGGCTGCTTTTGGGGCGCCGAGCACTACCTGAAGCGCGTCCGCGGCGTCGTGAAGACCGAGACGGGCTATGCCAACGGAAGCATTTCCCACCCGACCTACCGGGAAGTATATACGGACAAAACCGGATACGCAGAGACCGTGCACGTGGTCTATGATCCCGACGTGCTCGGCCTCGACCGCCTGATCCAGGTTTATTTCAAGGCCATCGACCCGACCAGCGTCAACAAGCAGGGCGAGGACGTGGGCACGCGCTACCGCACCGGTATCTATTACTCCGATCCGGCGGACCTGCCCGCCATCCAGCGGGTCTACGACCGCATCGCCGGCGACCTCAAGGCGCCGCTGGCCGTGGAGGTCAAGCCGCTCAAGAATTTCCACCGCGCCGAGGAGGAGCACCAGGACTACCTGGACAAGCACCCGCAGGGGTACTGCCACATCTCCCCCGCCCTGATGGAGTTCGCCCGCACCTCCAACGAAGCTGACGGCGACACCGATTAATCCCCCTTCGGACATGACGGCAGCACGGACATACATCCAGGTTCTCCTGCCGGTCAAGCTCCGGTGGTTCCCCACCTACGGCACATCCATCCCCCTGGAACCGGGCCGGCGCGTTTGCGTCGAGCTCGGGAAACGCCGCTACGACGGCGTGGTCTGGCGCACGCTCGAGCGGCCCGACCTGCCCCCCGAGCGCATCCAGGACATCGTGGCGGTGCAGGACGAACTGCCCGCCGTCACGCCGGAAGAGCTCCGCTTCTGGGAGTTCCTCGCCGGCTACTACCTCTGCACGCCCGGCGAGGTGTACAAGGCGGCCTACCCGCTGCTCAAGCTGCGCAGCGAGCAGACAGCAGCCGACATCCTGGCGCGGCTGCACGCGCGGCTCGCGAAAAAGGAGGAGCAGCTCGCCGGGCGGCATAACGAGCGCGTCCTGGCACGCCTGACGGCCGAGCGGGATGCGCTGCGCGCGGAGATCGCGGGGTATGAGCAGCCCGTCATTCGCCGGCCTGACTCCTCCGTCATTCGCCGGCTTGACCGGCGAATCTCCCCCAAGCCCCTCGTCCTGACCTCCGCGAATCGTCGCGAATCCTATTTCCCCGCTGTGCGGGAAATGCTCACCGCCGGCCGTCAGGTCCTGGTCCTGACTCCTGAAATCGCCTTCTGCGACTGCCTGGAAGCCCTTTTCGCGCCGGAATTCGGCGCGCAGCTCCAGGTCTTCCATTCCGGCAAGACGCCGGTCCAGCGCCGCGGCGCCGCCGAGCGCCTGCGCCGCGGCCTCCCCACCCTCATCCTCGGCACGCGCTCCGCGCTCTTCCTGCCGTTCCGCGACCTGGGCCTCGTCATCGTGGACGAGGAGCAGGATCCCGCCTACAAGCAGACCGAGCCCGCGCCGCGCTACCATGCCCGCGACGCCGCCATCGCCCTCGCGGGCATCCACGGCGCGCGCGTCCTGCTCGGCGCCGCCGTGCCCTCGCTCGAAACGCTGCTCAACATCCGCCTCGGGAAATATACCCTCGCCGAGGGTGGCTCGTCATCCGCCGGCTTGACCCCTCCGTCATTCGCCGGCTTGACCGGCGAATCTCCCGCCGAAGTCATCGACCTCGCCGCCGAGCGCCGCAAGAACGGCATCGTCGGGACCTTCTCCCGCAAACTCATCGACACCATCCTGCAGACCGACGGCCCCGTGCTGCTGATCCGCGGCTGGGAAAAGGTCGAGCCTTTGCAGGAAGAAATCGCCCGGCTGTTCCCGGAGCGGAACATCCGCCTCAGTACCTTGAATGCGCTGAAGCGTGAAGGCGCCCCGGGCGTCGCGCTGCTTGCCGTCCTGCAGGCCGACGCGCTGGTCTCGCGCGACGACTTCCGCGCCGACGAACGCGCCGCGCAGCTGGTCGGCACGCTGGAGCAGTTCGCCCCGCGCGTCATCGTGCAGACCGCCGTCCCCGCCCGCTTCGACGGCTCGCGCAGCGCCGACGACCTGCTCGAAGAACGGCGCCAGTTCGGCTTCCCGCCCTACACCCGGCTCGTGGAGATCCGCCGCCAGGGCAGCGGCGCGGTGCTCGACCGCCAGTTCCTGCCGCGCGACCGCGAACTCGCCGACCGCAAGGCCGCCCTCCTCGACACCCTCCCCGCCGGCACCTACCCCGACGTCGATCCCATCGACTAGCCTTTCCCTCCGGGCCCATCATCCGGCAGTACTCCCATCTCCCCTTCCGTTGCTAGCCTCATTTCAGGCTTGACCCGGAATCTCCCAGCGCGCCGTTTTCACAACGAATTGACATTCAGCATCTTGCCATTTTACTTGCGGGCATTTTCCCGCAAGTAAAATAGCAATCGATTCATTATCAAATACTTCCAAAAACGGGATCATCGCCGCCGCGCCCGCACCTGCCCGGTTCAAGGCGGGTAGCTACCTTACTTGCCGGCAACGAGCACTCCGCGTCGAACCCTCAAAGTTCGAGCGCGGAGATCGCTCGTAAGCGCCGGGCGCAGAGCCCGGCGCTGGTGCCAGGTCCTGCTCGCCAGATAGTATTTTTCCGCTGTGGGCTGTGCCGTTTTTCGCAAATCGCTATTTGTCAGTATCTTATATGATAAACTTGTTCGATTTCTTGCAGGTTAATTACGTATCTTCTTCAACAACAAGCACTTGAATAAAACAGCTATTGTATCGTCCTGACGGAAACTAAACGGGGTCATCCGCGCCACGCCCGCGCCTGCCCGGTTTGGAAAAGCAAACGATGGCGATGGTCCCATTTTGGGATATTATTGATTATGAATGAATTATGATTTTACTTGCGGGAAAATGCCCGCAAGTAAAACTGTAAGTGACTGGTTTTCGGGGAGTTGTAAAAACGGGTAGTTTCTTAGTCCTGACGGAAGTATACCATATTGAGGCTGGGATGGGGTCCTCGCCGCCGCGCATAACCGAGCGCGGCGCCGCTGCCCGGGTGCGACGAAAAGTGTGTTCCAAGCTGGGGTATCCAGGTCTGGGGCACCGCCGCCGGAATATACGGTTTCCGGCGGCTGCCGCTGGACGCTGCGCGAGCTCGATGGAACGGCTCGCGTCGCGCCCGCGCCTGCCCGGTTCAGGGTGGGCAGCTACCTTACTTGCCGGCAACGAGCGGGCCGCTTCTGGGCGCCAGCCGGCGGGGAGATGTGCGGGGGCCTGCGCACGTTTGCCCGTGCGGTCGGTCGGAGCGGAGCGACGCAGGGGGTCTGGAGGGAGAACGCCACCCGGTGATAAAAAAGAATCCCGGTCGCCTGGCGATCGGGATTTCTTCAACCTATGATGACGCAGAAGAATTACTTCTTGCGGCTCTTGTAACGCTGATAGAACATATCAACACGGCCGGCGGTATCGACGATCTTCATCTTGCCGGTGTAGAAAGGGTGAGATGTGTTGGAAATCTCAAGCTTTACGAGGGGGTACTCGACACCGTCAATGGTGATGTTCTCCTTGCTGGTGGCGCAGGAGCGGGTGATGAACACGTCCTCGTTTGACATATCCTTGAAAGCTACAAGACGGTAGGTTTCGGGATGGATTCCTTTTTTCATTACACTAGTGTTTTTTGAATCGGGCGCAAAGATAAGAATTATTTTCGTAATTTTGCAAACTATGACACTGATAAAATCCATTTCCGGCATCCGCGGCACCATCGGCGGTGCCCCCGGCGAGGCCCTGACCCCCGTCGATATCGTCAAATTCACCTATGCATACTGCGCGTGCCTGAAGGTGCGCAAGCCTACCCCGAACAGCGGGAAGAAATATAAAGTGGTCGTCGGCCGCGACGCACGCATCAGCGGCGCCATGGTCGAGCAGCTCGTCTGCGGCACCCTCGTGGCCTGCGGCGTGGACGTAGTGAAGTGCGGCTTCGCCTCCACTCCGACCACCGAGCTGGCCGTCGGCTTCGCCGGCGCGGACGGCGGCATCATCCTGACCGCCAGCCACAACCCGCGTCAGTGGAACGCCCTCAAGCTCCTGAACGAGCACGGCGAGTTCCTGACCGCGGCCGAGGGACAGGCCATTCTGGACCTGGCCGAGAGCGGCGAATTCGACTTCGCCCCGGTGGACGAGCTGGGCAGCATCGAGGAGCATGACTTCACCGACGAACACATCGACGCCGTCCTGGCCCTGGAGGCCGTGGACGCGGAAGCGGTCCGCAAGGCCGGCTTCAAGGTGGTGCTCGACGCCATCAACTCCGTGGGCGGCATCATCATGCCGCGCCTGCTGGAGCGCCTCGGTGTGCAGTGCATCACACTCAACGGCGAGCCGACGGGCGACTTCGCCCACAATCCCGAGCCGCTGCCGAAGAACCTGGAAGAACTCAGCGCGACGGTCGTCCGCGAGAAGGCCGACCTGGGCATCAGCGTCGATCCCGACGTGGACCGTCTGGCTTTCATCTGCGAGGACGGCAAGCCCTTCGTCGAAGAATATACCCTCGTGGCCGTGGCCGACTACCTGCTCGAGCGGGCGGAGAAGGCGGGCGTGACGCCCCGCAATACGGTTTCCAACCTCAGCTCCAGCCGCGCGCTGCGCGACGTGACGGAGGCCCACGGCGGCACCTACTACGCCGCGGCGGTGGGCGAGGTCAACGTGACCACCAAGATGCACGCCGTGAACGCCCTGATCGGCGGCGAAGGCAATGGCGGCGTCATCTATCCCGCGAGCCACTGCGGCCGTGACGCGATGGTCGGCGTGGCGCTGTTCCTCAGCCACCTGGCCCACAAGGGCCTGAGCGTGAGCGCCTACAAGGCCACGCTGCCGCCCTACTTCATCGCCAAGAGCCGCATCGACCTCAGCGATACGGCCATGATCGACCGCATCCTCGACGCGATGAAGGAGCAGTTCAAGAATGAGAAGGTGAACACCATCGACGGCGTCAAGATCGACTTCGAGGCCAACAAGACCTGGGTCCACCTGCGCAAGTCCAATACCGAACCGATCATCCGCATCTACTCCGAGGCGCAGACCGAGGAGGAGGCGCAGCGCCTCGGCGAGGAAGTCATCGCGCTCGCGCAGCGCATCATCGGGGCCTAAGCCATGTTCTCCTTCCGCACCACGCCGATCGACGAGCAGCTCGACAGGAGCCTGCGCGAGGGCCGCGTCGCGTGCTTCTGCACGCAGAACTGCTGGGACCCTTCCCGCGGGCGCTACCTGTATGACATTTTCCGCGAACGCGGGAATCTGGAACGCATCTTCTCGCCGCGCGACACCGAGCTGACGCCCGACACCAACCACATCGACTTCTCCGCCGACGAGCTGGAGGGGCTGGACGCCGTGGTGGTGGAGATCCAGGACGTGGGCACGCGCTACTTCAACTACACCCGCGACGTGATGCGGCTGCTGTCGATGTGCGCGCGCATGGCGGAGAGCCCGTCGATCTTCGTGATCGACCATATCAACCCCGCCGGCCGCGTGGTCGAGGGGACGATGCCCGCCGTGGAGTCCGACATCTGGACACCCAAGGTGGCGCACCGGCATGGCCTCACGCTCGGCGAGCTGTGCCACCTGTACTGCAGCGAGATCGGGGCGAAATTCCCCCTGCACATCATCTCCGCCTTCGTCTCCGACGTGGGCAAGGACCTGCTGCCCTGGACTATCGCGCCAGCCTCCGACATCCCGGGGATGTTCACCTGCGAGATGTACCCCGGCGGCGGTCTGTGGAACAATACCTCCATCACCCCGGCCATCGGCACGGCCCGGCCGTACGAGTATTTCGGCGCGCCCTTCATCAAGAGCGGCGACGTGCGCTTCCTGCCCACGCCCCCCGGTGTGATGATGCGCCCGTGTTCGTTCACCCCGGCTGCGGGCCGCTACGCCGGCGAGCGCTGCTACGGCTACCAGATCATGCTCCAGCCGGGCGTGCAGTACCATTCGCTTTTGCACACGCTGCAGCTGATGCGTTTCCTGGCGGAGCGCTACTCGCAATTCGAGCTCTTCGACTCGCTGTTCGTGAAGGTCGCGGACCCCGTGATCGAGGAATACCTGCGCGGGCGCCTGACCTTCGATGTGGTGCAGGAGCACGTCAAGCTGGAGGAACAGAAGTGGATCCGCAAGGCCAAACGCTACATTCTCTACGACGACGCGCCGTACCGGATGAAATAATTTTGCCGGGAGCGCAGAAAAATTTGGTGAATCAAAAAATTTGCGTACCTTTGCACTCCCAACCGCTGGGTTCGTATAACGGTTAGTACTCGAGATTCTCAATCTCGCAATAGGAGTTCGATTCTCCTACCCAGTACCAGACAGGCTCGCACATCGCGAGCCTTTTTTTTGCTATCTTTGTAGTATCAACTACAATCACGCAATCGTTATGACAACCAAAGGCAAAATCATCACCTGGATCGTCGCCATCCTGCTGGTAGCCTCCGCCGTGTTCGTGTACTTCAAGTTCTACTTCGTGTTCGGCGAAGGCGTCAAGGCCGGCGAGTTGAACCAGATCGTCTATAAGGGCTGGGTCTGGAAGACCTACGAAGGCCGCCTCATCCAGACCGGCTTCAAGAGCAACCAGAAGACCGGCGGTAGCCTCCAGTCCAACGAGTTCAACTTCTCCGTCGTGGACAAGGCCGTGGCCGACTCCCTGATGCTCTGCAGCGGCAAGCAGGTCGAACTGCACTACAAGGAATACAACGGCATGCTGCCCTGGCGCGGCATGCAGCACTATATCGTGGACCGGATCGTGTCCGTAAGCCCGGCTTCGACCTTCTCCGAGATTCCGATCGTCACCGGAGGCGAGTCGCTATGATCCACGTCGCACTGCTGCTCGTCGCGGGCATCCTCGCGACGCACCCCGAGGGCAATCCCAACGCCCGCCTGCTCACCGTGGCCGAGTCCGTCGGCCAGGGCGAGCGCCCCGTCACCCCCGAACAGGTCCCCCTTTTCTGGACAGCCGACAGCCAGCTGACCAAGGAGCGTCCCAAGCGGGAACCCCCGAAATGGAAACTCCCCGTCCCGGAAGGCCCCGGCATCGTCTATGGCCAGTCCGTGAGCCGCAATGAGTTCGGCATCAACGGCGGCGTCTTCCCCGCCCCGGACGGACGGCGCCTGGCCGTCTACCGCAAGGACGAGTCCGCCGTCACGCAATATCCCCTCTACAACATCACCTCCCGCACCGGCGAGGCGATGCTGATCCGCTACCCCATGGCCGGTATGGCCTCGGAGCACATCTCCGTCTGCGTCACGGACCTGGACGGAAACATCCTCACGACGCTGAAGGTCGATGATTTCGACGAAGACCGCTACCTGACGAACGTCACCTGGTCGCCGGACAGCAAGTACATCTTCGTGCAGGTCGTCAACCGGAACCAGCACTGGATGAACCTCAACATGTACCGCGCGGACGACGGACGCTACGTCCGGACCATCCTCTCCGAGAGCAACGACGCCTGGGTCGAGCCGCTGGACCCGCTGCACTTCATCCAGGGCAGCTACGACTTCATCTACCGCACGGACAACCGTGACGGCTACCGCAACCTCTACCTCTGCGACACCCTCTGCCGGGTGATGCGCCTCACGGCCGTGGACGCGGACGTGGAGTACGTGGCCAACGACGGCAAATACGTCTACTACACCTCGGCGGAGGTCTCCCCCGTCGAGAACCACCTCTTCCGCATCCGCCTGAACGGCCGCAAGATCGTCGGCAAGCCGCTGCGCCTGACCCCCGAGGAGGGATGGCACCAGATCTCGATGGCCCCCGACTGCAGCCAGTTCATCGACCGATACAGTTCCTTCAACGTGCCGGGCGTCACGCAGGTGCGCGGTACCGACGGGACGCTGCGCCAGACGATTCTCCACGCCCTCGACCCGCTGGACGAGTACGCCCAGTGCCGGGTGGAGTTCGGCACGACGCCTTCCGCCGACGGCCAGTTCGACAACTACTACCGCCTCTTCTACCCGCGCGGCTTCGACCCGTCGAAGAAATATCCCCTGATTGTCTATGTCTACGGCGGCCCGCACTCCCAGATGGTCACCAATTCCTGGCTCGGCAACATCCGGATGTGGGAAATGCTGATGGCCCAGCGCGGCTACGTCGTCTATGTCCAGGACAACCGGGGCACCTCCAACCGCGGCGCGGCCTTCGAGAAGGCCATCAACCGCCAGTGCGGCACCGCCGAGGTCGCCGACCAGATGGCCGGCATCCAGGCGCTGCTGGACCGCGCGCCCTGGATCGACCGCGCGCGCATCGGCGTGCACGGCTGGAGCTACGGCGGCTTCATGACCCTGTCGCTGGCCACCCGCAATCCCGGCTTCTTCCAGGTGGCCGTCGCCGGCGGCCCGGTTATTGATTGGCAATGGTACGAAGTGATGTACGGAGAACGTTATATGGACACCCCGGATACCAATCCCGAGGGCTTCGCGGAGAGCTCGCTCATCCCGCGCGCCAAGGACCTGACCGGCCGCGTGCTCATCTGCCAGGGCCTGCAGGACGGCACCGTCGTGCCCCAGCACTCGCTCAGCTTCGTACAGGCCTGCATCGAGGCGGGCGTGCCGGTGGACTGGTTCCCCTACCCGCTCGACGAGCACAATATGCGCGGCAAGGCCCGCGTGCACCTTTACGAGAAGATTACTGATTATTTCGAAACGTATCTATGAGAAAAATCCTGACCGCCGCCCTGCTCCTGCTGCTCGCAGCCGCACCGCTGTCCGCGCAGAAGAAGGCGGAGACCAAACTGTACGAGAAGACCGTTTCCGCCCCTTCGGTGGCGGCTTTCGACAAGTTCCTGAAGAAATATCCTTCGTCCGTGTACGCGGCCGACATCCTGGCGCGCAAGGACACCCTGCTCAATATCACGCCCTACAATGAGGCGCAGGCGGCCGGCATCGTCGGCGGATTGCTCTCCGGCACGGCGCAATTCCGCGCCATTGCGGACCGGCGCGAAGCCGTCGACCGCATCTACGCCATCTGCCTGGACGGCGAAGGGCTCGCCCTCGACCAGGTGCGCATCGTCAGCTTCGTGGACGGGCGCAACGGCTGGCAGCAGGAGGGCGTCTATGACGCACCCGCCTCGGACGCCGAAGGTATGGTCAGCCGCACCTTCGCGGACAGCACCTCCGTGATCACGATCCGCGGGACGCGCTTCCTCTTCTTCCATTATCTGATGGAGGGCGGCGCGCAGCAGACCTACGTGGCCGCAGCCTACGCGCCGCAGACCGACGAATTCGGCTGCGTCTCCTTCCACGGAAAGGATATCCGCAAGGCCGACGAGCCCTACCGCATCAGCGGCCGTTCCGACGAGGCCTTGCTCAGCGGCATGGACCGCCCGTGGATGCGCCTGCTGCTCAAGAACATCCAGGACAACCCCGCCCTGGAGCAGATCCCGGAGAACTTCTACCTGACCGACGCCGCCCTCGACTGGTGGCTGACGCAGAATCCGGACGCGCTAACCAGCGCCACGCACCTGAAATTCAACATCCTGCAGGCGGAGAGTTCCCTCGTGGAAGCGTTCTCCAAGGCCAAGGGAAAGAAGAATTCCTCGAAATACACGGCCGCGATGTTCGACCACCGCGGCTACACCGTCATCGTGGTTTACCAGAAGGCGGACGACAACTACGTCCTCGCCTGGGCCGAGCCCGAGTGCAAGGACCACTACCGCGACCGCCTGCTGAACAGCATCGCCTTCGACGATGCCAACACCCTGACGATGTCCTACTACCACGGCAACCGGACCTTCAAGTACCGGCTCAACCTGACATCCAAGAACCTCAGAAGGAACTAATTCCATGAAAGCATACATCGAACAGAACCGGGAGCGCTTCCTCGAAGAGCTGTTCACGCTCCTGCGCATCCCCTCCGTCAGCGCCCAGCCGGAACATCAGGCCGACATGTACCGCTGCGCCGAGACCCTCGCCGACCTGCTCCTCGAAGCGGGTGCGGACGAGGCGGGCGTCTGCGAGACCGCCGGCCACCCGGTCGTCTTCGGCCAGAAGATCATCGACCCCCGGGCGAAGACCGTGCTGGTCTATGGCCACTACGACGTCCAGCCGGTCGAGCCGCTGGACAAGTGGAAGCACGATCCATTCGACCCGCAGGTGCACGACGGCGCCATCTGGGGCCGCGGTGCCAACGATGACAAGGGCCAGCTGTTCATGCATGTCAAGGCTTTCGAATACCTGGTGCGCAGCGGGAAACTTGCGCACAACGTCAAGTTCCTTTTCGAGGGCGAAGAAGAAATCAGCAGCCCTTCCCTGCCGGCCTGGATCAAGGCCCACAAGAAGCTGCTCAAGGCCGACATCTGCCTGGTCAGCGACACCACGATGATCAGCGACAAGGTCCCCTCCATCAACTGCGGCATGCGCGGCCTGAGCTACCTCGAGGTCAAGGTTGTGGGCCCCAACAAGGACCTGCACTCCGGCCACTACGGCGGCGCCGTCGCCAACCCGATCCAGGTGCTCTGCGAGATGATCGCGACGCTCATCGACGCCGACGGACGCGTGACCGTGCCGGGCTTCTACGACCGCGTCGAAGAACTGTCCCGCGCCGAGCGCAAGATGCTCGCCCGGGCTCCGTTCGACATACAGGAATACAAGGAATTCCTCGGCATCCGCGAGGTGCGCGGGGAGAAGGGATTCACGACGATGGAGCGGACGGCCATCCGCCCCTGCCTGGACGTCTGCGGAATCTGGGGCGGCTACACCGGCTCCGGCGCCAAGACGGTCCTCCCCTCCGAGGCGCACGCCAAGATCTCCATGCGCCTGGTCCCGAACCAGCGCAGCGCCGAGATTACAAAACTCTTCGAGAAACACTTTAAGAAAATCGCCCCGAAATATGTCCAGGTGGATGTCACGCCATGCGAGGGCTGCGACGGCTTCACCATCCCCATGAGTTCCGCCGCTTATCGCGCCGCCGCGCGCGCCATCGGCGAGACCTACGGCTGCGAGCCCGTCCCCGCGCGCGGCGGCGGCTCCATCGGCATCCTCGGCGAGATGCAGAAGATCCTGCACATCGACCCGCTCCTGATGGGCTTCGGCCTGGAGCGCGACACCATCCACTCCCCCAACGAAAGTTACCTTCTCTCGCAGTTCTTCGCCGGCATGGAATCCATCGCGAAGTTCTACGACTACTGGCAGTAAACAAGAAAAGCGGCAGGCTGCGCTTGCAACCTGCCGCTTTTCGTTAAGCCTGGAACAAGCATCCCATAGTCATTCGAATCGTAGCCACAAGATTAAAAGTTGACTGCGAAGGAACAGAACAACTGACTGGGTTTAAGGAAAAAAATATCTTCCCCTATCCAGCTAGCCCCATTGTAATGCGCAATACGTTGTCTTGTCGCCCCATAATCATAACCAACTTTGACAGAGAAGCGTCCCGAATCGACACCACACGCAATTGAAATAAACGATCCCAGGGTTTGGTTAACAGAGCCATTAAAACGGATTCCGGTCCGGAGATTGACAAAGGGGCTGACGCTTGTGTCGATAAAATTGTATTTCGCATCCAGAAACAGCGGAATGACATAATCACTCGTCGTAAAACTATATGCTACGCCCCCACCTGCACCAAGGTAAACTCCATTGCCCATGCGGAATCCATGAGTAGTTGTAAGCTGCATCATTCCACCACTCTTGTCCTTCCCGAAAACAGCATAGTTTCCGACCTCAAAGCTGCCTTGATATCCTTTCTGGAAAGGACGGCTCATCTGCGCAAATATAGAGCCACTGCAACAAAAGAGCAAGGCCAAGAGCAAAATATTCTTTCTCATAGTAATACTGATTCATTAGTGTCCACTAAAAATTAATATATAGGTCTTTGAAAATATTGAAAGTTAGATAGTTAGGGGTCATTTTGAGGGTGCGACGATTTAATTTTAACTTTGCGCTGATAATCAGGCGCATATGTCAAAAGATAAGTTCGTTTTCGCTCAATTAGTTTCATTCCTAAACGATGACAAGTTTCGCCATATCGTTGATAATCACGACGGTAACAGGTATATCAAGAACTTCTCATGCTGGAACCAGATGCTCGTTCTTATGTTCGGACAGTTGTCCGGCAGAGAGAGTTTAAGAGATGTCATCGTAGCCGTAGAAGCTCACCGAGGCAAGTCTTACCGTTTGGGCTTTGGCAAGAACGTAACCCGAAGCAACCTGGCGAAAGCGAACCAGAACAGGGACTACCACATCTTCGAAGAGTTTGCCTACTACATGGTGGAAAAAGCTCGTAATCTGAAAGATACGGAGATATTCAACCTTGGCGGCAACGTTTATGCGTTCGACTCTACAACCATTGAACTTTGCCTCGCGGTGTTCTGTTGGGCGAAGTTCAGGAAGAAGAAAGGCGGGATAAAAATCCATACTCTCTACGATGTGGAGGCTCAAGTGCCAGCATTTTTCCATATGACGACTGCTTCCGTTCATGATTCTCAGGCGATGAAGGAGATCCCGGTTGAGTCCGGAGCCTACTATATCTTTGACCGTGCGTACAACTTTTTCGCGCAGCTTTACCGAATCAATTGTGCAGGAGCCTTCTTCGTCGTAAGGGCTAAGAAGAACCTCCAGTACAAGACGGTCAAATGGAAGAGAAGGATGCCTAAAAACGTGTTGTCTGACTCAATCATCGAACTGACCACGTACAAGAGCCGCAACGACTATCCGAAACAGCTTAGGCGTGTTGAGTACTACGATGAGGAACAGAACAGGCACTTCGTTTTCTTGACTAACGCGAAGGAAATCTGCGCATTAGAGGTCGCTCTCCTTTATAAAAATCGCTGGTCCGTGGAGCTGTTCTTCAAATGGCTAAAACAGCACCTGAAGATCAAGAAGTTCTGGGGAGACTCCGAAAACGCAGTCCATATTCAGATCTACACGGCCATCATTGCCTATTGCCTGGTTGCCATTGTTCATCACAAGATGAAGCTCGAAAGAACAGTTTATGAGACGCTCCAAATACTGGGAATCTCGCTCACTGATACGACGCCCCTTGAAGACCTCTTCAACAAATCTAACTTCAGTATTGACAAAGAACTTGACGGGTTCCAAGAACCCACGTTATTTGATGTTTAACTTTTAACTACGTCCACAACTTTTAGTGGACAGCAATGTGATTGTTTATAAATAAGCGCCGCAAAGGTAATTGCGTTCTCTTATTTATAAAAACCAAACATCGTGAGCCCTGCATTTTGAACCATGAACATTACATTTACAAGAATGGAGATATCGGAAGGACGCCAAAAGAGGCTCCTACTGATCTAGTAATAGTAAGAGTTTCTTTCGACGCTCAGGTGAGATTTGGAACTGCTTGTCCGGATAGGGCATTTTAAGCGACACTATTGAATCGCGATTCATCGCAGGCACGAGAGAATGAATCATATTAATGTTAACAATAACCTGACGACTCAGCCGAAAGAAAGTATCTTGTGGAAGAGAAGAGGCCAGTTCCTGTAAAGAGATTGTCGTGGCGCCCCACTTCCCGTTCATAAGAAAAACACGAGTATATCCGCCTTGCGTCTCAATGAAACATATATCAGGCACCGAGCAAACCATCAACTCTTCGCCTCGGTTGAGCATCAATCTCTTCCGGTAACATACCGTCTGATGAATAATATCCCCGGACACCTCATGAATGACAGAATCGGATGTCAAGTTTGTACGTCTCTCGCATTTTGATAAGGCTGTTTCTAACTCCCGTGAGGAAACGGGTTTCATCAAATAATCGACACAATTGTAATCGAAGGCTTTCAACGCGTATTCATCGTATGCGGTTGTGAATACGATCATAGCCTTGGTTGATATCTTATCGAAACACTCAAAACAATTTCCATCCTCCAATCGAATATCCGAAAGAATCAAATCCAACTCCGGATGTCGGCGGATGTACTCCTCTGCGTCACGAACAGTCCTAACAGGCCCGGAGACATCCATTCCGGGCCGCAACCTGAGTAACATGTCCCGCAAGCGCTCTGCAGGAATTCGCTCATCTTCAATAATCAACGTTTTCATCATCTATGTCAATTATGGGGATACGAACTAGAAAAACTTCTGGCCCTCGACTCACCAGAATACCTTTTCCGCATATCAGTTTATACCGTTCATCTAAATTGCTCAGCCCCGTGTGTGTTGATGTATATTGATCCCGACGGGGAAGCAGATTGTTTTCAATACAGATGTAGCCATCTCGGACACAGATTCGGATATGCAAACCATCATTTTCTCCATGTCGATTGTGACGAATTGCATTTTCTACTATCGTCTGAATAGAAACCGGAGAAACGAGACAGGAAACTATATGACAAGAATCATCTATATTAAACTGTATACCCGGATACCTAATGCGTGCCATCTCAATATAGTCCTCCGTAAATGCCATTTCTTGATCAAAAGCCACGACTCTCTTCTTAGAAGAGGAGACGAGATATCGATAAATGCGACTGAATAATTCCAAAAACTCTTCTGCCTTATCCTGATCTTGTCGAATAAGGCCAGAAAGAGTACTCAGACTGTTAAACACAAAATGGTTGTCCATTGTTAGCGCCAGTTTCTCAAGCTGCGCCCGCATGACGTTATTCTTACTCTCCAGGTCATTTCTTTCTGCGATCAACAATCTATTCTCTTCTTCGCGGTGTTTATTAAAAACATATGACACGAAGAAAATAGACGTCGCAAAGTATACTGTGATACCATCACTCAGTATTATTCTCTGCTGATAATCCGACGTTGCCATATCCGGATCAAGCCAGCCATAGAAAAGCGCGATTATTATAGCGCTAAGGAAATTTGCAGAAAGCAAAATTAAGCACTGTAAAACAAGTGTCTGAAATGTTAGCTGTACTTTTCGTGTTGTTATAATAATCCAACGACTATATATCAAAGATGCCTCAAACAAGATGATGGTTTCCAAAGCAGTAGTCCAGATATCTTCCAATATTTCAGATCGTAATTGGAGAGCAGAAAGCGTCTGGTAATACTGTTGGCTCAAACAAAACCAGAGAGCCCAATTAAGCAGAATGGCAAGAAGGAGCGTCGAGATATGTCTTTTAAATGTCGAATCCGTCGTGTTCCTGTATGATTCAAAGATGTTTATCTTCATATAAACTGCAACATAATTGACCAATAGAGTTATTACCTTCCCGGGGCAAAGCAAATATATGGATTATTTTTTGTATTCAGAAGAAAGTCATTGTCTTCGCGGTGGAAACTAATACGCCGACAAGGCGGATGTGATTTTAGACAAACTATGGAGAGTGCCAAACCCGAGAAGGCGTGGTGCTCTCTTTCTATTTACAGACGGGCGATGTACTCTTTCCACAGAATTCCCGCCTCAAATTAGTCTTAGGGGCCCTGCCTCGGAAGCCATCCACCAGGGTGGCTTCTTACATTCCCGGGAGCGTCGGGAGCGCAGGGGTGCGGGCGTATAGGAGGGAAAGGAATAGCGGGGCCCGGCAAGGGCTGCGTTGGGGATGAGCTGGAGGGACGGAAGAATGCGAAGCATACTTCCAGTTCCGACAGCGAAGGACCAGGACGTCGTCCGTTCAACGACTGTTAGACGGCTCCGAAGGAGGCGGCTAAAAAGGAGGCGTTAGACGTCCAGCAACCGAGACGGATAGCCCCGCCCTTTCCCGACGTACGCCTGCACCCCTGCGGCTCCCGCGCGGACGGGAATGTCGGTGCCGAAAAAAGGCGAAATCGGCGCCGACCCGGGTTTCAGAAGTGGGGTCGGCGCCGATTTTGGGCGATATTGGTTCCGAGATGTCCGATCAAGTCGGGCATGACGGAGTTTACAGCTCGCGGAACTTCGCGGCGGTGATCTTCGTGGGCTTGAGGGTGATGGTCTCCTTGATCTTGTCGAGGACCTTGCGGTCTTCGACCTGCTCGACCAGGCGGTCGATCTGCTTCTGATCCTGGAGCATGTTGACAGCCATCTCCTTCACCGTCTCATCGGGCACATTGCCGATGCCGTACATCGCGTACTGGTAGCGGGCGAAAGCCTCGGCCTGCTCGTGCAGGTCCTTCTCCTCCACCTTGAAGCCCCACTTCTGCATCAGGGAGCCACGCACCAGCTGCCACTTGAAGTCCTCGGCAAAGCCCGGGAAATCCTTCTCGACATCCTCCTTGGAGAGCTTGCCGTTGTTGGCCTCCACGAGCCAGCGCTTCAGGAACGCCTCGGGGAGCTGCACATCGGCCTTCTTCACGAAGTAGTCGCGGATATCCTTGGTCAGGCGCCATTCGGCCTCACTCTGGTACTGATTCTTCAGGCGCTCGGACACTTCCTTCTCGATCTCCTCGTCGGTCTTGGCCTCCTGGCCCTCCTCCTTGTGCTCGGCGTAGTACTTCTTCATGTTCTCGATCATCGGAGCCTTGTCCTTCGCCGCAACGGACACGGTGTAGGTAGGCACGGTGTCGGCCTTTTCCACCTCCACGTTCACCTCCGGGCTCAGGCCCAGGTCGAAGACGAAGGTGAAGTCCTGACCGTCCTCCCACGTGAGCTCCGGCTGCTTCTCAGAAGCCAGCGGCTCGCCCAGGATGCGGAGTTTCTTCTCGTTGATGTGCTTGTCAAGCGCCTGGCCAATCACCTGGTTCACGGCCTCGACGAGCGCCTGCTCGCCATAGACACGCTTGATCAGGGATGCGGGCACCATGCCCTTGCGGAAGCCCTTGAACTCAGCCGTCCGGCGGCGGTCGGCGAGTTTCTTCTTTTCAATTTCTGCATAGTCAGCCGCGGCCACTTCGATGGTCAGTTCGCGGTTGAGATCGTCGATTTTCTTGTCTTTTACTTTCATGATTCTATCTTGTGTTTTTTCTTGTTTTTTTCTGCGGATAGGCGACCCGCTCATGGTGGGTCTGCGCAAGATACTGCTTGAGGGTCTCCTTCACCGTACCCAGCTCGCTGATGGAGATGTCGGCGTGCTCGAACTGCCCTTCCTCCATCTTGCCGGCCACGATCCGCTCCACAAAAGCGGAATACGCCTCCGGCGTGTACTCGGTCAGGGTCCGGGACGCCGCTTCGATGCTGTCGCACAGCATCAGGATGATCTGCTCCTTGGTCTCCGGCTTGAAGCCCGGGTAGCGGAACTCGTCCGCCTGGGCGGGATCGCCGCCGGCCGCCAGGTACTGGCCGTAGAAATAGCCCGTGGACGTGGTGCCGTGGTGGCTGCGGATGAAGTCGATGATCATATCGGGCAGGCGGTGCTTCTGGGCCAGTTCCACGCCCTCGGGGACGTGGCGGATGATTTCCCGCGCACTCTGCTCCGGGCTCATGCCCTCGTGGTAGCGCGGGCCGCCGTCGCGGGCGACCAGCGACTCGTTCTCGATGAAGCAGATCGGATTGTAGAGTTTACCGATATCGTGGTACAGGGCGCCGGCGCGCACCAGGTCGGCGTTGGCGTCCACCGCACGCGCCACGATATCCACCATGTTCATCACCTGCAGCGAATGCTGGAAGGTGCCCGGCGCCTTCTGCTCCAGCTCGCGAATCAGCGGATTGGACACGTCGCAGAGCTCGATCAGACGGGAAATGGACACCAGGTTGAACAGGCGTTCGAACAGGTACACCAGCGGATAGCCGGCCACGGTGAGCATCGAGCCGATAAAGAGGCTGAGCAGCGCCGACCATACATTGCCCACCACCAGTTCGGCGGCGTGGAAGCCCAGGTAGGTCAGCGCCAGCACGCAGAAGGTGATCAGCGCTGTGATGAACTGCTTCCAGCCCCGGTTGAAATAGCGGAACGCCAGGGTTCCGACCATACCGGCCAGGAAGAACATCACGAAGAGCACGGCGCCGTCGTGGCTGAAGATCAGCAGCGGCAGCAGCGACACCACATAGATCGGCACCACCAGGCGGTTCTTCATGAAGGCCTGCAGCAGCAGGGCGACCAGCGTGAAGGGCACCAGGTACAGCGACGTCTCATTC
Source organism: Candidatus Cryptobacteroides sp. (assembly GCA_045117755.1). Taxonomy (GTDB): domain Bacteria; phylum Bacteroidota; class Bacteroidia; order Bacteroidales; family UBA932; genus Cryptobacteroides. The sequence continues at coordinate 28,002 of JBGUOB010000080.1, forward strand.
ACCCGGACCATGATCAGCGCAGTCAGGGCACCGAGCAGGAAGACCACCACGATATACGGGTAGCGGGAGTCGGCGAGGATGCGCTTGTTGTTCAGCAGGATGGACAGGAGCAGCAGCGCGACGATGGCCAGGGCGATCAGGACATTGCCCAGCAGCATCAGCGCCGGCGGTCCGGTATAGCCCAGGTTGGCCTCGAATTCACGCTTATAGGAATCCAGCATCTGCTCGATCTCCGCCGTCACGATCTCGTCCTCGCGGACGATCAGCTGGCCGGCATTGACGTAGCCCTGCGTCGGCGAAATGCTCGTCGCGGACTCCGCGTGCACCAGCTCGGTGGTCTGCTCGTCGTAGAGCAGGTTCGGCACGAGCAGCTCATAGGCGCCGGCCGCGCGCAGCAGCGAATCCACGTTGCCGCCCGACACGGCCGTCAGGTCGGAGAGCAGGCGGGCGCGGGCATCCGTCAGGCGATACACCTCGGAGAAGGGCACCTTGGTCGCGCGTTTGTCGCGCTGGACATAGAGCACTTCCGGATTGACATCCCCGCGGCGGAGATTCCGGTCGTCCGCCATCACGCCTTTCTGGTAGATGGCGCGGAGCGCGGACACGGTAGCGCTGCGCAGCGTACCGAGCTCCAGGCGCTCGGCGGCGAGCAGGTTGCGCGTGACGATTTCGTCGGAATACTTGTAATAAGGAATCGCCTCCGTGGACGCCTCGCCCCGCTCCGAGAGCATCTGCTCCGCCGTCTTGTAGATCGGGAAATCGAACTGGGCGTAGAGCGTCTCGTACTTCCAGGTGCGCCCCTTGTGATAATCGTAGGCGAACTTGGCGCTGCGCGGCATCAGCAGGACCAGCAGGAGGAACGCGATGCCGAGCGGGAAAAGGGTATGCAGGAGGGAATTCGATTTCATCGGCGCGGGGCTATTTGAAAGGGCTGCCCGCCTCGCGGGCGATGAAACCATAGGTCATACGGTCCGTCCAGCGCGGGAAGAGCCGATGCATGAGCACGGTCGCGCGCCCCAGCGGGGTCAGGATCACCTGCGAGCGACGGTGGCGCAGCGCACGGGAAAGGCGCTTCGCGCAATCCTCCGCGCTCATCAGCTTGCCCTCGTCGAGCGGCGTCTCTCCCTGGGCGGAGCCGTCGGCGGTGAGCGCCGCGTTGCGGACATTGGAAGAGGTATAGCCCGGGGCGAACACGAGGACGTTGAGCCCGTCCTTGAGGTGCTCGATCCGGATCGTATCCAGGAAGCCGCGGATGGCGTACTTCGAGGCGCTGTAGCCGGTGCGCGCGGGCAGCGCGGAGTAGCCGGCGATGGAAATCACGCCCACCACGGAGCCCTTCGTCTCCAGCAGGTACGGCAGCGCGAACTTCGTGCAGTTCACCGTGCCCCAGAAGTTGACGTCCATCAGGGAATGGATCACCTTGAGATCCAGGTCCTTGAACATCGCGCGCATCGAGATGCCGGCGTTGTTCACCAGGATGTCGATACGGCCGAAGCGCGCCACGGTCGCTTCCACCAGGGCGCGGCAATCTTCCTCACGCGTCACGTCGCACTGGACGCAGAGCACCCGCTCCGCGGGCGCGACGGACGGCGCCAGTTCCTGCAGTTTTCCAAGGGACCGCGCGGCCATCACGACCCGGGCGCCTTCACTGCCGAATTGACGCGCAGAGGCCAGCCCGATACCCGAGCTGGCTCCTGTGACGATGATTACTTTGTCCTTTAGGTCTATCATAGGCTATTTAATGGTCATCTCAGCGATGTCGTCGCCGTCATACTGACCGGCGTCGAGCTTCGCCTTGATTTCCTTGAAGGCCTTGAGCGTATACTCCACGTCCTCCATCGTGTGGGCGGCCGTGGAGACGATGCGGAAGATGATCATGCCCTTCGGGATCACCGGATAGATGACCATCGAGCAGAAGATCTTGTAGTTCTCACGCAGGTCCTTGGCCATCTTGGTGGCCTGGGCCACGCCGCCGAAGATGTGCACCGGCGTCACGCAGGCCTGGGCCTCGCCGATATCGAAACCTTCCTTCTTGAAGCCGTCCTGGATGGCATGGGTGATCTGCCAGCATTTCGCGCGGAGCGCATCGCCCTCCGGGGAGTCGATGATCTCCATGCGCTTCATGTTGCCGATCACGAGCGGCATCGGGAGCGACTTGGCGTACATCTGCGAACGCATGTTGGCGCGCAGGTAGTTGATGATCTTGTGCGGGCCGGCGACGAAGCCGCCGATCGAGGCCATCGACTTGGCGAAGGCGCCGATGTAGAGGTCGATGTCGTCCATGCAGCCCAGCTGCTCAGAAGTGCCGCGGCCGTGCGCACCCAGCAGGCCGAAGCCGTGGGCGTCGTCGATCAGGATGCGGAACTTGTATTTCTTCTTCAGCGCGGCGATCTGGTCCAGGATGCCGAGCGCGCCGGTCATACCGAACACGCCCTCAGTGATCAGCAGCACGCCGCCGCCGTTCTCCTCCGCCACCTGGCAGGCGCGGGCGAGGACTTTCTCGCAGTCGGCGATGTTGTTGTGGCGGTATTTGTACTTCTCGCCGATATGCAGGCGGATGCCGTCCAGCAGGCAGGCGTGGCACTCGGCGTCATAGACGATGACGTCGTGGCGCGCGGTCAGTGCGTCAATCGTGGACACGATGCCCTGGTAGCCGAAGTTGTAGAGGAACGCATCCTCCTTCTTCTCGAATTTCGCGAAGGTCTGCTCGAGCTGCTCGTGATAGCGGGTATGGCCGCTCATCATGCGGGCGCCCATCGGGTACGCCAGGCCCCACTGCGCCGCCGCCTCGGCGTCCGCTTTGCGGACAGCCGGGTGGTTCGCCAGGCCGAGGTAGTTGTTCAGGCTCCAGTTGAGCACCGGGGTGCCATTGAAGGTCATGTGAGGGCCGAGCTCGCCCTCCAGACGGGGATACATATAGTAGCCGAAGCCCTGCTCGAAGTACTGTCCGATCGGGCCGCCGCTGTCGCGTTCGATTCTATCAAAAATGTCTAACATATCGGTTTAGATTCTTCGTTTCACTCAGAATGACAATAGTCAAAAAAGACTAGGCGTCGATGTTGGCGTAGTGCGCGTTCTCTTCGATGAACTGGCGGCGAGGCGGGACGTCGTCGCCCATCAGCATCGAGAAGGTCCGCTCGGCGGCGGCCGCATTGTCGATGGTGATCTTGCGCAGACGCCTGCGGGCCGGATCCATGGTGGTCTCCCACAGCTGGACGTCGGACATTTCACCGAGACCTTTGTAGCGCTGCACCGTGTAGCCCTTGTCGGAACCCTTGCCCAGACGCAGGGCGGCTTCTTCGCGCTGCTCCTCGGTCCAGCAGTACACTTCTTCCTTGCCCTTCTTGACCAGGTAGAGCGGCGGGGTCGCCAGATAGACGTAGCCGTTCTTGATCAGGTCGAACATATAGCGGAAGAAGAAGGTCAGGATCAGGCACGCGATGTGCGAACCGTCCACATCGGCATCGGTCATGATGACCACCTTGTGGTAGCGGAGCTTGCTCAGGTCCATGTGCTTCTCGCCGGTCTCGTCTTCCAGCGCCACGGTCACGCCGAGGGCGGTGTAGATGTTGCGGATCTCCTCGGAATCGAAGGCGCGGTCGCCGGAGGCCTTCTCCACATTCAGGATCTTACCGCGCAGCGGCAGGATGGCCTGCGTCTTGCGGTCGCGGCCCTGCTTGGCCGTACCGCCTGCGGAATCACCCTCCACGAGGAAGAGCTCGCACTTCTCGGGGTCACGCTCGGAGCAATCCGCCAGCTTGCCGGGCATGCCGGCGCCGCCGAGGGGCGACTTGCGCTGCACCATCTCGCGCGCCTTGCGGGCGGCGGCGCGGGCCGTCGCGGCCAGCACGATCTTGTCGATGATGGTCTTGGCGAACTTGGGGTTCTCCTCCAGGTAGATATCCATCGCGGCGGCGGTCGCCTGGGACACGGCGGAGGTGGCCTCCGGGTTGCCAAGCTTGGTCTTGGTCTGGCCCTCGAACTGCGGCTCCGCGACCTTGACGGAAATCACGGCCGTCAGGCCCTCGCGGAAGTCCTCCGGGGCGAGGTCGCCCTTGAACTTGTCCAGGAGCTTGTTCTTCTCGGCATACTGCTTCAGGGAGCGGCTCAGGCCCATCTTGAAGCCCTGCAGGTGCGTACCGCCCTCGATCGTGTGGATATTGTTGACGTAGGAGTAAATCTTCTCGGAATAGCCGTTGTTGTACTGCAGCGCGATGTCGATCGGGATGATCTTGTCGGAATTCACGCAGATCGGCTGGGGGATGATCGTCTGGGCGCCGGCGTCGAGGTACTCGATGAACTCGCTCAGGCCCTTTTCGGAATAGAACATCTCGCTGCGGAAGACCTGGCGGCCGGTGGCCTTGGACTCACCGGCGGCGTCCACCTCGAACTCGTCCACGAGCTCGCGCTCGTCGGTCAGGCGGATGTGGATGCCCTTGTTCAGGAAGGCCAGTTCGCGCAGACGCGCGGCGAGGGTCTCGTAGCGATAGACGGTCGTCTGGGTGAAGATGGTCGGATCCGGGTGGAAGGTGATGGTGGTACCGGTGTCTTCGGTCTCGCCGACCACCGCCACGGGCGCGAGGGGCTTGCCCTTGGAGTAGTGCTGCTCGAAGATCTTGCCTTCGCGGTGCACCTCGGCCACGAGCGAGTCGGACAGGGCGTTGACGCAGGACACGCCCACGCCGTGCAGACCGCCGGACACCTTGTAGCTGTTCTTATCGAACTTACCGCCGGCGTGGAGGACGGTCAGAACCACCTCCAGGGCGGAGCGGTGCTCCTTCTCGTGCATGCCCGTCGGGATACCGCGGCCGTTGTCCCGGACGCGGATGGAATTACCCTCCAGGATGCGCACGTCGATGCTGTCGCAATAGCCGGCCATCGCCTCGTCGATACAGTTGTCGACCACCTCGTAGACCAGGTGGTGCAGACCCCGTTCGGAGATGTCGCCGATGTACATGGAAGGGCGCTTGCGCACGGCCTCGAGGCCTTCAAGCACCTGGATACTGTTGGCGGAATACTGCTCTTCCGCAAGCTTCATATCTTCTTTCTCGATCATCTTGAATTAGTATCTCTTAAAATCCGTCAAAGGTACGGAAAAATCCCGGATTTTCCTACAGTTTGAAGCTGAAACCGACGGTCCCGTACGGGCCCTTTTCAACGAAGCCCGGTGCCCGCTCGATGGCCATACCCAGCAGGTTGCCGGCCTCGGCCCAGAAGCTCCAGCGGGCGTCGAAGCGGTACTCGGCCGTCAGGCCCGGATTCACGAACCAGGGGATGTGGACGCCGTCCCCGGCCAGCGACAGCCGCGCACTCTGCATCTCCGCGAAGACACCCAGCCAGAATCGCCTGTCCCAGTTGTAGCGGCCGCGCACTTCCGCCGTGATTGCCGGCGGGGCGAAGGCGGCCGAATTGCCATAGAGCCGCATATAGCTGTAGCCTGCGGCACCTTCCAGATCCAGGCGCGGACCGTGCCAGGAGAAGCGTCCCTGCACGTAGGCGGAGGTATAGTCCACCGGCACCACGCCGTAGAGCGACGCGAGCGGCATGCCCAGATAGGAGGCGTAACCGGCTTCGATTTCATACTGGAGACGGGACTGCACATGTCCCTGCAGACCGGCACGGACATGGATTTTCTCCCGCGATACGGTGGCGGAAGAACCCGACATGAAGGCAAAATGATTGATCTGCTTGACGGCGTAGTGGCTCTGCACATACTGCCCGCCGCTCACGCCGGCGAACAGCTCCAGGCTGGCGTCCAGCACGGCCATCCGGGCCATCACGTCCGGCGCCAGGGTGAACTGGCCGCTCTCCGTATTCTTGGAATATTCCGCCTTGACGCCCGCATCCAGCCGGACCGGGCCGAGCACGAAGTCCACGTGCGGCTTGATGGAGGCCAGGCTGGCGACCCGCATCCCGCCGAACATCTCTCCGTGCGAATCCGCGATCTTGTAGAAATCATTCCCGCGAAGGGCCTCCAACTCGAACAGGCCGTCCAGCAGGAAACGGTATTTGCCCTTCAGGACGGGGCCCGCCGACACGGCCGCGCGAAGATTGTTCTCGCCCGAGGCGCTGATTTCCCCGGCCGAGCGGCCGCCGTCGCTGGAATAGCGATACTGCAGGTCGATGTCGTAGAACATCTTGTTGTCCGGCCGTTCGCGCGACTGGATGCGGCCCGCCGCGATGACGGAGCTGAAACCGCTGCGGTAATACGGATCAGCACCGCCCTCTCCGGCAAAGATGCCTTCGTAGCCGAAATGGTAGGACAGGCGGGTCGCCGGGCGCAGGTACTGTCCGCCCACGCCGACGCGGCCGTTCAGGTCATGGCCGGAGAAAGTTCCGTCCACCCCGCGGCGGCTGTACCGGCCTGCATAGCCTCCCGCCTCGGCGAACACGCCGATGGCGAAGTCCGGCTGCTGCCACATCTGCCAGGCCATCTCGAATTGCGGATGCATCGAATAGCCCGCTCCAGCGCGCAGGAAGAACTTGCTGCCGTCGTAGAGGCGCGCCTCCGGCGTCACCGCGATCCGGTACGGGGAGAAGTCGTACGAACCCTTGTAGGGCGTCTCGAAGACCGAATAGTCGAAATCGTAGTCGAAACGGTACAGCGAATCCGGCACCTGCAGGTTCGGGCCCGTCTTCTGGAAGTCCGAGAAGCGGGACACGTAGTCGTTGGTCACCTGCACGGACTGGTTGATATTCTGTGCGGAAAGCGGCGCGCAGAGCGCCATCAGGGCAATTGCCAGATTGAATCTATTCTTCATACGCTTACTCTTGCATTAACGTGGCGAGACGTTCCAGTCTCATCTTGACGCTGTCGAGGATGTCGTCAGCGCCCTTCTCGGGTTCATAGCCGTCCCGGATGCTCTCGAAGGTGGCCTTGGCCTGGGCGTACTGCCCGCGCTCCGCGAAGGAGTCGCCCAGTGCCAGGTAGGCCCGGGCCAGCCAGTAGGACTGGTCGCCGGCCTTCTGCGCGAAAGCGAACACCTCTTCGCCCACGGCGTCGAACTTGCCGGTATCGTAGAGGCTCTGGATCAGCATATATTCGGATTCGGCCCCGATGGCCGAGGAAGGATCGGAAGCGAGCTGGCGGAACAGGCGGAGCGCCTGATCGCGCTGCGAAGTCGCCAGGCTGGACTTCGCCTTGATGAAGAGCGCCTCGCGCTTCACCCCGTCCGCGAGGCCCCGCAGCGCGGACACCTCGTCGGCGGCGGCGATGGCCGTCGCGTAGTCCTTGCTCCGGTAGGCGGAGCGCATCATGCCCACGCGGGCCGTGTGCTTGTTGGCGTCCATCCGGGCCGTCGCGAGCAGCTCCTCATAGCCCTTGTAGGCATCCTGGTAGCGCTCCAGGCCGTACGACAGCTCCGCATAGCGCAGACGCGCCATCTCGGAGAAAGAATAGGCGGACTCGCCCGCCGCGGCTGCGGCGTAATGGCCGACGGCCTGTTCCTTTTCGCCGAGGGCGTTATAGCATTCGGCGAGGTAGAACTCCGCCTGCAGGCGGTCGGTGCCGCCCGGATAATCCTCCAGGTACTTGCGTAGCGTGACCGCGGCCTGCGAGTAGTTGCTCGCCAGGTAGAGCTGCTCGGCCGTGTTGAAGTACATCTTCTCCCGGTCGGCGTCGTCCCGGCCCTGCGCCAGGGAGTTCTGCTCCACGTATTCGAGGAACTTGTCCGGCTCGCGCCGGGCGGTGTAGATGGACTCGATCGCGCTCATCGCCTCGCCGGCGTATTCGCTGTTCGGCATCAGGCGCACGACTTCCTTGTTGTACTCCAGCGCGGCATCATATTCGGACATGTTGCGGTACACCATGCCCAGGCCCAGCATCGCCCGGGCCACCCAGGTATTGTCCTGGGTATTGCGGCGCAGCCGCGTGAAGGTGCGGATCGCGTCATTGTTGTTCTTCTGGTCCATCTGCGCACGGCCCAGCTCGTAGAGGGCTTCCTCGAAGAGCGGCACGCCGGGCGTGGCATCCTCGACGTGCAGCAGCGTGGACACCTTGCGGCGCTTGTCGCCCGCCAGGCCGTAGGCCACCGCCTGCTGGTAGTAAGGGTAGATATTGTCCGGCGTAAAGAACTCCGTCATCACCTTCTGGTAGGAAGTGACGGCCGCCTTGTAGTCGCGGCGGCCGAAATCGCAGTCCGCCCGGCGGTTCATTGCGTCCTCGCGCGCCGTGGGGTCGCCCGAAGAAATGTAGCTGTCGAACCAGCGGGCCGCCGCAGCGTATTCCCCCTGCTTGAAATAGCTGTAGCCGATGTTGTACGGCAGCAGCCGGCCCTCGAGCCGGTCGTCCAACGCGGCCGCATTGTGCAGCTCGGTGAAGACGCTGGCCGCCTCGGCATAATTCCCGGAACGGTAATACGCCTCGCCCATCCAGTAGCGCGACAGCTGGTTGAAGCGGTCCGTCCGAGGGACATAGTAGGCCGTGGCCCGGAAGAACGGGGCCGCGTCGCGGTAGGAGCCGCTGGCGAACAGCTGCTCGCCCCGCAGGAAGTTGGCCTTGGTGTAGTTGTTCTGCATGTCGGGCGTCAGCTCGTCGATGTTGTCGTAGGCCGCCACCGCGCCGGCGTAGTCCTTGTCCACCAGGGCCGCCAGGGCCATGTAGCCGTAGATCATGTCGCCGCGCGCCTTCGTGGACCAGCGGTCGATGTAGCGGGCGAAGCCCGAAGTATCCTTGTTCAGGTCAAAGGCCAGCTTGGCATAGTTGAACGCGGCGTCCTCGGTGATCTCCGGGTCGAAGTCCACCCGCGAGGCCTCGTAGAAGGACTGCATCGCCGACACCTGGTCGTGCGTGCGCAGGTAGGAATTGGCCATCAGGTAGTTGGCCACCTGCCCCAGGGAATCCGCCCGGTTGCCCATCTTCAGGAAATTCTCGATGGCGCCGGCGTAGTCGTCCACGGAGTAGAGCACCGTGCCGGCGTAGAAGCAGTCCTTGCGGTTCATCTCCTCGTGCGAGAGGTCGTCGTAGTACTCGCGGGCCTTTTCCTTCTCGCCCTTGATCAGGTACGACTCCGACAGCACGCGCGCCACACGCTCGCGGCGCTCGGGCGGCAGGGAGCTATAGATGCGCGATCCTTCGCGGATCACGAAATCATAATTCTTCTGGTTGAACTCGCAGTCCACGATGTAGAAGTCCGTCAGCGCCTCGAAGCGCTTGTCGGCCGAGGCCAGCCAGAAATTGGCCTCCGCCTCGGCGAACTGCCGGGCCTCGTACTGCATGATGCCGGTGAAATAGCGGCCGGGGGCCGTGTAATCCGACTGCGGGAGCGACTCCAGCAGGGTGAAGAAGCGGCTCGCCTCGGCATACTGCCCCAGGCTGAAAGCACAGAAACCGCACTTGAAGATATACTCGGGCAGTTCTTCCGCCTCCAGGTCCGCCGAGGGCACGAAGGAGAACTCGCTTGCGGCCTGCTGGTACTTCCCGCGGTCGAACAGGATGCGGCCCTGTTCAAAATGGAGCACACCGCTCAGGCGCGAAGACGGGTAACGCAGGCGGTAGGCGGCGAACAGGTCGTCGCAGTCGTCCGTCTGCATCTTCAGGGCGCAGAGCACCTCGTAGCCGTCGCTCAGCGGGCTGTCGGGCATGGCCTCGAAGCGGATGCGCGCCTGCTCGTACAGGCCGCTGTCATAGAGGCGCATTGCCTGCTCCCAGGAACGCACGCCGCCGTCGGGGGCCGCGTCCAGTCCCGAGGCGCAGAAAAGCAGCGCGAGCAGGGTGGTCAACAGTGTTTTCAAGTTCATAGATTTATTCTGTTTCCAAAGTGACAAATTTACTCATTTTTGCGCTATATTTGTAGGGTTCATCCAACTTTTTCACCTGCTTTATGGAAGAAAACAGCGCACCGCTCATTTCCTTCTCCGATGCGGACATCCGCGGCGGGGACGTGACCGTGGTCTATGGCCTCAACATGGAAGTCTATCCCGGCCAGATCGTCTACATCATCGGCAAGGTCGGCAGCGGGAAAACCTCCATTTTCCGGACCATTACGGCGGAAAACCGCCTCCTCAAGGGCTCCGGACAGGTGTGCGGGTATGACCTCATGAAGATCCGGGCAAAAGAGGTGCCATTCCTGCGCCGCAGGATCGGCGTCGTCTTCCAGGATTTCCAGCTGCTGATGGACCGCAGCGTCGAGGACAACCTCTCCTTCGTCCTGAAGGCCACCGGCTGGAAGGACGCCGAGGCCATCCACCGGCGCATCGACGAGGTGCTGGAAGCGGTGGGCATGACCACCAAGTCCCACAAGATGCCCCACCAGCTCTCCGGCGGCGAGCAGCAGCGCATCGCCATCGCCCGCGCCATCCTCAACAACCCCGCCCTCATCCTGGCCGACGAGCCCACCGGCAACCTCGACGAAGAGACGGCCGAGGGCATTCTCCAGCTGCTCCAGCAGATCAACCGCGAGCAGGGCACGGCCATCGTGATGGTCACGCACAACCGCAGCATCTGCGCGCGCTACCCGGGCCGCGTCTTCGAGACCCGCGACGAGACCTGTCAGGAAATTTCGCTATGACGCTCAAACAGCGCTACGACGCCATCCTCGGCTATTTCCGGGACAACGTCCCCATCGCCGAGTCCGAATTGCATTTCGACTCCCCCTACCAGCTGCTGGTGGCCGTGATGCTCTCGGCTCAGTGTACTGATAAACGGGTCAATATGACCACGCCCGCCCTCTTCTCCGCCTACCCGACGCCGGAGGCGCTGGCGGCGGCTTCCTTCGAGGACGTCTTCGCGCTCATCCGCTCCATCTCTTACCCCAACAGCAAAGCCACGCACCTGATCGGCATGGCGCAGAAGCTGCTCGCCGACTTCGGCGGCCAGGTCCCGACGGACATCGATGCGCTGATGAGCCTGCCGGGCGTGGGCCGCAAGACGGCCAATGTGGTCGCGTCCATCACCTGGGGCGAGCCGGTCATCGCCGTGGACACGCACGTTTTCCGCGTGGCGCGGCGCCTCGGGCTCTCCCGCGGCACGACGCCGCGCGCGGTGGAACTGGATCTCGAGCGGCATACGCCCGCCGAGCTGCGCCCCATCGCGCACCACTGGCTGATCCTCCACGGGCGCTACGTCTGCACCGCCCTCAAACCCCACTGCGCCGACTGTCCCCTGACCGCCTGGTGCAAAGACTTCTCCGAACGCTCCCCTTTGCTGTGAGCTGTAAGTTGTTGAATATTTGAAAGATAATAAAATATACTCCCCCGGTTTTCGGGGGAGTATATTTTTATAAATTACTGTAATTCAGCTGATTGCTAATCACAGAACTGAGCCTTCAATGCGGCGATCTTGTCGTCCGCGTCGTCACCCTTGGCGCCGAAGTAGAACTTGATCTTCGGCTCCGTGCCGGACGGGCGGACGGATACGACATCGCCGGCCGCATCGAAGAACTGCAGCACGTTGGAGGACGGCTGGCCCGTCTTCTCCGGCTCGAGGTAGTCGATCACCTGCGTGACCGGCGAGCCGCAGAGCTCCTTGGGCGGGTTGCTGCGCAGATCCACCATCATCTGCTGGATCTCGCAGGCACCGGAGATACCCTTGCGCACCACGGACACGAGACCTTCCTTGCGGTAGCCGAATTCCTTGTAGATGCGCTGCATCAGCTGGTAGAGCGAGAGACCCTGCTCTTTTGCCCAGGCGGCGCATTCGGCCACCATCATCGCGGCCACCTGCGCATCTTTGTCGCGGACGAACATGCCCACGTTGAAGCCATAGCTTTCCTCTCCGCCGCAGATGAATTCGCCGCCCTTCGCTTCTTCGCGCTTGACGACTTCGGCGATGTATTTGAAGCCCGTGAGGACGTTGTACACCGGCACGCCGAAGCCCTTGCAGATGTCGGCGATCAGCTCGGTGGTGACGATGGTCTTGACGACGTATTTGCCTGCGCCCAGTTTGCCCAGGTCCTTCCAGCGGTTCAGGATGTAGTAGGTCAGCATCGCGGCCGTCTGGTTGCCGTTGAAGAGCACCATCTTGCCGTCGTTGTCGCGCACGGCGATGCCGAGGCGGTCGGCGTCCGGGTCGGAGCCCATTACCAGGTCGGCGCCCGTCGCGTCCGCCTTCTCGAGGGCCATCTTGAGGGCCGCGGGCTCTTCGGGGTTCGGGGAGACGACCGTCGGGAAGTCGCCGTCCGAGACGTCCTGGTCAGGGACGTGGATGATGTTCTTGAAGCCTTTGCGCTTGAGGATCTCGGGGATCATCCGCACGCCGCAGCCGTGCAGCGGGGTGTAGACGATCTTGAGGTCGCCGTGCTTCTGGCAGAGTTCGGGGCTGAGGCTCAGGGACAGCAGGTCGGTGAGGTATTTCTCGTCCACGTCGGCGCCCATGGCTTCGATCTCGCCGCAGCGCAGGCCGGCCTGGAACTTGACCATCGACGGGTCGGTGATCTTGGCCACTTCGGCGACGATGTCCTTATCGACCGGGGAGGTTACCTGGCCGCCGTCGGACCAGCTCACCTTGTAGCCGTTGTACTCCTTGGGGTTGTGGGAGGCGGTGATCATGACGCCGGCCACGGCGCCCTTCAGGCGGACGGCGTAGCTCATTTCGGGCGTCGGGCGGATGTTGTCGAAGATATAGACGTGGATGCCGTTGGCAGAGAGGACGTCGGCGGTGATGCGGGCGAACTCCTTGCTGTTGTTGCGGGAGTCGTAGGAGATGACGACCTTGGGGTCGTCGTCATCGCAGTGGGTCAGGATATAGTTCGCGAGGCCCTGGGTGGCCATGCCGACCGTGTAGCGGTTCATGCGGTTGGTGCCTACGCCCATGATGCCGCGGAGGCCGCCGGTGCCGAATTCGAGGTTCTTGTAGAAGGCGTCCTCGAATCCTGCGGGGTCGCTGCTGCGGAGCTGCTGGATCTTGATCTTGGTCTCCTGGTCGAAGTCGCCGTCGAGCCAGGCCTGTGCTCTCAGTTCAAATTCTTTCATATGGTTAGTGTTGTTACTTGTTTTTCTTTTATGCTCACTTCTTTCTGTTTCTAGTCTTATCTCACCTCACACCCTCGCATCCATCTTACCCTGCCAGCTTCCAGTTCTCTTACCCACCATCCTCGAATCGGGGCAATTCTGAGGACAAGACCCGGTTTTTTCGCCTGCCATCCTCAAATTGTGTCAGTTTTGAGGATGGAATCAAATATAAGAATAATTCTGGGAAAGTGTTACTTTTGTGGTGATGAAACGGAGTTTTGCAGACATTTTGCAGGGGTTGGACAGCGATCGGGCGCAGAAAGTGGCCCGTAAGCTGCCCGCCTGGGCCGCCGTCGACGGCCTCGAAATCCCCTCCGCCCTCTCCCTGGAGCAGTGTTCTTCCTCCGCCACCGCCGCTTACAAAGCCAGCCTCGCCGGGCAGGCGGTCTCCACTTCACGGAGCGGGCAACTGCCTGACCCAGCCGAGCATGGTCCAATTAATACGGTGCTGGATTTGACAGGCGGCCTCGGAGTGGACAGTTTTGCATTCAGCCAGGTGGCGGAGCGGGTGGTGTATTTCGAGCGGAATGCGGAGCTGGCGGCCGCGGCAGCTCGCAATTTCACGCGCCTGGGCGCGGGAAATATCGAAGTGCGCTGCGAGGAGGTAACGCCGGAGACGGAGCTGCCGGAGGCGGATCTGATTTATGCCGATCCGGCGCGCCGGGATGCCGCAGGGCGCAAGGTATTCCTGCTGGAGGACTGCACGCCGGACATCCTGACGTTGCTGCCGATGTTACTCCGAAAGGCGCCGACGGTGCTGCTGAAGCTTTCGCCGATGGCCGACCTGGCGATGCTCGCCGAGCGCCTCGGGTCCGCCCTGCGGGAGATCCATGTCGTGGAACTCGACGGCGAAGTCAAGGAAATCCTCTGTCTGCTCCGCCACGACACCGCTCCCTCCGAACCCGAAATCATCGTTGTCACACTTTCCGGACAGGCGGCTACTGCTCCGGAAGACTGCCTCCATTTTCAATTATCCGAAGAGCGAGCGGCAGAGGTGCGGTTTACTGCGGAGGTGCGGCCGGGCGACACGCTGCTGGAGCCCTGCCCGGCGCTGCTCAAGGCCGGCGCATTCCGCCTGCCCTGCGCCCGCTGGGGCCTGCTGAAGCTCGCCGCCTCAACGCATCTGTATCTCCTGCCAGGGGCAAATCAGCCCCTTTCCGCCCCCGGCAACCCGATTTTACCGTCGCCAGGGGCAAAAACGGCCTCCAGCGCCCCCGGCAACCACTTATTCAAGGCCCACCGGGTCCTGGAAGTGCGGCCGCTGGGCGCCGCGGCGTTCAAGACCCTGCGGAAAAGCTACCCCCGCGCCGAAGTCACCGCCCGTAACCTGCCGCTGGGCAGCGCCGAGCTCCAGAAGCGGCTCGGCGTCGCACCCGGCGGCGACGTCCACATCTTCGGCTGCCGCCTCGCCGACGGTTCCTCCGTCCTGATTGTCACTGAGGGATAGCATATCTGGGGCGGCGGAAAAGCGGAGCCGGAATTGGTTTTTCGAGCAACTGCACGAAAAATAATTCCGGGCCGCCCGTCTGGAAGACTCCGCCGCACCAGGCACATAGGCAAGAATTGTAAAACCTTTTGACGCAATCGTGAGAGCAGCAAAGCAGAATTCTTGCTACCTTCGTCATCGCGACTGAACGTTTAACCCAATTAATACACACAACATGAAGAAAATCATCCTTTCTGCCATGCTTCTCCTCGCGGCGGTCGCCCTGTCCGCGCAGGTGAAGGAAGATTTCAAACCCGCCACCACCAACCAGCCGAACCACCAGTACCCGATGGTCAACTCCCAGCGCATGGTCCGCGCCCAGGTCAAGGCCACGGATGCCAAGAGTGTCAAACTCGACATCGGCGGCGTCAAGTTTGACATGGTCAACGACGGCACCGGCCTCTGGACCGGCGATTCCGCCCCGCAGGACGAAGGCTTCCACTACTATCAGCTCGAAATCGACGGCGCCTCCGTGCCGGATCCGGGCAGCCTCTACTACTACGGCGCTTCCCGCTGGGGCAGCGGCATCGATATCCCCGCGGCGGACGAGGACTTCTACACCCTGAAGAACGTTCCCCAGGGCGAGGTCAGCGAAGTGTACTACTACTCTTCCGTGACCGGTTCGATGCGCCACTGCTACATCTACACCCCGGCCGAGTACAAGAAGAACACCAACAAGAAATACCCGGTACTCTACCTGCAGCACGGCGGCGGCGAAGATGAGCACGGCTGGCCGCAGCAGGGCCGCACGGGCATCATCATGGACAACCTCATCGCCGCCGGCAAGGCCGTCCCGTTCATCATCGTGATGGATAACGGCTCCGACACCTACGGCCCCAACAACCCGCGTCCGGAGCGTCCCGCCGCCGGTGCACCGCGCCCGCAGGCGCCCGTCCAGGGCCAGCGTCCGCAGGGCGGCCGCGCCCAGGGTGGCAACCCCTTCGCCGGCATGAACTTCGCCGGAGCCTTCCAGAGCATCCTGGAGAAGGACCTCATCCCGATGGTCGAGGCCAACTACCGCGTCTACACCGACGGTGCGCACCGCGCCATGGCCGGCCTGTCGATGGGCGGCATGCAGACCCACTCCATCGCCCTCGCCAACCCGAAGCTCTTCTCCTGGATCGGTATCTTCAGCGGCGGTGTCTTCTCCACCGAGGAAGTGGACGCCACGCCGGGCTTCCGCGAGAACAACAAGCTCATTTTCATCAGCTTCGGCAGCCGCGAGCTGGAGAACCGCATCGGCGGTGCCGCCGATCCGAAGCCGATCACCGAGGCGCTCGGCAAGACGGGTATGAACACCGTCTTCTACGTCTCCCCGGACACCGCCCACGAGTGGCAGTCCTGGCGCCGCGCCCTCTATCAGTTCGCGCAGCGGCTCTTCAAATAAGTGGATTCGCCGGTCAGCGCCGGCGAATGACGAGAAAAAATGGCTGTTGGACTAGTCCAGCAGCCATTTTTTCCAGAATATAGCTTCAGCCGCAGCGTCGTGCTCATGCTGGGCGCCGCGGTAGCCGTGCATGCCGTCGGGGTAGATGCGGGTCTCGAACTGGTAGCCGGCGCGCTGGAGGGCGTCGATCAGCTGTAGGGTATTCTGGAAATGGACATTGTCGTCGCCCGTGCCGTGGGTCAGGCAGAGGGCGTTCGGCAGCGGCTTCGGACCGTCGCCCTCGAACACGGAAGGCACCCAGGTCATCACGGACGCCTCGGCATAGCCGTCCGGATTGGCCTGCGGCGTGTCCATGAAGCGCTCGGTATAATGCGTATCGTAAAGATGCCAGTCATACACCCCGCCGCCGGCGATGCCGCAGCGGAAATACTGCGGATAGCGCAGCACCAGCATCGCGGTCGTCGTGCCGCCGAAGGAGAAACCCTTCACGCCGATGCGGGAGCCGTCCACGTAGGGCAGCGCCTGTAACCATTTCGCCCAGGCAATGTAGTCCTGCAGCTCGATCACGGTCATCCGGCGGAACGCCTGGTCCATGCCCCGGCGCCCGTTCTCCCCCGACGAGCGGGGATCCACCACGATATAGATGACGCCGTTCTCGTAGCACCAGGCGTCGGACGCGTCGCGGTCGCCCCAGCTGTCACGCACGTAAGGCGTGCCCGGACCGCCGTAGAGCTGCATCTGCACGGGATATTTCTTCGCAGGGTCGAAGCCCGCCGGCAGGGACATCAGGCCGTAGAGGTCGAAGCCGTCGTGCTCGATCCTCACGATCTGCGGCTCCGGGTGCGCTTCAGGGGCCTCGACCAAAAGAGAATCAATCTTCATCGTATATTTGTCCGTCCGGCCCGACACCGCCACCCAGGGTGTCCGGGCGGTGGAAGCCGCCGCCTCGAAAGTCTTGCCGTCCTCGGAAATGTACGCCCCGGAAATGTTCAGTTCCGGATCCGTCAGCGCCGTCACGCGGCCCTTGCGGTCCAGGCGGTAGAAGGTCGTATGCAGGCGGTTCTCCCGCTTCGCGGTGAACCACACGTCGCCCTTCTTCTCATCCACCTTCACCAGACTGATATTCCAGTTCTCCCCCTCCGTCAGTCGACGGAGTGTGCCGTCATAGCCCAGGAAATAAATCTGCTCCCAGCCCGTCTCGAAGTTGCGCACCATATACAGACCTTTGTCCGTAAAGATCATTCCCTCAATCCATTCCACCCACGCGTCCGGATACTCCTCGTGATAGACCGGGCGCTTGGAGCCGTCCCGTACGCTCACGGCGTACAGGTCCAGCACGCTCTGCCGGCGCGGCTCGCGGGAAACATAGAGTTCCTGCGAATCCGCCCCCCAGAAGGGCGTTCCGAAATACTGCTCCGGCGAGTCGTCGAAATCCGCCCAGACGGGCTCCGCCCCCGCCTTCGCCTCGATGATGCCGATGCGCACGGAAGGGTTCGGCTCCCCCGCCTTGGGGTAACGCGTCCGGTTCAGCTTCCCGTCCTGCCCGAAGGGCGAATAGATGGGGAACATCGGCACGGCCGAATTATCGAAGCGGTAGAAGCCCAGGCGCTGCGAGTCGGGGCTCCACCAGAAGGCCTTGTAGCGCGACGGGCGGCCGAAAATCTCCTCGTAATAGACCCAGGAGGCATAGCCGTTCAGGATCAGCCCCGACCCGTCGAAGGTCAAGCGCGTCTCCACGGAATCGGCCACCGTCCGCACCCACAGGTCATTGCCGCGGGTGAAGGCTTCCATCGTCCCGTCCGGCGACGGGGTCACGTTGCGGTCCTGCGCCGGCAGCGCGAGCGCCAGGCAGGCCAGCAGAAGTACAAACAAGGTCTTTTTCATACGAAGAACCGGTCATTGAAATTCACGAGATATACTTTCTGGACGGCACGCGTGAGCGCCGTGTAGAGCCATTTCAGGTCGTCGAGCGTCTGCTCGTCCTGCCAGAACGGACAGTCGATGAACACGCAGTCCCACTGGCCGCCCTGCGACTTGTGGCAGGTGATCGCCTCGGCGTATTTGAGCTGGAGCGCGTTGAAATACGGGTCCTCCCGCACCGCCTCCCAGATTTTCTTCTTCGAACCCTTGTCAGCATAGTCCGCCGACACGCCCTGGTACAGCGCGTTCTGCTGCTCGTAGGTCAGCGAGGCCGACTCGGACTCCAGCGTGTCCAGGCACACTTTGGCCCGGATCTCCACGTCGTCATAGTCCGGGAAGGAAAGCGTCGCGGTCGCGAAATGCAGCCCGTAGCGCTCCTCGTAGTTCCCGATGCGCACCAGCTTCGCAATGTCGCCGTTGGCGATGTAGTCCATCCCCGGTACGTCCTCCACGAACTGGTAGCAGTTCTTCACGATCATCAGCTTGTCGCCGCGCACCAGGCGTTCCTCCTTGAACTGCACCGTCGAACGGACGCCGAGGTTGTAGCGGATCGCCCGCTTGTTGGAGCGGCACAGGATGACCGTCCCGTCCTCGCCGTAGCGCCCGTAGGCATCGGTAATCGCTTCGATCAGCTCCCCGCCGCCGACGCGCTCGACGTCGTCCGTCCCGCGCAGGTCGAGTTTCAACCCGGAGAAGGTTTCGTCGCCGAAACTGCCGGCTATCATTTCACGCAAGTGCGTGGCGTTGCGCAGGATACCCGACTCGGCCGCCTGCCGCACCACGCTGGTCAGCTCGCAGTAGCGCACGCCCCCGAAGCCGTCCATGAAAAGCTTCGACAGGGCAGGCGAAGCGTCCAGCCCCACGGGCGGCAGCTGCGCGGCGTCGCCGATCAGGACGAGCCGGCAGTCGAGCCCGTTCCGCACGAAGCTCACCAGGTCCTCCAGGAGGTTGCCCGTTCCGAATGCGGCCGTCCCCTGCGCCTGGGCGGCGTCGATGCCGATCAGGGAGACTTCGTCCACGACGAAGAAGGTCCCCTTCGCCTTGTTCGGCGACAGCGAGAACTGCCCGAAGCCGTCGTTCCCGACGCCCTTCTGGCGATAGATATGTTTATGGATGGTATACGCCGGACGACGGGAAATGCCGGACAGGACCTTGGCGGCGCGCCCCGTCGGCGCCAGCAGCACCGACTGCGTCCCCACGTCCTTGAGCGCGGCGATCACCGCCGCGATGGCCGTTGTCTTGCCCGTGCCGGCATAGCCGTTCACCACGAGGATGTCCGCGTCGTCGCAGGTCACGAACGCCGCCACCTCGCGGAACAGCCGCGCCTGGCAGGGAGTCGGCTCCGCCTTGAATCGTTTCAGGAACTGTTGCTCCAGGAAGGCCGCGCGATCCATCATTCGCGGGCGCGTTTATCGAAGATCATCGCCACCACAGCCAGCACCGGATAGATTTCGATGCGGCCCAGGAACATGTCCACGGAGAAAATCAGCTTGCCCAGCGCCGGGATGCCGTTGAAGGAGCCCATCGTGCCGAGTTCGCCGTAGGCCGGGCCCACGTTGCCGAGGCTCGTCACCGAGGCGATGAAGCTGTTCTGATGGTCCACGCCGACGAAGAGGCTCAGCGCCACGGACACCGCCAGCAGCAGGCCGTAGAGGGCCAGGTACTGCAGGTGCGGCGACACTTCCTCGTCGCGCAGGATGCGCTTGCCCATTCGGACCTCATTCACCGAAGAGGGATGCAGGATCCCGTTGATCCGCCGGCCGGTGGCCTTGAAAAGCAGGATGATACGGTCCACCTTCACGCCGCCGGAGGTCGATCCCGCGCTGCCGCACATGAAGGCGGAGAACATCAGGACCATCACGATCCACAGCGGCCACTCGGCATTGTCCAGGATGGCGAAGCCCGAGGTCGTGGTCACGCAGAGCGTCTCGAAGAGGCCGTTCCACAGGGCGTTCCCCCAGCTCGGGCAGATGCCGTTGCCCTTCAGGCCCGCGCCCACGATAAAGGCCATGATCAGCACCCAGAAGGTATAGAACTTCACGACCGGGTTGTCATAGGGCTTGTTCGAATGGGTGATGACGGCCAGATAGATGACGCCGAAGTGCAGCGAGGACAGGTACATGAACACCATCGTGATGCCCTCGATCCAGCGGGAGTCGAAAGCGGCAATCGACGCGTTGCGCGTGCTGAAGCCGCCCGTGGCGCTGACGCTCATCGCATGGCAGGCGGCGTCGAAGACCGGCATCCCGGCCACCAGGTAAGCGATGAACGAGAGGACCAGGATCCCCAGGTACACGAAAGCGAAAATATAAACCGTCTTGTTGGTCCGGGTGGAATAGCCGCCCCGCGAGAGCGAGGTCAGCTCCATGTTCGTCAGGCGCATCTTCATCTGGTTGGAGCCCGGGATGAGCAGCAGCAGGAAGACCACGACTCCCAAGCCGCCGATGAAGTGCGTGGAAGCCCGCCAGAAGAGCAGGCTCTTCGGCAGCGCCTCGATGTCGTTCAGGATGGTCGCGCCCGTGGTCGTGAAGCCGCTCACGGACTCGAACCAGGCGTTCTGCAGCGTGAACGGGCCGCCCCACAGAGCATACGGCAGCATGCCGAAGATGAACGAGAGGAACCAGGAAAGGAAAATGATCACGTAGCCCTCCTTCAACGTGATCGCCGTCGTCGAGCGGACGAAGATGAAGGGGAAAATGCCGACGATGAAGGTAATCAGGAAGGAAATCATCAGCGCGGCGAGCGCGGAATCATGCCCGTTCAGCAATGACACGCCCACCGACAGCAGCATGAAGAGCGCGCTGACGAGGAGGGCGTAGCCGATGTTCCTGCTGATGACCTTCCAATTCATTTCTTGCCTATGATCTTGATCCGGCTGCGGAACTGGCGGTTCTCGTTGGCCAGCTCGGAGATACCCTCATTGAGCTGGGTGAGCTGGTCGTCGCCGTCGAACTTGACGCTGTATTTCTTGTCCCGGGAGCGGTAGGCATTCAGCCCGTCCAGCATCCGGTAGAGCGGATTCACATAAAATGCCAGCAGGAAGAAGAGCAGCATCACCACCAGCAGCAGGCCCACGCCCACCGCCACGATACCCGGAATGATGCTCCGGTAGAAGCCGCCCTCGAAGGTGGCGGAATTCTTCGCCAGGTCCTGGTAGATGGCCTCCGACAGGGCGCCCAGGTCGGCGCGCAGGCGGTCGTAGCGCGGCTGCAGCCGCTCGAAATACCAGGAGCGCGAGTCGATGAAATCCGACTGGAGCACGTCCTCCAGTTCCAGCGAGGTCAGCATGTACGCGGAATAGGAATACATCACCGAATCAGCCAGCGGCTTGACCTGGTTGGAGGGGACGCTCGAGCGGAGCGAATCGCAATGGGACTTGAAATATTCGTCGTCGAAGGCCGGCACCCGCAGGGAGGTCTCGTCGCCGATCACCTCGAGGATCTGCAGGTTGTAGGTATTGCTCATGTCGGCCAGCCGGTTGGCCACGTTGATACTGCTGATGTCGTCCGCGATGAGGTCCGAGACATAATTGCTCATCCCGGAATACTCCATCACGGAAATCGACAGGGAGACCAGCAAGATGGCGGCGATGGACGAAAGACTCAGGACGAGCTTCGTGCGGATCGACAGCCGGCTCTCCCGGAGTCGTTTGAAGAATTTGCCGAACGCCATTATTAAATTTCTTCAAAAATAATGACAAATATACGGAAAAATTCTTAATTTTGCACGGAATGTCCAAAGGAACAGCTATGACGTCTTCTTTTCTCAACGACAACACCAGCAAGAGTGCCACTGTGAAGCGGGAAATCCTGCGCCTGTGCATTACGCACAACAATTACAGCATCGCCGACTTCAGTCGGGCGTTGGGAATCAGCGTACCCACCATCACCAAGTTCGTCAGCGAACTCATCGATGAGGATTTCATCAAGGATGAGGGCAAGGTGGGCACCTCCGGCGGCCGTCGCCCCAGCGTGTACGGCCTCAATCCGGATGCAGGCTATTTCGTGGGCGTGGACGTGGCGCGTCACCATTTCCACATCGCCATCAGCGATTTCAAAGGCAAGGTCATTTCCTATATCCAGGACATCGAATTCGTGCTCGTCGCCAACGAGAACTCCTTCCGCACCATGTGCCGCATGGTCATGGACGAGGTCATCCGCAGCGGCATCCCCTGGATCAAGGTCCTCGGCGTGGGCGTGAGCCTCTCCGGCCGCGTCAACCCCGAGAAGGGCTACAGCCTCACCTATTTCGTCAGCGACGATCTCCCGCTGGGCAGCATCTTCCAGAAGGAATTCAATGTTCCCGTCACGATCGAGAACGACTCCCGCGCAATGGCCTACGGCGAATACATGTCGCTCGGCAAGAAGGCCGACCGCGACATGATCTTCATCAACGTCAGCTGGGGCCTCGGCATGGGCATCATCATGGACGGCAGGCTCTACTACGGCAAGTCCGGCTACTCCGGCGAGCTGGGGCACTTCCCCGTCCTGGACAACGACATCATCTGCCGCTGCGGCAAGGTCGGCTGCCTGGAGACGGGCGCGTCCGGCTCGGCGCTGCACCGCATGATCATCGAGAAACTAAAGAAAGGCCAGGCCTCCACGATGGCCGACACCTATAATACCAAGGGCGACGTCGAGCTGGACGAGATCCTGCGCGCCGTCGAGGAAGGCGACGTGCTCGCCATCGACGCCATCGGCCAGATCGGCGACACGCTCGGCCGCGGCATCTCCGGCGTGCTGAACGTCTTCAACCCGGGCCTCGTGGTCATCGGCGGCCGCCTGATCGTCGGCAAGGACTACCTCCTGCTCCCGATCAAGACGGCAGTCAACCGCCTCTCCCTGCCGCGCGTTTCCGCCGACACGACCCTCGTTCTCTCGCAGCTGGGCCGCAAGGCCGCGTCCGTGGGCGACTGCCTGCTCTCCCGCTCCCGCGTGCTGGGCCTGATGTAGTATGCCCAGCTACCTGCAGATCGAGAACATCTCCAAGGCGTACGGCCCCAAGATCCTTTTCGAACATATCGGCTTCAATATCAACGAAGGCGACAAGATTGCCCTGATCGCGCCGAACGGCACGGGCAAGACCTCGCTGTTGCGCATCCTCGCCGGCGAGGACAAGTCCGACTCCGGCGGGCGCATCCTGTTCCTGAAGGACATCCGCATCGCCTTCCTGAAGCAGGACTACGATTTCGACCCCGCGCTCTCCATCGAGGAGCAGGTCCGCCGGTCGAGCCGGCGCATGACCGGGAAATTCCATGAGGACGAACTGCGCGATTACTGGCAGCGCCTGCGCGAAATCCTGACCTCCTTCCGCCTGCCGGACCTCGACAAGCCGATGGCGGCGCTCTCCGGCGGCGAGGTCAAGCGCGTCGCACTCAGCGAGCTGCTCGCCCTGCAGGCCGATTTCCTCATCCTCGACGAGCCGACCAACCACCTGGACATCGAGGCCGTCGAGTTCCTCGAGGGCTACCTCAAGCGCAGCCGCTGCACGCTGCTGATGGTCACGCACGACCGTTATTTCCTGGACCGCGTGTGCAATACCGTGATGGAGCTGGACCACGGCGCCGTCTATATTTATAAGGGGAATTACCAGAATTATCTGGAGAAGCGCGACGAGCGCATCGCGCACTACAATGCCGAGACGGACAAGGTCCGCAACCTCCTCCGCCGCGAGCTGGAGTGGATCCGCGCCACGCCGTGCGCCCGCACGGGCAAGGCACAGTACCGCATCGACGCGTTCCACGAGCTCGCGGACCGCGCCGCGCAGGTGTACCGCACGCAGCAGGTCAGCTTCGACGGCGTGGGCGGCAGCGCGCGGCTCGGCGGGAAGATCATCAACTGCCGGCACGTCAATTATTCCTGGGAGGGCCTCCCGATGCTGCAGGATTTCACCTACGATTTCCAGCGTTGCGACAAGGTTGGCATCGTTGGGCGCAACGGCGTGGGCAAGAGCACCTTCCTCGACCTGCTGACGGGCGCCGTGGCGCCGGACAGCGGACTCATCGACCGGGGCGAGACGCTCCGGATCGGCTACTACCGCCAGGAGGGAATGGACTTCCGGCCGGGCGATACGGTGCTGGACATCGTGCCCGACACGCGGCTGCTGGGGCGTTTCCTGTTCCCGCACGATATGCTTTCCACGCGCGTGGAGCGGCTGTCCGGCGGCGAGCGGCGCCGGCTTTACCTGCTCACCATCCTGATGCAGGAGCCGAATCTGCTGATCCTCGACGAGCCGACGAACGATCTGGACATCGTCACGCTCAACATCCTCGAAGAATACCTGAAGGAATTCCAGGGCAGTCTGCTCATCGTCAGCCACGACCGCCATTTCCTCGACCGCGTCACGGACCACCTGCTGGTCTTCTGCGGCGACGGCCTCGTCAAAGACTTCCTCGGTTCCTTCTCCGAGTACCGCGCCTACGTCCGCGACCTGGAAAAGAATAGACGAACAAGTACTTCCCAACGTGCTGACGCGAAGAAGGCGGCGCCGGTGCTGCCTGGCGGCGAAAGCTCAGCCGCAGCAGGATCCGTGGCGTCGGATCCGGTTCCCGCGGCAGCGGGAAGCGAGGATGGAAGCCGAGCCGCAGGCACACCGGGCCGCCCCGCGTCAGCAAAACCGAGAAAGCTGACGTGGAAAGAACAAAGGGAATTGGAAGCTATCGAAGCCGAACTGCCGCAACTCGAGGCCGAAAAAGCGGAGCTCGAAGCGAAGATGTCCTCCGGCACCCTCCCCTACGCCGAACTCCAGGCCGCGTCGGAGCGCATCCAGACGCTGATGAACGAAATCAGCCAGCGCGAAGAGCGCTGGCTGGAACTGTCTGACTAAAGTCTCGCGCCCATTCTTCGAGAGCACTGCTTCGATCGCGGGACGGTATTTCGCGTGCTCATAGGCCTTCAAGAACGTCCCCTCGCGGTGAAGGAAAAACTGGAATGTCGTTGTTTTTATTCTTGGAGGAGGCGAACCGAGAAGTAGAGTTGGGACTTACTGGTCCTGCTGGCAGGCCGCGAGGGACGCCGCCAGGGCGAGGATCGTGAGAAGTCTTATGTTGTTCATGGTCTTTAGCATATTTGAAATCAGAAAGGATTATTCCATTTCCCGGATCAGGCGGACAGTTTGGTATCGGCCTTTATCGAGGTAGCCAGTACCTAAATAGGTGGCATGGAGAGAAATATACCACGAGTACAAGTTTCCCCAGCTCGTCGAGGCCCAATAGTACCCGCGGTCTCCGCCGTTACTAAAGGCGGTGCCATCGTAATTGACATAGCCTGCAGCCGGCAGGAACACACACCCTCGGTCGATGTATTCCTGAACTTGGGCAACAGTTACACCGGTATTGCCGGAAGTCGATTCCACATTCCATGTAAAGGTCCTGGACATGCCCGTCATCGTCAAACCGTCGGGAATCAATAACACGCCTACAGGATTCGAGATGCTTCCATTCGTATAACCTGTCAGTTGAATGATGGCATAGCGGCACTCCGCCGTCCCATTCACGGTGGAGCCAGTCCGAATAACCGAATAAAAATCTGCAAAAGCATCCCATTGAAGCCTCGTGGGGAGTTTGCAACCCGAGATGGGGGTTTGGTCGTTATCGATATTCTCGTTGGCGCTTGTGTCGATGGAGGTGTCGAACAATCCGGCCAGGTGGATCCAGTTGAAGTAGCTGTTCCCGGTCCAGGTTTGGGTACCCGGAAGCGTGCCACCATATTGGTCCAAGCCCCCGGTCCAGTCATCATACAAGGCGTATCCGGTGGCTGTCTTATACATATTGCCCTGACTGATGTAATATTCCTCTCCTTCATAGGTAAAAGGACCGCCAAAGCCTGCGGGGGCGGGAATCAACGCCCCGGCAAGCTTTCGTCCCGAGGCACGCGTGATGGTGCGGGGGTTGGGGAACCAGGCCCGAAGTTTGCTTCCGCCTGTGGTCACCACCTTGATTTCCCCCGCGTAGGCCCCCGTGGGGACGGGGACGTTCAGCACGAAGCCGTCGGTCTCGGCGGTCAGGGGCGAACTCAGGTTGAAGGTCACCGTCCGGCCCGTGCTGCCGGCCGTGGTGACAATGTACGGGGCATCGGTGTCCGGATCCATCACGGTGAAGGTCCCCGTGACGTCTTTATCGAAGGTCACGGTGATCTGGTTG
>JBGUOB010000081.1:0-28096 GCA_045117755.1 Candidatus Cryptobacteroides sp.
CAGGCGGACAAGTACCATGTGCCGAAGATTGCCTATGTGAACAAGATGGACCGCGTCGGTGCTGACTTCCTCGCCTGTGTCGAGGAAATCAAGACCAAGCTCGGTGCCACCGCCGTTCCGATCTGCCTCCCCATTGGTTCGGAGGAGAGTTTCAAAGGTATTGTTGACCTGATTGCCCGCAAGGCGATTGTCTACAAGCCCGGCGACGACCTGGTGAACTACGAGATCCAGGATGTCCCCGAGGACATGCAGGATATCGTCGCCCTGTGGCACGATAAGCTGGTCGAATCCGCCGCCGAGTGCGACGACGCCCTGATGGACAAATACTTCGAGGCGCCCGAATCCATCACGGAGGAGGAGATCATCGCCGCCCTGCGCAAGGGTACGATCGCTATGCAGATCGTTCCTGCCTGCTGCGGTTCTTCGTTCAAGAACAAGGGTGTCCAGTTCCTGCTGGACGCCGTCATGCGTTACCTCCCGTCTCCGCTGGACATCGGCGATACGAAGGCGACGAATCTGGCGAACGATCAGGAAATCCACCTGAAGCCCCAGGCGACCGAGCCGTTCTGCGGTCTTGTGTTCAAGATTGCGACCGACCCGTTCGTGGGACGTCTGGCGTATATCCGCGTTTATTCCGGACACCTGGATGCCGGTTCCTACGTGCTCAACTCCCGTTCCGGGAAGAAGGAGCGTGTGGCCCGACTCTACCAGATGCACTCCAACCACCAGAATCCTATCGAATTCGTGGAGGCCGGAGACATCTGCGCGGCGGTCGGCTTCAAGGATCTCCGCACCGGCGATACGATCTGTGCGGAAGACCACCGTTACTCCCTGGAATCCATGGAGTTCCCCGATCCTGTGATCGGTATCGCCGTGGAGCCCAAGACGCAGAAGGACCTCGACAAGCTGGGCGTCGCGCTCGGCAAGCTCGCCGAGGAGGATCCTACCTTTACCGTCAAGTCTGACGCCGATACGGGCCAGACCGTCATCAGCGGTATGGGTGAGCTCCACCTCGACATCATCGTCGACCGTCTGCGCCGCGAGTTCGGCGTCGAGATCAACCAGGGTGCTCCGCAGGTCAATTACAAAGAGGCAATCACCACCTCCTACCAGCACCGTGAGGTGTTCAAGAAGCAGACGGGTGGTCGTGGTAAATTTGCTGACATTATCGTCGAAATCGGTCCCGCCGACGAGGGCGTGCAGGGCCTCCAGTTCGACAACCAGGTCAAGGGCGGCAACGTTCCCAAGGAGTTCGTTCCCTGCGTTCAGAAGGGTTTCGAGTCCGCGATGGCGAACGGTGTCCTGGCCGGTTACGAGGTGCCTTCCCTGAAGGTCACCCTGCTGGACGGTTCCTTCCACCCGGTGGACTCCGATCAGCTCTCCTTCGAGCTGGCCGCACGTATGGCGTTCCGTCACGCTTGTCCGAAGTGCAAGCCTGTCATCCTGGAGCCCATCATGAACCTCGAGGTCGTTACCCCGGAGGACTACATGGGCGACATCGTGGGCGACCTCAACCGTCGCCGCGGACAGATTGTCGCGATGGACTCGACGTCCAACGGCGCCCGTATCGTGAAGGCCTTCGTCCCTCTCTCCGAGCAGTTCGGCTACGTCACCGTGCTCCGCACCCTGTCTTCAGGCCGTGCCACCAGCACGATGTCGTTCGACCACTACGCTGAGGTCCCGGCCGCCATGGCCAAGGACATCGTGGAGAAGAGCGGCTATCATGTGCCGTCCGACGACGAATAGTATTGAAATGAAAAAAAGCTTTTGATATGAGCCAGAAAATTAGAATCAAACTCAAGTCTTTCGACCACATGCTCGTGGACAAGTCCGCGGCCAAGATCGTCGAGACCGTGAAGTCTACCGGCGCGAAGGTGAATGGCCCCATTCCCCTTCCCACCAACAAGAAGATCTTCACCGTGAACCGCTCCACCTTCGTCAACAAGAAGGCCCGCGAGCAGTTCGAGCTCGACTCCTACCGCCGGCTTCTGGACATCGAGGAGTCCAACGCCAAGACGGTGGACGCCCTGATGAAGCTTGAGCTCCCCTCCGGTGTGGAGGTCGAGATCAAGGTCTGAGCCTGATCGGCATACAGAGTACAGAACATGCAGGGCCGTCCCGGTAGGGCGGTCCTGCATTCGGTCCCTTAGCTCAGTTGGTTAGCAGCAGCTGACTCATAATCAGCGGGTCGCAGGTTCAAGTCCTGCAGGGACCACGCATAAGACAAGCGCTCGCCGTCGGCGGGCGCTTTTCGCGTGGTCCCGCAGGACTTGAACCGTCGGCGCTTGCACGCAAGCGCCTCCTTGATCCATTGGGGGGCGTTCCCCCCAAACCCCCTCGGTCGGCCTTCGGCCTCCGAATCCCCTGCGTCGCTCTGCCCCGAGTCCTACTACCGGCGGTCGCTCCGCTCCGAGCCACTTCCAGCTCATTGCCCCTGTTTTTGGAAGTATCAGATAATGAGCGAATTGCAATTTTACTTGCGGGAAAATGCCCGCAAGTAAAAATGTAAGATGTTAAGTGTTAGTTAGTTGCAAAAACGGGCACCAACAAAGTCCTGCTGGTAGTTGACCGTCCGGGGCGGCGGGCAACCCCCAACAGAGTCATTCTGGGCTGCGGACCGGATTCTTTAGGTGCTGTAGCGGTTTTTTCTTTTTTTTTTCTATATTTGCCCATAGGATTCGCAACTAATAATCATTGCATATGAGTGAGAATAACAACTCCGCCATCATTTCCGAAGGAATGACCGTCACCCGGGGCGCCATCACCAACAAGAATGGCCTGATCATTTTCGGCCGGGTCCTGCGCGGCAGCGTCACCTCCCTGTCCGAGGTCGTGGTCGAAGAGACCGGTGTTCTGGAAGGAAGACTGCTGGCCAAGTCCTTCGACGTCAAGGGTAAATTCTCCGGCAGCGCCATCGTCCGCGGCACCGTCACCCTGCGCAAGGGCTGCTTCGTCAAGGGCACCATCGACTGCGGATCCATCATCATCGAGGAAGGGGCCGTCATCTCCGACTCCACCAAGACCCTCGGCGAAAAGCTGATTCTCGACAAACTCAGGGCGGACAAGACCTACTGCGAGCTCGAAAAGGGCACCAAGTTCACGGCCGAGCCCGCGAAATAATCCAGTAGAAATATACAGACAGGAAGCGTTCCGGCGGGAAACACCCATCGGTACGCTTCTTCCGTGTGAGTCTAGTTATCCTTTTTTTGTTATCTTTGTAAGTGTGCTTGCACTAGTAAACCGTTCGTAGATGCTGGATTTTTTGGATTTTTCCTGGATAGATATCCTTGACATCCTGATGGTCGCCTTGGTCATCTTCCTGATATTCAGGTGGATCCGCGGGTCGACCGCCATCAATATTTTCATCGCCATCATCATCGTCCTGCTCGTCCGCGTGGTTGCGGAGGCCGTGGGCATGAAGATGGTCTCCTCCCTGCTCGGCACCGTCATCGACATGGGCGCCGTGGCGCTGATCGTCATTTTCCAGCCCGAGGTGCGCCGCTTCCTGAACTCGCTGGGCCGCAAGGCCGAGACGACCCTGCAGCGGCCGGGCTTCTTCCGCTGGCTCGTCCCTTCCCTGAAAACCAGCCAGGTGGACGTGAAGGCCATGAGTGAGATCACGGAGGCCGTCCGGGAGATGGCGGCGCGCAAGGAAGGCGCGCTCATCCTCATCCTGCACCGGAACGCACTGGACGACATCATCGCCACCGGCGACGTCATGGACGCCGAGATCAGCCGCCGCCTGATCATGAATATCTTCTTCAAGAATTCCCCCCTGCACGACGGCGCGATGATTATCGCGGACAACCGCATCGCTGCGGCCCGCTGTACCCTCCCGATCACGGAACGCACCGACCTGCCGGCCCGCTACGGCATGCGCCACAAGGCCGCCATCGGCATCTCCGAACAGTGCGACGCCGACGTGATCGTCGTCAGCGAGGAGACGGGCGAGATCTCGCTCGTCCGCGGCGGCCAGATCACCCCGATTGAAACCATCAACACCCTGAACCTGCTGCTCGGAGAGAAGACGGAATGACCCACGCGCGACTGGAAAGCAAACTCGGTTTCGACAAGATCCGCAAGATGATTGCCGACCGCTGCCTGACGGACTATGCTGCCGCCCGGGTGGCCGAGGAGGACTTTTCCACCGATCCCGACATCATCCGACAGCGGCTCGCCCTGACCGACGAGATGCGCCTGGTCCTGATGTTCGAGGAGAATTTCCCGACCACGGGCTACATCGATGCCATTCCCTTCCTGACGGCCCTCGAGCGCGACGGCTCCTGCATCGACGTGCTCTCCCTGGGCAAGCTCAAGACCGTGACCGACACGATCCGCCGCGTGCTGCATTTCTTCGGCAGCATCAAGAGCGGCATCTATCCGCAGCTCGAGCGGCTTGCCGCGCCCGTCCGCTCCTTCCCCGAGGTGCAGCGGCGCATCGAGTCCATCCTGGACAAATACGGCGACATCAAGGACTCCGCCTCCGACCATCTCTTCGAGATCCGGCGCGACCTCCGAAGCAAGGAGGCCGCCATCTCCAAGCGGGCCGGCGCCATCCTGCGCCAGGCGCAGGAGGAGGGGGTCGTGGACGCTGACGCGGACGTGACCATCCGCGACGGCAAATACCTCATCCCGGTGGGCACCTCCGCCAAGCGCAAGCTGCCCGGCTTCGTGCACGACGTGTCCGCCTCCGGCAAAACGGCCTTCATCGAGCCGGCCGAAATCATCGAGCTGGAGAACGACATCGCGGAGCTCCACTTCGAGGAGGAACGCGAGATCCGCAAGATCCTGCTCGAATTCACCGACTTCCTGCGTCCCTATCTGCCCGACCTGCTGGGCGGTGCCGCCTTCATCGGCGAGCTCGACTTCCTGATGGCCAAGGCCCATACGGCGCTCGATCTCGTGGCCGGCATGCCCGTCATCTCCGTCGACGGCAGCCTGTCGCTGCGCAAGGCGCGCCATCCGCTGCTGGAGAAGGCGCTTGCGCGCGAAGGGCGCAGCATCGTCCCGCTCACCGTCACGCTCACGCCGCAGAAGCGTATCCTGCTCATCTCCGGCCCCAACGCCGGCGGCAAGTCCGTCTGCCTCAAGACGGTCGGACTCCTCCAATACATGTTCCAGTGGGGCATGCTCATCCCCACGTCCGAGAGCTCCGAGCTCCCGGTCTTCGACCGCATCGCCGTGAGCATCGGCGACGACCAGAACCTCGAGGACGACCTGAGTACCTACAGCTCCTTCCTCGCGGACATGCGTGACCTGCTCGCCGAGGCCGACGAGCGGACGCTCGTGCTCATCGACGAATTCGGCTCCGGCACCGAGCCGGCGGCCGGCGGCGCCATCGCCGAGGCGATCCTCGCCGAGATCGACCGCCGCGGCGTGCGCGGCGTCATCACCACGCACTACACCAACCTCAAGCTCTACGCCTCCGGCGCCGACACGCACGTGGTCAATGGCGCCATGCTCTACGACGCCGCGAAGATCGCCCCGATGTTCCAGCTGGAGATCGGCCTGCCGGGCAACTCCTTCGCCTTCGAGCTGGCGCGTAAGATGCGCCTGCCCGAGAGCATCGTCAAGGACGCGGAGACGCGCGCCGGCGAGGAGTTCGTCGGCATCGAGCGGAACCTGCGCAAAATCGCCCGCAACCGCCGGGCCCTGGACGAGAAGCTCCAGAAGATCAAGCATACAGACAAGGCCCTCGAGGGCATCACGGAGCGCTACGAGCGCGAACTCGAGGACATCCGCCAGCAGAAGAAGGCCATCCTCGACGAGGCCCGGCAGGAAGCCGAGAAAATCGTCAAAGGTGCCGGCAAGCAGGTGGAGAAGACCATCCGCGACATCAAGGAGGCCCAGGCCGAGAAGGAGCAGACCAAGGCCGCGCGCCAGGAGCTCCAGGGCTTCCTGGGCGCCCTTCAGGAGCACAAATCGCGGGAGAAGAAAAAGCGCGACGAGTACATCGACCGCAAGCTCGAGCAGCTCAAGAAGCGCAAGAAATCCGGCCCCGCCGACGCAGCCCCCGAACCCGCCCGCAGCGAAGCGCTCAAGGTGGGCGAGAAGGTCCGCATCAAGGACAACGGCCTCGTGGGCGAGGTGGCCAAGATCAGCAGCAAGTCCGTGACCGTGATCGTGGGCAACATCACCAGCACCATGGCGCCCACGCGCGTGGAGCGCATTTCCTCGAACGAATTCCGCGAAGCGTCCCGCAAGGCCTTCGCCCCCGTGCAGCAGCGGGTGGACAGCGCCATCACCGAGCGCAAGCTCTCCTTCAAACCCGAGCTGGATGTGCGCGGCGAACGCCTCGCCGACGCGCTCGACATCGTCACGCACTTCATCGACGACGCCGTCATGCTCGGCGTCGGCAGCGTGCGCATCATCCACGGCAAGGGAACCGGCGTGCTGCGTGAGGAAATCCAGAAATATCTCCGGACCATCCCGGGGCTGACCGTCAGCGACGAAGACGTGCGGACGGGCGGCACCGGCGTAACCGTCGTCAAGCTATGAAAACAGACCGGGCGGTCGTCGGCCGCAAAGGCGAAGAGGAAGCCAGCCGCTACCTTGCCGGGCTCGGACACAGGATCCTGGCGCGCAACTGGCGCGGCGGCCACCTCGAGCTGGACATCGTCACCCTGGCGGGCAACGAACTCCACTTCGTGGAAGTGAAGAGCCGCGTGGCGCCCGTGATGGCCGAGCCGCAGCGCAACGTCGGTCGCGAGAAACAGCGGCGCCTGATCGCCGCGGCGCAGGCTTTCCTGCACGCGGAGGACCGCAAGGACCTGCCCGCCGACCTGGAAGTATTTTTCGACGTCATGTCGGTCGTCTTCTACGGCGCGGGCGCAGAT
Source organism: Candidatus Cryptobacteroides sp. (assembly GCA_045117755.1). Lineage (GTDB taxonomy): Bacteria > Bacteroidota > Bacteroidia > Bacteroidales > UBA932 > Cryptobacteroides. Next base: position 6,837 of record JBGUOB010000081.1, read on the forward strand.
TTTGAAATAGAATATTACCCCAAAGCTTTTATTCCACTATATGCTTAATAACCATTACTACTGTATAATCATGGCCGGTGGCATCGGTTCCCGCTTCTGGCCCATCAGCCGGGCCGACCAGCCCAAGCAGTTCCTCGACTTCAGCATCCAGGGCCGCTCCTTCCTGCGCCGCACCTACGACCGTATGAAGGTGGTCATCCCCGAGGAGAACATCCTCGTGGTCAGCCTGGAGCGCTACCGCGACCAGGTCGTCGCGCAGCTCCCCGAGCTGCCGGAGCGCAACCTGCTGCTCGAGCCGTACAACCGCAACACCGCCCCCTGTATCGCTTACGCGACCTACGCCATCCTGCAGCGTGACCCGGAGGCCGTCACCGTGGTGACGCCTTCCGACCACGCCATCGCACACCACGACGCCTTCAACAAGACCCTGCTCGAGGCGCTCTCCTACGCCGCCGGCACCGACGCGCTCATCACCCTGGGCGTCGTCCCCACGCGCGCGGATTCCAATTTCGGTTACATCCAGATGGCGGGCAAGTCCGAGGACGGCCGCCCGGTCAAGATCAAGACCTTCACCGAGAAACCCGACGCCGACCTCGCCCGCGTCTTCGTCGAGACGAAGGAATTCCTCTGGAACTCCGGTATCTTCGTCTGGCGCGCGGACGCCATCCGGCAGGCGCTGGAGAAATATGCCCCCGAGATCACCAGCCTCTGGGAAGGCTGGACCGAGGCCCTGGGCACCGACGGCCAGCAGGCCTTCGTGGACCGCATCTACACCGACATGCCCCGCATCTCCATCGACTACGCCGTGATGGAGAAGACGGACAACGCCTGGGTCTATCCCGCGCAGTTCCGCTGGGCCGACATCGGAAACTGGGAGTCGCTCTACGAGTACCTCGCCTACCATGACGAGCGGGGCAACGCGCTCAACCGCACCGCCCGCCGCCTGCTCGTGGACAGCTCCGACAACATCGTCTATTCCACCCGCGACGACAAGCTGATGGCGCTCCGCGGCATGGAGGACTTCATCGTCATCGACACCGAGGACGTGCTGATGATCTGTCCGCGCGACGAGCAGAAGCTCAAGGACTTCCTCTCGCGCCTCGCCATGCCCGAGTACGAAGAATATCGCTGATTGGCGCAGCCGCAGCACCGAAATGAGGCCTTCCGTTCCCACGGGAGGCCTCATTTGATGAAATTCTTGTAAATCAACTGTTTGTAAATTGAGAAATATGTTGTATATTTGCAGCCCGCAAAAATGCGCGGAAACTTATAAAGTATTAATAAACAATTAATTAACAAACCAATGCCTGGATTAATTGGAAAGAAAATCGGAATGACTTCCGTTTTCGGTGCCGACGGTAAGAACATACCGTGCACCGTTATCGAGGCTGGTCCGTGCGTCGTTACGCAGCTGCGTACTCTTGACAAGGACGGCTATGAGGCCGTGCAGCTTGCCTATGGCGAAACTACCGAAAAGCACACCAGCGCGCCCCTGATGGGGCACTTCAAGAAGGCAGGTGTCACCCCCAAGCGCAAGCTGGTCGAATTCAAGGCCGACTTCGCCGGTGAGCTGGCACTCGGCACCACGTTCACCGTGGCCGACATCTTCACCGAGGATGTCAAGTACGTGGACGTGATCGGAACCTCCAAAGGTAAGGGTTTCCAGGGTGTTGTGCACCGTCATCACTTCGCCGGCGTCGGCGGACAGACCCACGGCCAGCACAACCGTCTGCGTCACCCCGGTTCCATGGGTGCATCGTCCTGGCCGTCCCGCGTCCTCCCCGGAATGCGTATGGCCGGTCACATGGGCAACGAGCGCGTGAAGGTCGAGAACCTCGAAGTGCTCAAAGTGCTCCCTGAGAACAATCTTCTCGTTGTCAAGGGCTCCGTCCCCGGGGCCAAGGGTTCTTATGTAATTGTGGAGGCTTAGTGCTATGGAATTAGAAGTTTTGAAAATTGACGGCTCCAAGTCCGGCAAGAAGGTGACGCTCGAAGAGAACGTCTTCGCCATTGAGCCCAACGACCACGCCGTGTATCTCGACGTCGTCCAGTATCTCGCCAACCAGCGTCATGGCAATGCCAAGACCAAGGATCGCAGCGAGAACTCTCACAGCACCAAGAAGCTCGGTCGCCAGAAGGGCGGCGGTGGCGCACGCCACGGTTCCCTCAAGTCGAACATCTTCGTCGGCGGTGGCCGCGTGTTCGGTCCCGTTCCGCGTTTCTATCACAACAAGTTGAACAAGAAGGTCAAGGCCCTTGCCCGCAAGTCCGCGCTGACCTACAAGGCCCAGGAGAATGCCATCATTATCCTCGAGCCGTTCACGATGGATGCACCCAAGACCAAGGAACTCCTCGCGATCAACAACGCCATCAAGGCCGGCGACCGCAAGGTGCTCTACGTGCTTCCTCAGAATTCAACCAACATCTATCTTTCATCCCGCAACCTTCCGCAGGTGAACGTCCTCTCCGTTGACGAGATCAACACCTACGCCATCATGAACGCCAACACCCTGGTGCTCTTCGACGGCGTGCAGGACATCCTGGCCGAGCGGAACATGCGCTAAAAGTACACGAAGATGGGAATTATCATTAAGCCAATCGTAACTGAGAAGCTGACGGATCAGGGCGAAAAGTTGAACCGTTACGGCTTTATCGTAGATATTAAGGCCAACAAGCTTCAGATCAAAGAGGCCGTGGAGAAGATGTACAACGTCTCCGTGGCTGATGTCAATACGGTGAATTATCACGGCAAGCGCAAGAGCCGCTACACCAAGGCGGGTCTGCTCCGCGGCCGCATGAATCACTTCAAGAAGGCGTACATCACCCTCGCCGGTGATGACAAGATTGATTTCTACGCTAATATTTAAGGGAGGAACAGACAATGGCAGTTAGAAAATTCAAACCGGTTACTCCCGGTCAGCGCAACAAAGTGATCAGCACCTTCGAGGAGATCACCGCTAAGAAACCCCAGAAATCATTGTGTGAGCCTCTCAAGAGCTCCGGCGGTCGTAACAACACCGGTCAGATGACCGTGCGTTACATCGGTGGCGGTCACAAGAGAATGTACCGTATCATCGACTTCCGCCGCGCCAAGGACGAGTGCACCGCCACGGTTCTGACGATCGAGTACGATCCGAACCGCAGCGCCCGCATCGCTCTGGTTCAGTATGAAGACGGAGAGAAGAGATACATCATCGCTCCGAAAGGACTCAAGGTAGGTCAGGTCGTCGCATCCGGTAGCGGTGTCGCTCCGGAGGTCGGCAACTGCCTCCCGCTCAGCGAAATTCCTGTTGGTACCCTCGTGCACTGCATCGAACTCCGTCCCGGTCAGGGCGCCGCTATGGCCCGTTCCGCCGGTACGTTCGCGCAGCTCGCCGCCCGCGAAGGCACCCACGCCGTGCTCCGTCTGCCTTCCGGCGAGACCCGCATGGTGCTCGTGTCCTGCCGCGCCACCGTCGGTGAGGTTTCCAACACCGACCACAACCTGGAGAGCCACGGCAAAGCCGGCCGTCGTCGCTGGCTGGGCAAGCGCCCGCACAACCGTGGTGTTGTGATGAACCCGCACGATCACCCGATGGGTGGTGGTGAAGGACGTGCTTCCGGTGGACATCCGCGTTCCCGTAAGGGTCTTCCTGCAAAGGGCTACAAGACGCGTAATCCGAAGGCGGCTTCCAACAAGTTCATCATCGAGAGAAGAAAGAAATAACAGGAATTAACTTTTGAGATTATGAGTCGTTCTTTAAGAAAAGGTCCCTATATCCAGGAAGCCCTGGAGAAGAGAGTTCTTGCTATGAATGATGGTAGCAAGAAGAAGGAAGTGGTCAAGACCTGGTCCCGTGCCAGCATGATCTCTCCTGACTTTATCGGCCATACGATCGCCGTTCACAACGGGAACAAGTTCATCCCTGTGTACGTCACCGAGCAGATGGTCGGCCACAAGCTGGGCGAGTTCGCCCCTACCCGCAACTTTAGAGGTCATTCAGGTAACAATAAGAAGTAATCATTATGGGAAAGCGTAAAAGACTTATGGCCGAGCGCCTCAAGGAGGCGAAGAAGGTTACAGCTGTTGCCAAGCTGAATGACGTCCCCACCTCTCCCCGCAAGATGCGTCTGGTGGCTGACACCGTCCGTGGTGTCGAGGTCAACCGCGCTCTTGACCTGCTCAAGTTCAGCAAGCGCGAGGCTTCCATCCGTCTGGAGAAGCTGATCCGCAGCGCTGTCGCGAACTGGGAAGCCAAGAACCCGGAGCAGAGCAAGGAACTGGACAACGGCAACGTCTATGTCAAGACCATCATGGTTGACGAAGGCCGTACGCTGAAGCGCATCCGTCCGTGCCCGCAGGGCCGTGCCGGTCGCATCCGCAAGCGTTCCAACCATGTCACCGTCATCCTCGATGTCAAACAACCAGTGGAGAATAAGTAATTATGGGACAGAAAACTAATCCTATCAGCAACAGAATCGGTATCACCCGTGGTTGGGACTCTAACTGGTGTGGTGGTAACTACGCGGAGAAGATCGCTGAGGACTTCGAGATCCGCAAGTATCTCGGCAACCGTCTGGCCAAGGCCAGCCTCAGCCGCATCGTCATCGAGCGTACCCTCAAGCTCATCACGGTCACGATCTACGCGGCCCGTCCCGGTTTCATCATCGGTAAGGGCGGCACCGAGGTCGACAAACTCAAGGAAGAGCTCAAGAAGGTCACCAAGAAGGATGTCCAGATCAATATCTACGAGGTGAAGCGCCCCGAGGTGGACGCCAACATCGTGGCTGACAGCATCGCCCGTCAGATCGAGGGCCGTGTGTCCTATCGCCGCGCCATCAAGATGGCTATCGCCAACACGATGCGCGTCGGTGCCGAGGGCATCAAGGTTCAGATCGCCGGCCGTGTCGGCGGCGCCGAAATGGCCCGCAGCGAAATGTTCAAGGAAGGCCGTACGCCGCTCCACACGTTCCGCGCCGACATCGACTACGCACTGGCAGTTGCCAACACCAAGGTGGGTACCCTCGGTATCAAGGTGTGGATCTGCAACGGTGAGCGCTATGGCAAGCAGGATCTGACTCCTGCCGCCCTCGCTGCCGCCAATGCGCAGGCTACCGGCCAGAACCGTGGCGGTGGCCGCGGTGGCGACCGTCGTCCCCGCCGGGATGGCGACCGTGACCGTCGTCCGCGTCGCGACAACAAGTAATTGATTGATTTCTATCAAGAAATTGCTATATTTGAGGCCGGTTCCGGAGCACGGAACCGGCTTTTTAGTAGTGTTAAAACAAGTAAGTGTATGAAGAAAATTGTTTTGATCGCAGCGGCGGCGCTGGTGGCGCTCACCGCCTGCAAGCAGGAAAAGAGAACCAGCCAGGAGATCCTGGACGCCTTTAATCAGGAAATGACCGAAATCATGGACGCCTACCGCACGGATTCGCAGGCGGTCGATGCCGACGAGGCCCTGACCGACGAGCAGAAGGAAGCGAAGTGGGAGGAGCTTCAGGACGCGACCATCGCCAAGATGGTGGCGACGGGCACGTCCTACCTCAAGAAGAACGGCGCGGACACGCTCGTGGTGCCGGCCGTGCTCGGCCAGGTCTACTCCTACATGGATGACGCCGAACTCGACAAGGTGCTCTCCGGCATCGCTCCGGCGCTGAAGGAGAACAAGCTCGTCGCCAGCATCTCCGAGGATCTGGACCACCGCAAGGCCACGGCCGTCGGCAGCAAGTTCACGGATTTCACCGTGGACCATGTGGCCGGCGTGGACAAGGACGGCAACCCGATCTACGAGAAGAAGAGCCTCTCCGACTTCGTCGGCAAGGGCAAGGTGATGCTCGTGGACTTCTGGTCCCCGTGGTGCCCGCCCTGCAAGGCTGAGATTCCCAACATCAAGGCCGTCTGGGAGAAATACCAGGGCGAAGACTTCGACGTGCTGAGCGTCGCCGTGTGGGAGGAGAGCCGCAAGATGGACTGGCACAACACCATCGACACGGCCGCCGTCTACGGCATGAAGTGGAATCAGCTGAACAACGGCCATCGCGAGCCCGCCGACCTCTACGGCATCAGCGGCATTCCGCACATGATCCTCTTCGACAAGGACGGCACCATCCTCAAGCGCGGCGATGACCTGCGCGGAGCCGCGACGGAGAAAGCCGTCGCCGAAGTCCTTGGACGTTAGGGAGAAAATACAGCTTTTACCGCATTCCCCGGGTGTCTACCGTTATTATGACGCCGCGGGGAATGTGATCTATGTAGGCAAGGCCAAAGACCTGTCGAAGCGGGTCGCGCAGTATTTCGTGGAGCCGGACCGGCTCACGGTCAAGACGCGCCTGCTGGTGTCGAAGATCGCGGACGTGCAGTACTCCGTGGTGGACAGCGAGGCGGACGCGCTGCTGCTGGAGAACAACCTCATCAAGCAGTACAAGCCCCGCTACAACATCCTCCTCAAGGATTCCAAGACCTACCCGTGGATCTGCGTGACCGCGGACGAGTACCCGAAGGTCTTCCTGACGCGCCGCGTCGTGAAGAACGGCTCCCGCTATTTCGGGCCCTACAGCTCCGTGATGCATGCCCGCGCGCTGCTGGAATTCTTCCGCGAGACCTATCCGCTCCGCTCCTGCAAGCTCAAGATCACCTCGGACGCCGTGCTGCGCGGCAAATTCCGCCCCTGCCTGGACTTCCACATCGGGCGCTGCAAGGGCTGTTGCATCGGCGCAGTTTCGCGCGAGGAGTACGCCGGCTGGATTGACGAGATCGTCCGCCAGCTCTCCGGCGGCCTCGGCGGCATCATCCGCGACTACAAGGCGCGGATGCAGGAGGCCGCGGACCGGCTGGACTTCGAGCAGGCCCAGGCGTACAAGCTGCGCATCGATTCGCTGCAGAAGCACTACGCCAAGAGCATCATCACGGCGGCCGGCGACCGCGACACGGACGTGTTCGCGCTGGAGGTCGACGGCGCCGAGGCCTTCGGCAGCTTCCTGCGCATCCGCGGCGGCGCCATCATCCAGTCGCTGAACCTGGGCTTCAAGATGAACATCGAGGAGGACCGCGCGGCGGTGCTCAGCGAGTTCATCGCCGAGATCGCCTCCAAGTTCGGGGCGCTCCGGGGCGAAGTCGTCGTTCCCTTCCTGCCCGACGTGGAGCTGGAGGGCGTAGAATTCCGCATTCCCGTGCGCGGCGACAAACTGGCCCTGCTGGAGCTCGGCGCCAAGAACGCCCGGGAGTTCCGGGCGAATTCGCTCAAGCAGCGCGAGCACACCAACCCCGACGAATACCGCGCCGCTGTAGTCGAGGAGCTCCGCAAGGCCCTGGGGATGAAGGTCCCGCCCGTGCACATGGAGTGCTTCGACAACTCCAACATCCAGGGCACGAATCCCGTGGCTTCGTGCGTGGTGTTCCGCAACGCGGAGCCTTCCAAGAAAGATTATCGCAAATTCAAGATCAAGACCGTGGTCGGCGCCAATGACTACGCTTCCATGAAGGAAGTCGTGAACCGCCGCTACGCCCGCATGCTGGAGGAGGCCCCCGACGACCTGCCGCAGCTGGTGGTGATCGACGGCGGCAAGGGCCAGCTCGATTTCGCCTACCAGGCGCTCTGCGAGCTGGGCATCCAAGACCGGCTGACGGTCGTGGGTCTGGCGAAGCGGCTCGAAGAGGTGATCCGGGTGGGGGATCCGTATCCCCTGTTCCTGGACCGCAATTCGCAGGCGCTCAAGGTGCTCCAGCGCATCCGCGACGAGGCGCACCGCTTCGGTATCACCTTCCACCGCTCGCTGCGCAGCAAGGCGGCCATCCAGTCGGCGCTCCGCGCCATCCCGGGCGTGGGGGAGCAGACGGAGCAGCGCCTGCTGATGCATTTCGGCAGCGTGGCCCGCATCGCGGCGGCCCCGGAAGCGGACCTTGCCGCGCTGGTCGGCCCCGCCCTCGCCAAACGAATTCACCAACAACTCAATCATGAACAACAGTAAATCAGAGCTCTTCAATAAGATCTTCAACGCCTTCATCCTCATCGGCATGGCGGTCGTGACCGTCATCGTGACGGCCATCAAGCTGCAGGGGGCGGAGAACGGGCAGGCCCTGCTCATCATCGCGGCCGTCGGCTCGCTCGCCGGCGTGCTCGCCAACGTCCTGTCGGCCAACGGCCGCATCCTGACCTTCCTCTTCGGGCTCATCGACGTGACCATCTACGGGGCCATGTGCCTGACGGGCGCCAAATACGGTAACGCCGCGCTGCACCTGCTCTATTTCCTGCCGATGCAGGTCATCGGCTTCGTGCAGTGGCGCAAACGCGGCGCCGGCGAAGGGAAGCAGGTCCGCGCCCGCCGGCTGGACGGTCGCAAGTGGCTGCTCTACGGCAGCATCTTCCTGGTCGGCCTGGTGGTGGCGTATTTCATTCTCAGCGCCCTGGACAAGACCGAGGCGGCGACGGTGGTGAAGTGGATGGTCCTGACGGACGCCCTGTCGATGATGTGCAACATCCTGGGGCAGTATCTCCTCTCGACGGCCTACATGGAGCAGTGGATCTTCTGGATCGGGGTCAATATCGCCTCCGTGGTGATGTGGGTGCTCACATTACGGCAGACGCCGGACTCTTCCTATGCGCTCATTTATGTCGTGAAATACAGCTTCTATTTGCTGAATTCGCTTAATGGTCTCCGTATCTGGCTGGTACTGAGCAAGGAGGGCGAAAGTTTGGAAAAATGAATTTTTTTCCGTTACTTTGTCCCCGCTATTGACGAAACGAAAGTACTAACAAAAACCTTTATATCTTATTAACATCATGGAATACGCAGAAATCGTAGAAAAAGTGAAAGCGATCATCGTCGACAAGCTCGGCGTGGAGCCTTCCGAGGTTACCGAGACCGCTAATTTCACCAATGATCTGGGCGCTGACTCCCTTGACACCGTGGAGCTTCTTATGGAGTTCGAGAAGGTGTTCGGCATCAAGATTCCCGATGAGGAAACCAGCACGATCGCCACTGTCAAGGACGCTTGCGACAAGGTCGCCGAGAAACTTGCCTAATCTGGTTAGAAGATCCGAAAACAAAACCGGCCTGCAGGAAACTGCGGGCCGGTTACTTTTTAATCCTCTTTATTGGGTAATGCGAAGACGAGCTTCAGTGTCGGTGCGGTCGGGGATTCCGGTCCGTACAGCGCCGCGCGGTAGAAGCGGTCCACGTCCAGCGTGATGGTGGTCGAGGTGGAGGTCTGCGACTGGCTCATCTGTTGCGCCATCATGGCGTAGGTCAGATAATTGCTGTAGTAGCTGCCATAGCCGCTGCCGTAGCCGTATCCGCTGCCATAGCCGTATCCGCCGTACATGCCGTTATAGTAGCTCTGATAGGCCAGGTAGTTCATCATCTCCTGCTGCTCCTTGCTGGCGGTCGAGATCGTGGTCTGGGTCTCCTGAGCATTCACCAGCAGCCAGATGTCGTAGTTGCCGGACATCAGGTTCTTAGTCGTGCTCTTGTCGGTCGCCGACTCGTCGATCTTGAGGAGTTCCTGCATGTGATAGGTGATGTCCGGTGCGTAGCGCAGGTTGGAACGGTCCACGTCGCCCTGGTTTTCGCTGCTGGAGCTGGAGTCCGTCAGGCCCATGTAGGCCGTGCTCTCGTCGTTGACGAGGCGGCAGGTGGGCGAGAGACGGTAGGGCCAGAAGGTCATATCCTTATAGTTCTCCGGGAATTCGAAGGGGAAGATGAGCGATGCCTTGTTGATGATGGCTTCCTTGGGGTCGCCGCCGGCCTGGGCAATGGCCTGCTCCACCTGATGCTTCAGGCTGAGCGCGGAGATGACGGGCTTGAGGCCGCCGCCGCCCTCGATGGTGATCTTCTCATGCGAGTCGCCTGCGCGTTCGCGGGTCTGCTGGCCCGTGTAGTTGAGCGCATACTGCGGGAAGGTACCCGTGTAGGCCTCAAACAGGGAGTCGAGGTCGAAGAAGTCGGTTGCGCCATACCAGAAGAGCACCGTCGTGTCCTTGCGGACGCCGTCGAATTCGGCGGAGTAGTTCAGGGTGGCGACGTTGCCCAGGATGTAGCCGTAGTCCTTGTCGTAGGACATCTGGACATCCAGCATGTCGATGCGGCCGCCGTCGCCCTGCGGAAGTTCCGTCTCCAGATAGATGCCCGGGAACTTGGCGAGATAGGTCTTGATGTCCTTGAGGTCGTCCTGGGTGATCTGCAGGTATTTCTTGCCGAATTCTTCGGAGAACTCGAAGGTCAGGGAGTCGACGCCGTTGAAGACGGGCGTGCCCTTGGTGATGCTTTTCGTGCCGTGCGGGATGGGCCGGTTGATGTCATAGTCGACCTCCGGATCCAGGGCGGTCTCCAGGTCGTACACATGCACGCGCTGCAGGATATTTTCCTGCGTGGGGTCGAGGAACGAGGTGGTGTCGCACGCGGCGGCGAAGCGGAAGCGCTTGAAGACGGGGTTCTTGCCGAGGTTGAGCTCGTCCTCGAAGAGCGGGATGAGCGTGACGGCGCTCGCGCGGGTGGTCAGGCCGTACTCCGGCTCGCGGATGGCACCGATGGTGATGCGGGAGTCGGAATAGCCGGACAGGTTGTCCGCCATCTGCACGGAGATGCCTTCGAGGGGAATCTCCGCCGTGTGGAATGTATAGGTCTCCACGACGGGAACCAGGTTGCCGCCGAGGGTGCTGTCGGTTTCTATGCAGGAATAGCAGCAGAACAGGGCTGCCGCCAACGCAAGGAATCTTGTCTTCATCTTAAAGTTCATCGTAAAAACTGCAGTACGAGTCGATGTAGCTGCCATCCTCCATCGCCTTGCGGTCATAAGGAAGGATCGGAAGCCCGAGCGACTTGCAGTGGCTCACAATCTCCGGTTCGACCTTGTCCGCAGCGAGGATGACACCGTCGGCGTACTGGACGGCCAATTTAGCAAGATTTATGCCAGTGGGGTCCTCGAGAACCGACACGTCCTCACGGGTGAGGCCGCCGAAAACAGCCTTCTCCGCGAAGGCCGGGTGGAACGGCTCCTTCGGGGTGTCGTCGTAGAGCGACAGGACAATCTTGCTGGAGGAGAAGATGGGGTCGTCTTTATAGGCTTTCTTGAGATAGGCGGGGAGAAGATGGGAGATCCAGCCCTGGCAGTGGATGACATCCGGCGCCCAGCGCAGCTTCTTGACCGTCTCGAGCACGCCGCGCGCGAAGAAGATGGTCCGCTCGTCGTTGTCCTCGAAGGCCTTGCCGGAGGCGTCGCAGAAGGTCTGCTTGCGCCGGAAATAGTCTTCGTTGTCGATGAAATAGACCTGGATGCGCGCGGAGGAGATGGAGGCGACCTTGATGATCAGCGGCCGGTCCACTTCCGCGATGATGATGTTCATGCCCGACAGGCGGATGACTTCGTGGAGCTGGTTCTTGCGCTCGTTGATGCAACCGTAACGAGGCATGAATGAACGGATTTCGCGCTTGCGCTCCTGGGTGCCCTGCGGGAGGTATCGTCCGACATGTGCGATATCCGACTCCGGAAGATACGGGTAGATCTCGGAGTTGACGAAGAGGATTTTCTGCTTAATATCGCTCATATCCACAAAGATAAGAAATTTTTTCCAATTATATGTCTTTTCATTATCTTTGAAGCCTAAATTGGTGGAATATGGCCCGACCGGAGAAAAAGTTGTTGCGGAAGCGTATCGTGAACGCGTACCTCTCCAGCGTCATCAGCATCAGTCTCGTGCTGCTGCTGACCGGCGTCGCCGCCCTGCTCGTGCTGAACGCGCACGGCGTGACGAAGTACCTCAAGGAGAACATGCGCATCTCGGTCCTCCTGCGGGACGACGCCACCGAAACCCAGGCCCGCGCATGGGCCGAGGCGCAGGAAGCCCAGCCCTATGTCCATTCCACGCGCGTCATCACGCGCGAGGAGGGTGCCGAGGAGCTGAAGAGCATGCTGGGCGAGGATTTCCTGGATGTTTTCGAATCCTCCCCGGTTCCCCTGTCGGTCGATGTGACGCTGAACGCGGACTATGTCCAGAAGGACAGCCTGGCCCGCGTGACCAAGGCCCTGGCGGCCTCTCCGCTGGTGGACGAGGTGGAGGCGCAGCAGACGATGGTCGAAGCGCTGACCGCCAACCTGGCGCGGATCTCCCTCGTGCTGGGCGTGTTCATCCTCCTGCTGCTGTTTATCTCCTTTGTGCTGATTAACAATACGGTACGCGTGAGCGTATTCGCGCGCCGCTTCACGATCCATACGATGAAACTGGTCGGGGCCACCCGCGGCTTCATCCGCGCGCCCTTCGTGCGGGCGGCGGTGCTGCAGGGCTTCGTCTCCTCGCTGCTGGCCGTGGGCATGCTTGCGGCGCTGCTGGAGGCGCTGCGCCGCTCCTTCCCGGAGCTGCTCGCCCTCGTGGACCTGCGGCAGCTGCTGATCGTGGGCGGCATTGTCTTTGCTTGCGGTATCCTGCTGTGCGTGATCGCCACCTGGATGGTGGTGAACCGCCTGGTGGCCGCCTCCAAGGATGACCTATATTATTGAAACATGGAAAAGAAAGATAAAATGGCCCTGGATGCAAAGGGGCTGAAACTGATGCTCGCGGGCCTGATCGTGATGGTGGCCGGCTACATCCTGATGATGGGCGGCGGATCCGACGATCCGCAGGTTTTCAATGAAGCGATGTTCGATTTCCGGCGGCTGGTGGCCGCGCCCGTGGTGATTGTCGCGGGTATTGTCGTGGAGATTCTCGCCATCGTCGGCGCGTGCAAGAAAAAGCAATAATCAAGTATGGAGTGGTTTGAAGCGTTGATTCTCGGCCTGGTCCAGGGCCTGACCGAGTTCCTGCCGGTGAGCAGCAGCGGCCATCTGGCCATTGGCAAGGCCCTGCTGGGCGTGGAACCTTCCGGCGACCTCATCTTCGAGGTCACGGTCCATGCGGCCACGGTCCTCGCGACCATCGTGGTCTTCCGCAAAGAAATCTGGAAGCTGCTCTGCGGCTTGTTCAAATTCCAGTATAACGACGAGACGGACTACATCGCCAAGCTCTGCGTGTCGATGATTCCGGTCTTCGTGGTCGGCATGTTCTTCAAGGACCAGGTGGAGGCCGCGTTCAACTCGATGCGGGTGGTGGGCGTGTGCCTGCTGGTCACGGCCGTCCTGCTGACCCTGTCCGACTGGCTTTCCGCCCGCGTCCGCGCGGCCGTGAAGGAAAGCCGCAACGGCATCAATTTCTGGCAGGCGTTCATCGTGGGCGTCGGCCAGGCCTGCGCAGTGCTGCCCGGCCTGTCCCGCTCCGGCACGACCATCTCGACCGGTCTGCTGAGCGGCGTGAAGCGCGAGAACATGGCGCAGTTCTCCTTCCTGATGGTGCTGGTGCCCATCCTCGGAGAAACCTTCCTGGACGTGGTCGGCGGCGACATGGCCGCTTCGGCGGTCGGGACGCTGCCCCTGGTGATCGGCTTCGTGGCCGCCTTCTTCTCCGGCCTGTTCGCGTGCCGGGTGATGATCGCCTTGGTCCGCAAGGCGCAGCTCAAGTGGTTCGGCCTCTACTGCGCGCTCGTCGGTCTGTTGGTCCTGATCTTCCTGGCCTGATGGCGGAACGGAACCTCATATATTTCGTAGCAGACGTCCACCTGGGCCGTCGGTCGGAGACGCGTGAGGAGGTGGAGGCGCGGTTCCTCGCCTTCCTGAAGGGTCTTCCGGCAGAGCAGGTGTCGCGGCTGTATCTGCTGGGCGATATCTGGGATTTCTGGTTCGAGTACCACGACGTGGTGCCCCGGGAGGGCTTCCGCGTGGTGGCGGAGCTGGTGCACCTGATGGACGAAGGCGTGGAGGTGTGGTTCTGCCCCGGCAACCACGACATCTGGACTTTCTCCTTCTTCAAGGAGCTGGGTTTCCATTACTTTGAGCAGCCGCTCTTCGTGCGGCTGGGCGACAAGGACTTCTGCCTCGGCCACGGCGATTGCGTGGGCGGGGCGACGCGGGGGTATTCTTTCCTGATGAAGCTGTTTCACAGCCACTTTATCCAGCGTGCGTTCGCGGCGCTGCATCCGACGCTGGCCTACCGCTGGGCGCGCGCATGGTCCAAGTCCAGCCGCAGCAAGCATCCGAACCACAAGTTCCGCGGACCGGACGAGTTCCTGTACCAGTTCGCCGCCCGCACGGAGCAGGAGCGGCACGTGGATTATTTCGTGTTCGGACACTATCACGATTCCGTGGACCTGACGCTCCCCGGCGGTGCGAAACTGATCGTGCTGAAGGATTGGGAGCCCGGCGGGATGCCCTGCGCGGTCTTTAACGGGACTTCTTTCGAACTTCGGACTCCAGCGTCTCCCGCTGAATGACGACCTTCGCCGGCCGCTCCATGAAGATGGAGTAGTAGAAGGCGTCCCACTGTCCGGAGTCCCAGATCTTGCATAGCTCTTCGATCTTGGCGTCCTCGCCCTTGGCGGGGTTGTAGCGCGTCTTGAGGTTCTGGGAGAAGAGCTTGGCGACGAGCTGCCAGAAATTGGCGGCGAGGCCGCTTTCGTAAGTCTTGATGATGGTATACGCGCTCATGCCGCATTCGCGGTCCACCAGGCGCATCAGCACCAGTCCCTGGCTGATGGTCATGTGGCGGATGTCCTTCTCGAAGAGGCGGAAGAGCTCTTTCTCGACGTCGTTGATGTAGCGGGTGCGCTCGGCGCGCTTGTTCACGTCGGCGGCGATCGTGCTGTCCACCTGGGCCATCATTTTCCGGCCTACGAGCGCGTAGGGATAGACTTTGTTGAAGTTGTAGACGAGCTTGTAGAACTTGCGCCAGTCGCCGTCCCGCATCCGGCGGCCCTTCGGGAAGATCCACACCGGGTCGAGGGTCTCCATGAAGACGGTGTCGCCGCGCTCGTCCAGCTGGAAGTACATCGGCGTGCCCGTCACGGGGCGGCGTGTCTGCCTGCGCGCCTCGCGCAGGCTCTCCCGCGCCGTCTCCGACTGCGCGGGTGCCGGCAGCGCGGCCGCCGCCAGCAGCAGAAACAGTATGATCGCCTTGTACTTCATCGTCCGCAAAGTTAACAAAAATCCCGCCAGCCGCACCCCTGTCCTTTCTCCTCCCTTGCGAGCAGGCAGCTGCTGCCGCAAAACCGTGGCCGCCCGTGGCCTCGTTCATTGATCGCTTTCCCCGCAGCGCAGCAGGCAGTGCTGCCGGCAAACCCGTGGCCGCCCGTGGCCTCGTGAACGGGAGGGGCCCGCGCCGTCAGGCGTGGGAGGGATAGCGCGAAGCGCGTAGGTTTGCGGCAGCAGCTGCCTGTGCGCAAGGGGTGTCGGAAAGCGGTTTGTCGCCTCGGTCGAAAATGTCGGAAAAAAGTTTTCGACAGAGTTTGTAAGTGATTGAAGAATGTGGAGTTGACCTGCGAGATTCTGTGTCGAAAAAGTTTGAAATTTTTTGCAAAACATGATGCTAATTCAATATTTTTTACTAAATTTGCAGTCCCAAAAACTGGCTTCTAACCGCGTAAGAAGCTGATTTTGAGGACTTTAAACGATAATTATTTTAAAAGTAATACTGAGATGTTACAACCTAAGAGAACAAAGTTTAGAAGGGAACAGAAGAACCGCATGAAGGGCAACGCCCAGCGCGGCAACCAGCTCGCGTTCGGTTCCTTCGGTATCAAGACCCTTGAGAATTGCTGGCTGACCGCCCAGCAGATCGAAGCTGCCCGTCAGGCTATCTCCCGTCGGATGAACCGTGAGGGTCAGATCTGGATTCGTGTCTTCCCTGTGAAGCCGATCACCAAGAAGCCGCTCGATACCCGTATGGGTAAAGGTAAGGGCGATCCGTACGCATTCGTTGCGCCGATCACTCCGGGCCGCATCATCTTCGAAGCCGAGGGCGTTTCCCTCGAGACCGCCAAAGAGGCCATGCGCCTTGGCGCCAACAAGCTCCCGATCGCGACCAAGTTCGTCGTTCGCCGGGATTATGTCGAATAATTAATGGAGAAAGAGTAATGAAAGCAGCCGAAGCACGCGAAATGTCTGTAGCAGACCTGCGCGACCGCATCCAGATCGAGAAGAGCAATCTCGACACCATGAAAATCAATCACGCGATTTCTCCGTTGGAGGACACTTCCAAAATCAGTAAGACCAGAAGGGATATCGCCCTCATGATCACGATCCTTGCTGAGAAAGAAAAACAGAATTAAATCAGACAATCATGGAAAGAAATCTTCGTAAGGAAAGAATCGGAGTGGTGGTCAGCAACAAGATGGATAAGACCATCATCGTTGCCGTTGAAAGAAAAGAGAAACATCCCTTGTACGGCAAGTTCGTCAAGAAGACCACCAAGTTCGTTGCCCAGGACGACAAGAATGAGTGCGGTGAGGGTGATACCGTCCGCATCATGGAGACCCGTCCGCTGAGCAAGACCAAGAACTGGAGATTAGTTGAAATCATCGAAAAAGCAAAATAGTACACTATGATACAGCAGGAAACACGTTTACAGGTGGCCGACAACAGCGGTGCAAAGGAAGTCCTCTGCATCCGCGTCCTTGGCGGTACCCACCATCGTTATGCGACTGTCGGCGACACCATCGTCGTCGCCATCAAGAGCGCTATCCCTGGCTCTGACGCCAAGAAGGGCACCGTCTCTCGCGCTGTCGTGGTCCGCACGAAGAAGGAAATCCGTCGCGCTGACGGTTCCTACATCCGTTTCGACGACAACGCCTGCGTCCTTCTGAACAATGCAGGCGAACTCCGCGGCACCCGTATTTTCGGCCCTGTGGCCCGCGAGCTCCGCGAGAACTTCATGAAGATCGTTTCACTGGCACCGGAGGTCCTTTAATTAATAAGCATTATGAAAAAGTTACGCATTAAGAAAGGCGACACCGTGTATGTAAATGCCGGTAACGACAAGGGAAAGACCGGTAAGGTGCTTTCCGTCGACCCGCAGGCCGATCGCGCCGTGGTCGAAGGCGTCAATATGGTGAGCAAGCACACCAAGCCGAATTCCAAGCAGCCTCAGGGCGGCATCGTCAAGCAGGAGGCTCCCATTCACATTTCCAATCTCAATCTTCTTGACCCCAAGACGAACACCCCGACCCGCGTGGGTTACCGGATGGACGGCGACAAGAAGGTCCGTTTCGCTAAAAAATCTGGGGAGGAGATCAAGTAATTATGGCTACTAAGAAAAAAGCACCCGTAGAGGCCGCCGCGGCGCCCGCAGGATACGTGCCTGCCCTCAAGAAGGTCTACAAAGAGGAAATCGTGGAGAAGCTGACCAAGCAGTTCTCCTATACCACCCCGATGCAGGTTCCCCGTCTGCTCAAGATTACCATCAACGAAGGTGTCGGCGACGCGACCCAGGACAAGAAGATTGTCGAGGAGGCCGCCGAGGAACTCTCCATCATCACCGGCCAGAAGGCCATCATCACGATGTCCAAGAAGGACGTCTCCAACTTCAAGCTCCGTCGCGGCATGCCGATCGGTACCAAGGTCACCCTTCGCGATGTCAAGATGTACGAGTTCCTTGAGAAGCTCATCCGCGTCGCCCTGCCGCGTATCCGCGACTTCAACGGCGTCGCCGAGAACATGGACGGCCAGGGCAACTACACCCTCGGCCTCAAGGAGCAGATCATCTTCCCGGAGATCGATATCGACAAGAACCCGCGCATCCACGGCCTGGAGATCACCTTCGTGACCACCGCCCGTACCGATGAGGAGTGCCACGCGCTGCTCGCTGCGTTCGGTCTGCCTTTCAAGAAACATAACAAATAAGATACTATGGCAAAAGAATCAATGAAAGCCCGCGAAGTAAAACGCGCGAAAATGGTTGCTAAGTATGCTGAGAAGAGAAAGGCCCTCAAAGAGGCCGGCGATTGGGCTGCCCTTGACAAGCTCCCCAAGAACTCTTCTTCCGTCCGCCTTCACAACCGCTGCTCCCTCACGGGTCGTCCGAAGGGATATATGCGGGCGTTCGGCATCAGCCGTATCCAGTTCCGCGAGATGGCCAGCAACGGTCTCATCCCGGGTGTCAAGAAGGCAAGTTGGTAATAAATAAAAGTAAGAAACAATATGACTGATCCGATCGCAGATTATCTCACCAGGATCCGCAACGCCTATATGGCCGGCAAGAAGGTCGTGGAAATTCCTTCCTCCAAGATGAAGGTCGCCATCACCCAGATCCTGTGCGAGAAGGGCTATATCCTCAGCTACAAGGTGGTTGAGGGCACCCCTTTCAATACCATCAAAATCGCTCTGAAGTACCACCCGCAGACCAAGATGGCCGCCATCAAGAAGATTGAGCGCGTGTCCACTCCGGGTCTCCGCCAGTACACGGGTGTCGACGACATGCCGCGCGTCCTGAACGGCCTCGGCATCGCCATCCTGTCCACCCCGAAGGGCGTCATCACCGACAAGGAAGCCAAGGAGCTTGGCGTCGGCGGTGAGGTTATTTGCTACGTTTATTAATCTCTAAAGTAATAGATAAATGTCACGAATTGGTAAATTGCCTGTAAGCCTTCCGTCCGGCGTGAGCGTCGAGCTCCTCCCCGGCAACGTGCTGAAGGTTAAAGGACCTCACGGTGAGCTGTCCCAGAAGATTGATGCGGACATCAAGGTCACCGTTGAGGACAATCAGATCAAGTTCGAGCGTCCGACCGACCAGCCCCGTCACCGCTCCATGCACGGTCTCTACCGCGCCCTGGTGCACAACATGGTCGTCGGCGTGTCCGAGCAGTTCACTACCCAGCAGGAACTGGTGGGTGTCGGTTACCGCGTGTCCGTCGCCGGACAGCTGCTTTCCTTCTCCCTCGGTTACTCCCATGAAATCCAGCTGATGCTTCCGAAGGAAGTCACCGCCGAGGTGCCCGATGTCAAGAAGGGCGAGAATCCGAAGCTCGTGCTGAAGAGCTGCGACAAGCAGCTTCTCGGCCAGGTGGCTGCCAAGATCCGTTCTTTCCGCAAGCCGGAGCCGTACAAGGGCAAAGGTATCAAGTTTGTTGGCGAAACGCTTCGCCGTAAGGCCGGTAAGACTGCCGCAGCTAAATAATAGGAGGATAGAATTATGGCACTTAGTAGAATTGAAAGAAGAAGAAGGATTCACTTCCGTATACGCAAGCACGTCAACGGCACTGCCGAGAAGCCGCGCATGGTGGTCTTCCGCAGCAACAAGCAGATCTACGTCCAGGTGGTGGACGACGAGCAGGGCAAGACGCTCTGCGCCGCCGCTTCCAACGACAAGGAGCTTGCTGCACAGTGCAAAGGCAAGAACGGCATTGAAGCTGCTGCCGTGGTCGGCAAGGCCATCGCGGAGCGCTGCAAGGCGAAGGGTATCACCACGATCTGCTTCGACCGTGGCGGCTACCTCTTCCACGGTAGAGTTAAAAGTTTGGCAGATGCTGCCCGTGAAGGCGGCCTCGTATTCTAAGAGTTAAGACTATGGCAAATACTAATGTTAAGAGAGTAAAGACGTCTGACCTTGAGCTCAAGGACAGACTGGTCGCCATCCAGCGCGTCACCAAGGTGACCAAGGGCGGCCGTCACTTCCGCTTCGCTGCCATCGTCGTCGTCGGTGACGAGAACGGTGTCGTAGGCTATGGTCTTGGCAAGGCGAACGAAGTCACTGCCGCGATTGCGAAGGGTGTGGAGGATGCGAAGAAGAATCTCGTGAAGATTCCCGTCATCAACACCACCATCCCGCACGAGCAGGAGGCGAAATTCGGTGGTTCCCGCGTGTTCATGAAGCCCGCAGCGCCCGGTACCGGTGTCAAGGCCGGTGGTGCTATGCGTGCCGTGTTCGAGTCCGTCGGTGTGCAGAACGTTCTGGCGAAGTCCAAGGGTTCTTCCAACCCTCACAACCTCGTCAAGGCGACTGTCCTGGCCCTCACCCAGATGCGCGACGCTTACACCGTGGCCGGTCTCCGCGGCGTTCCTATGAATAAGGTTTTCAACGGCTAGGAGGACACGACTATGGCAAAGTACAAAATTACCCAGATTATCAGCAGCAACGGCGAGACCAAGCGTCAGAAGGACAACCTTCGTTGCCTCGGCATCCGCGGCATGCACAAGACCGTGGAGGTGGAGAAGACCCCGATTACCGAGGGTCAGGTCGCCAAGATCGCCCATCTCTGCAAAGTTGAAGTTATTGACTAAAGGAGGACCTGAGAGATGAAACTTAATAATTTGACACCTGCTGCGGGTTCTACCCATACCAGCAAGAGAGTCGGTCGCGGTCAGGGTTCCGGTAAGGGTGGCACCGCCACCCGCGGTACCAAGGGTGCCCAGGCCCGCGCCGGTTACGAGCACAAGATCGGTTTCGAAGGCGGTCAGATGCCGCTGCAGCGCCGTCTGCCGAAGTTCGGCTTCAAGAACCCGACCCGCGTCGAGTACAAGGCCATCAATGTTTCCGACATTGAGGCGCTTGCCGCCGCTACCGGGCTCCAGGAGCTGGGCCTCGCCGAGATCGTCGCCGCCGGCCTCGCCGGAAAGAACGACCTGGTGAAGGTGCTTGGCAACGGAGAAATCAAGGCTGCCGCTACGGTGAACGCCCACGCTTTCTCCAAGTCCGCTATCGCCAAAATCGAGGCTGCCGGTGGTAAGGCGGTCGTAATCGAATAGTCATGAAGAAGTTTATCGAGACCATCAAAAACATCTTCAAGATCGAGGAGCTCCGCAAGCGTCTCGTCTACACGTTCATCCTGATCCTCATCTACCGGTTCGGATGTTTCGTGGTGCTCCCGGGCATTGACGCTTCCATGCTTGCGAACCTCCAGAGCAACACGCAGGAAGGCCTCGTCGGCCTCCTGAACATGTTCTCCGGTGGTGCCTTCGGCAACGCTTCGATCTTCGCGCTGGGTGTGATGCCGTACATCTCGGCATCCATCGTCATCCAGCTGCTGGGCGTCTTCGTCCCGTATTTCCGCAAACTCCAGATGGAGGGCGAGAGCGGGCGCAAAAAGATGAACCAGATGACGCGGTGGCTGACCATCCTCATCATCTGCATCCAGGGCCCGGCCTACATGGCCGCCGTCCACAACCAGATTCCTGCCGCCGCTTTCGTGGCCGTGAACCAGCTCGGCTGGAGCAACTTCATGTTCAATCTGGTGTCCACCATCATCCTGATGGCCGGCTCGATGTTCGTGATGTGGCTCGGTGAGCGCATCACCGACCGCGGTATCGGCAACGGTATCTCCCTGATCATCATGATCGGTATCGTGGCCCGTCTGCCTTACGCCCTGATGGCTGAGTTCCAGGAGAAGCTCTCCACCAACAACGGTGGTCTGCTCCTGCTCATCGTCGAGCTCGTGCTCTGGTTCTTCGTGATCGTGGCTGCGATCGCGCTGGTCCAGGCCGTGCG
>JBGUOB010000082.1:0-8704 GCA_045117755.1 Candidatus Cryptobacteroides sp.
CAATTCAGGGCGGGCAGCTACCTTACTTGTCGGCAACGAGCGGGCCGCGTCGAACCCTCAAAGTTCGAACGCGGAGATCGCTCGTAAGCGCCGGGCGCGGAGCCCGGCGCTGGTGCCAGGTCCTGCCAGCCTCAAACGACAGGTGTCCACAAAATCGGCCTCCTACGCAATAAAAGTGGATACCTCCCCCTCAAAACAGGCGATTTTGGCCGAAAACCCTGACAGGTGTCCACAAATATCGCACAGAATGACGTTTTTCTGGACACCTGTCAGATGACGTTTTTCCTATGAGCTGCAAGGCGGTTTAGGATAGTGTTTTAACGTTTTGTACTCCTCCGATTTTGGGGTAGTGTGAAATTTCATCTTTATGATTTACAATACGTTACAGCTCACAGCGGAAAAGGAAATTCCGGGTCGCGGCCCGGAATGACTATGAAAGGAGATTCGCCGATCGGGGTCGGCGAATGACGAAAAACGGGGCCAGCGAATGACGTGTAGGGGTCGGCAAATGACAGAAAGAAGCAGAAGGGGCGATTGGGTGAAAAAGGGGCGAGGGGCGGGAAAAGCACAAAAAAGGCAGAAAAGTGGAAAAATTTGTAAGAAAATGGAAGGAAGTGGAAAAATTTTGTTATCTTTGTAGTTGCGTATAAGAATTGATAGAAATGGTCACTTTCATCGGCGAATACACATCCCGCGTGGACGACAAAGGAAGGCTCGTTCTTCCCGCGCCGCTCAAGGGTGCGATGCCGCCGGGAAGCGACATGAGGTTCGTCGTCAAGAAAGATCTTTTCGAGCCCTGCCTGGAGATGTACTGCTTCGAAGAATGGGAGCGTCAGTCCGGCAAGGTCAAAGACAGTCTCGACCTCACCTTCAACCGTCAACACGCAATGTTCTGGAGAGAATACATGCGGGACCGTGACATCGTCGAGCCGGACGCCAAGTTCGGCCGCATCTCGATCAGCCGCAAACTCCTTGATTCCATCGGTGTGAACAAAGAGGTGGTCTTCTCCGGCAATGATTTCAAGATTGAGATCTGGGCCAAAGAGCGGTTCGAGGCATCCAGACTGTCCAACCAGGAATTCATTGCCATCGCGGAAAGCCTCTCGAAAAAGGGGCCCGCAAATGTCTGAGTACCACAATCCCGTCCTTCTGCATCCCAGCGTCGACGCCCTGGTCCTGAACCCGGACGGCTTCTACGCCGATGCCACCTTCGGCGGCGGCGGACACAGTCGCGAGATCCTCTCCCGCCTCTCCCCCAAAGGACACCTGATGGCCTTCGACCGCGACGAGGACGCCCTCGCCCAGGCCCCGGACGACCCGCGTTTCATTCTTATACACAACAACTTCCGATTTATCCATAACTACACCCTCCTCCACGCGGAAGGAGGGCTCGACGGGATTCTCGCCGACCTCGGCGTGAGCTCCCACCAGTTCGATACGGCGGAAAGGGGCTTCTCCTTCCGCTTCGACGCTCCGCTCGATATGCGGATGAACAGGCAGGGCGGTAAGACCGCAGCTGACATCGTCAATTCTTATACGCAAGAAGAATTGGAAAAGATTTTCCGGCTCTACGGCGAGCTCGACAACGCCCGCCGGGTGGCGCAACTCATTGCGACCGCCCGCGGGACCGCGTCGATCCTCACCACAGACGACCTCGACCGTGCCATCTCGGCGGCCCTGCCATCATTCGCTGAACATAAGTACCTCGCCAAGGTCTACCAGGCCCTGCGCATCGAGGTCAACGAAGAGATGCGCGCGCTGGAGAAATTCCTCTCCGGCGCCGCAGCCTCGCTCAAAAAGGGCGGCCGCCTGGCCGTCATCACCTACCACTCCCTCGAAGACCGCATGGTGAAGAACTTCATCCGCAGCGGCAACATCGCGGGCGAGGAGGAAAAGGACGTCTTCGGGCGAAGCAGCGCGCCCCTGAAGGCCGTCGACCGCAAGCCGATCCTGCCCGACGAGGCGGAGATCGCCAGCAACACCCGCGCGCGCAGCGCCAAACTCAGAGTCGCCGAGAAGTTATGAAGACCTGGAAGATAGCAGACATCGGCCTGTTCTTCAAGAACAGTATCCAGGCGATCCTGAAGGGGGAGTTCCTGCTCCGCCTCAACATCGGGCGCTACTTCGTCCACATCGCCTACACCTTCCTGCTCTTCGGGCTCGTGATCTGGTTCAGCCTGATGATCGAGACCACGATGAGCAAGGTCGAGAAGAACAAGGCGGTGCTCAAGGAGCTCGAAATCGTGCACTCGCAGAAGGTCTTCGAGCTCGTCGGCGTGAGCCGCCGCTCCAGCGTGGAGCAGATGCTCGGCCAGCTGGGATCCAATGTCAAAGAGGCTGAAAAGCCTGCAACGGTCGTGAAACGATGAGTACGGAAGCCACCACCCCCAAGATCAAGAAGCGCGACAGGATCGGCGTGATCCTGTACCTGCTCTACGTGGCGATGCTCATCGCCGCGCTGGTGCTGCTCGTGCGCCTGGCCGGCATCCAGCTTTTCTGGAAGCCCGAGCCCAAGATCGCCGCCGCCCTCACCCCGTCCAACACCATCAGCGTCGTGGAGCCCGCCCGCGGCAACATCCTCGACGCCGAGGGCCGTCTGCTCGCCATCTCCTGCCCGATCTACCAGTTCTACATGGACTGCACCGTGCTCAAGGAGACCAACACCCCGCAGCAGGAGCAGGCCTGGCTGGACAAGGCCCGGCAGCTCTCCGAAGGCCTCGCCGAGGAATTCGGCGACCGCACGGCCGACCAATACTTCAAGCTGATCAAGGACGGCCGCGCCAACGGCCGCAAATACGTGCGGCTCGGCCACCCGGTCGACCGCAACGTCTACAACCGCGTCATCGCCCTGCCGCTCTTCCGCGACGGCCGCTACCGCAGCGGCATGATCGTGGAGCAGGAGCACATCCGCCAATACCCTTACGGGAAACTCGCCCGCCGCACCATCGGCTTCGTGCGCAACAACAAGTCCGAGGTCACAAACACCCACATCGGCCTCGAAGGCAAATTCGACTACGTCCTGCACGGCCAGGAAGGCCGCGAATGGATGCGCGTGACGGACTACGGCCGCGTGCGCAACAGCGACAGCGCCTACGTCAAGGCCGTGGACGGCAAGGACCTGCGCATCACGCTGAACATCGACTACCAGGACATCGCCGACCGCGCGCTGCGCGAGCAGATCACGAACGAGCAGGACCTCGAGGCCGCCTGCTTCGTGCTGATGGAGGTCTCCACCGGCGCCATCCGCGCCATGGTCAACCTCGTCCGCGAGGACGGCAACGGCCCCTTCGAGGAAATCCAGAACCTCGCCATCGGCCGCAAGGCCGAGCCGGGTTCCGTCTTCAAGACCGTCACGCTGATGTCCGTCCTCAACGACGGCTTCATCAAGAGCCTCGAGGAGACCCTCCCCGCCACCAACGGCAACGTGGCCGGCACCTCCATCCGGGACGCACACATCCCTGAATTCGCCCGCACGCACCACACCAACCGCATCTCGGTCCTGGACGGCTTCAAGATTTCGTCCAACTACGTCTTCGCGACCCTGGCGGTCAAGAACTACGGCATCGACAAGAGCAAGGGGCGCGGCAAGGGCCTGGAGAAGACCGAGCGCTTCCTGCAGAATATCTATAACTACAAGCTCGGCGAGGCCTTCGCCTTCGACCTGGACGGCCTGCAGACGCCGACCATCCCGAACCCCTCCACGCGCTACTGGACCGACACAGACCTCGGCTCCATCGGCTTCGGCTACAGCACCGAGGAGACCCCGCTGCACATCCTGACCTTCTACAACGCCATCGCCAACAAGGGCCGCATGATGAAGCCCTACCTGGTCGAGGACATCGAAGAAGGCGGCATCGTCACGGAGCGTCGCGGCCCCGGCGTGCTGAACGCCGCCGTGTGCTCCCGCGCCGTGGCCGACACCATCACCCGCGCGCTCAAGGCCGTCACCGAGGACGGCACCGCCAAGCGCCTCAAGGGCGCCAAATGTGCCGTGGCCGGCAAGACCGGCACCTCCTTCGGCACCTACGCCAACGGCCAGTATCAGGACGCGCAGGGCCGCCGCAAGTACCAGGGCACCTTCGTCGGCTTCTTCCCCGCCGACAAGCCCCAGTACAGCGTCATCTGCATGGTGTACTCCAAACCGACTTCCAAGCAGTTCCAGGGCGGCGGCATCCCCGCCAGCGCCATCCGCACCGTGGTGGACGAACTGTATAACATAGACCCCTGCTTCCGGGACGAACTGAGACGAAGCACTTCAACGAGATGAAACTGAGCGATATCATAAAAGATTGCGGCGTACTCGCCGTACAGGGCCGCGGGGACGTGGAGATCACGTCCGTGACCAACGACTCCCGCCGCGTGACCCCGGGCAGCCTCTTCATCGCCGTCAACGGCTGCGGCAACGACGGCCGCAACTACGTCGCGGCCGCCATTGCCGCAGCCGCTTCCGCCATCCTCTGCGAGGATGACGGTCGCTCCTGCCTTCACCCCCTGCGCCCCCTCGAGGGGGATGGCCGGATATCCGCTGACGCGGACCGGCGCCCGCGCACACTGCCACGCGGCACCGAAACTGCCGACGCGAGCAACCATCAGCCAACATTCATTTTTGTCAAGGACAGCCGTAAGGCTGTGGCGATGGCGGCGGATGCATTCTACGGCCATCCGAGCGGGAAGCTGAAACTGGTGGGCATCACCGGCACGAACGGCAAGACGACGACCGTCACCCTCCTCTACCACATGTTCCGCCACCTCGGCTACGAATGCGGCCTCCTCTCCACCATCGCCAACTACGTCGGCACCCGCCGCAGCGAGACCGCCAACACCACCTCCGACCCCGTGACCCTCAACGCCCTGCTCGCCGAAATGGTCGAAGCCGGCTGCGAATACTGCTTCATGGAAGTCAGCTCCATCGGCGTCGAGCAGCAGCGCATCGCCGGGTTGGAATTCCGCGCAGCGATCTTCTCCAACCTCACCCACGACCACCTCGACTACCACGGCACCTTCGCGGAATACCTCCGCTGCAAGAAACTCTTCTTCGACGGCCTCTCCGCCGAGGCGACGGCCATCATCAACCTCGACGACAAGCACGGCGAAGTCATGGTGCAGAACACCGCCGCCCACGTGGTCGGCTACTCCTGCCGGAGCGCCGCCGACCACTGCGCCCGCATCCTCGAGCAGAGCCCCGAAGGCATGCTGCTCCGCATCGACGGCAGCGAAGTGTGGACGCGCCTGATCGGCGCCCACAACGCCTACAACCTCCTGGCCATCTACACCACCGCCCTCGTGCTCGGCGTCAGCCACGAAGAGGCACTCGTGGCCCTCTCCCGCCTGGAGCCCGCTCCGGGCCGCCTGGAGACCCTCCGCGGCCCCAAGGACCTGAGCGTCGTCATCGACTACGCCCACACCCCCGACGCCCTGGAGAATGTCCTGAAAACCCTGCGCGACGTCGCCCCCGACCGGCAGCTCATCTGCCTCTTCGGCTGCGGCGGCGACCGCGACAAGACCAAGCGCCCGGAAATGGGCGCCGTGGCGGGCCGCCTCGCGGACCGCATCTTCATCACCTCCGACAACAGCCGCACCGAGCGCACGGAGGACATCATCGAAGACATCAAGCGCGGGCTCGACCCGGGCGCGATGGCCAAGACGGTCTGCATCGCCGACCGCCGGGAGGCCATCCGCACCGCCCTGCTGCTCGCCCCGAAGGGCGCTACCGTCCTGCTGGCTGGCAAAGGCCACGAGACCTACCAGATCCTCGGCACGGAGAAGCACCACTTCGACGAACGTGAAATCGTACTGGAAACCTTCAAAACCCTCGAGTCATGCTGAACCACCTCGTAGACTGGCTGCAAAGCCTCGGAATCCACATTCCCGGAGCAGGTCTGTTCAACTACCTCTCCTTCCGCGCCATGCTCGCGGCCGTGATCAGCATGCTGATCGCCTTCTTCGCCGGCGGCGCCATCATCCGCAAACTGCAGCGCCTGCAGATCGGAGAGGAGATCCGCGACCTCGGCCTGGAAGGCCAGATGCAGAAGAAAGGCACCCCCACGATGGGCGGCCTGATCATCATCGCCGCCATGCTGGGCTCCGCCCTGCTGGTCTGCCGCCTCGACAGCATCTACACCCTGCTGCTGATCGGCACCACCGTCTGGTGCGGCGCCATCGGCTTCGCCGACGACTACATCAAGGTATTCAAGCACAACAAGGAAGGCATGAGCGAGCGCGGCAAGCTCATCCTCCAGTTCGGCCTGGGCCTGTTCGTAGCCCTGACCGTCTGTCTCAGCGCCAAGATCCCCACCGACAAGCTCATCACCACGATACCCTTCGTGAAGGCACACGAGTTCGACTACTCCTGGCTCTCCCCCTTCCGCGGACAGCTGGGCGTCTATTGCTCCTGGGGCATCTATATGACCATGATCATCGTCGTAATCCTGGGCTGCTCCAACGGCACCAACCTCACCGACGGCATGGACGGCCTGGCCGCCGGCACGTCGGCCATCGTGGGCGTGGCCCTCGGTATCATCGCCTGGCTGGGCGGTGACGCCCTGAACGCCCACTACCTCAACATCATGCACATCCCGGGTTCCGGCGAAGTGGCCATCTACATGGCCGCCTTCGTGGGCGCCCTGCTGGGCTTCCTCTGGTACAACACCTTCCCCGCCCAGGTCTTCATGGGCGACACGGGGAGCCTGACCATCGGCGGCGTGATCGGCGTGAGCGCCGTGCTCATCCGCAAGGAACTCCTGCTGCCCATCCTCTGCGGCATCTTCCTGATGGAGAGCCTGTCGGTCATCATCCAGCGCGGCTACTTCAAGTACACGAAGAAGAAATACGGCGAGGGCCGGCGCATCTTCCTGATGGCGCCGCTCCACCACCATTACCAGAAACAGGGCATCCCCGAGCCGCGCATCGTCACGCGCTTCTGGATCATCGGGATCATCCTGGCAGTCAGCACATTGGCATTACTCAAGGTTAGATAGTATAATTTAAATATGGCAAGAATTGTAGTTTTGGGAGGAGCAGAGAGCGGTGTCGGAGCCGCCGTGCTCGCAAAAGTCAAAGGATTCGACGTTTTCCTGTCCGACAACGGGAAGATCAAGGACGACTACCTCGCGACCCTGCAGCAGTGGGACATCCCCTACGAGCAGGGCGGACACACGCCCGAGAAGATCCTCAACGCGGACGAGGTCGTCAAGAGTCCCGGCATCCCGGGCACGGCCCCGATGATCAAGGCCCTGCGCGAGCAGGGAACGCACATCATCTCCGAGATCGAATTTGCGGCGCGCTACGACAGCGCCAAGAAGATCTGCGTGACCGGCTCGAACGGCAAGACCACCACCACCTCCCTCATCTACCACCTCCTCCGGGAGGCGGGCCTCGACGCGGGCCTGGGCGGCAACATCGGCAAGAGCTACGCCCTGCAGGTCGCGACCGAGAAGCACGACTACTACGTACTGGAAATCAGCAGCTTCCAGCTGGACGACGTATATGATTTCCGCCCGGACATCGCCATCATCACCAACATCACGCCCGACCACCTCGACCGCTACGACCACAAGCTCGAGAACTACGCCCAGGCGAAATTCCGCATCACGCGCAACCTCCGCCCGGACGACTGCTTCATCTTCGACTCCGACGACGCCATCACCATCCGCCAGCTGGAGGAGGTCGTCATCAAGGCCAAGATGCTCCCCTTCTCCCAGGAGAAGGAAGTGGCGCAGGGTGCCTTCCTGCGAAACGGCGACCGCATCGTGCTGCGCTACGAGCAGGACGAAACCGAGATCCTGCTGCAGGAGCTGGCCCTGGGCGGCAAGCACAACGTCTACAATTCCATGGCCGCGGCCCTGGCGGCCAAGGCCACGGGCATCAGCGACGAGAGCATCCGCGCGAGCCTGAAGACCTTCGCGCCCATCGAGCATCGCCTCGAGCCCGTGCTGAGCGTCCGCGACGTGCTCTATATCAACGACTCCAAGGCCACCAACGTGGACTCCGCCTGGTACGCGCTCGAGTGCCAGACCCGTCCCGTCGTCTGGATTGTCGGCGGCACCGACAAGGGCAACGACTACAGCGTCCTGAACGACCTGGTGCGCCGCCACGTCAAAGCCATCGTCTGCCTGGGCGTGGACAACGCCAAGATCCACGCCGCCTTCGAGGGCATCGTCGGCAGCGACAGGATCGTGGACACCCGCTCCGCCGAGGAGGCCGTCCAGGCTTCCGCCAACTTCGCCAAGCCCGGCGACGTGGTGCTGCTGAGCCCATGCTGCGCGAGTTTCGATCTGTTCAAGAATTATGAAGACCGCGGCCGCCTGTTCAAGGAGGCGGTCCGTCACCTGTAAACGCCATGGCAGAAGAGAAGAACCGGAAATCCAGTATCTGGACGTTCGCCGACCACTTTGAAGGAGACAAGGTGGTCTGGATCATCGTGCTGATGCTGTTCCTGTTCTCCATCGTCTGCATGTTCTCCTCGTCCTCGCGCCTGCTGCGCGACGGGATGACCCGCCTGGACCTCGTGAAGAACCAGTTCTTCGTGGCGCTGGCCGGCATGGTCGTCATCATCATCCTCTACAACATCAAGAACATCAAGTTCTTCCGCTGGTGCAGCCAGTGGGGCTTCCTGATCTCCTTCCTGCTGCTGGGCCTGCTGGACGCCCACGTCAGCCTGCCCTTCCTCAAGGCGCTCAACATCAACAACGCCTACCGCATCCTG
>JBGUOB010000083.1:0-174782 GCA_045117755.1 Candidatus Cryptobacteroides sp.
GCGCCCGGCGGTTACGAGCGATCTCCGCGTTCGAACTTTGAGGGTTCGACGCGGAGTGCTCGTTGCCGGCAGGAGCGGTAGCCGCCCTGCCTTCGTCCTCAAAACAAGGCTTCAACGAGGACGGCGGGCGGAAAAACTGGGTCGCGTCCTCAAAACAAGGCTCTGGTGAGGACGGCGGGCGAAAAAACTGGGTCGCGTCCTCAAAACAAGGCGCTGGTGAGGATGGGAGGGGCGATGAGGGCGGCGAGGAGGGGGTTAGCGCTCGGCGGCGAAGGTGGCGTCGAAGAGGGTGCGGAGGCGGGGAAGGTCGGCGATGAGGCGACGGAGTTCGTCGAGCTTGGCGGCGTTGGGGGACTCGGGGATCCAGAGGCGGAGGTAGCCGCCGGCGGCGTATTTCTCGTGGAGATGGTCCAGGGTGCGCTGCCAGTGCTCCTCGCGGGCGAGCTCGGGGTAGTGGGCCAGGCCGAACTGGACGGTGCGGCGGATGATGGTCTCCGGCTCGATCTGCCGGTCGGCTTCGGCGATGATACGCCCGTAGAGGCTGCGGGGTTCGTGGTCGAGCGAGGCGCGGTGATCCTCGGCGGCCTGCGCGATGGTCTCGATCTGCTCCGGGGAGAACCAGCGCTGCAGGGTTGCGTCCTCACGGATGATGCGCCCCGACACCAGGTGGTGGGTGGCGCGGTCTTCGCACAGGCCCGTGTCATGGTAGGCCGCGGCGGCGTAGATCATGTCCCGGTCGACGGGATAGAATTCCGCGAGCGTCAGGGCATCGCGGATCACGCGCTCGACATGCGGGCGCCGGTGTGCCTTGTCGAAGGCGTCGTAGCGGGGGAGGATCTCCGCCTCCACGTAGGATTGCAGTTCGGATCGGACCATACGGCAGCGAAGATACGGAAAAATTGGGTATCTTTGCAGTATGAATCGCATCTTGTTGACGCTTGCCTTGCTGCTCTCGGGCCTGGTCGCCCGGGCAGGGGAACCGTATGTGTGCACGCAGCCGGGCCGGACGCTGATGTATGAACGGACGAAGGCCAACGGCCGCATCGAACGGACCTCCACCCTGGAATACACGGGCGTGCGCACCGTCGGCGGCACGCGCTACGTGGACTGTATTTTCACCCTGCGCGGACCGGGCGGGGGAGAACTCTACGGCGGCCCGACGCACCAGACGACGATGATCGCCGCCGACGGCTCGACGCAGCAGGACCTGGGCGCGGCGTACAAAGCCGTGCTGCACAATATGTTCCCGGGTATGTCGCAGAGCGTCGAGGGCACGCCGGCCATCCTGCCCGCCGACATGAAGCCCGGCGACAAGCTGCCGGACAGCCACTGTAAGATCAAGACGGGCCCCATGACCCACACCGTCGACCTGATCGAGCGGGAAGTGCTCCGCTATGAACGCATCACCGTGCCGGCAGGCACCTTCGACTGCGTGGTGCTGCGCGAGCGCAAGATCGAGCGCGGCATCGGCCGCAACCGGGACACCGTCACCGAAAACTGGTACGCGCCGGGCTTCGGCCCCGTCCGCCACGACTCCTATAATTATAATAATGGTAAACCCACCTTCGGGGCGAGGGAAGTCCTGAAAAAGTATTAACTTTGCAGGATATGAACTTGCTTCGCCGTTTGATTGTCTTCCTGCCGCTGCTGGCGCCCCTCGCGTCGGCGGCCCAGGCGCCGACCGATACCCTCTCGCTGGAAGCGTCCCGCGCAGAGGAGGCGGCCCGCCGTCTGGTGGAGGCCGGCTTCACGAACGTTCGTTCGGTGGAGACTGCGTCCTTCACGGCCTTTACGGTGGAGAACGACTACTACAAGATCCCGGCGGAGGGCTTCGCCCGTGCCGTGCAGATCCTGGAAGGTGCCGGGCTGGACGAGTCCAAGCCCGTGAAACTCATCGGCACCAGCTTCAAGGTGCCCGAAGTTACTATCACCTACGATCCTGCCGAGGGCCGTTGGCGTACGACCAAGCGCCTGGATGCGTCCTGGGGTGCCGTGCGTCGGCAGCCGATGCTGAACAATTCCTTCGGCAAGGTGGACATCAACGTCTATCCGCAGGTCTCCCTGATGAACCTCATCATCACCCAGGTGTACCAGTCGCTCTGGCAGATCAGTCCGGCGGTTGAAGTGCCGCTCTGGCCTGGCGCGAAATTCAGTTTCCAGGTCAAGATTCCCGTCTTCAACGACGGTTATGGCGTCACGGAAGGTCTTCCGCATCCGGGCTTCATCACCCTTTCTCAGCGTTTCCGGGATCCCTGGTACCTGAATATCTTCGGCAAGGTCACTCTGGGTATTTTCAATTCCAACTATATGGGTGGCGCGCTGGAACTGGCCTACTGGTTCCCCAACGAGCGCTTCTGGATCGATACGAAGATGGGTATGCTGGACCAGGTCCGCTTCGGTCCGTCCGTCATCGCCGTCGGCGGTGTCCGCAAGAAGGGACCGCTGCCCGAGTGGCTGGTCGGCTTCTGGTTCCACCCCAATGCAACCCCCAACTGGCGCTTCGTCTGGAACGTTGCTGCCAACTACTATTGCCCTGCGCTGCAGACGCAGTTCACCCTGCGTTTCGAGCGCTACCTGCTCCGGGACTACGGCTTCAAGTTCGAGATGATCAGGCACTTCCGCCATTGCTCGATCGGCTTCTACGCCATGAAGGGCCTGGACAAGGCCGCGCACACCAACGGCGGTTTCCGTTTCCAGATCGCCCTGCCGCCTTACCGGGCGCGCCGCTTCGGCTACGTCCCCCGGATCACGACCTCCGGCCAGATGGGCATGAGCTACAATGCGAACAATGAGCAGTACTACTATAAGGAGTTCCGTTCGGAAGCTTCGGACAACATCATGTCGAAGAATTATTACAATCCTTATTATATAGGTGCTGCCATAAACCGATAGATTTCGGTCATTTTTTCGCGAAAGTTTGCATATTATCAATATTTGTTGTACCTTTGACGGCTGGAGAGTAGTATGTCCTGACGTGACGTACCCCTTTCCTACAGGCAAGAAATTAAGTTTAATGTTTAATATTTATTTTAAAGAAATGAAAAAGTTTATTTCTCTCATTGCGTTAGTTGGTGTATTCGCCGCTTGCGAGCCTGAGAATCTTCAGACCGCTTACACCGTGGCCAACGCCACTGCAACGATTAACGTGACGGTTGTCAGCGCCGCTCCCGGCTTTGTCGAGAAGGCTGCCGAAGTCACTTACGCATGGTCCAACGGTGGTACCACCGAGACCATCGAAGGTAATCCTTCCATCGCTGCCGGTTCCGTGACCGTTACCGCTACTTATGCAGGTTCTTCGGCGACCGAGACCCTTTCCTTCCCGCAGATTTTCGCTGGCATGAACGCTCACTTCACTGCTACGCTTTTCATCCCTTACAACTCCGGTGACTACACGCTGTCGGTCAAGACGGATAAGACTTCCCAGGCGATTGAGGTCTACGGCCTTCAGGCTGCTGCCCATGGTCACGGCTATGCCAAGATGCAGGAAGTCGAGGTCGGTGGTATGAAGTTCAATGTGAAGATGATGGAGAACGCCAGCGAGTTCATCCTCGAGGATTCCTACACCTTTGAGACCTTCAAGGGTATTGCTCTCGCTAAGAGCCTCAGCATCAAGAATGATGACTTCAAGGATGCTGCTACGAACGTCTACAACGCTTTCGTGAAGGCCAACATCACGGGTATCGTGCCGACCAAGCAGGAGTATGCCTTCGCCGTCGGTGCCTGGTCCCTCTACAACGTGGTCAATCCGGTTATCACAACGACCGCCGACCTGGTCATCGTTGCTGCTCCTAAAGAGGGCTCCAATAACCCTATGATTCCTGAGGTTGCTACCTTCGCCATCAAGACGAAGTCTTCCCTCTGCACCGCTGTCGAGATGGCTCACCCGGATCACGCCAGCCACTATGTGGCGCACTCCGGTCACTACACCCACGATGGTCACGCCCTCCACGGTGACAACAACAACGCTGGTGGTGGTATCATCACTGCCGAATAATTCTGGCACGCGTTCCTTTGTATAACGATAATTAAATATTAAAGATATGAAACTCAAAGCTCTCGCACTGTCTATCGCTCTCGCAGCCGGCATGTTCGCTGCGAACGCTCAGACTGCTTACAAGGGGAATGACGTTTTCGTCGGCATCGGTGGCGGTATCATCTCCGTCTACAACGGTGGCTTCAATACCCCTAACGTGTACGGTAACATCATGGTCGGTAAGTACATCACTCCGGTCTTCGGTGTCCGTGGTGTCATCGGCGGTCCTTTCCAGACCCTCGATCAGAAAGCGGGTAACGCTTACGATAACAACGGTGGCCTCAATGTCCCCCGTGGCTATAAGAACCAGCTGTTCGGTGAGATCATGCTCGACGGTATGGTCAACTTCAGCAACATCTTCGCTGATGACCTCGCCAAGTTCGATGTCTATGGTTTCGTCGGTCCGACCGTGAACTTCTCCAAGGAGAACTCCGTGTTCGCCAATACCGCCCTGCAGGACGCTATCGCTGTCAAGGTGGTTGAGAGCAACGCCTTCAAGGCTCGCTTTGGCGCCACCGCCGGTCTCGGTCTCGGTTACAACTTCACCAACGCTTTCGAGCTGGCTCTCGAAGGTCGCTTCGGCATCACCCCGTCCATCTTCGGCGACGCTTCCCAGTATCGCAAGGGTGAGGGTACCGGCCGCGTGACCCTCAACGCCATCTGGACCATCGGTGGCAAGCACGGCAACTTCGCCCGCGCTGCTGCTGCCGCTGCTGCTGCCGGCTACCTCTCCAAGGAGGCTGCTGACGCGCTGGCCCGCGAGTATGCTGAGAAGAACCCGAAGATCATCGAGAAGGTGGTCGAGAAGGAGGTCATCAAGGAAGTCGAGAAGCTTGTCAACAAGGAGATCCCTGCTTCCACCGCTGTCTTCTTCGATATCAACAAGGCTGTCCTCACCCAGAAGGACAAGGCTCGCCTGCAGATCTTTGCTGACGAGATCAAGGCTGTCGACGCCAAGTTCGTCGTCGCCGGTTACGCTGACAAGAAGACGGGTAGCGCCAAGCGCAACCAGACCCTGTCCGAGCAGCGCGCCAAGGCCGTGTACGACTTCCTCCTTGCCCAGGGCGTTTCCGCCGACAAGCTCGAGACTGTCGCCTACGGTGGTGTCGATCCTCTGTTCTTCAACAACGATGTGCTGAGCCGTACCGTTATCATCAAGCCGAAGAAATAATTTAATTCTTTAGATAAATATTACTCTCCCGGAGAGCCCGCGACATCTGTTGCGGGTTCTCTTTTTTTTCGTATCTTCGCATATTGTAACAGAACATAACCACGTTTATTATGAGAAAGTGTATTGCATTCCTGGTACTGGCTGCTTTGTTTGTCGCCTGTACGCCCGAGTCGCTTGAATCAGCATTCACCGTGAAAGGTGCTTCCGGTAACATCACTGTCGACGTCTTCCGTCTGGACGGAGCCGTTTTTACCGATGAATTTGCGATTTCCGGTTTTGAGGCGCTGCCCGGTTCTACGGTATCTTACAGCGAGGGCCAGGCCGTCATCTCCTTCCAGGCTGCCGAAGGCGAAGCCGTCAAGCAGACCTCGCTTACCCTGACGGTCAGCGGCACGACCATTCTCAAGTCCAAGACCTTCCCCGTGATTGTCCCGACGACCTTCGCCGGCGGTCATTCGGAGGTGGCTTCCGAGGTGATGGTCGGAGAACTTGTCGATGACTATTATGTTGATACAGCGACCATCTATGGCGAAGATGATGAACTTCAGTTGAACTTCGGCTATCTGTATAATCCTCACTATTCAACCTATGCTTACAGCTATTCTAAATATGATTATTATTGGGAACGTGACATTCCGATCAATACCTGGTATGTGAATAATTCCGATATGCTTCTTTCCGGCCAGGTGGACGTCGTAGGCGAATATGGTCACATGGGTGGTGAAATCACGGCCGTGAATAAAGTGAGCGGTTTCGATAAATATATCGATGCTTTCGTGGCCAAGATAAAACAGGATAAAATTTATAAGTACCAGAGAACAGAGGATTTCACCGTGTCTGCCTGGGCTATGTGGAACTTTGTTTATATCACCCAGCGTTGGACGGTACATCACTTCCTTTATGCCTATCCGCGGGGTTCTTACGATCCGGGACGTGAGATTACTGCCCAGGCTGTTGAACCTCCGATGATTCTTGCCCGGGGGACCTGGACGGACATCGACTTCGATTATTTCGAGAAAGAACTCCCTTATCCCGAAATGCCGGCACATGCGCACTATGAGGAAGGCCATGGCCACGGACACGGCGGGGACAACGCCGGCGGCGGTATCATCGTGAGCGAATAGCTCTTGATGATTTGACGAAATTTTGTTATATTTGCGTATTGTATGTTAGGTATCGTCTGCGATGCTCGAAGATGTCAAGTCAAATATCGCCAAGTTGATTGCGCTATACGAGGCCGAGAGGCAGCGGGCGGACACACTTGCCGGGAAGCTTGCCGAGAGCGAAGAGAAGAACCTGAAGTACAAGGAGCAGATTGCTGATTTGAACCAACAGATAGACAATCTTGAGTTGATGCGTGCCTTCCAGGCCGCCGGCGACCCGGAAGAGTCCAAGGCGCGGATTGAACGGCTGATTCATGAGATTGACAAATGCATAAAGCTGCTGGAGAACTGATATGGCTCAGGACATCACATTGAAGGTTGCGGGTAAGCCGTACCGCCTCAGTGCCGCCTCTCCCGAGATGGAGCAACTGATGCGCCTTGCTGCTGCGGAAGTTTCCGAGATGGTGACCAAGTTCGACGCCCGGTTCCCGGACAGCAGTCCGGAGGACAAGCTGGTCTTCGTGGCGATCCAGGAGGCTGCCGGCAAACTCTCCGCCCAGAAGAAAATGTCGCGCCTTGTGGATGAGGTGGAAGCGCTTCAGGGGGATGTAGCAAGCTATCTGGAAGGTATGACGAAAAAGTAATAGCCGTCAGGCCCATCTTCTGAAAACAACAAGTTCTTCGGAACCGGGTCGACTCGTGCTGAGGAAGGCAGGCCCGCCTGACGGGAAGCCCGATCCAGAACGGAGCCCAAAACATAATCAGAGGCTTTCTGAAAGCTCGGCTGACGGCTTTTTTTCATAAACAGTATCTGCTTCGACAAAAGTGGATACTGTTAATTATATATACTAACTATGTTTTTGTATTACATTCTAGCCGCAGTTGCCGGTGCCGCACTGGCCCTCGCAATTTATATACTCGTCAGCCGCTCCGCGTCCAAGGGACGTGCAGACGCCATCATCGAGAAGGCGAATCTGGAGGCCGAAAGCATCAAGCAGCAGAAAATCCTGCAGGCCAAGGAGAAGTTCCTCCAGCTGAAGGGCGAGCACGAGAATTTCGTGAACAATAAGAACAACGAACTCCGTGACCGCGAGAATAATATCAAGTCCCGCGAGGGGCAGCTTAAGCAGCAGCAGAGCGAGCTGGATCGCCGCCAGCACGACCTGGATTCCCAGAAGGGCCAGGTGAATGCCCTCAAGACCAAGCTGGACGCCAAGCTGGAAGAGTGCGAGCGCGTGACGGCGCAGGTCAACAAGGAGCTGGAGAACATCGCCGGCATGTCCGCCGAGGACGCCCGCAAGATGTTGGTCGAAAACATGAAGGCCGAGGCGCGCAGCGAGGCGCAGGCCTATATCAACGATACCATGGACGAGGCGCGTCTGAACGCCGCCAAGGAGGCGAAGCGCATCGTTATCAATACCATTCAGCGTACCGCGACGGAAACGGCCATCGAGAACGCCGTGACGACCTTCCCGATCGAGAACGACGAGGTCAAGGGCCGCATCATCGGCCGTGAGGGCCGCAACATCCGTGCGCTGGAGGCTGCCACGGGCGTGGAGATCGTCGTCGACGACACGCCGGACGCCATCCTGCTGTCCGCCTTCGATCCGGTTCGCCGCGAGGTGGCCCGTCTGGCCCTGCATCAGCTGGTGATTGACGGCCGCATCCACCCGGCCCGCATCGAGGAGGTGGTGACGAAGGTGAGCAAGCAGCTCGAGGACGAGATCCTGGAGACGGGCAAGCGCACCTGCATCGATATGGGTATCCACGGCCTGAACCTGGAGCTGGTTAAGCTGATCGGCCGCATGAAATACCGTTCTTCCTATGGCCAGAACCTGCTGCAGCACTCCCGTGAGGTGGCGAACATCTGCGCCATCATGGCTTCCGAACTGGGCCTGAACCCGAAGGTGGCCCGCCGCGCCGGCCTGCTGCACGATATCGGTAAGGTCAGCGACCTGGATCCGGAGCTGCCGCACGCCCTGCTGGGCGCCAAGCTCGCGGAGCAGTACAAGGAGCGTCCCGAGATCTGCAACGCCGTGGGTGCGCACCACGAGGAAATGGAAATGACCTCCATCTACGCTCCGCTGGTGCTCGTGGCCGACGCCATTTCCGGCGCCCGTCCGGGAGCCCGCCGCGAGGTGATCGAGTCCTATATCAAGCGTCTGAAGGGCATGGAGGATCTGGCTGCGTCCTATCCGGGCGTGACGAAGTCCTATGCCATCCAGGCCGGCCGTGAGCTGCGTGTGATCGTGGGCGCCGAGGAGGTGTCCGACGACCAGGCCGCCCGCCTGTCTACCGACATCGCCCAGCGTATTCAGGACGAGATGACCTATCCCGGCCAGGTGAAGATCACGGTGATCCGGGAGACACGTTCCGTTGCGATCGCCAAGTAGAACCTTCTTAACCGTTAGTATCCGATGTTTTTTCACCTGATTATTTCTCTGGTGATGCTGCTGCAGTTGACGCCGCAGATCCAGTGGAAGTCCGAAGTCAAGGAGACGCCTGAAGGCACGAATCAGTTGGTGCTGACGGGCGATCTCGATAAGGAGATCGACCATGTCTCCGGCACGGTCACGTATATGCCCTGCGCCGGCGACGCCTGCTATATGCCCATCGACTGGGACTTCGAAGTATTCTTTCCGGCTGCTGAATCTGCCGCCGGAGGACTGCTCGACCCGGAAAACGTCTCGCTGCGCGAGACCCCTCCCACCGCCGTTGGCGGCGGGCCCCTCCCTCTTACGGAGCCGAGGGTGGCTACGGTTTCCCGGGTCGACAGTCCATCCGGACAGAATGCAGATTCGCAGCCGGGAGCATCTACACTGTGGGCGCTGATTCTGGAGGCAATCCTGTGGGGATTCGCGATGCTGCTGACGCCGTGCGTGTTCCCGATGGTCCCGATGACCGTCTCCTTCTTCATGAAGGGCAGCGAAAACCCCCGCCAGGGCCGCCTGAAGGCCTTCTTCTACGGCCTCTTCATTGTCCTGCTCTACACCGTCCCGATCAGCGCCATCATCGGCGTCACCTGGATCGTCGGCGGCAGCGGCGTCACGGCCGACATCTTCAACTGGCTCTCGACCCACTGGCTCCCGAACATCCTCTTCTTCCTCGTCTTCATGACC
Organism: Candidatus Cryptobacteroides sp.; assembly: GCA_045117755.1. GTDB lineage: Bacteria > Bacteroidota > Bacteroidia > Bacteroidales > UBA932 > Cryptobacteroides. The sequence continues at coordinate 9,427 of JBGUOB010000083.1, forward strand.
TTTGCCGCCAGTTTCTTCGGCGCGTTCGAAATCACGCTGCCGTCCAGCTGGACCAACAACGCCGACAAGAACAGCGACCGCAAAGGCCTGGGCGGCATCTTCTTCCTGGCCCTCACGCTCGTGCTCGTCAGCTTCAGCTGCACGGGTCCCATCGTGGGCACGGTCCTGATCAAGAGCACGCAGGGAGAATTCTGGACCCCGATGGTCACGATGCTGGCCTTCAGCGTCGCCTTCGCGCTGCCCTTCACGGTGCTGGCGCTCTTCCCCTCGCTGCTGAAGAAACTCCCCAAGAGCGGCGGCTGGCTCAACTCCGTCAAGGTGGTCCTGGGCTTCATCGAGATTGCCCTCGGCCTGAAATTCCTCAGCACGGCGGACCAGACTTATCACTGGCACCTGCTGGACCGCGAGGTCTATCTGGCCATCTGGATCGCCGTCTTCACGCTGCTGGGGCTGTACCTGATCGGCAAGATCCGCTTCAAGCACGATTCGCCGCTGGAATACCTCGGTGTGCCGCGCCTGACGCTCGCCATCGCTGTCTTCGCCTTCGTGGTGTATCTGCTGCCCGGTATGTGGGGCGCGCCGCTCAAGGCGCTGTCCGGCTACCTGCCGCCGATTGAGACGCAGGATTTTGTGCTGGGGTCGACGGGGGTGCCGGGAGATTCGCCGGTCATGCCGGCGAATGACGAAACGTCAGGGACGATTACGATTGCTCACGGGCTGCGGGCGTACGATAATCTGCCGGACGGCCTGGCGGCGGCGAAAGCGGCCGGGAAGCCGGTCTTCCTGGACTTCACGGGCTATGGCTGCGTGAACTGCCGGGAGATGGAGGCGCGCGTGTGGTCGGATTCGGAAGTGCTGCGCCGCCTGCGGGAAGACTTCGTCATCGTGGCGCTCCACGTGGACGACAAGACGAAACTCCCGGAGTCCCAGTGGGTGACCAACGACCGCGGCCAAAAACTCAAGGATGTCGGCCGCGTCAATTCGTACATCGCTCTGCACGACTTCGGCGTCAACGCCCAGCCGAACTACTTCCTTTTAGACAGCGACGGGAACCGTCTCGCCGGTCCCCGTCCCTATAACCTTGACATCCAAGGTTTTATTTCCTTCCTGGATTCCGCTTTATAGCGCGGCAATCATCTTGGAGAAGAGCGTAGTCATGCGCTCTGCCGCTGCGTCGGCCTGCTTGACGACATCGTCGCCGTCGTTCAGGACCTTGGCGACATTGTCGAAATTGGCGCAGTTCGTCACTACGCTCATGCCGAAGACGCGGATTCCGCAGTGGCGGGCGACAATCACCTCCGGAATCGTGGACATACCGAGCAGATCGGCCCCGATGGTGCGGTAGAAACGCACCTCGGCCGGCGTCTCGTAGGTCGGACCCGTACTGCCGAAATACACGCCCTTCTGCAGGGAAATCCCCATCTCGGCGGCGCAGGAGGTGGCCAGCGCCTGGAGTTCCAGGTCGTAGGCGCAGGTCATGTCCGGGAAGCGCGGGCCCATCTCGTCGAGGTTCGGGCCGATCAGCGGATTCGGGAACATGCTGATGTGGTCGCGGATGACCACCAGGTCGCCCACGCGGAAATCCGGATTGGCGGCGCCGGCGGCATTGGAGACGAAGAGGAACTTCACCCCGAGCACGGCCATCGTGCGCACGCCGATGGTCACGAGGTCCATCGGATATCCCTCATAATAGTGGAAACGGCCCTGCATCGCGATGACGGTCTTTCCGCCCAGGCGGCCGATGATGAAATTTCCCTTGTGCCCCACGGCGGTCGAGACCGGGAAACCCGGAATGTCGCGGTAGGGGATGACGACCGGCTGCTCGATGCGGTCGGCCAGGCGACCGAGGCCGCTGCCGAGCACGATGCCCACGACGGGCGCGTAGCCGCCGGTCTGCTGGCGAATATAGTCTGCTGCGACCTGGTAGGTGCGTATTCTGCTGTCCATATAATTCTATTTTAGTGTTTTATGCAATCTTGGCGAGGACCTTGCGGGCCTCGGCGAGGATCTCCCGCTCGCCCGGAATCTCGCGGTGGCGCATCAGGAACTTGCCGTCGCAGATGACGGAATCGATGCAGTCGGAATGCGCCGAATAAATCAGGTTGGCGAGGAACGGGCCGGGGGAGAGGAAGAAGGTGTTGTCGGTGTCCACGAGCACGATGTCGGCCACCGCCCCTTCCTCGATGCGTCCGGCGTCGAGCCGCAGGGCCTTGGCGCCGTTGCGCGTGGCCATGTCGAGCAGTTCCGGCAGCGGCAGGGCCGAGGGGTCCTCGCGCCAGGCTTTCTGGAAGATGGCCGAAGTCTTCATGGCCTCGAGCATGTCGAGGTTGTTCGAAGAGGCGCAGCCGTCCGTGCCCAGACAGAGGTTGATCCCTGCGTCGCGCATCTCATTGTAGAGGAAGCGGTAGCCGGAGGAAAGTTTGGTGTTCGAGTTGATATTGTGGATGCAATGCACGCCGTGTGCGGCGAGCAGCTCGATGTCGTGCGGGGTGAGCCAGAGGGTGTGCGCGGCCAGCAGGCGGGGCGACAGGACGCCCAGGCGGTCAAGGTACTCGACGGGCGTGAGGCCGCCGTGCGCCGCCTTGCAGTCTTCGATCTCCTTGCGCGTCTCGCAGAGGTGGATGTGCAGGGGGACGTCGTATTTCGCGGACTGCTCGTTGGTCCAGACGATCATTTCCTCGCTGACGGAGTAGATGGCGTGGAAGGCGAGCGTGCAGATGTGGCCGGGATCCCCGGCATGCAGGAAGGCTTCGCTCTTCTCGATGCACTGCTCCTTCTGGCGCTCCGATTCCCCGCGGTTGCCCTTGTCCATCACGTCATAACCCGTGGCGATGCGCATGCCCATCTCGCGAGCGGCCTGGACGGAGGAGTCGAAGAACCAGTACTGGTCGTTGAAGGTGGTGGTGCCGGTGCGGATCATCTCCAGGCAGGAGACCTTCGTCGCCCAGTACACGAAATCGTGGTCCAGGTGCTCCTCGACCTTCCAGATCTTGTCCAGCCAGGCCGGGAAGAGCATGTCCTCGCCGATGCCGCGCATCAGCGACATCGGGGAATGCGTATGCATGTTGATGAGGCCCGGGATGGCCACCATGCCCGAACAGTCCATGATGTCCAGGTCGCCGGCCATCTCCCAGTCGGCACACGAGCCGACTGGCCCGATCCGCCGGATCCGGCCCTGCCCGATCAGGATGTCCTTGCGTTCATCCCCGAGGGTGACATCCCTGAGGAGGATGGCGGTCATCAGAGATTTTCGAATTCCACCTCGCCGAAGCCCTCGGCGGTCCGCTGGGGGATCTCGCCGTGGAAGCAGTTGTCGCGGATATAGGCGACTACCTCTTCCAGCCCTTCGGCAAATTTCTCGAAGTCTTCCTTATAGAGGAAAATCTTATGTTTGTCGTAGTTGAAACTGCCGTCCGGATTGGTCCGGCGCTTGCTCTCCGTAATCGTCAGGTAGAAGTCTTTACGGCCTTTGGTGGCCTTGACATCGAAGAAATAAGTACGCTTTCCAGCCCGAACGGGCTTGGAGTACACATCTTCTGCATCCCGGCTGTCGTAGCGCGCATCGTAATCGTCTCTGTACATAGCGTTATTTTGGTTGATATCTTCTTACAAAAATAGGATTTTTTATCGATTACTTGTTATCTTTGCAGATAAATTTGTTTGAAAGTATGCTCAACCGAAGAATTCTCCGTATCAAGGCCTTCAAGACCATCTACTGCTACGCGGAAAACCACGGTATGACTCTCAAGGAAGCAGAGTCCCTGCTGGACCTTTCGTGTGAGTCCACGCGGGACTTGTACCTGTTCCTGCTCGCCCTCACGGGCCCGCTCACGCAGGAGGCCAGCGACCGCATCGAAGCGGCCCGTTCCAAGTTCAATCCCACCGAAGAGGAACTGCATCCCAATCTCAAGTTCGTCAACAACAAGATCGCGCCCCTGCTGGCGCAGGATCCCGATTTCAGCAAGCTCGTGTCCCGGAAGAAATTCGCCTGGGACCAGTATGACGTGCTGCTGCGCCGCCTCTACGAGCGCATCCGCAGCCGGAAGTATTTCCAGGATTACCTGGAGAGCGGGGAGGATTCCCTGGAAGAGGACGCCCGCCTGTGGTGCAAGATCTACGAACGCGAGCTGGAGGACAGCGCCGAGCTGTCCGGGATCCTGGAGGACCTGTCCATCCACTGGAACGACGATCTGGGCTATGCCCTGGGCTGGTGCATCCGCACGATGCGTGAACTGGGCCAGGGAGAGGTGTGGCGCATGCCGCCCCTCTACCAGAGCGAACTGCCCGGCGGGGAGGCCCTTGAGAGCGACAAGAAGTTCGTGGTGAACCTGTTGCGTACAGCTTATGCCCATTATGATGATTTCTGCGCCCAGGTGGCGGCGCTCACGCCCGGCTGGACCCGCGATCGCCTCTGTACCACCGACCTCTGCCTGATTGCCTGCGGCATGGCCGAGGCGAAGATGGCCCCGGCGGTCTCGCCGCGCATCATCATCAACGAGTATGTCGAAATCTCGAAATATTACAGCACGCCCGAGAGCAGCGGTTTCGTGAACGGCCTGCTGGACAAATTGATTAACCAACACGATTAAGAATATGAACATGATGCTTTTACAGGCAGCTCCCGCTGCCGGACAAGGTGGCAGCAGCTGGAGCTTCCTGCTGATGCTCGCCCTGATGTTTGTGGTGATGTATCTTTTCATGATCCGCCCGCAGCGTCAGCAGCAGAAGAAACTCGAGGAGATGCGCAACGCCCTGAAGAAGGGTGACAAAGTCATCACCGCCGGTGGTATCTATGGCACCATCGCTGATGTGGACGACCGCACCGTGCTCGTGAAAGTGGACGGCGAAGTGAAGATCCGCGTGGACAAGAGCTCCATCAACAAGGACACCACCGCCGAAGCTCCCGCCCAGCCCGAGAAGAAATAAAACGTGAAAGTCTGGGTACAGTTCCTGCTCTGCGTGCTGTTCTCGGCCAGTATCTGGATCGTTCTCAATCTGTCACAGCCCTATGTGGCAATCGTGAGCGTCCCGCTGACGGCCCGGAGCAACATCGAGGGCCGTGCTGCGCTGTCGCAGTCGGAGGCCACCGTGACCGCCCAGGTCTCGGCGTCCGGCTACCGGCACGTGGTGATGGCCCGGCGGAACAAGCGCACCAAGCAGGTGAGCTTCTCTGCGTCGGATTTCCGACACAGGGGCGGGGACCGGTACTCCATTTCCAATACGGCCCTCTATCGCTACGCTTCCCAGATTTTCGGGGAAGGCGTGACGGTGGAGAGTTTCATCTCCGATGATCCGGAATTCTCCTTCCCGGAGGAGACCTTCAAGAAAGTGCCCCTGCGGGCCGTGCTGTCCGTCCGCTATGCGCCGCAGTACATGGCGCTGAAGCCGCTGCAGCTGCAGCCGGATTCCGTGCTGGTGTACGGCGAGCCGTCGCGGCTGGAGAACGTGACCGTCGTGTCGACGAAGCCGCTCGACCTGGACAACCTGCGCAGCAGCGTCCACGGCAAACTGCGGCTGGAGTCACCCTCGGGCGTGCGCCTTTCGCACGAGGAGTGCGTGTATTCGCTGGAGGTTTCGCGCTTCGTGGAATTGCGTTCCGAGGTGCACATCGGGACGCGCAACGTTCCGTCCTGGGTGGATCTGGCGGTCCTGCCTTCCACGGCCACGGTCGTGTTCCGCTGCGTGTTCCCGACGGCGACGGATCCGTCCTCGCAGGCGAAGTTCTACATCGATTACCAGGACTTCGCCGGTTCGCTGAGCGGCCGTTGCGTGGCGCACGTCGAGAACCTTCCGGCCAATGTGATCGATTACTCGATCTCGCCGGAAGTGTTTGACTGTCTGGTGAAAACGGCGGAGTAGCGATGCGTACGATCCTGGTCACGGGCCCCATCGGGAGCGGCAAGAGCGAAGTCTGCCGCTATCTGGCCTCGCTGGACTTTCCGGTCTACGAGAGCGACGCGCGCACGAAGATGCTCTATTCGCTCGTCCCGGGCCTGAAGTGCAGCATCGAGGAGCGGCTGGGATTCCCGTGGAGCGAGATCGGCCGGGTCTTCTCCGAGCCGGACAAGCTCCGCACCCTGGAGGAGATGGTCTATCCGCACGTGCTGGAGGACATGAAGGCCTGGAAGGCTGCCCAGAAGGCGCCCCTGCTCTTCATCGAGTCTGCCATCGCGCTGGACAAGCCGCAGTTCGACGGGCTTTACGATAAGGTCCTGCTGGTTACGGCGCCCTACGAGCAGCGCGTCAAGCGCAACCCCAAGGCGGCGGAACGCGACCCCCTGCAGAAGTTCGACCCGGCGCGGGTGGACTGGATCCTGGAAAATGATGGAACCAAAGAAGAATTGAACAACAAAATACGACAACTGATATGCAAACTGATTTAGCACGGATCCTTTCCGTAGCAGGCCAGCATGGCCTCTTCCAATACATCGCGCAGGCCCGTGGCGGCGCGATTGCCGAAAGTCTCGAGACGAAGCAGCGCAAGGTGTTCTCCACCTCCAGCCGCATCTCCACCCTGGCGGACATCGCCATCTATACCAGCGAAGGCGAGATGAAGCTGAACGAAGTGTTCCTCGCCATCAAGGCGGCGCTCGGCGATGCCGAGGCCCCGTCCTCGAAGGCCCCCGAGCAGGAGATCGTCGCCCTCTTCAAGAAGGCGATTCCGAACTACGACGGCGACCGCTTCTACGTCTCCCACATGCGCAAGGTGCTCGACTGGTACGACCAGATCGTCAAGTACGCGTCGCTGGACTTCGTGAAAGAAGAAGATGAAGCAGCCCAGGAGGCTTAAAGTCATCACCCTCGGCTGTTCGAAGAACACCGTCGATACCGAGCATCTGCTGGCCCAATTGCCGGCGGATGCTTTTACCGTTGTCGAGGGGGAGGAGCCTTGCGACGTGCTGATGCTGAACACCTGCGGCTTCATCGGCGATGCCAAGGAGGAGTCTGTGAACGCCATCCTCGCGGCCGTCGAGGCCAAGAAACGGGGTGAGGCAGGGGAGCTGGTCGTGTTCGGCTGCCTGTCCCAGCGTTATCCCGCCGAGCTGCGCGCCGAGATTCCCGAGGTGGATGCCTGGTACGGGGCGCGCGACCTCGTGCCGGTGCTGCGGCACCTGGGCGTGGAGCCCGGTCCGCTGACGGCGCGCCGCATTTCCCGTCCGCAGGGCTATGCCTACCTGAAGATTTCTGAGGGTTGCGACCGCCGCTGCTCCTACTGCGCCATTCCCTTCATCCGCGGCGCCCATCGCTCCGTGCCGATGGAGGAACTGGTCGAGGAAGCGAGCTCGCTGGCCGCCCGCGGCGTAAAGGAGCTGATCCTGATCGCGCAGGACACGACCTATTATGGCCTGGACCTGTATCATCGCCGCGCGCTGGGCGAACTGCTGGAGCGCCTGTCGGCGATTCCCGGGATCGTGTGGATCCGTATCCATTATTCCTATCCGGCTGATTTCCCAGAGGACGTGCTGCAGGCCATGGCGAACAATCCCAAGGTCTGCCGCTACCTGGACATCCCCCTGCAGCATATTGCGGACGGGATGCTGGAGCGGATGCACCGCCACGTCGACGGGGCGTGGACGCGCCGGCTCATCGCCCGTCTGCGGGCGGAGGTGCCCGGCGTGGCGCTGCGTACCACGATGATCGTGGGGCATCCCGGCGAGACGGAGGAGGAATTCGCTGAGCTGCTGGACTTTGTGCGCGAAGCGCGTTTCGAGCGCCTGGGCGCGTTCACCTATTCTGAGGAAGAGGGAACCTGGGGTGCGGAGCATCTGCGCGATGACGTCCCTGCGGAAGTGAAGCAGGAGCGTCTGGACCGCCTGATGGAGCTCCAGCGCGAGATTTCCCTGGCCAGCAACCAGGCCCGCGTCGGCACGGAAACGCTTGTCATTGTAGACGAAATTCCAACCACCGGGCAGTATGCTATTTGCCGCAGCGAGTTCGAAAGCCCCGAAGTGGACGGCGAGATCCTGCTGCGCGACCCTGCGCCGAACCTGCGGGTCGGCGACATGCTCCGCGTCCGCATCGTCGCGGCGGAAGACTATGATCTGATTGCCGAAGCGCTGTAGCTTCAGCAATAGGGTATAGACCTGGCAGAAAACAATGGGTTTTTCTGCCAGGTCTCCTGTTATTTGAGGGGACCGGCCAGGTTTTCCGGTGTTTTTCTGGCTGGTGTCAGGTTCGCGGAAAATTACTATCTTTGCGCCGTTGAAATAAAGGTGGGGCGATCTGCCGCCCGTAAGGGAGGAAAGTCCGGACAGGACAGGGCATCCCGCTGCGGAAAGCGCAGGTAGGGGTAACCTTACGCCCGTCGTAACAGAAAATAACCGCCGAAAGGTAAGGGTGAAAACGCGGGGCAAGAGCCCACGACGCACGGCAGCGATGTCGTGCGGGTACGACACCGGGACCTGCAAGACCAAATATACTGGCAGACGAGGACGGCCCGTCCGATGCCAGGGGGTAGGTTGCGAAGATAAATGGCAGAAAAAACGTGAACAGAAACCGGCTTACGGCTCCACCTTTTCTATTTTCTTTTTCTTCCTCAGGAATGCATTGAAGCGGCGGGCGCGCTCGCGGTCGTTCTTGCTGAGCAGCTTATCCTTCAGCTCGGCCAGTTCCGCGCGGATGACGCCGCGGCGAAGCAGCGTTTCGGCCAGGTGCTTGAAATACGGCTCCTTGTGGCGGTCGCGCTTGTCGGCATACATCTCCTCGAAGCCGATCAGGATGCCGATTTCGATGGAATTGAAGAATTCGTCATTGATGCTGCCGCCGAACATCTTCATCTTCGGGGACGCATTCATATAGGAATTGACCAGCGGCGGGATACCCGTCCCGAGGCGCCGGATCGCGTCCTTGAGGTTGCGGTAGTCCAGCTTGTAGTCCTCGTCCTTGAGGATCAGGTCCAGCAGACGGCAGTTCGACGCGACCTCGTAGGCCTGCTTCGGGCGGATCAGCTCATCGGGATCGGGAAAATGCTTCCACAGGAAATGCTGGATCAGGTCGAGCGCCGCCTTGTCGTAATCCGGGTAGACGGTCATCTTCCCGAAAAAGTACATCATGTCGGCGTGCTGGAGCATGATGGCGGCCAGGCCGTCCCAGAGGTTGTCCAGGGCAAAGATGGCCTTCGCGCCGGCCTTGGAGCTCTGGTACTCCGGGGCCACGAAGGAGCGGCCCAGTTCGATCGTGTGCGGGAGGTACTCCTGGATGAACTCATCCGAGAAATGGAACAGGTGCGCGGAAGCCAGGATGGGCTGCCCCGCCTCGTCGAGGTGCACGTCCGTGCCCAGGATATAGCGGTAGCCGCCCAGGATGGCCGAAGCCTCGGGATCCCAGATGACGATCTGCTTGTAGAGCCGGTCGGGCAGGAAATCGAAATCATCCAGGTCGACGGACTGGCCGGTGCCGCCGCCGCTGTCGCGGAATGCGATTTCGCGAAGCCGCCCGATTTCCTGGAGAACGTTGGGTGCATCGTTACAGTCGACCACGTAGATCTCGTTGTCGGACTTGTTGGTATCGCACAGTTTCTTGTCGGGCGTCAGTTCTGCCTTAAGCAGGTCGACGCTCACCGGATCGATGATTTTTTCCATGACTCGTCAGAGTTGATAAACTTTTTCCCGGACCCAGGCTGCCCACTCGATCGGCTTGCGGCTCTTATCGAAAGTGGAAGCCGGAATGGGCTTGCCGAGAATGATCTTGAATGTCTTGTGCTGCGCGTGATACAAGGCGTCGGGCAGGAAGAGCATCGGGATATTGAATTTCGTCTTCAGAACCTTGCGGAACAGCCAGTCGGCGCGGTAGAAGCGCGCCGGATTGCGGCCGATGAAGTGGACCGGCACCACCGGGCGGTCGGTCTCCACGCTCTTGGTGATGAAGGTCTTGGTCCAGGGGAAATCCTGGATCTTGCCCTGGATGCGGCGGGAGCACACGCCGGCCGGGAAGATCATGATCTGGTCGGTCGAGCGGAATGCATCGTCCATCAGCTGCGGCAGGTTGCGCACCTGGTTGCCCGTCTTGTTGATGGGCACGCAGAGCGGCGCCAGGGGCTTGAGGTACATCAGAAAATCGTTGACCGGCATGCAGACCTTGCCGAATTCGCGCGAGATCAGGCCGCAGAGGGCCAGACCGTCCGCCGCGCCGAGCGGGTGATTGGAAGCGAAGGTGTAGAGCGTGCCGTCTTTCGGGACATTCTCGAGGCCTTCTACCTCTATCTTGATATCCATGTACCGGAGCGTGTCGTCGCAGAACTCCGCGCCATCGTAGCCGCGCGAGAGAATCGAGTTCAGCCAGTCCTGGTGGATGAAACGCTTGAAGAAACTGACGACGAAACGGGGAAGCTTCTTCCCCTTGAATTTGGAGGCCAGGACCTTGTCCAGGTCGATCAGGCGGTCTTGTACACGGTCGGTGTTCATATCAAGACAAAGTTACGCAAATCTTGCTAATTGCCAAAACAACATTTCAAGATACTCAATTTTATATCTTTTTGATTCATTCGTGGTAGTATTCCTGCAGCGCAAAAAGTAACTTTGTAAAACTTTGTACGAAAGCACTAACCAATTTTTCAAATCAACATGAAAAAAGCACTTCTTTTGTTGTCGGCGCTCGCCCTGTTCGGGTGCTGCAAGACTGTTGACACACCGGTCCTCACCATCGAGGGAGGCCAGGTGAAAGGTGTTACCACGGAGATTCCCGGTGTTCTCGTGTACCGGGGCATTCCTTATGCCGCTCCGCCTATCGGCGAGAACCGCTGGAAAGAACCCCAGCCGGTCGTTCCCTGGCAGGGCGTGAAGCTTTGCGACAAGTTCGGTCACCCGAGCTACCAGGCCATCCAGTACCCCGGTGGTTACTTCACCGAGTGGGGCTACGGCGACGAAGCTCCGTACAGCGAGGACTGCCTCTACCTGAACGTCTGGACCAAGGCTTCCGGCCAGGCTGACAAGAAACTCCCTGTCGCCCTGTGGATCCACGGTGGTGGCTACCGCGAAGGCTGGGGCTCCGAGCCCGAGTTCGACGCCAAGGCCTGGGGTGCGAAGGACGTGGTCCTCGTGTCCATCAACTACCGTCTCGGTGTGTTCGGTTTCCTGACCCATCCTGAGCTCTCCGCCGAGAGCCCGCACGGCGTGTCCGGCAACTACGGTATCCTCGACCAGATCGAGGCCCTGAAGTGGATCAAGAAGAATATCGCCCAGTTCGGCGGCGATCCTGACAACGTCATGATCTTCGGCCAGAGCGCCGGTGCCGGCAGCGTGAAGACCCTTTGCGAGTCCCCGCTTGCCCGCGGCCTCTTCCACAAGGCTGTCATCATGTCCGGCGGTGGTATCACCGTCCCGCAGCCGGCTCCCGCCGCTGCTCCCGCCGCTGCTCCCGCCGCCCGTCCCGCCATGCCTGCCGGCATGATGCGCATGTTCCGCCCGACCAACATCAAGGAGGCCGAGCAGGCTTGCAAGGAGATCCTCGACTGGGCCGGTCTGACCGACCTCAAGAAGATGCGTGCCGCCTCCACCGAGACGCTCTACGCCCTCAGCACCATCTACAATGGCGCCAGCGGCAAGTTCGGCTCCCTCACCGGTATGCCGATGGTGGACGGTTATGTGAGCAAGGAGAGCTTTGACGACGCCGCCAAGGATGGCTCGCTCGCCGACGTTCCTTACATGATCGGCTACACGCTCAACGATATGGGTAACATGTCCGGCGGCATCGCTGCGTTCTGCCTCAACCGCGAGGAGAAGGGTGCCAAGGCCTGGGCTTACGAGTTCGCCCGTCCGCTGCCTGATGACGGTTCCCATCCGGAGGTGACCGCCCGCCTGAAGGGTGCGTTCCACTCCTCCGACCTGTGGTTCGTCTTCAAGTCCCTCGAGCACTGCTGGCGTCCTTGGACCCAGGGTGACTGGGATCTCTCCGAGAAGATGCTGACCGCCTGGACCAACTTCGCCAAGAACAACGATCCGGGTCTCGGCTGGGAGCCTTACACCAAGGACAACGCCCAGTTCATGCTCTTCAAACTGGATGCCCAGGACAAGGAGAACTCCGAGGTTGGCGAGCCTATCGTTCCGTAATCTCAACCAACGCTCTGGATATGAGAAATCCCCGACCGTCAAGGCCGGGGATTTTTTTATGTAAAATTTCACAATTTGTGACGAGTGGGACGAATAACCTTGCTATTCCCACGGGCAGGACGTATTTTGCGTGAAAAAAAATGAAAACTTCAACCTCCTCCCATTATTTCCATTGCGCGACGAAAGGGTTCGACCATTGTATCCTTTTTGCAGATTCCCGGGAGTTCATAGCCGGGATGAACCGTATAGCTCTATGTACGGCAAAACTGAAAGAGACATTTCCTGTGATAGTTGTTGCCTTCTGTCTTATGGATAACCATATACACGTCATCCTATACGGCAGCCGCGAAGCTTGTTTAAGATGGATGGCGCTCTATCATAAACTGACCATGATGTGGCAACACAGCCATCGGGAGACGGCTCCGGTCGATGAGCTATGGGAATATGATGCCTGGCAGGTGTACGACGAAGAAGACTTGAAGCAGAAGATTGCCTATGTCTTCCGGAATCCGATGGTGGCCAGGATGGCTTTTACGCCCCAGGGATATCGCTGGAGTTCAGCCAGGCTGGTGTTCTCGGATTACGGTGTGCTTCCAGCGGGAGCACGGCTCATCGGGGAACTGTCTTCTTATGAGCTCCGCAACGCTTTTGAATCCAAGATAAAACTTCCCGAAGAATGGCTCCTTTTACAGGATGGCCTGATCTGGCCCGGGAGCTATACGGACTTCAAACGTGTGGAGAGGCTGTTTGGTCATCCTCGTGGATATATGTTCTTTCTGAATCAGAATGTCGAAACGGAGATTAATCAGCAGATGTATGGGGAGACAATCTCCCTTCCGGATCAGGATGTCGTCCAGATAGCTCGGGAGCTGGCCAGAGAACTGTTCGGCGTCGATGAGATCGCAAGGTTGGATGTTTCTGAGAGGATTCAACTTTGCCGGTCTGTCAAAAAGGAGGCGAGGGCTTCCTTGAAGCAGTTGGCCCGGGTTTCCCATTTGCCTTTGGTCGAGTTGAGGAAAATCTTTGCGTGACACCTGCCAGAATAATAGGGGAAAACCTGCCAGGTCCCCTGTTAAAACGGGGGACCGGCCAGAAAACTCCAGTGTTTTCTGGCCGGTCCAACCGTTTTCCGCAGTCGAAGCTTACAGCACCTGGAAGTCCAGGGCCTTGAGGTCCTCGTCGCGGGAAGAGGAACCGTAGAGGATGCGGTACTGGCCCGGGCGGACGGAGAGGCCGTCCACGGAGGCGTCGTAGTACGAGAAGGCCTCGTCGTCAAGGGTGATGCTGACCTTCTGGGTGGCACCCGGCGCGAGCTGCACCTTGTCGAAGCCCTTGAGGGCCTTGATCGGGGCGTCAGGATTGTCGAGGGCCTGCACATAGACCTGCACGATCTCGGCGCCGGCCACGGAACCCGTGTTCGTCACCGGGACGGTGACCGTGACCTTGCCGCCCTTCTTCATCGAGCTCTTGCTGAGCTTGCCCTCGCCGTAGCCGAAGGTGGTGTAGCTCAGACCATAGCCGAAAGCGTACTGCGGCGTGCCGCGGAAGTAGCGGTAGGTGCGGTTCTCCATGCTGTAGTCCAGGAAATCCGGGAGGTCGGCGGTGGAGGCGTAGAAGGTGACGGGCAGCTTGGCGGACGGGTTGTAGTCGCCGAAGAGCACGTCGGCGAGGGCCTTGGCGCCGCCCTGGCCGGGATACCAGGCCTGAAGGAGGGCGTCGTACTGATCCTCGATGCTCGCGAACGCGATGGCGGAGCCGGAACAGTTCACGAAGACCACCGGCTTGCCGGTCTCGTGCATGGCACGGACCAGGCGCTGCTGGACGGCAGGAAGCTCGATGTCGGCCTTGTCGCCGCCTTCGCCTTCCATCTGGGCGGAGATACCGCCGATGATGATGATGGCGTCAGCGTCGGCTGCGAGGGCCTTCTCCTCGGCGAAGTCCGCATACTTGCGCTCGACGAAGTCGGCGCGCAGCATGGCGAAGGGACCCGCACCGCGGCGGTATTCAATCTCGATGTCGAGCGGCTGGCCGGCCTTGACGTCGAAGGTCTTATAGTTGGCGCCGCCACGACGGCCGAAGCCGAAGCCCATGCCGCCGGCAGCCGGCTTGGCGTTCTCCACCACGCGGCCGTTGACCTTGAGGACATAGCCGTTGTCGGAGGAGACGGTGTAGCTCATCGGACCGGTGAAGCCCGGCACGAAGCGACCCTTGATGCGGACGGAAATCTTGTCCGTCGGGATGCCCTCGGCGAAGCCGTAGGCGCCGAAGGTGCTGAAGTTCAGCTCCTTGTAGTAGCCGCTGGTCTTCGGCTCACCCTTCATCTCGCTGTTGTCCCAGAACTCCACGAACACGCCCTGACCCTCGTTGAACTCCGGCAGGTGGTAGATCGTGTTGTAGTCGTCGTTGAGGGTGCAGCCCTTGCTGTAGAGGACGTTGGCCTCGGGCAGGGCGTTCTTGATGCCCTCGAGCAGGGAGTGCTTGTGGTTGTCGGTCGGGGTGCCGCCGTAGTTACCATTGAGCAGGGCGACGTCGTCGGCGTTCGGGCCGACCACGAGGACGGTCTTCAGGCTCTTGGAGAGCGGGAGGACATTGTCGTTCTTGAGGAGGACCATGGACTCGCGCGCGGCCTGGGTGGCCAGGGCGTCATGCTCCTCGCTGCTGATCACGTCTTCGCCGAGCTTGGACCAGGGCACCATGTCGGCCGGGTCGAACATACCCAGCTCGAAGCGGCCGCGCAGGGTGCGGCGCAGGTGCTCGTCGAGGTCAGCCTCGCTGATCATACCCTTGTCCAGGGCCTCGGTGAGGGCCATCATGGTCTTGCCGCACTCGAGGTCGGTGCCGTGCAGGACGGCGTCCACGGTGGCGTGGAGGGCGTCGGGCTGGGTCTCGTGCTGGCCGCGGGTGAAGTAGTTGTTGATGGCGTCGCAGTCCGTCAGGATGATGGCCTCGTAGCCCCACTTGTTGCGCAGGATGTCCGTCAGGAGGCGGTCGCTGGAGCAGCAGGGCACATCTTCGTAGCGGTTGTAGGCGCACATGACCTCGCGCACGTCAGCGTCCACGACGAGCTTCTCGAACGCAGGGAGATAGGTCTCGAAGAGGTCGCGCTGCGACACGTGGGCGTTGTAGGTGTGGCGGAGGGGCTCCGGACCGCTGTGCACGGCGTAGTGCTTCGCGCACGCGTGGGTCTTATAGTATTTGGAGTCGTTGCCCTGCATGCCGAGGACGGTCTGCACACCCAGGACGCCGGTGAGGTACGGATCCTCGCCGCAGGTCTCCTGGCCACGGCCCCAGCGCGGGTCGCGGAAGATGTTGACGTTCGGGCACCAGAAGGTAAGTTCCGGGTTGCCGGGGTAGTAGGTCACGCCCATCGGCACGTTGAAGATGTCGTGGTCGGAACGGTTCCAGTTGGCGCGGGCCTCGTCGGACACCTGCGAGAAGACATCGTACATCTGCTGCGGGTTGAAGGCGGCGGCCATGCCGATCGGCTGGGGATAGACGGTGTAGCCGTCCTCACGCACGCCGTGGCAGGCCTCGCTCCACCAGTTGTAGGAGGGGATGCCGAGCCGGTCCACGGAGATGGACTTGTTCATCATGAGGCCCACCTTCTCTTCGGGGGTGAGCAGGGAGATCAGGTTCTCCACGCGGTCCTCGATCTTGAGGCGCGGGTCCTGGAACGGGTACTCGAAGACCTGCTTGGGGCCGCAGGCCGACAGCAGGACGAGTGCAAGGGGAATGGTTAAAAGAAACTTTTTCATAAAATATTGATTGGTATTTCTTTGGCAGGACGTAGGGGGTCGTTGCTGAAGACCGTCAGGCGCAGCTCATTCTGCTTGGCGCCGGATAGCTTCGACCGTCCGGGCATAAAAACATTACCGCTCCGCGAAAATGCCCGTCCGGCCGAACTATCCAGCGCCAACTGCAGTTCGAGAGTCTGGCCGGGGGCGACATGCGTACCGGGCTGGAAGTCGCAACGGATCCCGTCGGGGAGCTCGATGGCATGGACGATGAGGTCGGAGCGGCCGTCGTTGGTGATGGCCAGGGTGCCGCGCGGGTTGCGGGAGAGCAGCCCCTTGCGGAGCTCGACGGCGGCGTTGCGCAGCCGCGGCGCGTCCGGGGATTCCGGCGCCTGGGTCAGGCAGAGGCCGCTGACGGGCAGCTCCCGCAGGGCGGGAACACCTTCCGGCGTGAGCCGCAGCGAAGCGCGCAGGGTGGCGAAGTACGCCGGGTCGGCCGGCGTGTCGCACCAGAGCTCGAGGCGGGCTTCCTCGCCAGGCGCGAGCGTCCCGGGGAAGACGGCGCGGAAATGCGTTCCCGTCAGCCCCTCGGCGCGCAGGCGCATCGGGCGCGCGGTGGCGTTGGCGATGAAGATGACCTTGCCGCTGGCACGGCCGCGCTCCAGGTAGCCGAAGCGGATGTCGGCGCGGCTGGCATAGAGGCCTTCGGCCAATACGACCGGGTAGCGCTCCTGGATGCTCCGGTCGGCGGGCAGCACGTCCGCGCGGATGCTCAGCAGGCCGAGGCTGCGGCCGCCGGCCGCCTGAATCTCGACGTTGCGTTCCACGAGACCGGCGGCGCCGGCGGGCGTGAAGCGGACCTCCACGACGGCGCTCTGGCCGGGCGCAATGGCCTTGGTGGGCAGGGAAGCGCTGATGCAGGAGCAGCCGGGGATGGCGCGCGTCAGCTGCAGCGGCCGGCTGTCGCCGTTGAAGACGGTGAAGGCGTGGGTGACCACGCCGTCCGCCTCCCGGATGGCACCGAAGTCCCATTCGCGACAGTCAAAGACCGCCGGCCCTTCTTGTGCAAGAAGGACCGGGGCGGTCAGTAAAAGTGCCAGAAGCAGCGCGCCTCTTTTCATGCTATTTGAAGAGCAGCTGGGCGATGTGCGTGAGGTAATCGCGGCAGTTCATCCAGGTGTGGCCTCCGTCAGGGGTGTAGAAGGTGTGCTTCACCCCGTTCTTCGTCAGGAAGGCATCCAGACCGCGGGACTCCGCAATCAGGAAGTCGGATGTGCCGGTGCCGAGCCAGATGAGCTTGAAGTTCTTGTTGAGGGTGTTCACCGGGGCGTAGGTCCCGTTGGTGAAGTTGGTCTCATACTCGCTGCCGAAGATGGCCGGCGCCATGGCGCAGACCCAGTCGAACTCCTTCGGGTTGCCCAGGCCGGTGGCGAGCGCCTGCCGTCCGCCGAGCGAGAAGCCGGCCACGGCGCGGTCGCGCGCTGAGGTCTTGACCTTGTAGTTGGCCTCGATGAAGGGCTTGACGTCGTTGATGATCTCGGCGGCCACGCGGTCGGTGTCCATGGAGTCATAGCGGTCGGCGAGGCCCTGGCGCATCATCTCGATGTACGGGTTCGCGTACGGCATCACGACAATCATACGCTTGGCCTTGCCCTGGGCGATGAGGTTGTCGAGGATGTTGTTGACGTGGCCCACCTTGAACCAGGTCTCATACGTGTCCGTCATACCGTGGATGAGGTAGAGGACCGGGAGCCGCTCGTTGCCGGCGGGGTTGTAGCCGGCCGGGGTGTAGACCGTCAGCGGACGGTCGATCCCGCAGGTGTTGGAATGATAGAAGCGGTAGGTGACCTTGCCGTGCGGCACGTCCTGGATGTCCTGGACGGACGGTTCCGGTCCGCGCACGTCGGCGAGCGAATACTTGAATCCCTCGTTGGGGAAGATGAACATGTTGTTGGGGTCGGCGATCTTGGTGCCGTCGACCACGAAGGCGTACGGATAGATGTCCGGCTTGCCCGGGGTGACGGTGATGGTCCAGACGCCCCGCTCGTCCTTGCTCATCGGCAGGGCCTGGGGGAACATCTGGCAGTCGAGCTCGACCTTCTTGGCGTTGGCGGCCTGGCAACGGAACGTCACGGAGCCGTCGGCATGGTATTCCGGCGACACGACGCCGGCCGGGAACATGCGGGCCATGACCTGCGGGGTGAGGCGCTGGCCTTCGCCGGCCTGCGGCGGCTGGGCCTGGGTGAGCAGCGGAAGAAGGATGAGGGACGCTGCAAAGAGAATTCTATATGCTTTCATCGTATCGTTTCTTTATTCTTGGAACAGGAGAGGGAGGGATTCGTCGAGCCAGTACTTGGCGTTCATCCAGGTGTGGCCGAACTTGTCGTCCGTGAACACCTTGACGTTCTTGATGCCCTTGCTGTCGAGGAAATCCATGTATTCCTTGGCGTTGCCGTAGAGGAAGTCGTCCGTGCCGACGCCGAGCCAGAAGAGGTGGATCTTGTCGTTGAGGGTCGGGTCGTCGTAGATGCCGTTCAGGTTCATATCGGTGAAGGAACTGTAGGAGCACAGCCAGGAGAACTTGCCCAGGTGCGTCAGGCCGATGGAGAGGGCCTGGTTGCCGCCGCGGGAGAAGCCGCCGATGGCGCGGTGGTCGCGGTCGTTGATGGTGCGGTAGTTCTTCTCCACGAAGGGCAGCAGGTCATGCATGACGTCGCGGGTGAAGCTGTGGCCGTTGAGGTTGCCCTCGCCCGGCTTGAAGTACTTGGACGGGTTGCCGTACGGCAGGACGATGATCATCTCCTTAGCCTTGCCCTCGGCGATGAGGTTGTCGAGGATGAGGTTCATGCGGCCGACCTTGAAGTACACTTCCTCGGTGTCGGTGGTGCCGCTGATCAGGTAGAAGACCGGGTATTTCTTATTCTTGTTCTTGTCGTACATCGGCGGGGTGTAGACGATGGCGTTGCCCCAGGTGCCGAGGGTCTCGGACCAGTAGTTGACATAGTCCACGCTGCCGTGGGGCACGTTCTTGAGGGCGTGGAGCAGGGGCTCACCCGTGCCGCGCACGTCCACGAGGCTGTTCTTGAAGGTCTCGTTGGGGAACCAGTCGGGGTTCTGGGGATCCATGACCTGGACGCCGTCCACGTCAAAGCTGTACGGATACATGTCCGGCGCCACGGGACCGAGGGTGATGGTCCAGACGCCGTTCGCGCCCTTGGTCATCTCCTTTGTGTCGGCGAACTGGGTGTTCACCTTGACGGACTTGGCGTTGGGATCGCGGTAGTTGAAGGTGATGGTGTTGTCGGGATTCACGATCGGCGAAGAAACGCCGCCGCCCATCTGCGGAGCGCCCATCGCGCCGCCTATCATGCCCGGCCAGCCGCCGCGGCGGGCCTGCCGGCGGATTTCCAGGATGATGCAGCCGGTCTCGGGACCGCGGACCACCTTCATCCACATTTCGGCGGTGACCTGGGTGCCGGTGCCCATTTCGGTGAGCTTGGCCTCGATGCCCGGTTCGCCTTCGCCGACGAGGTCGGCCTCGGTCAGCTCACCGGCCCAGAGGACGGGACCGTAGCTGTGGCTGATCGTCCAGAAGCCCGGATCGATGCCGTCGAAGACGTACCGGTCCACGCCTTCCTTGATCATCACGCGCTTGGTCTGGTCGTTGCCGCCGTAGCTGAAGGACGGGCGGCCCGCGACGCGCTTGTTGATCTCGACCTCGCCGCCGGTGCCGTTGACCTCCTCGGTCTTCGGATAGAAGTAATCCAGGCCGGAGTCGAAGGATTCGACCTCGAAGGTATAGTCGGACTCGGTGTTGAGGCTGTGGAGCTTGAAGTAGTTCTTATCGTAGACGATGTAGCTGTTGTAGAGCTTGTTCGGCTCGATGCCGTAACGGATGATGTAGCCGTCGGCGCCCGGGATGGGATCCCAGAGGAGCTCGGCCTCGCGGCGGTCCTGCGGATTGCGGACGACCTTGACGCCCGCCACCTTGACGGAACCGGCGGAGTAGGGGTTGCCGAAGATGCGGAGGTCCTTGATGCTGAACTTGGCGGCATCGTGGCACTGGCGCGCGTTGATGACCTTCACGTAACGGGCCTGCACCGGCGTCTTGAGCTGGGTGTAGTCGTGGTGGAAGTCGAACTTGTTGGCGCTCTTGTCGATGATCTTCGTCCAGTTCTGTCCGTCGACGGAAGCCTCGACGGTGAAGCACTGGTAGAATTCGGGGTTGCTCGGGGCGGGGCCGCCGAAGCCGCCGAAACCGCCGCGGGCGGGCTGCTCGGCGCCGATGTGGTCCCAGTTGCACTGGATGGCGTAGATGTCGGCCACCTTGCCGAGATCCACCTGGAACCATTCGCCCGGGTCGCCGGTCTGGGCGGCCCAGTTGGTCATGAAGTCCTCATCCACGGCGTTCTCGGGAACGAAGTTCTCGAAGGTGGAGGAGACGGTGACCTTCTTCTGGTGGGAGAGGAGCTTCCAGCCGGTCCAGTTGTTGTCCACGGCATCCGTGCGGGTGCCCGGCCAATACTGCGGGTAGTCGCTGAATTCCTCGTTGGCGTGCATCACGCCCTCTTCGTCGACAGCCGTCGGGAAGATGGCGAGCTCGGAGCCGCGGCCGGCTCCGCCGTAGCTGGACGGAATCATGCAGATGGTCCAGAGCTGGCCGTTCTTGTCATGGAAGGTGCTGCCGTGGCCGGCGCCCACCGCGAAGCCCGTGGTCTTGAAGGTCAGCGGGTTGTGCTGCGAGTAGGTGAAGGGGCCCATCGGGCTGTCGGACACGTACACGCCGTGCGAGTAGGAAAGGAGCTCCAGGCCGATGGCGGCGTACTGGAGGTAGTATTTGCCGTTGTGCTTGGTCATCCAGGGACCTTCGATCCAGGGATACTCTTCCTCGAAGTAGTCGCGGCGACCGTTGAAGATCGAGTAGATCACGTCGTCGTGCGTACGCTTCTCGAAGCCGTGCTTCTTGTAGTCGCTGAAGAAGAGGACCTCCGGTCCGGCGATCTCCTTGAAGGTCTTTTTGTCCAGCTCGACGACCTTGAAGGGCATCAGCTGGGACCAGCCGTAGTAGAGATAGAGCCGGCCGTCGTCATCGACGAACATGTTGGCGTCGCCGTAGCGGTCGCTGTCGAAGGTGCCGACCTGCTCCCAGGTGCCCGCCTTCGGGTCGATGGCCTTGTAAACGTTCTTGTTGTTCATGGAGCAACCGTACAGGCTGCCGTCCATCTCCACGACGGAGACCACGCCGCCCGGGTAGTTCGGGGCGTCCACGTAGGTCCAGTTCTTGAAGTCGGGGGAGTACCAGTAGCCCTTGCGGTGCGAAACGAAGAGGAAGTAGTCGTCCTGGTAGACGAGGACGACGGGCTCTCCGCCGCGGTAAGAGCGCTCGCCGGAAACGACCAGGTCGAGCGGGTTGCAGAAGGTGTCCTGTCCATGCAGCGAGAGGGACAGGCACAAGGCGAGGGCCGCAGTAACGGCACGCGCGATCGTTTTGATGTGCATATGCAGATTGGTTAAAGTTTCCGAAACCAAATATACGCACACCCGCGCGCAAAAGCAACACTTCCCGGAGCAAAAACTTTCGTTTTCAAATCAACTTCCCGCATCGGGGTCCTCCTGCCACAGCAGGTGCACCCCAGCGGGCGAACGAAAATTATTTTTCGTGCAGTTGCTCGAAAAACCAATTTCCGCTTCGCCCTCCACAACGCCATCGCACAGCACCCGCTGTGGCAGGCGTCTTACTGCAGCGCTAGGGGATCCGTGTAGCGGATGGTGACGCCGTAGTCCCGGATGTAGCTGTTGAGGCCGTTGGCGTTTTCGGGCGTGCCCTTGCGCTTGCCGGCGAGGACTTCCTCCGACATTTTCTTCTCATCCAGCACCCGCTGCAGGGTCTCGACATTGGGGCCGCCGTAGTGGCCCGGATAGAGTTTGTCGATGCCGTAGCGCTGCATGTATTCCGACGTGCGGGTGCAGGTCTCGATCAGGGTCGAGAAGGAGTTGGTGAAGAGCAGCAGGTTGGTGGAGCCGAAGGCGTCGCCGCTGAAGCCGTAGTGCCGATCGTTGTCGAAGAAGGTGACGGAGCCGGACGTATGGCCCGGGGTATGGAGCACTGCAATCTGCCGGCCGCCCAGGTCGATGACCTCGCCGTCCTCCAGGTGGTGGATCTCGCCCTGATACGGGTTGCGGCCGCCCGCGATCATCGCTTCGTCCGCCGGGTGGATCCACACCTCCGGGAAGCAGCCGATGCCGCCGACATGGTCGCCGTGGCCGTGGGTGAGCGCCACCATGACCGGCTTGTCGGTCAGCGCGGCGACGGCCTTGTCGAGCCGGGGCATCACGGCGCCTGCGTCGATCAGCAGGGCGCGGTCGTCGCCCTCGACCAGGTAAACGGATTCATTATAAACCTGATAGCCATTTCCCTCCCAGGTATGCTCGTCGATCTGGCGGAAGACCACATCCGCGTCGCGGTAGGCGAAAGGCTCGGAATAGCGGTTCCGGAACTGCTCCGCCTGCTCGGCGCTCCAGGTGATGATGGCGTTGCCGTGGCGGAAATAGGTATCCAGTCCCGGCCGGCCGAGGTTCGAGGGCTCCGTGGCGGCGGTGCCGGCCTCGATCTCGTCGCAGAGCTGCTTCATTTCGCGCAGGTATTCCATGCCCAGTTCGCGCCCCTGCGGGAGCTGGAGCCAGTCCTTCTGCCAGTAGTGGCCGCCGTAGATCTGCAGGCGCTTCTCGTTCACACCGCGCTCCTCGAGGGTGCGGATCAGGTAAGGAACGGCGGAAACATATTCGTTGAACGCGTCGGCGCTGAAGAGCCACACGCCGTGGCCGGAGCCCACTGCGTCGCCGGTGAAGAGCAGGTCGTGGCCCTGCAGGAGATAGACCATGGAGCCGTCCGTATGGCCGGGCACGCAGATGGCTTCCAGCTGCAGGCCGCCGAGGTCGAAGATCTCGCCTTCGTCGAAGAAGCGGGTCCGATCCTCGGGGAAGCGGCTCGCCAGCCGGGCGAAATCGGTCTCCGGCAGGGCGAACTGCACGCCCGGATCGGCCACGAAGGCGGGCAGCATGCCCGTGTGGTCACCGTGGTTGTGGGTGAAGGTGATCGTCAGTGGCATGCCGCCGGCGCGCTCCCAAACGATGTCGCGCAGCGATTCTGCAGCGTCGTCTGCCCAGCTGATGGGATTGGACAGGTCCAGCAGCAGCGCCTTGTTCTTGCCGACGAACAGGTAGATGTCCGAGCAGCTGTTGAAGTGGGTCTTGTTGCCCTCCGCATCGAAGGACTCTCCGGCGGGGTTGGCGCTGTTGTAGTCCTGGATGTGGTAAACGTTCTTCTCGATGACGGATACGGTGTAGGGTCCGACTTCGACGTCCTTGGGGCCGGCGCAGGCGGCCAGCAGGGCCAGCGCGAGGGCCGGCAGGAACTGTTTGGGATGCATGAGATTATTGGTTTAATTGTTGACTCAAAGATAAGTATTTTTTATATCTTTGAACCTGGATCAGAAAGTCTTTATGGAAAAACTCATCGAGTGTGTACCCAATTACAGCGAAGGGTGTGACCGCGCGGTCATCGACGCCATCGTCGGGGCCATTGCGTCCGTGGCGGGCGTCCGTGTACTTCATGTCGATCCCGGCCAGGCGGCGAACCGCACGGTCGTGACCTTTGTCGGGGCGCCGGAAGCGGTGGCCGAGGCGGCCTTCCGCGGCAGCGCCATGGCGCAGGAACGCATCGACATGCGCCGGCACCACGGCACGCATCCGCGCATCGGCGCCACCGACGTGCTCCCGCTCGTGCCTGTGAGCGGGGTGAGCCTGGAAGAATGCGCCCGCCTCGCGCGTGCGCTCGCGAAAAGAATGTATGAGGAGCTGGGCATTCCGTGCTATTGCTACGAAGCCGCAGCCTTCTCGCCGGAGCGGCGCAACCTGGCGGTCTGCCGGGCGGGGGAGTATGAGTCCCTGCCGGACAAGATGGCGGACCCGGCGCGCCGGCCCGACTTCTGCGGCGCCTGGGACGAGCGGGCGGCCCGCAGCGGTGCCTCCGTCGTAGGGGCGCGCAATTTCCTGATCGCGGTCAATTTCAACCTGGATACGAAATCCGCCGACCTGGCCACGGAGGTGGCCCAGGATGTGCGGGAGAAGGGGCGCAAACTGCCGGACGGCAGCTGGCTCCGCGGTCCGCTCAAGGGCTGCAAGGCCATAGGCTGGTATATCGAAGAATATGGTATCGCGCAGGTGTCCATGAACGTGACGGACATTGCGGCCACGCCGCTGCATGTCGCCTACGAGACGGTCTGCCGGGCGGCGGCCGCGCGGGGACTGCATGTCACGGGAACGGAAATCATCGGGCTGGTGCCGCGGCAGGTGCTGCTGGATGCCGGGCAGCATTTCCGACAGGGGCCGGACGCCGGAGAAGAAGCGCTGGTGCAGGCCGCCATCCGCGGGATGTCGCTGGACGACCTCTGCCCCTTCGATCCGCAGAAGAAAGTGATCGAATACCAGCTATAAAAAAATGAAGGGTCGCGCTGTCACAGTGCGGCCCTTCCCCCATCAAGTATATTCACTAACTAACTGAAAATATAAGGAAATTGTATTGTGTCATTTCCTGATGCAAAGTTAGCCAAACTATTCATGCAAGCAGGACAATATTTCTTCAAACTAGGATAAATTACCTTCAACCCGACATGTTCGGGGGTTAAAATCCTTTCCCGAGCCAAAAATCGTGTGTACTTTTGCAGTAGCAGAACGAATCAAACCATGAAGAGACTTTTTCTGTCGTTTGCCTTGATGTTTTCCGCTGCGTTCCTCTACGCGGCCGGCAGCGGTTATTCCTTTAATCATTACCAGACCCGGGACGGTCTGACGAGCAATACCATCTACTGCACGATGCAGGACGGAAACGGATTCATCTGGATTGGAACCGACGACGGTATCTGCATCTATGACGGCTATCGCTTTACCTCGCTGGGCTCCCTGGATCGCGAGGGCATGATGCGCGGTATGTGCACGGCAATCAGCGTGGATGCGGACGGCATGGTCTGGTTCTCCACCGTGGCTGGCTGCGGATACTTCAATCCGGTGACGAATGAGACCGTCAATATCGGCATTCACGAGCGGGTCCCGGCTTCGGCTATCGTCGTGGACTCGGAAGGCAATGCCTGGTTCCAGTTCCAGACACTTTATAAATATAATAGGAGCGAGCAGGAGTTGCGGCATTATTCGGAAGTGGAGTTCTTCGAAGTGACCTCCCTGACGACCGATTCCTACGGCACCCCCTGGTGCACTTCGGCCGAAGGAGACCTGTACCGCTATGAGCCCCGTACCGACCGTTTCCGCAAAGACTGGCCCGGCGCTCTCCGCATGGTGAAAGGACTTTCCAACGGTCGCCTGCTGCTCGTGGGCGAATCGGAGGAAGCGTGGCTGGTGGATCCGGAGAATTTACAGCGGGAGCGCATCTTCAGTTGCGGCGAGACCGGCGGCCGGCACATCCTCTGCCTGATGGAGCGCTGTGCCGGTGAATATTGGATCAGTACGGAAACCGGCATCTGGATTTATCGGGAAGGGGAGGGCCTGACGGCACATATCACCCGTTCCGACGAAGACCGGAGATCGATTTCTTCCAATTATGTCACCAATCTGTTCGCGGATAAGGAAGGCAATGTCTGGGCCGGCACGAACTACCGGGGCCTGAACGTCTGGCTGAACAGCCATGGCGCGTACGCATTCTATTATCCGAACGGAAGCGAGAACTCCATGCATGGCCACATCGTCCGGACCATCAAGCCTGATCCGTCCGGCACAATTTGGATGGGCACGGAAGACGGTTCGCTGAACCGCTTCGATCCCCGGACGAAGAGTTTCGACTATTTTGATTTTTCCGGGACCTATAATAATATACAGGACCTCCTCGTGCAGGGGGACGAGCTGTGGATCGCCACGTTCGGAAACGGACTGTATCGCTATAATCCGGCCATCCGCCGCCTGAACGCCCGCGAGACCGTCGGTGACAACCGCCTTGCCTGCCTGCTGCGCACCACTGGCGGCACGATCCTGGCCGGGGCGGGGAACGGCCTGTTCGTCTTTACCGACAGCACGGGCCGCTTCGAGTTCGTGCCTGCCGTGGAGAACAACTTGGTGCAGTGCCTCCGGGAAGACAGTCTCGGCCGTATCTGGGTGGGAACGGAAGGATCCGGCATCTTCATCCTGAGCGGTGAGTTGGGCCTGATCCGGCACCTGCAGCCGGAACTGGACCTCCCGGGTGCCGGCCGCATCACCTCTTTCTTCGAGGACGGCTGGAACCGGATGTGGGTGACGACCGGTGGCGCCGGCGTCATGATGACCGATCTGCAGTCGGATGGATACCGGTTCCAGATGTTTACCCGCGCGGAAGGACTCCCGTCGAACAATACCTGTTCCGTGACGGAGGACAACGACGGCATGCTCTGGGTCTCCACCAACAGGGGACTCTTCATGATGCACCCGGATAATTTCCAGTTGACATCTTTCTTTGATGATTCCCAGATGGTCGGAAACCAGTATTCCTACGATGCTTCGTACCTGGCCCCCGACGGAACCATTTACCTGGGCACGACGGACGGCGTCTTCGTCTTCGATCCGGAAGTCCTGATGGGCCTGCACCGGAACAACGAGGTGTACATCCTGGACATCACCGGGCGCGCAGCCGACCGGGTGACCCGGCTAGTGGCTACCGGCGCCACGGCCCATTATACTGAACGGGTCCGCGTCAGTTACAAGGATGTGACCGTCCTCACGATCGCTTTTTCCGCTCCGAACTACTCCAACGTGCTGGCGACTCGCTATGAGACCTCCTTCACGTCGGACAACATGGACATCCATTCGGTTTCCACCGAGAACGTCGCCCAATACTCGAACATCGGCTACGGGAAGCATGTCTTTACCGTCAGTATCTACGGCAGCGACGATCCGGCCTCCACGCGGAGCCTGGAGATCATCGTGACGCCGCCTTTCTGGAAGAGCGTCTACGCCAAGGTGCTCTGGGGCCTGCTGCTGGTGGCCGTGTGGTGGCTGGGGGCGTACCTGACCCGCCGCGTGCGCAAGGCCAAGCGCGACCGGCAGCTGCTGGAGCTCGAGCAGATGAAGCAGCGCGAGATGTATGAATCCAAGAATTCCTTCTTTACGAATATCACGCACGAGATCCGCACGCCGCTGACCCTGATCAAGATGCCGCTGGACAAGATCATCCGCCTCAAGGAGTATGCTCCGGTGGCCGAGAAGGACATGCTGGTCATCCAGGCCAACACCAACCGGTTGCTCTCGCTGACCAACCAGCTGCTCGACCTGAAGAAGCTGGAGAACGGCGACGAGAAACTCGAGTTCACGCGGCAGAATATCTGCGACACGGTGCGCGAGACCTGTGACCGCTTCGCGCCGATGGCGGTGGAGCAGGAAATTCACCTGACGGTCAACGTGCCGGACGAGGTGATCGACGTGATGTATGCCGTCGACAGCGTGGTGAAGATCCTCAGCAACCTGCTCTCCAATGCGATGAAGTACGGCCAGGGCCTGATCGACGTGAAACTGGAGTGCGTGGAAGGCAAGAAGGTGATCATCCGGGTGGACAGCAACGGCTGGCCGATCCCCGAGGCCGAGCGGGAAAGAATCTTCGAGAAATTCTACCATGGCGGCAAGGGCACCGGCCTGGGCCTGCCGCTGGCCCGGACCCTCGCGGAGCTGCACGGCGGCCGCCTGTACCTGGATCCGGATCGGACGGACCGCAATTCCTTCGTGCTCGAGCTCCCCATCGACCACCCCGAGCAGGTCGAGATGACGCATTCCGCGCAGGCGGAGGAAGCCAAGGAGTTCTCTGAGTACGACAGCACCCGCTCCTCGCTGCTGATTGTCGAAGACAACCAGGAATTCCGGCTCTATCTGGCGAAGGAATTCAACGAAGAATACAATGTGTTCCTGGCCGCCAACGGCAAGGCCGCCCTCGAGGTGCTCGAGACCCAGCGCATCGACCTGGTGATCAGCGATATCATGATGCCGGTGATGGACGGTTGCGAGCTTTGTAACGAGATCAAGTCCAATCCGGAGTACAGCCATATCCCGGTCATTCTGCTGACTGCGGCCGTGGGCACGGAAACGCGCATCGAGACGCTCCAGGTGGGTGCGGACGGCTATATCGAGAAGCCGTTCCCGATCGAGCTGCTGCGCGCGAACATCGCCAACCTGTTCAAGAACAAGGAGATTGCATACCGCCAGTTCACGTCCTCGCCGCTGACCCATTTCAGCAGCGCCGCCAGCAAGGTGGACGAGGCGTTCATGGAGCGGCTGCACAAGATCATCCAGGACAACATGACCGACAACAACCTCGGTCTGGACGAACTGGCCTCCCAGATGAATACCAGCAACTCGACGCTCTACCGGAAGGTCAAGGCCAATACGGGTATGAATGTCAACGAGTACGTCCGGCTCTGCCGCCTCAAGCGTGCCGCGGAACTGCTTGCCTCGCAGCAGTACCGGATCAACGAGGTGGCCGACATGCTGGGCTTCTCCTCGTCGTCCTACTTCGCGGCCAGCTTCCAGAAGCAGTTCAACATCTCCCCGTCCGCCTTCGTCAAGAATCTGAAGCGGTAGGCGGCTCGAATAACTGAGTAACGCCGGCAGCGTAGCACTACGTTGCCGGCGTTTTTCAGCATTCTGTGTTTGTTTTTTCGTCAAAATCCATATATTTGTCTACAGTTAGTATTAACACGTTATTGTTTATGTTAGTTAGTAGTTTGAAAAAAGCTCCCTTCGTGGGGGCTATCTTGCTGACTGTGTTTTTGTTGGCTTTTGCCCTTCCGGGCAAGGCGCAGAACGCATCCTCCCGTGGCATTGAACTGAAGGGTCGCATTACGGACCCTGAGGGCCTGCCTGTTGTCGGCGCCACCATCCAGAACCTGACGGAGAAGACCTATACTACCTCCGATGTGGATGGCCGCTATGTTCTCTCTGTCAAAGATCCCCGCAACGCTACCATCGAAGTGTCGTTCCTGGGTTTGAATACGGTGACGGAAGCGCTTGCCGGACGGACGAATCTGGACGTGCAGATGTCCGAAGACAAGGTGTTCCTGGAAGGATCCGTCATTACGGGTTATCAGGAGATCCAGCTGAAGAAGGTGACGGGTGCCGTCTCCACGATCAGCGCCCAGACCATGCAGGAGCGCTACAGCCCCTCCATCGTCCAGAATCTCGAGGGCCGTGTGGCCGGTCTTTCGACCTACGGCGGCAAGCTTACCATCCGCGGTATCAGCTCCATGTACGCTGAGTCCAGTCCGCTGCTTGTCGTGGACGGCCTGCCCATCGAGGGCGACATCGACGATCTCAACCCCTACGATATCGAGAGCGTGAACGTCCTGAAGGACGCCGCGGCGGCTGCCATCTACGGCGCCCGCGCCTCCAACGGTATTATCGTCATCACCACCAAGAACGCCCGCGAAAAGGGCCGCATCGATGTGGATTTCTCTTCCAACATTACGGTTTACCAGAAGCGCAACCTGGACTATGGTGCCAATTTCTACCTGACGCCGGCCCAGCAGGTGCAGGTGGAGAGCGATTACTATAAGTATTATTTCAATACGCCCGAAGAGGTGGCCGATCCGTTCACCTCGTTCGAGAATAGCCTCACCAACTTCGCCAACCGCATCTCGCCCGTGGAATACGCCTATTACAAGCAGGCGAAGGGAGAGATCTCGCAGGCGCAGCTGGACGCCACCCTGGCCCAGCTTTCCAATAATAACTTCGCGAAGGAGTACGGTGAGGCGGTCTATCGCCGCCAGGTCATCCAGCAGTACGACCTGGCTCTGCGCAGCCGCAGCGACAAGGGGCAGAGCAACTTCGTCGTGAACTTCCGTACCGACAATTCCGGAACTATCAACAGTTTCGACAACCAGATGTCCATCAGCTACAAAGGCGCCTATGACGTGGCTCCCTGGCTTACGGTCAACGTGGCTGTGAACGGTATTTATGGCAAGCAGCGCCAGAAAGGCGCCGGCGCCTCGTATTCCCCCTGGTCCTATCCGGCCTACGAGACCCTGACCAACGAAGACGGCTCGTATCGCCTGGTGGGCAGCAACGCCTATCGCGACAACACCGAGGGCGGTCTGTACAAGGATCTGGGCGTGAACCTGGCCGAGGAGTATTACAACAACGTACAGAATACCTCCCGTCAGTACATGCGCTACCATGGCGACCTGCTTTTCAAGATCGCCCAGGGCCTCACGGCCAATGCTCAGCTGGTGTATGAGACCGATCACCGCACCACGGACTGGCAGGCCAACCAGGAGAGCTATGTGGCCCGTCTGTTCTACAATGCCTACAAAGAGGTCGATCCCGACACGGGCATGGCCGTCTACCATACGCCCGAGACCGGCGGTTTCCGCAACGTGACCAACATGGACGGCCGCTATTGGACCGCCCGCGGACAGGTGAACTACTCCGGCACCTTCGGCAAGCACGAAATCGTGGCCCTGGCCGGTGCCGAGTTCCGCGAAACCCTCTCTTCGGGCACCCGCAGCCTGATGCTGGGCTACGACGACCAGCTCCAGAACGCCGCCACCCAGCTGGTGAATTTCGGCGAGCTGAGCCAGATGATGAACAGCCCTTCCTATCAGAAAACGACGAGCAGCTCCTATCCGGCCTACTACAATGTGTATCTGCCTTATATCGACGGTAACATGAGCCCGGTCATGGAGCAGCATCACCGTTATGCTTCCGCATACGCCAACTTCACGTATACCTACGACAGCCGTTACAACGTGTTCGGTTCCTTCCGTAAGGACTATGCCGACGTGTACGGCCTCAATGTCAAGCTGCGCGGCCGCCCGCTCTGGTCGGCCGGTGTGGCCTGGAACATCGGCGAAGAGGCTTTCGCCCGCGAAGCCGGCTGGATCAACACCTTGAAACTGCGTCTGAGCTACGGTGTCACCGGTAATATCTATCAGGGTGCCACCAGCTATATGACGGCCAAGAGCGATGAACTGAACACGCTCACCGGTCTGCCGTATGGCTATATCGAGAGCCCGGCCAACCCCAACCTGCGTTGGGAGCAGACCTGTACGTGGAACGTCGGTGTCGACTTCTCCTTCGTCGACAACCGTTTCCGTGGCTCCCTGGACTACTACCGCAAGCGCGGCCTGGACCTTTTCTCCTACAAGACGCTCGACCCGACGACCGGCTTCACCCGGATGTTCGTCAACTCGGCGGATATGACCAACAACGGTTTTGAACTCCTCTTTACCGGCGACTGGTTCCGGGAGAAGAGCCGCAACGACTTCAGCTGGAGCAGCACCGTGACCTTCGCCGTGAACAAGAACAAGATCACCAACGTGGACAATCCGGCCATCCAGGCTTACCAGCGCTTCAGCAACCCCTATGTGGTCGGTTATCCGACCAGTGCCCTGTGGAGCTACGAATTTGCCGGCATCAGCGATGCCGAGGATTCCCGTGGTAAGACCCTCTGGTATGGTAAGGTGAATCCGGAGACCGGAGAGAAGACCGTCCAGACATCCGCGCAGGGTCAGCCCGTCGAAGTGCTGGTATACTCCGGCCAGACGGAGCCCGTGGTCATCGCCGGCCTGGACAACCGCTTTACCTGGAAAGGCTTCAGCCTCAGCATCCTGATGGCCTACTATGGCGGCCACAAGATGCGCGCGCTCATCGAAGAGGAAGTGTCGGGCATCGGCAACAATTCGGCGCTGCCGGCCTATTTCGCTAATGCTTGGACGCCTGAGAATCATACTCTTACGCCCGGTATCGGCCGCTACGCCAGTACCGCCATCGCGGCTCCCTCCACCGGCGAGCCTAATCACAGCGACATCTCCGTTCGCGACGCTTCTTTCCTGAAGATCCGCAACATCGTTCTCGGCTATGAACTGCCGCAGAACTGGGCACACGCCATCGGCGCCGACAGGGTCAACCTCCAGTTCCAGGTGGATAATCTCCCTCCGATCTGGACCGCTTTCAGCCCGGGTCGGGAGATGAGCTACTACGCCAAGAATGCCGTCTTCGATCCCGAGACCGGCGGTATTCCGCTCAGGAGCTCCTACATCTTCGGTGTTCATGTCAATTTCTAAGTCAGTACCGTTATGAAAAAGATAATTACCATCCTTGCTGCCGTTCTGGTGCTGGCCTCCTGCGCCAAGTTCACCGACCTCAAGCCCAAGGGCATGAATATGCTTTCGTCTGCCGACGAACTGGAACTGCTGCTGAATGCAGAATTCAGGGATTTCTACCACAACGACATGTACCAGATCCCCGGCGATCTGCTGATCACCAGTACGCCTGTCGCCAATTTGATTTCCCAGCCCACGCCCAGCCGTAACTCCATCCTGATCACCTGGGACGGCAGTTATGCCGAGCGCCTGGCCGAGCTGACCAAGAGCGACGACGACTACAGGACGCTGTACGGCTATATCGGCCAGATTGCCAATCCGATCCTGTCTTCCGTGGATTTCGCCAGCGGCGATGCGATGAAGCTCGCTCAGATCAAGTCCGAGGCCCTTTGCCTCCGCGCCTGGGCCCAGTTCATCCTGGTGAACAAGTTTGCCGCTGCCTATAATCCGGCCACTGCGGCCACCACGCCCGGTATTCCTTACCTGATGGAGGATTGGGATATCTCCATTCCGCCCGAGAAATGGACCGTGAAGCAGGTGTACGACCAGATCGTCGCCGACTGCGACGCCGCCATCGCGACGAACGCGCTTCCGGTGAAGAACGTGAGCCAGATGCGCTGGAGCAAGGCCTGCCCCCATGCCATCAAGGCCCTGGCCCTGATCGCCATGCAGGATTATGAGGGGGCGGAAGCCGCCGCCAAGGAATCGCTGAAGATCAATGATGCCATCACGGATTACTGGTCTCCCGCCTATACCAAGACGCTGACGGCGTTCATGCCGCCTTTCAATACTTATGAGACCGTCGCCCGCTGGCCGTTCGCCTGCGAGGAGGACCTGTTCCATACCTACACGCAGTTGATCTTCGGCCCTTTCCGTACCACGGACTGTGAGGCCAAACTGGAGGACGGCCACGCTGCGCTCGTCCGGATGCCGCTGGATGTCGACATGTTCAACGGCAACCACATGATGGGTATGGGTATGACCATCGGAATCCCTTCGTATGTGGCGGTCGGTGCCATGGGTACCGGTGCCGGCACCAGCTGGAATACCTACGGTCTCAAAACCACCCAGCAGTACCTGATCGTGGCTGAGTGCGAAATCCGCAAGGGGAACTTCTCCGAGGCCATGAAGTACCTGGACGCCATCCGCGCCAAACGCATCGATCCGACGCTCTACGCTCCGCTGGCGGGCAGCGTGACGACGAAAGCAGACGCCATCGCGCACCTCAAGCAGACGGCGCTCGGCGAGAACCTGTATTCCATTTTCAACTTTGTCGAACGCAAGCGCTGGAACCAGTTGGATGACATGAAGGAAACGCTCAGCCGGACCTTCAACCTGATGAGCGGCCAGTCCTACACCTACACCCTGGCTCCCGACTCTCCGCTGTGGATCTTCCCGTTCCCCGGCAACGCCGTGGACAACAACCCCAATCTGAAACAGAACTCCTACGATGAGAAGTAAACTCTTTGTCACTTTGATCCTTTGTGCAGTCGCCGCGGGCCTTTGTGCCTGCGGTGGCCGCCAGGGTTATACGATCCAGGGCCCGGCGGAAGGAGCGGACTATGCCGTGCTCCGCATCTTTGATTTCGACGGGAAAACCCTCGTCGACACGGCGGCCATCCAGAACGGCCGCTATGTCTTCTCCGGCTCCGTGGACGATGTCTATATGGGCGAGGTGCTGGTGTTCGAGGCGGGCCAGGAGCCTGTCCGGCATTTCCTGTACGTGGAGAACGCACCGCTGGCCTGGGAAGACGGCTATTTCCGGGGCGGCCCCAACAATGACTTCAATGTTGAAATGGAGGCCGTCGGTGCCAGCCTGGACAGCCAGGCTCCCGATTACAGGGAGCAGCTGGTGGAGAAAATGAACGCCTGTTTCCTGTCGCACCCCGACGTGGAAGCGGCGGCGTTCTTCTATTACAATTTCAACCGCGAGGCTCCGCTGGACAAGTTCGAGGCGGACTACAATACCTTCACCGAACGCGTCCAGAACAGCCTTTTGGGAAAGAACGGCCGCGATGACATTATCGCCCGCAGAGCGACGGGCGAGGGGACTCCGGCGCCGGCTTTCACGCTCAGTGACCGGGAAGGGAACCCTGTGTCGCTCGAATCCCTGCGCGGCCAGTACGTGCTGCTGGATTTCTGGGCTTCCTGGTGCCATCCCTGCCGGGAGAGCATGCCGCACCTGAAGGAACTGTATGCACAGTATCACGAAAAGGGCCTGGAAATCCTGGGCATCTCGACCGACTCCAAGTCAGAGGACTGGCTGCAGGCGGTGCGTGAGGATGCCACTCCGTGGATCCACGTGCTGGACCGGGGCGTCGCTGAGACCTATGGCGTCCATGCGGTGCCGACGTTCTTCCTGGTCGATCCGGAAGGAATCATGGTCGGAAAGATCGACCATGACGCGCTTGACGCGGTCCTGCAGCGACTGCTGGACTAGCGAGCTTCTTTGAATTCATCGGGAAAAAGTATATCTTTGCGCCCGATATCTCTTCAGGGCAGGGTGTAATTCCCTACTGGCGGTATAGTCCGCGACTCCCCGAGAGGGGACTGAGCCGGTGAAACTCCGACACCAACGGTTAAAGTCCGGATGGAAGACGGGATAAGTATGGAAAGAATTCTCAGCTCCTGGTCGGACACCGACCGGGCATACATGCAGGAGGCGATCGCCCTTGCAGAACGCGGGCGCGGACACACGGCGCCCAACCCCATGGTCGGGTGCGTCCTCGTGAAGGACGGCCGGGTCATCGGACGCGGATATCACCACCAATACGGCGGTTTGCATGCCGAGCGTGACGCGCTCGCGGCCTGTACGGAAGATCCGGCAGGTGCGACGATGTACGTCACGCTCGAGCCATGCTGCCACCACGGCAAGCAGCCGCCCTGCACGGATGCGATTCTTGCAGCCGGCATCGCCCGCGTCGTGGTGGGCGCGACCGACCCGAATCCGCTGGTCGGCGGGCAGGGGATTGCGCTGCTGCAGGCGGGCGGCGTGGCCGTCGAGGCCGGCCTGCTGGCGGAGGAGATCTGCGAGCAGAACCGCATTTTCATGAAATACATCACGCAGAAGCGCCCCTGGGTCAGCCTGAAGGTCGCGATGACCCTGGACGGGAAAATCGCCACCGCCTCCGGCGACGCCCGCTGGGTGACTTCCGAGTCCGCCCGCCGCTTCGTGCATGAACTGCGCGGGCAGCGCAGCGGCATCTGCGTCGGCGCTGGGACCGTCCGGCTCGACGACCCGATGCTGGACTGCCGCGTTGAGGGATACAAGAATCCCGTGCGCATCCTGCCCGACAGCCGGGCATCGCTCCCGCTGGAGAGCCGGATCGTCCGGAGCGCCGGCGAGATCCGGACCCTCGTGGCCCACACGGAGGCGGCCGATGCCGGCAAGCTCGAGCAACTGCGCGCCTGTGGCGTCGAGCTCCTGCCCTGTGCGGCCGCCGACGGCCAGGTCGATCTGCGGGACATGCTGGACCGGCTCGGCGCGCTGGGTATCGACTCCATCCTGCTGGAAGGCGGCGAAGCGCTGAACGGCAGCTTCGTCGCGCAGGACCTCGTGGACGAGTACTACGTTTTCATTGCACCGAAGGTGCTGGGCGGGCAGGACGCCAAGACCGCCGTGGGCGGCGTCGGCTTCGCCACGATGGCGGCGGCCAGGGATATCGAGATCCGCTCCGTCGAGCACATCGGTCCCGACCTCCTGATCCACGGATATCCCAAGCATCATTGAGTTTATGTTTACAGGAATCATAGAAGAAATCGGCACGGTCCGTGCCATCACCAGCCAGGCCGCCGGCACCGCCCTGCGCATTGCCGCGGAGCAGGTGACGGAGGGAACGCGCGTCGGCGACAGCATCGCCGTGAACGGCGTCTGCCTGACGGTCACCGCCTGCTCCGGCCGCGAATTCACGGCGGACGTGATGCCCGAGACCGTGCGCCTGACCAGCCTCGCGCGGCTCCGGCCCGGCTCGAAGGTCAATCTGGAGCGGGCGATGACGCCCTCCGGACGCCTGGGTGGGCACATCGTTTCCGGCCACGTGGACGCCTGCGGAGAGGTTGTGAGCGTCGTGCCGGACGGCATCGCCCGGCGCGTGACCGTCGCGCTCGACCCGGCGCTGCTCAAATACATTGCCCGGAAGGGCTCCGTGACCCTGGACGGCGTCAGTCTCACGGTCGTCGCCGTGGACGCGCGCTCCTTCGCGGTCTCGCTCATCCCCCAAACCCGGTCCGCCACGACCCTGGGCGATCTCGGCACAGGCAGCCGCGTCAACGTGGAGGTGGACCTGCTCGCCCGCTACACGGAGCGCCTGCTCTCCGCGCAAACCCCTCAGCAACAACAACCCGGCGGCCTCTCTCTGGAGTGGCTCGCGGAAAACGGTTTTTAATATATGGATATATCCCAATTAGCAACGATAGAAGAAGCCCTGGAAGAACTGAAGCAGGGCCACCTGATCGTCGTCATCGACGACCCGGAACGGGAGAACGAAGGAGACCTGATCTGCGCTGCGCGCTATGCGACGCCGGACAACGTCAACTTCATGGCCACCTACGGCAAAGGCCTGATCTGCATGCCGATGAGCGAGGTCTATACCTCCCGGCTGGATCTCAACCCGATGGTCACGTACAATACCGACAACCACCATACGGCCTTCACCGTCTCCATCGACCATGTCTCCACGACCACCGGCATTTCCGCCGTGGAGCGCTCCGTCACGGCGCTCAAGTGCATCGCGCCGGACGCGACGCCCGCCGATTTCCGCCGGCCGGGCCACATGTTCCCGCTCAAGGCGCGCCGCGGCGGCGTGCTCATCCGCGCCGGCCACACGGAGGCGACGGTGGACCTGATGCGGCTCTCGGGCCTGGAAGAGTGCGGCCTCTGCTGCGAGATCATGCGCGAGGACGGCACGATGATGCGCACCCGAGAGCTGATCGGCTTCGCGCAGGAGCACGGGCTGAAGATTGTCTCCATCGCCGACCTGATCCGCTACCGGCGCGCGCACGAGAAGACCATCGAGCGCGTCACGGTTGCCGATCTGCCGACCAAATACGGGCATTTCAAGGCCTATGGCTATGAGAGTAAGATTACGGGCGAACATCACATCGCCCTGGTTAAAGGCGATGTGACCACGCCCGAACCGGTCCTCTGCCGCGTACATTCCGAGTGCCTGACCGGCGATGTCTTCGGTTCGCTCCGCTGCGACTGCGGCGAGCAGCTCGAAGAGGCGCTGCGCCGCATCGAGCAGACCGGTCGCGGCATCCTGCTCTATCTGCGGCAGGAAGGCCGGGGCATCGGCCTGATCAACAAGCTGCGCGCCTATCGCCTGCAGGAGCAGGGGATGGACACGGTGGAGGCGAACCTCGCGCTGGGCTTTGCGCCCGACCTGCGTGAATACGGCACCGGCGCGGCCATCCTGGCCGACCTCGGCGCGAAGCAGCTGGTCCTGATGACCAACAATCCCGAGAAGATCAGCGGCCTGGACGGCTTCGGCATCGAGATTGTCGGCCGGGAGCCGATCGAGATCCGCAGCAATGCCGTCAACGAGCGCTACCTGCGCACGAAGTGCAGCAAGATGGGGCACCTGCTCCATCTCGATGATGTGAAATAATTAAACATTTAATAGATATGAAAACCATTGAAGGAAAGCTCCTTGCATCCCAACTGAAGATCGGCGTCGTCGCCTCCCGTTTCAACGAATTCATCACCGGCAAACTGCTCGGCGGCGCGGAAGATTCATTCGTCCGCCACGGCGGCAATGCCGATGACCTGACCGTCGCCTGGGTCCCCGGCGCGTTCGAGATTCCGCTCGTCGCCCAGAAGATGGCCCAGTCCGGTAAGTACGACGCCGTCGTGTGCCTGGGCGCCGTGATCCGCGGCAACACCCCGCATTTCGACATGGTCGCGAACGAATCCGTCAAGGGCATCGCCCAGGCCGGCCTGCAGAGCGGCATCCCCGTCATCTACGGCGTGCTGACCACCGACTCCATCGAGCAGGCCATCGAGCGCGCCGGCACCAAAGCCGGCAACAAGGGCTTCGACGCCATGACCTCCGCCATCGAGATGGTCAACCTGACGAAGCAGCTGTAGCGCCCGTTACCTCGTTGCGAGGATGATGATGCCGCATACGCCGATGTAGGCGTAGACGACGTAACGGAAGATCTTGGCCGGGATCCGGTCGAACACCTTGGCGCCCAGGAAGGTGCCGAGGAAGACGCCTGCGATGCCGGCCAGGAAGCCTTCTCCGACCGCTGCGGTCAGGAAACCGTTGTGCGCGCGGAAGAGGGTCATGGTGAGGTTCCCCAGACAGAAGTACATCGAGATGACGGCCATGTAGCGGTTCTTGTCCGACTCGGACGAGATGAAATACAGTACGGCCGGCGGGCCCTGCATCCCGAAGAAGCCGCCCATCAGGCCGCTGAGCGTGCCGGTGATGATCTGTGCGGCCGGGGTCGGCTTGATGTGGATCCTGCCGCCCAGGAAGATGAAATAGAGGCTGACCACGATCAGGATGATGCCCAGCATCAGCGTCAGCGAATGGGTCTCCATCCGGGCCAGTATGTAGATGGCTCCGGCCGAGACGACGACGAAGGTCGCGAGAATCAGCCAGAGGTGTTTCCACGTAATCAGCTTCCACATCTTGATGCTGATAATCAGCGTCGTAGCGAATGCCAGCAAGCCCGACAGCGTGGTCGCTTCGCCATACGAGGGCAGGAGGAAGGGGAGCACCGTCATGATAAAAATCCCGAAGCCGAAGCCTGTCGTCCGCTCGACGAAACTGGCTCCGACTGCAAGCAGCGCTATGAGCAGGAGATCGGTCACCGGGCTTTCTTCGGAACGAAATTGACAAGTCCGACGCCCGTGAACACCAGGATGGAGGCAACGACCTTCAGGAGCGTCAGATGGTCCAGGCCCATCACCAGGGCAATCATCATGGCGATGACCGGCTGGACATAGGAATACATGCAGACCACGACGGGCTGCAGGCGTTTCTGCGCGAAGGGAATCAGGAAATAGGAGATGAAGGTGGCGCCAACCACCACGTAGATGACCTGCCACATCACGTTCATCGGCACGGCGGCCAGGTCGGAGGCGCCGAATGTGCTGAAGGAGAAGGGAAGCGCCATCAGCGAGGAGAAGAGGAACATCCACTTCATGAACGTAACCACGGAGTATTTCTGGATCAGCGGCTTGAAGATGCCGACATAGGTCGCGAAACTCAGGGTGTTGACCACCATGCCCAGGATGCCCCAGACGGACGTGGAATCGGCGCCGGAGCGGATGGAAACGCAGTTGAAGATCAGGATCAGCACGCCGATCAGGCTCAGGATAATACCCGACACACCGCTCCACGTAATCCGCTCGTGGATGACGATGGCCGAAATGACGAGCGTCATGATGGGGCTCAGCGTGCTCATGATGGACGCGTCGATGGCCGTACACTTCGTGATGGCGAAGAGGAAGGACAGCTGCGTCATGAACAGACCCAGGAAGGAGGCGATGGCCACCTTCCACAGGTCCGCCTTCGCGATCTGCTCCCAGGGTGCCGTGAACAGCGACCAGATCCAGAACAGCGCCGTCGCTCCGAAGGAACGCAGGCAGAAGAGCGCCATCGGCGTGATGTTTCCGTCGATCGCGATGTTCTTGCAGCAGATGATATTGAATCCGAAAATGGCGTATGCCGTAAAGCACGCCAGGTTCCCGATCAGAGTGCCGTTCTGGGACTTCATGCTCCAAACCTTTCTAAATATGCTGCTAAATTACAACTATTTTCTATCTTTGTGAAACACACAATTAATCCACTAACTTCATGAAGCGATTCCTCCTCCTGTTTTGCGCGACCGTGATCGCGTGTGTTTCCTGCCAGCAATCAGCTCCTGAGTCGAGCCGGGAAATGGTCCTGTGGTATGACCAGCCCGCGGGCGACGTGTGGCTGGACGGCCTGTTCATCGGCAACGGCTACATGGGCGGAAACGTCTTCGGACGGATTGAGCATGAGCGCATTGCGCTCAATGAGTCGACCTTCTGGTCCGGTCGGCCGGTCGATTACAACGACCCGGAGGCCCACGACTACTTCGAGCAGATCAAGTCGCTGATGTACGCGAAGAAATACAAGGAGGCGGAGCGGCTCGTGGATGCGCATTTCTACGGGAAGCCTGCCAATCAGCAGACCTATGTCCCGGTCGGCGACCTGCTTCTGGCTTTCCCCGCAGGAAAGGAGCCCATCACGGATTACTACCGCGAGCTGGATATGGAAACGGGCATCGTGAAGGTCTGCTACACCCAGGACGGCGTGCAGATGACCCGGGAGGTCTTCATGTCCTATCCGGACCACGTCATGGTGATGCGCGTCTCCGCCAACAAGCCCGGCGCGGTGAATGTGGAAGCGACGCTCCAGAGCCCCTTCCGGCGGAAGATCGCCGCGGCGGACAACCGGCTGACCATGAACGGCACCTGGAGCTATCTCCCGACGCGGATCTTCGACCTGATCGCGAAGGTGGAAGGAGACGGCATGAGTTTCCAGACGGATGTCGTGGCCCTGCCGGAAAAGGGTGCGCTCGAAGCGACCGACTCCAGCCTGGTCGTCCGGGGGGCCAACGCCGTGACCTTCGTGCTGACGATCGCGACCGACTATGTCAATTATAAAGATATCAGCGGGGATCCCGCAGCGCGCTGCGAAGAGATTCTCGCCGCCGTCAACGGAAAAAAATACAAACAGTTCCGCGAGACGCACGTCCGGGACTTCTCCGGCCTGATGAGCCGGGTGCACCTGCAGGTGGGCGACGGCTTGAAGAACGGCCTCCCGACCCAGGAGCGCGTGGCCGCCCTCAAGCAGGGCGAGCCCGACGCGGACCTGCAGGCGAAGCTCTTCCAGTTCGGCCGCTACATCACCGTCTCCAGCAGCCGGGCGGGGAGCGAGCCCAGCAACCTCCAGGGTCGCTGGAGCCAGGATCTGCTCCCGAACTGGGGCAGCAAATACACCTTGAACGTCAACACCGAGATGAACTACTGGCCCGCCGAGGTCACCAACCTCTCCGAGTGCACGGCTCCGCTCTTCCACCTGATCGAAGACCTGGCGGAGAACGGCGCCGAGACGGCGAAAACCTACTACGGCGCGGACGGATGGGTGTCGCACCACAACACCGACCTCTGGCGTGGTACGGCGCCCGTCGACGCCGCCCGTTACGGCATGTGGCCGATGAGTGGCGTGTGGCTGTGCCAGCACATCTGGGAGCATTATCTGTTCACGGAGGATATCCATTTCCTGAAGCAGTATTATCCCCTCATGAAAGGCGCCGCAGAGTTCGTGCTGGACATCCTGGCCGAGAATCCGAACTACGGCTACCTGACCATCCCATTCTCCATGTCGCCGGAGCAGGGTTATTTCATCGCAGGCAATCCGGAAGAGCAGTTCCTGGCGCCGTCCACGACGATGGACAACGCCCTGATCCGCGACCTCTTCCCGCACTGCATCGAGGCGGCGAAGCTGCTGAACGTCGATGCGGACTTCTGCGAGCAGCTGGCCGCGACCCTGGACCGGATCCCGCCCTATATGATCGGCGCGAACGGGATGCTCCAGGGCTGGATCGAGGACTGGGAGCGTGGCCGGGAGAACCACAACTGGTCGGGCACCTTCGGCCTGTATCCGGGCAATTCCATCACGCTGCGCGGCACGCCCGAGCTGGCCGCAGCCGTCGAGGCCTGGCTGGAGCCGCGTCCGGTCATCTCTTTCTGGAACAGTGCCATCGATATTTGCCAGTGGGCCCGGCTCGAGAACGGGGAGAAGGTGGATGAGGTGCTGCGCAAGATCTTCATGACGACCGGCCGCCGGATGGGCGGATTCGGTAACAACCTCCACTTCTCCGGCTCCAACCAGTCGGACATCAACTTCGGCATCACCGCCGGCATCGCCGAAAGCCTCCTGCAGAGCCACGCGGGCGAGATCTCCATTCTGCCCGCCCTGCCGGCCAGCTGGAAGGACGGCTCCGTCAGCGGCCTGAAGGCCCGGGGCGGCTATGAGGTGAGTATCAGCTGGGCGGACGGCAAGATGAGTTCCTGCACAATCAAATCCAATCTCGGGAATCCGTTCACGGTGCGTTACGCCGGGAAGACCCGCGAGATCCAGCTGCCTGCCGGAAAGAGCATTCAGCTAGGCCCGGAACTGCAGTAAAAGGGCTGCTGCAAAAAATAGAATCCCGCAAGCGATTGCGGGATTCTTTTTAGCTATGAATTCTTTTAGCGCTCGATGAAGGAGAGGATCTTCTCCACGGCTTCGTCCTCGGTCAGGTCGTCCATGTCCAGGATGAGGTCGTAGTTGCGCATGAAATCGCTGAAACGGTAGCCGCCCGGGCCATAGACCAGCATGTGCGTCGGGGAACCGATGGGCGTAGCAAAACTGCTGCTGACGCTGATCATCAGGGCCACGAGGAAGGGGAAGGGTTCATAGCCCAACTGGATCGCCGCGTTGTACATGATGGGGAAGAACATCGCGCCCGCGGCCGTGTTGGAGATGAACTCGGTAACGAACGTCGCCACGAGACAGATGGCCGTGCCCAGGACGACGGAGCCGGCAAATACCATCAGGATGTCCCAGTCGATGGATTTCATGGCTTGATCCGGACTGCAGCAGCGGAAGATCAGCATGGCGAAGGCCGCCAGGAAGGCGCACTGCAGCAGCGGTATGACATTTAGTGCCGAAAGCACCACCATGGTAATCATGATGATGGAAGAAAGCAGCGTCTTGTGCCCGATGTTGGGCACCTGCTCCGAGTCGTAGAAGTGCAGGTCCGCATGGGGCTACCACAAATATACCTTTTTCCCGAAAAATGAACAAGGAGTGCATATAAAAAGACCCGCGTAGCTTTTGCAACCCGGTTGCACGCGCGAAGGTATACCTTTGCTTTCATAAAACTGTTATCTGATGAGAAAAGCATTGTATGTCCTGATGGCGTTGGGTGTCGTTCTGGCGGGCTGCGGCCCCCGGGAGCGCGGACGCGAGCAAGAACACGAAGAGGCACAGGAGCACGGCCACGACGGGCACATCGAAATCAGCCCCGAACGGCAGGAAGCGCTGGGCATCCGCGTCGAAAAAGTGGCGGCCGGCGCTTTCAGCGAGGTCATCCGCACCAGCGGGCAGATCGTCTCCTCGGCTGGCGACGAGATGACCGTCGTCGCCAAGAGCGAGGGCATCGTGAACCTGGGCAGGTTCGGAGAAGGATCTCCCGTCTCCAAGGGCGCCCGCATCGCCACCATCTCCACGCGGAGCATCGGGACCGGCGACAAACTCGCCAAAGCCCGGATTACGCTGGAGACAGCCCGGAAGGAATATGAACGCGACCAGCAGCTTCGCGAAGACAATATCGTCAGCGAGAGCCACCTGGACCAGAGCCGCCTGGCGTATGAACAAGCCCGCGTGGAATACGAGGCCCTCGCCGCCGGGAGCACCGAGGAGGGCGGAATCGCCGTCTCCTCGCCGCTGTCCGGCTTCATCAAGCGCCTCAGCGTGCGGAGCGGAGACTACGTGGAAACGGGTACGCCCATCGCCACCGTGAGCAGCAACCGCAAACTCTGGCTGCGGGCGGACGTCTCCGAGAAATATTACGGCCGCATCGCTTCGGTGCGCGATGCGGACTTCGTCACATCCTACAGCAGCCAGGTCTACAGCCTCAGCGGACTGGGCGGCCGGCTGCTCAGCTATGGCCGGGCTTCCGACGGGGATTTCTATATCCCGGTCACCTTCGAATTCGACAACCGGGGCGACCTGGTGCCCGGCTCCTACGTGGATGTGTATCTCAAGACTTCGACCTCCGCGCACTGTATTACCGTGCCGCTGGAGGCTGTCGTGGAGGATCAGGGCGTCCATT
Source organism: Candidatus Cryptobacteroides sp. (assembly GCA_045117755.1). Lineage (GTDB taxonomy): Bacteria > Bacteroidota > Bacteroidia > Bacteroidales > UBA932 > Cryptobacteroides. The sequence goes on from JBGUOB010000083.1 coordinate 53,191, forward strand.
ATGTCTTTGTCCGCGAGGAGGATGACGACGATTGCTTCGAGAAGCGGGAAGTCACCCTCGGGCAGTCGGACGGCCGCCGTGTCCCCATCCTGCAGGGCCTGCGGGAGGGCGAACTGGTCGTCGTGTCCGGCGCGGTCCATGTGAAACTTGCCGGTGTTACCGCCGTCCCGGCCGGCCACACGCACAATCATTAGACTATGGACAAGCTCATCGCATTCTCGCTCAATAACCGGGTCGCCATTCTGGTGATCGCCGCCCTGTGTATGGTGGCGGGCCTGTATTCGGCGGCTCATTCCGACGTGGATGTGTTCCCCGACCTGAACGCTCCGACCGTGGTCGTGATGACGGAGGCCGAGGGCATGGCGCCGGAAGAGGTCGAGCGCCTCGTGACCTTCCCGATTGAGACGGCCGTCAACGGCGCCACCAACGTGCGCCGGGTCAGCTCTTCGTCCACCACCGGATTCTCCATCGTGAATATCGAATTCGACTGGGGAACAGACATTTATCGGGCCCGCCAGATCGTCAGCGAGAAAATTGCCATGGTGGGAGAGGAACTGCCTTCCGGAGTTGGCAACCCGACCCTCGGCCCCCAGGCCTCCATCCTGGGCGAGCTGATGATCATCGGCCTGACGGCCGAAACGACCTCGATGGAGGACCTGCGCACGCTGGCGGACTGGACCATCCGTCCCCGGCTCCTCTCGCTGGGCGGCGTCGCCCAGGTGGCTGTGATGGGCGGTGACATCAAGGAGTACCAGATTCTGCTGGATCCCGGCCGCATGCGCCATTACGGTGTATCTTTGGACGAAGTCATCGATGCTGTCAAGGGAATGAACCAGAATGCCCCCGGCGGAACCTTATATGAATACGGCAACGAATACATCGTCCGCGGCGTCCTCTCCACCAGCGACATCGAACTGATGAAGAAGGCCGTGGTGAAGACGGGCGCGAAAGGGCTTCCGATTACGCTGGACGCTATTGCAGACGTCACCATCGGCCCCAAGACCCCCGTGCTCGGCGTCGCCTCCAACGACGGCCGTCCGGCCGTCATCATGACCGTGACCAAGCAGCCGAACACCTCGTCGCTGGAGCTGACCGCCAAGTTGGACCGTGAGCTTGCGGACATCGGTGCCGCCCTCCCGTCCGACGTGCGGATCAATTCCGACATCTTCCGCCAGTCCTGTTTCATCGAGGGTTCCATCGGCAACGTGAAGCAATCCCTGCTGGAGGGTGGCCTCTTCGTCATCCTGGTCCTGTTCGTCTTCCTGATGAACTGGCGGACCACGCTCATTTCCCTGGTTTCCATCCCGCTGTCCATCCTTATCACCCTGCTGGTCTCCCGGTGGATGGGCCTGACCATCAATACAATGAGCCTCGGCGGCATCGCCATCGCCATCGGCTCGCTGGTGGACGATTCCATCGTGGACGTGGAGAATGTCTTCAAACGGCTGCGCGGCGCGCGCGGCCAGGGCAAAACCGTCCTGCAGGTGGTATACGACGCCTCGAAGGAAGTCCGTATGCCGATGCTCAATTCCACGCTCATCATCATCGCCTGCTTCCTGCCGCTCTTCTTCCTGTCCGGCATGGAGGGGCGCATGCTCAAGCCGCTCGGCATCGCATTCATCATCTCCCTGTGCACGTCCACCCTCGTGGCGCTGACTGTGACCCCGGTGCTGAGCTCGTACCTGCTTGCGCATGAGCTGGAGTCCGACGCGTCGGAAGACGGAAGCGCATCCCGGGAGGCACCGCTGGTGCGCTGGCTCAAGAAGGTCTATGGCAAGGCGCTCGACTGGGCGCTTCGCTCCTGGAAAACCGTCCTAGGGGCTGTGGGAGCCTTGCTGGTGGTGGCGGTGGTGATGTTCGCCTCGCTGGGCCGCAGCTTCCTGCCGGCCTTCAACGAAGGCTCTTTCACCATTGCGATGAGCTCCGTGCCGGGCATTTCCATCGAGGAGTCCGACCGGCTGGGGCGCCAGGCGGAGGAGATCCTGATGAGCATCCCGGAGATCCGGACCGTGGGGCGCAAGACCGGCCGTGCCGAGCTGGACGAGCACGCGTTCGGGGTCAACTGCTCCGAATTCGAATGCCCCTTCGAGCTGAAGGGGAAGAGCAAACGCCAGCTGATGGAAGAGGTGCGGCAGAGGCTTTCCGTCCTTCCGGGCGTCAACCTGGAGATCGGAGGCCCCATCTCGCACCGCATCGACGCCATGCTCTCGGGCACGCAGGCGAACATCGCCATCAAGGTCTTCGGCACGGATCTGAACAAGATGTACAGTATCGGCGGACAGATCAAATCGGCCATCAGCGACATCGAGGGCATCACGGACATCAACGTGGAGCAGCAGGTGGAGCGGCCGGAGCTGAACATCGTGCCCCGGCGCGAGATGCTTTCCCGCTACGGCATCACGCTGCCGGAGTTTGCCGAGTTCGTCCAGGTGATGCTGGCGGGCGAGCCGGTCTCGACCGTCTATGAAGGCAACCGTTCCTTCGACCTGACCCTTAAGGTGAAAGGCGATGCGAAATCCTCGATGGAACAGATCGGGGATCTGATGATTGACACGCCCTCCGGGGCCAAGGTTCCGCTGAGCTACGTCGCCGACGTGGTCTCTTCGGCGGGCCCCAACACGATCGGGCGGGAGAACCTCAGCCGCAAGCTGGTGGTTTCCTGCAACGCCACGAACGGCGAACTGTCGAAGGCCGTCGCCGCCATCCGGCGGGAAATCGAGGCGAACGTGCCCCTGCCGGACGACTACCGCATCGAATACGGCGGCCAGTTCGAGAGCGAGGAGCGGGCTTCCCGCACCATCGCACTGGTGAGTGTGTTCAGTGTGCTGATTATCTTTATGCTGCTGCTCGGTGAGTTCAAGAGTACTTCCCAGGCGCTCGTCGTGCTGCTGAACCTGCCTCTGGCGCTCATCGGCGGGGTGATGGCGGTCTATTTCACGGGCGGAATCCTGAGCATCCCCGCCATCATCGGCTTCATCTCGCTGTTCGGCATCGCGACCCGTAACGGCATGCTGCTCATCGACCGCTATAACATCCTCCGCGCGGAGGGGCGGTCGGTGACGGAAACGATTGTGACCGGCTCTCTCGACCGCCTGAATCCCATCCTGATGACCGCTGTCACTTCCGCTCTGGCCCTATTGCCGCTGGCGCTGGGCGGCGACCTGCCAGGCAACGAGATCCAGTCGCCCATGGCCAAGGTCATCCTGGGTGGACTGCTTTCCTCGACTCTGCTGAACGGCTTCGTCATTCCGCTTATGTACCTCATCACGAACAAGAAGAAATCATGAAAAGGATCTATCTGATAATCATTGGATTGTCGTTCAGCCTCAGCGCATTCGCGCAGGGCGGCGCGGAGGCGCTGCTGCTGGAGATCGAGGCGAACAATCCGGACCTGAAGGCCGCGCTGGCCGAGCTCGAGCAGGAGCGGCTTGTCAATCGCTCCGAGGCCCTGCTTGCAAATCCGGAGGTGGAGTTCAACTACCTCTGGGGCCCCGCCGACATCGGGAACCGCCACGACCTGCGCATCACGCAGTCCTTCGACATGGCCACGCTGAGCGGCATGCGCTCCGGCAAGGTGGCCGGCCTGGACGAGTTGTCCGCGCTGAAATACAAGTCCCGGCGGCTGGAAGTGATGCAGGAGGCGCGCCGGCTCATCATCGACTTGATCTATTACCACAAATATCTGCAGGTGCTCGAAGACCACCTTGTGCGCTCGACCACCCTCGTGGATGCCTATGAGCGCCGGCTGGCTTCGGGCGATGCGACCATTCTGGACCTGAACAAGGCCAAACTCCACCAGGCTTCGATCCGGGGCCGGGTCAATCAGGCGGAGAACGAGCGGCAGTCCACCCTGGTGGGCCTGGCCGCACTCAACGGCGGCAAGGCGCCGTCGTTCATCCCGGAGGATTATGATGCCGACGACACGCTGCCAGCCGATTTCGAGACCTGGTTCGCGGAGGCGTCTGCGCAGAATCCGGTCCTGGCGTATGTCCGCAAGGAACTGGAGGTCAGTCAGAAGCAGTTGTCCATCGACCGCCTGTCCGCGATGCCGGAGTTGAAGGTGGGCTACATGAGCGAGATCCAGACGGTGGAGCGCTTCCGCGGTGTGACCGTAGGACTGAGCGTTCCGCTGTGGAGCGGCTCGAACCGCGTCAAGCGTTCGCGGGCGGACGTCGCCGTCGCGCAGACCCGGCAGGATGCCGCGGAGCAGGCGTTCTACCAGCGGATCCAGGACTTGTACAGGCAGGCTGAGGCCATGAAGACCAACGCCGCGGCGTTGCGCGCCTCGCTGACAGACACCGACTACCGGGACTACCTGCTCTCTGCCCTGACGCGGGGCGAGATCTCCATGATCGACTATCTGGTTGAGAACGACCTCTATTACGAGGCCCTGGAGCAGACCCTGGACGCTGAGCGGGAATACCGCAACGCCCTCGCCGCGCTGAAAGTATTCTAGGGTTCTATACCGGCATTAAAGAATGATGCTACCCTCGATTCCGGGGTAGCATCATTCTTATAATCGTTAAACGCCAGAAGTGGCCGCTTACGACTAATATTCCTCTTCGTTAAAGAAGAAGTCTTCTTTGGTAGGGTAGTCCGGCCAGATATCCTCGATGGTCTCGTAGATCTCACCTTCTTCTTCGAGCTCTTCCAGGTTCTCTATCACCTCTTCCGGGGCGCCGGAACGGTTGGCGTAATCAATCAATTCTTCTTTGGTCGCAGGCCACGGAGCGTCGTCCAATGCGCTGGCAAGTTCGAGTGTCCAATACATAGTCGTATTTTTTAATTTCGCGCAAAAATAGAAATTATTTCCATATATGACTCGCTTTCCCTGGAAAAGTTATCAACATCGATTTCCGCAGCTCTCGGAAGTGCTCCCAGGCTTCCGCTGTTCGTCCCGAATCTGCCTGGGATAAATCTCCAAGATTTTCAATTTCGTCCCCAAAACTGCATGAATTCTCCGCCAAATGGGCGTTTTGTCACCTTTTCGGGGGTTTCGATCCGGAAGCTTTTGCGGGCGCTGACAAGGTGCATAACTTTGCCCTCGAAAACCAAACGATTTTTGCCATGACACAGCAGAAACTCCTGAGGCTGGACAACGCCTCGTTCATATATCCCGCCAGTCTGTCGAAGAAATACGCTTCGCTGTACCGCATGTCCGTGACCCTTTCCGAACCGGTGGACGCCGAGATCCTCCAGCAGGCGCTTGAAGCGACCGTCGGCCGCATCCCGACCTTCGGTTATACCCTGACGGGCGGTGCCCTCTGGTGGTTCCTTCGCAAGCTGGACCGGCCGGTCCGCGTCCTGCCTATGCAGCCGCTGCACCAGTTCACCATTGCCGGCAACGACGGCTTCCTCTTCCGCGTCTCCGCGGACGGCTGCCGCATCGTGCAGGACATCTTCCACGTCCTGACGGACGGTAACGGCGGCATGACCTTCCTGCTCACGCTGACCGCGGAATACCTTCGCCTGCGCTACGGGATCGAACCGAACTACGGCGGCCGCATCCTGGATCCGTCGGACGCCCCCAGCGCTTCCGAGCTTGCGGATTCCTTCGATGATTTCAGCGGGAAGCACGGCGCGCTGGAGCAGAACGACGCCGCCTACCATATCCGTGGCCGCGTGCTGCCGCACAAGGTGCTGCGCGACGTCCGCATCAAGCTGCCGATGGCGCAGGTCTGCGCCGAGGCCAAGCGCCGCGACGCCACGGTGACGGAGCTCCTCACGGCCGCGATGGTGGCCGCGCTGCAGGACGTCCGCCGCAAGGATCCCTTCCGCCGCCGCTCCGTCCTCAAGGTCAACGTCCCGGTGGACCTGCGCAAGATCTTCGGCGGCCGTACGCTCCGCAACTTCTCCTCTTATGTCGTCCTGGGCGTGGACGTGCGCAACGGGGAATATGATTTCAACCAGATCCTGGGCGTCGTCCGCGCGCAGAAGCGCCTGTACTCGATGGCGAGCGAGCTGGAACCGAAGGTGGCCAAGAACGTGGAGTTGGAAGACAACTTTGCCATCAACTGCATCCCGCGCTTCCTGAAGAAGCCCATCATCGACATCATCTTCAAACTGAAGGGGGACCGCTACTGTACCCACACCCTGTCGAATCTGGGCAAGATCGACCTGCCGGAGTCCATGCGCCCGTATGTGCGCGACGTGGATTTCATCCTCGGTCGGCAGCGGGGCAATTCCGGCGCCTCCGCCTGCGTCGGCTACGGCGACAGCCTGGTACTCAATATGTCCCGCAGGATTGCGGAGCGCGGTTTCGAGGATGCCTTCCTCAAGCAGCTCGCCAGTCTCGGCATCAACGCTGACGACGACCAGCAGAATATTTAAATATTTGCAGAAAAATTTTGCAGGTATCCGAAAAGTTCCTATATTTGCAGTCCGAAAAGAAAGCAGCCTCTCTTCGAACGGTTTGATGATGCTGCCTCTTCCAATATCATTGACATATTATGGATTTGATTAACTTAGTAGAGCAGTCGTTCTCCCAGAACAAAGCTGCCTCCTACCCGCAGTTCAAAGCCGGTGACACCATCACGGTGACCTACCGGATCAAGGAAGGCGACAAGGAGAGACTCCAGAGCTTCCGCGGCGTGGTGATCCAGATTTGTGGTTCCACCCCGTACACGAAGACCTTCACCATCCGCAAGGTTTCCAACGGTATCGGTGTCGAGAGAATTTTCCCTTACGAGTCTCCGGCCATTGACAGCATTGAACTGAACAAAGTCGGTAAAGTCCGTCGCGCACGTATCTTCTACCTCCGCAACCTCTCTGGTAAGAAGGCTCGCATCAAGGAAGCCAAGCGTGTCGTGAAAGACGCTCCGGCAGAGTAAGATAAACCGGCCTCGCGCCGGTTGGTTATGGCGCCTTAGCTCAGCTGAATAGAGCATTTGACTACGGATCAAAAGGTCGCAGGTTTGAATCCTGCAGGCGTCACCAGAAACCCCGCAACATCGTTGCGGGGTTTTTTGTTTTCATTTTTGACAAAAGTTTACATCCTTGTCCAGTTGGCCCCGGTGGCTTGTTCGTAGAATGGAAATATTGGTTAACTTTACTTCCAAACCAATACAACCATGAACAAAATCACTCTTCTTGCAGCCCTCGCTGCCTGCACGGCAGCCTTCTCTGCCAACGCCCAGACGTTGAAAATGGCCCCCCAGGTGGTGGGCGTAACCACGTATGAAGCCAACACGGCCGTGAACCTCGTGGTCGTGAAACCGGAAATCCAACTCGTCAACCCGGATCCGTCCGTGTTCACCGTCAGCACCAACGGCACCGAGCGGACCGTCGTCTCGACTTACCCGTGCGACGCCCGCGGCGCCTTCAACCCGGAGGGAGAGTACCTCGCCCTCGGCCTCGCGAAGGCCACCGGCAGGGGCCTCGGCCCGTCCATCAGCAACGGCGTGTGGCGTCAGGAATATAACGTCAAGGTCGGCCTGAAGCCGGGCAAGACCCTCAAGGTGGGCAAGCAGAAGTTCACCGCCATCGAATGCGAAAGCGCCCAGGCGCTCAAGGACTTCGTCTCCGAGGCCGATTATTTCAATAAAGGCACCTTCACCGGCAAGACCCTCGGCAAAGTCGGCGACGTGACGCTCACGTACGCGGCCTACGAGCCCTGGTCCCTCCGCGGCGACGGGAAGAAGAACCCGCTGGTGATCTGGCTCCACGGCGGCGGCGAAGGCGGCCTGGATGTCTCCATCACCCTGTTGGGCAACGAGGTCGTCTCGCTCATCCGCCCGCAGATCCAGTCGCACTTCACCACGGAAGGCGGCGTCGGCGGCGCCTACGTCCTTTCGATCCAGTGCCCCACCATGTGGATGAGCGCCGCCAACGGCTCCTTCTCCCACGGTGAGAATCCTTCCATGTACGCCGACGTCCTGAAGGCCTGCATCGACCGCTACGTGGACGAGCATCCCGACGTGGACCGCAACCGCATCTACCTGGGCGGCTGCTCCAACGGCGGCTTCATGACCGTGCACATGCTCATCCGTCATCCCCAGTACTTCGCGGCGGCCTACCCGACCTGCGAGGCTTTCATGGACCAGTACATCTCCGACACGCAGATCCAGCAGCTCGCGCAGGAGAACATCTGGATCGTCCAGTCCTACGACGACACCACGGTGGATCCCAAGACGCACTGCATCCCGACCTTCCAACGCCTGGTCAAGGCCGGTGCGAAGAACGTCTGGATGTCCATGTTCGAGAACGTCGTCGGCATGGACAATCCCGGCCAGCGCCTTCTCGGCCACTTCTCCTGGTGCTACCTCTTCAATGACGCCGTGACCCTGTCCCAGGAGCAGAGCACGGAGGATGTGAAGCCGACCAACAACGGCGGCGGCACCGTCGCGCCCCAGGGCCACGCCAACATCTTCGAGTGGATGAACGCCCAGGTCCTGACCGAACCCGAGCCGGTTCAGGCTCGCTGGTAATCCGCCGGGCTGTCTGCAGCCTGCAAGCAACGCAAAAACCTGCCCTGACATTTCGTCAGTGGCAGGTATTTTGCTTTTTATCAGGGCAAACAAGTTAAGATTATGTCCGACAAGAAAGAAAAGATACAGGATCCGCAGGCGGAAGCGCCTGTGGAGGCTCCGCAGGCAGCAGAGTCCAAGAAGAAACAGAAGAAGGAAGACCGCAAGGCCGACGACCTGAAGAAGCAGGTTGCCGAGCTGACTGACAAATTGGCGGCCGAGAAGGACAGCTACATCCGCCTGATGGCGGAATTCGAGACCTTCCGGCGCCGCAGCTCGGAGGACCGGCTGAACCTGATCGCCTCTGCTTCGGCCAAGACCATCGAGGGACTCCTCCCGGTGCTGGACGACTGCGAGCGCGCCATGGAAATGCTCTCCAAGTCGTCCGACGAGGCGGCCAAAGAAGGTACGGCGCTGATATACAATAAATTGATGGATTACCTGAAGACCCAGGGCCTGGCCCGGATCGAGGCCAAGGGCGAGGTGTTCAACACCGATTTCCACGAGGCCGTGACCCAGTTCCCCGCGCCGAGCGAGGAGATGAAGGGCAAGGTGATCGACGTGATTCAGACGGGCTACACGCTGGGCGGCAAGGTCCTGCGCTACGCCAAAGTGGTTGTGGGAGCATAAGGTATGGCAGAGAAAAGAGATTACTACGAGGTCCTGGGGCTCCAGAAGGGAGCCTCGGCTGACGATATCAAGGGCGCGTACCGCAAGGCCGCGCTCAAATGGCATCCGGACCGCTGGGTCAGCGGCACGGACGCCGAGAAGAAGACCGCGGAAGAGAAGTTCAAGGAGGCCTCCGAGGCCTATTCCGTGCTGAGCGACCCCGACAAGAAGGCGAAATACGACCAGTTCGGCTTCGCCGGCGTGGACGGTGCGGGCGCCCAGGACTGGAGCCAGGGCTTCGGCAACCTGAACGACATCCTGAACAACCTGTTCGGCGGCGCGTTCGGCGGCTTCGGCGGCTTCAGCGGTTTCGGCGACTTCGGCTTCGGCGGCCAGCAGGGCCCCCGACAGCAGCGCGGCCGCGACATCCGCACCCGCGTCAAGGTGACGCTGGAGGAGATTGCGAACGGCTGTGAGAAGGAAGTCACGATCGAGCGCAACCGGCCCTGCCCGGACTGCAACGGCCGGGGCGCCAGGAACGCTTCCGACGTCAAGACCTGTCCGACCTGCAAGGGTACGGGCACCATCCAGACCGTGACCAACACCCTCTTCGGGCGCGCCCTCAATACCTCTGTCTGTCCGCACTGCAACGGCACTGGCAAGGTGGTGACCAACCCCTGCGGCCGCTGCAAGGGCACCGGCCTCGTCCGGGTCAAGGAGACGGTCAAGGTCCGCATCCCGGCGGGCGTGGAGGACGGCATGCAGCTGTCCCTGCGCGGGGAAGGACATGCCGCGCCGCAGGGCGGCGTGAATGGCGACCTGCTCGTGATCGTGGAGGAGCAGCCGCACGCCCAGCTGAAGCGCGACGGCGCGAACCTCTTCTATACGCGTGTGATCAGCGTCGCGGACGCGATGCTGGGCTGCGAGATCCAGGTGCCGGGCATCGACGGTCCGCAGACCCTGAAGCTGGAGGCCGGCACGCAGTCCGGCACGGTCCAGCGCCTGCGCGGCAAGGGTCTGCCGTCCGTGAACGGCTACGGCCTCAGCAGCCGCGGCGACCTGTACGTGAAGATTCTGGTGTGGATTCCGCGCAAACTGGGACGCAGCGAGCGCGAGGCCATCGAGAAGATGCGCGACGCCGTCCGTCCGGATCCGAACCGCGACGACCGCGCCCTCTTCGAAAAAGAAAGTCAGTACTTTTAGTTATTTAAAGAATTTGTCGATATCCTGGATGGTCTCCGGCAGCGCGAAGATCGCCACGCGATCGTAGGGCTGGATGACCGTATCACCCACGGCGATGAAGGCCTCGCTGCCGCGGATCACGCCGCCGATGATGGCGTTCCGCGGGAAGTCCATGTCCTTGATCGGCCCGGCCGTGATGGCGGAACCCGGCGCCACCGTGTACTCGATGACTTCCGCATTGGTTCCGGTCATATAACGCACCGAGCGCGCCTTGCCCGACAGGGTGAACTTGAAGATGCGGCCGGCGGTGATAAGTTTCTTGTTGATAACGTTGTCCACGCCCATCTCTTCCGCGATGTGGATGTACTCGATGTTCTCCACCTCCGCGATGGTGCGCGGCACGCCGAATTTCTTGGCCACCACGCAGGACAGGACATTGCTTTCATCATTGCCCGTCAGGGCGATGAAGGAATCGTATTCCTGGATGCCTTCCTCGTAGAGGAAATCCGAATTGCGCCCGTCTCCGTGGACGATGCGCACGGTCTCCGGCAGCTTCTCGGACAGCTCGATGCAGCGGTCCTTGTCTCCCTCCACGAGCTTGACCTTCAGGCCGATGCGCGCCAGGGAACGGGCGAGCATCTCGCCGATGGGGCCGCCGCCCAGGATGAAGGCGCTGTCGATGGAGACGTTCGTCTTGCCGAAGTGACGGTAGAGCGGTTCCACGCCTTCGCGCGTGGTGATGGTGAAGACGAGGTCGCCGTAGAGGAACTTGGTGTCCAGCTTCGGGATGATGGTGGTCTCGTCGCGCGAGATGGCGATGACGCGGAACTGCTGCAACTCCTCGGTGGTCGTGTCCTTGATGAATTCCAGCAGCTTGAGGTCCAGGATGGGGGAATCCTCCGTGAGGCGGAAGACGGCGATCTGGAGCCGGCCGCGGGCGAAGTCCATCGTCTCGGCCGTGGAGTTGTGCTTGAGGAAGGCCACGATTTCGTCGGCGGCACTCTTCTCGGGATAGAACATGAGCTCGATGCCCAGTTCCTTGAAAATGAGCTTGTTCTCCGCGTTCAGATAATCTTCGTCGTTGACGCGCGCAATCACCTTGCCGGCACCGAGCTGCTTGGCGAGCAGGGCGCCCACGATGTTGATCTCCTGGGCGGCCAGCGGGTAGACGGCGATGAACAGGTCCGCCTTTTCCACCGCGGCATTGCGCAGGATTTCGATGGACGAGGGGTTGCCGAGGACCGTCTCGACATCGGCGTACGACGTCAGGGCGGCAATGCGCTCGGCGTTGTCGTCTATCACCGTGACTTCGTTCGCCTCGGCGCGAAGCATCTTCGCGAGATGGGAACCGACCTCACCGGCTCCCTCAATGACTACTTTCATAGCGTCTCACAAATTTAAAAACCTTCTTTCCCCGCAAGGCAGCCTGCAGCAGGATACAGATATTCCGCAAAGGTATCTTTCCTATTTCCGCGGGCACACTGGGGACAGTTTTCGTGCCCGGTGAGAGCTGGCGCAACTCGCGGTATTCGAGGTGCGCGTCCAGGACAGCCCGGGCATTTTCCGTCTTTCCAGACAACAAATATACGATTGCCGCGGCACAATCCAAAATCTTGCGCATGCGGATGCGCCCGCGCGCCCGCCGGGCTCCGACGGTCGCGGGCAGGTTGTTCTCCAGCAGGAGCAGCCCGTTCCGGAAATTGAGTTTCAGCTTGAACGGCGAAGCGGGGACCAGGGTGCCGCCGCCCAGGTGGTACACGCAGCTCTGCGGCACCACGCCCACGCGCCAGCCGGCGAGCCACGCGCGCCAGCACAAGTCGATCTCTTCCATGTGCGCGAAGAAGCGCTCGTCCAGCCCGCCCAGTTCGCGCCAGCAGCGGGCGCGGACCAGCAGGCAGGCGCCGGACACCCAGAGCGCGTCCTGCGGCCGGTCGTACTGCCCTTCGTCGCGTTCCGTGCGCTTGAGCACGCGGCCGCGGCAGAAGGGGAAGCCGTAGCGGTCGAGCAGGCCGCCGGCTGCGCCGGCATATTCGAACCGGTCCGTCCGGCGGAAGCCGTTGCCCTCGGGCACCAGCGCATGCAGCTTGGGCCCGCAGGCGGCGTAGTCCGGATGGGCATCCATCCACGCCACGAGCGGCTCCAGCCACCCCGCCGGCACCTCGATATCCGAGTTCAGCAGCACCAGGTACTCCGGCTCATCCAATTGCGCGAAAGCGCGGTTGTAGCCGCCGGTGAAGCCGTAATTATCGTTCAGCAGGATCGTCCGCACCTGCGGAAATCGCTCGGCGAGCAGCTCGCGCGAGCCGTCCGTGCTCGCATTGTCAGCGACCACGACGCCGGCATCCAGCCCTTGCAGGCTGTCCAGCAGGGGAGGCAGGAAACGCCCCAGGTAGTCCCGGGTGTTCCAGTTCAGGATGACGACAGCGGTGCGCATGGGGTTTTATTCGTCCTTGTGGCAGTGGCCGCCGCCCTTGCCGCAGCACTCGCCGTCGTGGTGGCCTTCGCCCTTGCCGCAGCACTCGCCGTCACCATCTTTGTGGCAATCGCCACCATGACAGCCGCCGCCGTGGCAACCGCCGTGGCAACCTTCCTCCTGCGGGAGGTATTCGCCGTGCAGGCCTTCGGTCAGCTCCTTGTCGGTGGCGCTGCGCACGCTCTCCACCTTGCCGGTGAAGTGCAGGGTCTTGCCTGCCATCGGGTGGTTGAAGTCCATCGTCACGGTGTTGTCGGTAATCTTGTTCACCGTGCCCTGGACCACCTGGCCGGCCTGGTTGAGCATCGGGATGGTGCGACCCACGACCAGCAGGTCTTCGCGCACCTGCCCGTCGATGGCGAACGCCGTCTTGGGCAGCTCGACGAGGTAGCGGGGATCGTAGGTGCCGTAGCCGTCTTCGGGGCTGAGGACAAAGTCGAAGCCGTCGCCCGGCTCCTTGCCCTCGAGGGCGCCTTCGAATTTCGGCAGCAGCATGCCGCTGCCGTGGATGTACTCCAGGGGGTTGCCGGGGGCGGACTTGTCCGCGATCTTACCTTCCACTTCCAGCTGGTAGCTCACCGCCACCACTTTGTTTTTCTCTACTTTCATATCTCTGTTTTTGTAACTATTTAATATTCAATCATTTTAAACTTTACTTTGGGGCATTCTCCCGCAAGTAATAATGTAACCTATTAATTGTGAGTCGGTTGCGAAAACGCAACCACAACACATTTTAGCCGCTGAAATCGACCTCCGCGAAGGCGAGGGTCGGGATGAGTTTGGTCTGGCAGGGGCGCGCATCGTCGCCGGCGGCGAGCAGATGCGACCATAGTGTCAGGAAGTTGCCGGTCATCAGCATGCCGCTCACCGGCGCAACAATCTTGCCATCCTCGAAGCGGTAGCCCTCGATGCCGTACGAGAAGTCGCCGGTCACGGGGTTGCTGTTGCCGCCGTTGAAGTCGGTGACCAGGATCCCGCTGCCGCAGCGGCGCAGGATGGCGTCGCGGTCCAGGCCGGGGCAGGGCCAGGGGAGGACCTTGGGACGCGTGGCGTCCTCGACGGTCGGGGCCATCCGGAGTTTGCCGGCCATGTAGCTGTTGATGAAGTATTCCTTTACGACGCCCGCCTCGACGATGGGGGCGTCGACAGTCGCAACGCCTTCGGAGTCAAAGTATTTGGAGCAGGTCTGCCCAGGGATGCGGGGGACGTCCAGGATGGTGAGCCCTTCGGGAAATAAGGACCGCCCGAGGCTGCCCATCAGGAAGGAGTTGTTCTGCTGGATGGCGTAGCCGCTCAGGGCCCGGAGCAACGGGGAAACGACCTTCGAGGCCATCTCGGCGTCGATCACCGCGGTGTAGCGGCCGCTCGGTGCCGGCTCGGAGCCGATCTGGCCGACGGCGCGTGCGAGCGCCTCCCGGCCGCATGCCGGGGCGTCCAGTTCCGCGAGGCGCGAGGACGCGTCCCACCAGTATCCGCTGTACTTCTCGCCCTCGCTCTCGATCGTAATCTCCACCCCGTAGTCGAACGAGGTCTCGCTATGTCGGCAGCACACCCCGTTCGTATCCATCACCACCGTATCATACACAGAATCAGAATATTCTCCTTCTTCGGATACTATTTTGTATTCGGCCTCTGTTGAAATCTGCGGGCAGGGTGCTGCTCCCGCGGGGGCGTGCCGCCCTCGGCTCGGAAGAGGGGGGACCACGTCAGTGGTGGGGTCAAAAGAAATCGGAGATTTTTGCGATGCTGCAAAAAGATCCGAATCTTTTGACTCCCCGCGGGGCAGCAGCCCTGCCGCGGATGCCAGAACAGAGGCCTGCAAGGCAAGGTTCTGCCGGTCGGCGGGGGTGAGGGTGTTGCGGGCGGGGTCGACGAGGCCGAGCTCGTTGCCCGTCAGGGCATCGTGGCAGCAGCGGGCGGGGTCGGGCAGGACGCGGAGCGGATCCGGCGCGACCATGCGCGTCGCGGCGACAGCCCGCTCGATGAAGCCCGCGAGCGAAGTCGCGTCCAGCTTGTTGGTCGAATAACTGCCATAGCGCCCGTCCACGAACAAGGCCAGCGACAGTGAGCGGTCGGCGCAGTGCGTCACGCGGTCCACCTCGCCGTCCAGCGTCGCCACGAGGTCCTCCTCGCTCAGCGACAGCGTCGCTCGCGCGTGCTGCGCACCGGCGCGCTTCGCCATTTCCAGCGCCTCCCGGACGAAATCCAATTCCTTCTCCGTGATCATCTTACTCTCCTCCGACCGTTAAATTTCCAATCAATACGGAAGGAATGCCGCAGGACACTGCGACGCTCTGCTCCTTCCCGCAGGTCCAGGTGCCCTCGTCGATTCGCAGATCGCCCGCGACCGCCTGGATATCGGCCAGGGCCTGCGGCCCGTTGCCGATGATGTTGATGTCCTTAACGGGCATCGTCAGCCGCCCCTTCTCGATGAGGAAGCCGCTCTTGACGAAGAAGGTGAAATCTCCCTCGCCGATCTTGACCTGTCCGTTCGCGAACTGGTCCACGTAGATGCCCCGTTTCACCGAGGCGATCAGGTCCTCCTTCGTCCCGTCGGGACCGCTCTCCATATAGGTTGCCCGCATGCGCGGAATGGGGTTGTAGCGGAACGACTCCCGCCGGCCGTTGCCCGTCGGGGCCACGCCGTAGTACCCGGCGCTGATGCGGTCGTGGAGGTAGGAGGTGAGCACGCCGTCCGTGACCATATAGGTCTTCTGGCCGGGCACGCCCTCGTCGTCATAGTTGCAGGCGCCGCGGCTCGCGGGCACCGTGGCGTCGTCCAGGATGTTGATGCCCGGACGGCAGATGCGCGACCCCATGCGGTCGCTGAAGATGGACTGCCCCTTGCGGTTGAAGTCCGCTTCGAAGGCATGGCCCATGGCTTCGTGGAGCAGGATGCCGGAGGCACCGGCGCCCATGACGACGGGCATCTGCCCGCCTTTCGGCCGCCGCGCCTCGAAGCGCGCGTCGATACCTTCGACGGCCCGGCTGACCAGGTCCTCGAGGACGGCTTCGTTGATGAATTCGGCGCCCATGCGCAGGCTCCGCGAGACGGTGTTGTTTTCCGTGCGCTCGCCTTGCTGGAAGATGACCTGCACGGAGATGCTGCCCAGCGGGCGGTGGTCCGTGGTCAGTTCGCCGAGGGAGTTGTACATCAGGATGTCGCTGACGGAGTAGGACAGGATGGCCACGACCTTCAGCACACGGCTGTCCCGCGCCCGTATCCCCGCCTCGATTTTCTGAAGAAAAGGTACGAACCCCGCTATTTCAGCATTTTCCCAAGGCTCCAGTTCCGGATATAAATCTGCAACTGCATGCGTAGTGGAAGCGGCAGCAGCCTCTCCAGACCGTAACCACCCTCGGTTCGATAGAGGGAGGGGCCCGCCGCTTTGCGGTGGGAGGGGTCCGGCGTAGCCGGACGTCTGGAGAGGCTGGCTGCCGTGGAACGGAGCTGCAGTTGCAATGGAGCCGGCGGCTTTGGCAGCAGAGAGCAGGGAGGGATAATCGGTGGTCTCGGCATAGGCGTAGCCGGTTTTTTCGCCCTTCAGGACGCGGATGCCGCAGCCGTAATCGACATGATAGCCACCGGAACCGACGACCCCGTCGCGCAGCAGCAGATCATGATACGACGTATCCTCGAAATACAGATCACACCAGTCGCCGCCCGCTCGCAGCCCCTCGGCCACCAGCGAACGCAACTGCTCCTCTGTCACACCAAAACGATCACACGGACTCATCGGGATGCGCAATATGCCGGATTTGTTGATATTTCTCATTGTCCTTGATGTAGATCACATCCCGCGACCCCTCGGCCACCACTGAAAACGGCGGCTTCGAATTGTCCGCCAGGATCCAGCGGTCGATGACCGGGATATACACGTCGAAGAGGTACTGCAGCCCCATCACATAACGGCGCCGCACCACCGCGTCGGGAATATTGTGACCGCCGGAAACCACCCGGTCCCGCACCCGCTCGATCGCCAGCTCCGGCGAATTCAGCCAGAAATACAGCACCGTGCTCTCGTAGCCCAGCTTCTGCGCCTGCAGCACGATCTGCAGCAGCGAGCGGGTCGCGAGCGTCGTCTCCACGGCGAAATCCGCCTTCCGGTCCAGCAGGTAGTTGATCTTCATCAACATATACCGGCTGGCCGTGACGGACGCCGCCCCCGGGTCGAAGGGCGAGAAACTCTTCGCGAACTCGTCCGAGTTCACGAACTCCCGACAATTCAACAAATCCGGCAAGAGCGTGTATGACGCTGTGGTCTTGCCGGATCCGTTGCAGCCTGATATGATATACAGCTTGGGCAAATTGGCTACTTCTCGGGGATATTCTCCAGGACCGCCTTCAGCAGCTCCCAGCTCCGCCCGACGGCAGCGATGTTGACACGCTCGTCCGGGGAGTGCGGATACAGGACGGTAGGTCCGATGGAGACCATCTCCCAGTTGGGATACTTGGCGCCGAGCAGGGCGCACTCGAGGCCGCCGTGGGTGGCCATCACGTTCATCGGCGTGCCGAAGAGCTTGATGTGCGTGTCGTTGATCAGCTTGTTGATCGGGGTCTTCGGCTTGGGGATCCAGCCCGGGTAGCCGCCGAAGAACTTCACCTTGGCACCGGCGAACTCGAAGATGTAGCGCACGCGCATGGCCAACTCGAACTTGGAAGCGTTGAGGGCACTGCGCAGCAGGGAGTTGACCGTCAGGTGGCCGCGGTTGCAGCGCACGACCGCCAGGTTGATGGAGGTCTCGGTGAGACCCGGCATCGACTGGCTCATGCGGATCACGTTGGACGGGCAGGCGGCGATCGCCTTGCAGGCGTTCAGCATCACGGCATCATCGATGCAGCGGGCGGGCTTGGTCGTCTTCGTGATGGAATACGTCATGCCCGGATCGCTCTCCTGATGACGGAACTTGTGGAACTTGAGGATTTCGCCGATGTAGCGGACCGCCTTCGCCGCATTCTCCTCGGGCAGGGCGATCAGCGCTTCGGACTCGAACGGGATAGCGTTGCGCAGGCTGCCGCCGCTCATGTTGGCCACCTTGCCGCCATAGCGCTCGATGAGCGGAATGAGGGTGCGGACCAGCACCTTGTTAGCGTTGGCGCGGTACAGGGAGATGTCCATGCCGGAGTGACCGCCGGACAGACCCTTGATCTCGATCTTGTAGCCCTTGTAGCCACGCGGGGTGGGGAAGGTCTTGTACTTGAAGTCCGCCTGGGCGTCCAGACCGCCGGCGCAGCCGATGCAGAGTTCGTTCTCATCCTCGGAGTCGAGGTTGATGAGGATATCGCCCTTGAGCAGACCCGGCTTCAGCGCCTCGGCGCCCGTCATGCCGGTCTCCTCGTCGTAGGTCACGAGAATCTCGATCGGGCCGTGCTTCACGCTCTTGTCCTCGGCGACGGACATCGCCATGGCGACACCCATGCCGTTGTCGGCGCCGAGCGTCGTGCCCTGGGCGGTGACCCATTCGCCGTCGATGACGGTCTGGATCGGATCCTTCAGGAAATCGTGGACGGTATCCGAAGTCTTTTGCGGCACCATATCCATGTGTCCCTGGAGCACGACACCCTTGCGGTTCTCAAACCCCGGGGTGGCGGGCACGCGCATAATCACGTTGCCGGTCTCGTCGGCGAACGCCTCGACCTTGTGCTCCTTGGCCCAGTCGAGCAGATGCTGACGCACGATCTCCTCATGCTTGGAGGGACGCGGGCAGCGGGTAAGTCCATAGAAATTGTTCCAAACGACTTTCGGTTGAAGATCTTTGATGGTCATAGCTTCTTGTGTATGAGTTGTTTATATTCTTGCAAAACGTTGATGTGTCCAGAGGTAGTTCTCCGGCTGCTGCCGGATGTCCGCCTCCAGGAGCTTGTAGTATTGGCGCATAATCTCTTCCACGCTCATCTTCGAGGCGTCCTCGCAGATGGGCTCGTAGCGCATCACGTAATGCCCCCGGCCCTCGCGCCGCATGGTGAGGTAAGCAACCCCCATGCCGAACTTGCGTGCCAGCGCGGCGGCGCCCGTCATCGTCTGCACCTGCTGCCCGAGGAACTCGACGTCCATGTTGGCAGGGGAGACGAAGTAGGGCCGCTGGTCGGTGTTGATGTTGTACACTTTCTTCTCGTCGCGGTGCGTGAAGGCGTAGCGGATGAGATCCTTGCTTTCGATATAGCCCGGGAAATGCTTGCGGTCCAGCAGGGGTGCGAAGCGGTTGTCCTGCAGGACGAGGTCCCAGGCCTTGCTGGACAGCTCCCGGTACACCACGCAGAAGTTCTGCTCGGTGAAGGGGAGCGGCGTGTCGGTGTAATTGTAGGAGGCGATGCCGCCGTAGAGCTCCCAGTTGCCGCAGTGCGAGTACATGACGACCATGCTCGGAGATGCCTCGAAGAGGCGGGCGGCCACGTCGGGATTCTCCACCTCGACGAGCCGGGCGCGCCGCAGGCGTTTGGGATTGCGGCAGCCGCCGAACCAGACCGCTTCGGCGATGAGTTCGCCGAAATGGCGGTAGAAGGCCTTGCGGATGGGCTTCAGCTCCCAGATGTTCTTCTCGGGGAAGGCCCTGGTGAGGTTGTGCATCACCACGTCGCGGCGGTAGCGCACGACGCTCTCTGCCAGCCAGGACACGAAGCGCCCCAGCGCGTAGTGGACGCGCAGCGGCAGCAGCCCCAGCAGGCGGAGCAGCAACTTCAGCAGAAAGGCCCCGAGCTTGGACATCGCTTATTCGGCCGTAGCGGCCTCCAGTTTCTTGAGGAAGGAGAACATCACGACGCCGGAGATGACGCAGAGCGCCATGAGCACCGTCCAGTTGACCCACAGGGGCACGTTGTCCCACAGCATGGAGGGAATGGAGCTGAGGTAGTTGCCGATGGCGGTGGCAGCGAACCAGCAGCCCATCATCAGGCCCTTGTACTTCGGCGGAGCGACCTTGGACACGAAGGAGATACCCATCGGGCTGAGGAGCAGCTCGGCGAAGGTGAGGATGAGGTAGGTGCTGATCAGGTAGGTCGGAACCACCGGGTCCGGAGAGACGCCGCCGACAGCCGTGAGGCTGGACGGAGCGGGTTGGCCCTTGGAGGCGGCGAGCATGATGAGGTAGCCGATGGCGGCCACGAACATGCCGAGACCGATCTTCTTCGGCGCGGAAGGCTCCTTGCCCTTCTTGGCGAGCGCGCCGAACAGGGCCATGGAGACCGGCGTCAGGGCGACGACGAAGAACGGGTTGAACTGCTGGAACTGCTGCGGCAGGATGTGCAGGACCTCGTCCATGCCGGAGTAGAGTGCGTAGGCGCCGCCCCAGAGGAGGAGCGTCACGACGCAGCAGACGCACTTGGCGCGGGTCGTCTCGGACTGGAAGGTCGCGAAGAGCGTATACACGGAAATGGCGATCAGGAAGAGCGGCCAGATGTTGAATCCGATGCGGAGCGGACCGCTCACGGTGTCCTGGGTGTAGTCACGGGCGAAGTAGGTCAGCGAGGAGCCGTTCTGGTGGAAGGCCATCCAGAAGAAAATGACCACGGCAAACACGAAGCAGAGGGCCACGATGCGGTCCTTGGTCTGCTTCGGCGTGAGCTCGACGGCCTTGTCGCTGGCGGCCGCCTGCTTGGCGTTGACGTCCGTGTGCTTGAACCAGGAGCGGAAGCCGAAGTAGATGGCCATGGAGAAGATCAGGGACACGCAGGCTACGGCGAAGCCGAGGTTGTACGCGGTCGAAAGCTGATTGATATAGTACTGGCTGAAATCGGTCAGGGACATGGCGGCCACGTCGGAGCCGGGCATCATGGCCTGGAGGGACTCCAAGCTTGAAGGATCCTGCAGCGTGCCGTTCAGGCACTGGTGTGCGAGGGCGGGGATGTCGGCCTTGTAGAGGAGACCGGAGCTGGCCAGGTGCTTGTTGGTGAGCGCGGTGGCGGCGGTGGGGGCGAACATGGCGCCCACGTTGATGGCCATGTAGAAGAGGCTGAAGCCGGAGTCGCGCTTGGCGCTGTAGGCTGGATCGTCGTAGAGGTTGCCCGTCATCACCTGCAGGTTGCCCTTGAAGAGACCCGTACCCACGGCGATGAGCAGCAGGGCGCCGATCATCATCGCGAGGGCGAGGCCGCGGCTCTCGAAGGCGTTGGTCGGGATGGCCAGCAGGAGGTAGCCCGCGAACATCACCGAGACGCCGGTGACCACGCACTTGCCGAAGCCGATCTTGTCGGCGAGCCATCCGCCGAGGACCGGCATGAAATAGACGGCTGCCAGGAAAATGGCATAGAACTGGCCCGCCGCTGCGGCGGTGAAGCCGAACTTCGCCTGCAGGAAGAGCAGGAAGATGGCGAGCATGGTGTAATAGCCGAAACGCTCGCCGGTGTTGGCGAGGGCCAGGGCGTAAAGACCTTTGGGTTGTCCTTTGAACATATCTAACTCAATTTAGTTTTAGTCATAACTACAAATATAGCAAAAAAAGGCCGTCCCACAAAGGGACAGCCTTTTCTTATCGTCATTCGCCGATTGTCTACGTCATTCGCCGACTTGATCGGCGAATCTCCAGCAGCTACTTCTTCCGGAAGAGCCCGCAGCCGCGGCTCCGCTCCCGCAGGGCGCGGCGCTCCAACCGCTGATGCGTGATCATTTCATAGATCATGGTCCAGTCATCGGGAATGCCGCCCAGATTGCGGTCGTCGATATACACATCGGCAATCACCTTGCTGGTCTGGCGGGGGAAGAGCGCGTCCGGCGGCTGGTTGCTGTTGACGGCGTAGAAATCCAGTCCGCGGTCATGGCAGAAGGCGATGGCATCGTCGAGTAACTCGCCTTCCCGGGAGGTAAAGAGAATCACGCGGTTGCCCTCGCGCTGCAACATGCGCAGGGTCTGGATGGCGAAGGGTTTCTCCTTGCCGATCTCGGGGTACTTATGCTCGACGATGGTGCCGTCGAAATCTACTGCAATGACCATAATGACTAACCGAACAGTTTACGGAATCCTTTCTTCTTTTTCTCCTCATCCTCGCCATAGTAGCCGTAGCCGGCACCATAGCCGTAGCCGTAACCATAGCCGTAGGAGCCGAAGCCGTAGCCGTGGCGACGCTTGACCTGCGGCCCGTTGAAGACGATGGCCATGTTGTGCAGGTGGCGCTTCTCGTTGAGCTCGTCGAGCTGCGGGAGGATGCGCCGGTCAAGCTGGCCGCTGCGCAGGATGAAGAGGTTGGTGTCCACGACGCGGTTCATCACGAGCGGATCCGCCAGCATCTGGATGGGCACGCCGTCGAGCAGGATGTAGTCGTAGCGCTCGCGCAGCAGATTGATCAGCTCGTCGAATCGCGGCCGGGCCAGGAGCTCGGTCGGGTTGGGCGGCGTCGGGCCGGCGGGGATGAAGTCGATGCCCGGTCGGGCGTCCTGGTGCAGGATGTCCTCCAGCTTGATGTCCAGGTCGTAGAGATAGTTGGACAGGCCCAGGGTCTTGTGCTTGAGATCGAAGGCGCCGGACATCGAGCGCTTGCGCATGTCCGTGTCAACCAGCACGACGCGCTTCTGCGCGTCCGCGAGACAGGCCGCCATGTTGGCTGTGACGAAGGTCTTGCCCGAGGAGGACGAGTAGGAGGTGGTCGCGATGACCATCGGCAGCTTGCTGTCCGGATCGAGGAAGGCAAGGTTCGTACACATCATGCGCATGGCCTCGGTGAAGACGCTGTGCGAATTGGGCTCGTACACGAAGGGCGACGGCTTTTTCGCATCATGTTTGTGCTTGCTGCTCTTGAAGATGATGTGCCGGAGGTCCTTGTTGAGCGGAATCTCCGCCAGGAAGGGCACGTCGATGTTCTCCTCGATCTCCTTGCGCGTGCGGATCTTGGTGTCCAGGAAGAGCCGGGCGATAAGCACGACGGCCGGGATCAACAGGCCGATGAGGATGGCCAGCAGGGCCATCTTCATGCGTTGGGGGTAGGACGGCGTGTAATTGGCCCAGGCCGGGTCGATGACGCGCAGGTTGTCGTCCGCCATGGCCTGCGACAGAGCGTTCTCCTCCCGCTTGTTGAGCAGGTAGAGGTACAGATCCTGTTTGATGGACTGCTGGCGCTGGATTTCCAACATCTGCAGTTCCTTGGAAGGCATGGCGGAGAATTTCTGGATGGCGGTGCGCTCGCGTTCGGAAAGGTCGCGTTTCTGGATCTCCAGGCTGGTCTGGAGGTTCTGGATGAGGCCCAGAATGTTGCTGCGCAGGGAATTGAGTGAGGCATCTGCCTGCCGGACAGCCGGACTCTCCGAACTGCTGGCAGCAACCAACTTCTCCCTCCGCAGGATTTGGTCGTTATACTGGCTGATGACGAGGTCCACATTGGAATCGTTGAGACCCATGTTGGCCGGAATCATCTGATAGCTGTCGGCGGACTT
This sequence comes from Candidatus Cryptobacteroides sp., assembly GCA_045117755.1. Lineage (GTDB taxonomy): Bacteria > Bacteroidota > Bacteroidia > Bacteroidales > UBA932 > Cryptobacteroides. Next base: position 76,281 of record JBGUOB010000083.1, read on the forward strand.
TACGATATAGTCTTTAAGATAGTTGGAGAGAGAAAGACGCGTCTCCACTTCCACCAACTCGGCGCTGTAGTTGCGGCTATCACCCAAATACATGGATGCAGCATCGCCTACGCTCATTAACTGGTTCTCGGTCTTGAAAGCGGCCATGCTGCCTTCCACACCGCCCAACTCCTGCTCGATGATGGCCAGGCGCTCGTTGATGAAGCGCTCCGTATTGACGGCCACGCGGTTTTTCTCCCGGACAGCCGCTTCGTTGTACTTGACCACCAACATGTTGACTACGTCGGCTGCGCGTTGGGCATTGAAGTCTTCGACGGTCAGTCGGAGAATCTGCTTGTTGTGAGAAATGCGAAGGCTGCTGATGAAATGATTGGCTGCCCAAGTGACGGGTTGCTTGTGGATATGGATCTGTTGGCCGTAGGTCTCCGGTCCATAATTAACGGTGGGGAGGAAGACAACCCGTCCGCTTCCGAGCGAGATGGTGTCGCCCAGTGCGACAGTCTGGGAACCGCTGCTCGTATGGAGCCGGATGTTGTGGGCATCCAAGGGCATGACGGTAATAGAGACAGTTCCCGGATCCGAGTTTTCCCGGTCAAATGACATCCGAACGGGAGAAAGGGAGGTGTAGAGTTCAACGTCGCGGAACTTAATGCGATCCTGATAGTTCACATCAGCATCCAGCGCCTTGACGACTTCGGACATGATGGTCATGGAGCGGAGTTGCAACTCTTCCGTCGAGACGCTGACCGTGTTGATCATTTTGTCGTAAGCATCCAAGCGTGCCGTGCGGATATCGTCTCCGGCATTCTTGATGATGGCCGTGACACTTGCACTATACCTGTAGGTAATACGTGCATAGCGGAAATAAGCGACACCCAGGCAGATCAGGATACAGAAGATAAACCAATACCAGTTACCGATCAGGTAATAGATGATGTCGATCAGGTTGACCTGTTCGTTGCGCGTGACTTTTCTGACTTGCGTTTTCATAGGCTAGCGGTTCATGAGGGCAACGATATAGAGAATGGAAGACAGGGCGGATAAGGAAGGCGTTAAAAACTTCAGAAAAACATCTCCACCACCGGAGAGCGCTATCCCACGGGGTTTGACATAAACGACATCGTTCTGCTGAAGGTAGAACACTGGGGAATTGTAGAGCTCCTTGGTCTGGAAGTTAACCTGATAGGCCTGGCGCATGCCGTTCTCCGTGCGGATGACCATCACGTCCGGAATCTTGGCAGTTTCCAGCTCGGTGCCGGAGAGCTGGGCCAGCAGTTGGATCAGGTTCAGGCTATTTCCTTCCACGGGAAGGATTTGCTGTCCCATCTGTCCGATCACGACGACGGTGAAGTTCTCCAGCTCGGCCTTGACGACCGGGTCCTTGATGTAGCCCCGGCGGGTGATCTCAGCGGCAATCCCCTTCTGCACCTCGTTGAGGGTTTGGCCCTCGACATGCAGTTCGCCCAGGATGGGGAAGTCGATATTGCCCCGGGCGTCCACCCCATAGGTGGAGGAAAGCAGGGATCCCCCTTCGCTCTCGATTTGGACGCCGGCGGAATTGAACGGGGCGGCGAGTTCCGGCTGCTCGCAGAAGACCTGGATGCTGATCCGGTCCTCCACCTTGAGCCGCAGCTCCGGCGCCGGCCGGGCGACTTCAGGAACATTGTACTCCAGATCCCGCAGATAGCTGATTTTCCTGGGTGTGGAGCAGGCTGCCAGCAGTACTCCGACCACCGGCAGCAGCATCAGTTTAAGTGTTTTGTTCATATACATTGATGATTTTGTCTATCATTTGGCGGGAGGTGAAGAGCTCTTCGTAGCGCTTCATCGCCCCCGCGGCGAATTTCTTGTAGTTCTGCTCGCTGTCGCAGATGCGTTTGATGGCGAAGGCGAGGTTCTTGGGGTCGTCCGGCGGGACGTTGAGGCCGGACACGCCGTCCTGGTTGACCCAGGACACGCCCGAGTGCGGGATGCGCGTGGACACGACGGGCTTGCCACAGGACATAGCCTCGATCTGCACGATGCCGAAAGCCTCCGTCTTCTGGTTGGAACTCATCACGTACACGTCGCAGGCGCCGAACAGAGCCGGCAGCTCGTCCGCCGCGATATAGCCGAGCAGCTGGACGCGGTCCTGCACGCCCAGGTCGGCGATCTGCTGCTTCAGCTCCTCCTCCAGCGGCCCCTTGCCGCCGATCAGGACGATGTATTCCGGCCCGAGGCGCGAGGCGGCGTCCACCAGGACGGAGAAACCCTTGTAAGGCACAAGGCGGCCCAGGGCGAAGACGATCTTCCGGCCTGGGTAGCGGGCGCGGACTTCGTCGGCCTCCCAGGGTGCATAGATGACGGGTTGGATGCCGATGGGTACGTAGGTAACCTTCTCCTGGACGTTCTGGAGGAAGGGCGATTCGCGGATGTAGACCGGCGTGGTGCCGATAATGCGCTCCGCACGCTTGATCAGCCAGGACTGCAGCGGCCCGTAGAAGAAGAGGAAGAACTTCTGCCGCAGGATGTCGCTGTGCCAGTGGAGGATGACACGCCCTTTGTAGTGGGCGTGCCACAGGGCCAGCGCCGCCATCGGGTCGGGATGGTGGATGTGGATGATGTCGTATTCGTGGGCATGCTGGATCATCCAGCGGATCATCGAGAACGAGATCATCGTGCCGGCCTTCTTCGTGATGGCGCGGACGCCGATGACGCGTCCGTAGGGACCCAGGCTGAGTTCCAGGGTCTCCTTGGTCTCGGTGATGAAGGCCTGATGCTCTTCGTCGACTTTCTCTCCCGGCAGTACGGCGCAGAGCATGTCGCAGGGGATACCGCGTTCGGCCAGGCCGAAGGTGATGTCCCACATGACTTTCTCCACGCCACCCCGGATGGGGTAGAACTTACCGAGCTGTAAGATTTTCATAAAGACGGATATAGTCTTGGTAACGCTCCTGTTTACTGAAATATTGGAGGGCATGGGCCCGGCAGCGGTTCGCGACGGCCTGTCGGTCTTCGGCAGCCAGTTTGCGCGCCCGGTCGAGCAGCCCCTGCACATCGCCCTGTTCCACCACATAACCAGTGCCCTCCGCGACGGCCTCGACGCTGCCGCCGGTGCGGTAGGTCACCACGGGGGTGCCGCAGGCGATGGCTTCGAGGTTGACGGTCGGGTAGTTGTCCTGCCAGGTCGGGTTGACGAAGACCGTGGCGCGGCTGTACAGCGCGGCGAGTTTGGCGACGTTCTCCGTGCGCTCGATCAGTTCGACGCCGGCAGGGAAGGCCGCGCGCTGCTCCTCGCTCATCCGGCCCACAAGGACCAGGTGCTCACCCTCTCGCAGCCGTTCGGCGAGTTCGATGAAATCCCGGACGCCCTTCTCCTCGTGCCACAGGGTGGCGACGCCGAGGATGACGGTGCCGGCAGAATGTTTTTTTTCAACCGCGGCCGGCCGGAAGACCTCCAGGTCGATGCCGTTGTGGATGACCTGGAACTTCTTGTCCGCCAGGAAGGACCGGGACATCTCCTGCCGGATCCAGTCGGACACGGGGACGATGGTCAACCGCTCCAGCGAGCCGAAGGCGCGCTGCTTGTCGCGCCAGTTGCGCGCTGAGCGGTCGAAGACCCAGCTGGCCGGGAAGGCCCGCTTCTGCGGACAATGGCCGCAGCCCCTCTGCCATTTGTCGCAGCCGGCGGCGGAATAGTAGTAGCAGTGGCCGGTGTAGAGCCAGCAGTCGTGGACCGTCCAGATCACGGGCTTGCCGCTCTCCCGCAGGTACTGGCACAGCAGGGGATAATTGAGCCAGTAGCCGTGGACATTGTGGATGTGGACGACATCCGGATTGATTTCCCGGATGCGCCGAATCAGCTGCTTCGTAGCGCGACGCGAGACCAGGCCGTGGGCGTCGAAGAGGCGCGTAGCCACGGCATGGAGGGCCAGGTCGAGTTTGTTCCCGACCGGGACCAGCTGCGAGCTGTGCTGCGGAACGCCGTCGCGGGCGCCACTGTAGGCGATATAGCTCTCCCAACCGGCGGTCATGGCGATCTCGCCGATCTCCTTCATGATGCGCCCGGTCGAGGTGTTGAGCCGGACCACGGGGTTGATCTGTAGTAGTTTATGGGTCATAGTTTCCCGCCGACCATTACGCCGGTCACGCGCGGCGCAAATTCACGTAGTATCAGGAAGATTCCGCTCATGACCGCGAGTACCATGCCGGCCGTTGCCAGATAGGTTTCCACCAGGGTAAAGAAGCTTTGCGGGTCGATGAGGTAGATGAACAGCTTCTTGAGCGAGATGGCCGGGATGTAGTGGTAGAGGTAGATGAAGAAGCACCAGGCGGCGCCATGTGCCGGGACGCGGCAGCGGATCTTGCCCAACAGCCGGTCTGCCGTGTCTCCCTGACAGACGGCTACCCAGGCACCGAGGGTGAACCAGATGTTGTACCAGGGCGATCCTCCCACCCAGATCCAGACGGCGGCGAGCGCCAGCACGCCCCAGATGCGGGTATAGCGCACCAACAGGTAGATCAACGGCGCGACGATGCAGGCAATGATGAGGTCGCGGATAAACCAGAGCGACATGTTGATCGGTCCCGTCCAGAAGATGAAGAACGGTTTGTTCCAGTCGTTGCCGAAGTAGCCGGAGATCATCTCCGGGGCATAGCGGTGGGCGAGCCAGTAGCAGCCGAAAGCGAAGGCGTTGGCAATCAGGTAGGGGATCACCAGCGAGAAGATGCGGCTGCGGGTCTTCTTCCAGAAGAAGTCCGGACCGACCTTCTCCGGCACATTGCGGAAATACAGGAATCCGGAGATAATGAAGAACAACGGAACGCACGCTTCCGTGATCAGCATCATGCCGCGGTTCAGGAAGTCATAGGCTTCCGAGCGGCCTTCCAGCCCCACCAGTTCGGCGTGCCGGCAGACGATGCCGACGGTCAGGATGATCTTCAGCAGGTCCAGGAAGGGGTAGCGTTGCGTTGTCTTCGTGTTGCTCATCTTTTACGGAGTTGATCGTTCATGAAGAGATCCCAGCGGTTCATGATGACCTCCTGGGAGTATTCTTCGGAGATCCGCCTGGCATGTTCGGACAGGCGTCCGAGCTGCTCCGGATGCTCCATCAGCTGCTGCATCGCGTCGGCCAGGGCCTGGAGGTCTCCTTCCGGTACGATGACGCCATTGATGCCGTTCGCGATGATGTCGCGCGGCCCGCAGAGGAAATCGAAGCAGACGGTGGGCACGCCGCAGGCCATCGCCTCGATCATCACCATCGGGAAGCCTTCGTAGTGGGAGGTCATCACCAGGAAGTCGCTGGTGGCGTATTCATCAAAGATCTTGTCGGTCGGTTGGTTGACGGTCGCGGACGCGTCGATGCCGAGTCGCACGATCTGCTGCTTGAGTTTCTCCTCCCATTCTCCCTGGCCGAAAATGTCCAGGTGCCAGAACTTGCGCAGTTCCTCCGGAATCAGGGCCCAGGCATCCAGCAGGCGGTCGAAGCCTTTCTGGTAGTCCAGCCGTCCGACGGCGATCACGCGGTGGTTGCCGCTCTTGTGCTCGACGTGCGGTGCAGTGACGACGGCGTTGGGCATCACGGACAGGTTGGGGAGGTTGCCCCACATCTCGGCGTCCTGCCGCGTCAGCACGATGAAGTTGTCGAATCTGCGGACCAGTTTCTCGTCCTGTTTCGTGCGGATGCGGTCCGCCAGGCCCAGCAGGCCTTTGCGGTTGTATTGCAGGCGGAACTGCTTGTTGAAATGCAGTTCCAGCATCTTCAGGCTGCCGTCCGGAATGTCCGGGATGAAGGAGGACTCCGACGGGAAGAGGGAGACCACGATGTCGGGCCGCTCGCGCATCAACAGCTCGGTCAGCGCCTGGCGGTGCTTCCTGCGTTTGCGCAGGTAGCCGAGCGTCTTGGCGATGGGGTTGCGTCCGTTGTCGTCCTTGTAGTTGATGCCGAGATCCACCATCCGGACTTCCGGCGGGAACTCGTAGAAGGGCGGGCGTCCGTGCTGGTCTGTGGTCACGACCAGGGTCTCGTAGCCGCGCTGTACCCACCCGCGGAGTTTGTTGAGGAGCACACGCTCCATCCCTCCGGGGTTGTACACATCTGCGTGACAGTAAATGATTTTCATGTGGCTATTAATTGGTTTTGGGTGTTATGATGTGGCTGAGGGAGTGAACCCCGTATGCAATGCCAATGGTGAGACAGAGGGTAATCACAACAAACAGAAAATCTGATGAAAGATAGATGAGATCGCCTCGCAGGAAACTCATGGCCGTAATGTGAACCAAATAGATCTCATAAGAGATCATTCCGACAAATTGCAGGATACCATGCCGGAGTCTGTCCAGCGGAATTCGTGCAATGATAAGTGCTCCAATGATGGGGACAAACACATAGCAGAGTGCCCAAATGATGGGATTGCGAGTCAAATAACAAGCAATAAAAGCAAGTATAAGAATAATTAGCGTCAACCAGTAATGAAACTCTTTCTGTCCACAGAAGGAGAAGAGGGATGACTCGTACTCTGCAAAGAAAACCCCGGTAGGGAAAGCCAGCGAGCAGATCCACCAGCATCGATCGAAACCTGCAAGGGCTGTTGCCAGGGTGATAACGATAACTCCGGCCAGTATGGCTAAGTTTGCAACATGCCCGCGAAGCAACTTATGGCAAGCCCAGAACAGGAGATAATCGAATAGGATAGCCCACAGAAACCAATAATGAGGCAGGAGGGTATTCCCTCTGGTTACTACCAGTCGGAGTTGTTCAAGCAGACCGGTTCCGTTTCCGCCGCATAGCAACAGATGTAGACCGGCGACAAGCACGGCCGGAAGAAGAATCTTGACTACTCTTTTTCTGAAAAAGCTGTCCAGGTAGGCTATCCCTTTTTTATTGAAAGATCTTGTCAGACCATAACCTGAAATAAAGAGGAACATCGCCACGGCCGGCGGTGCCAGATTTCGCAGGGGCGAGAGGAACCCTACTCCAAAGAAGGAGAAATGTCCCAGTACAATAATCAGCGCCAGGAAGGCGCGGGCGGGCGGCATCTTGCTATTTCCGAAGTCCAATGTCACTGGGTAATATATTTGATGCATCCTCTTTTTTATCTTCATCTTCAACGTAATCTCCCGTAATGCAGAATAATAGAGCATCAATAAAGAAGATATCAGTTGAAACCTTCATCCAGATGATAAAAGTTATAGCAGCCAAGAGAATGGAAGTGAACCCGAACATACGAAATTTGCGATTTTGAACGATATGGCAATACAGGAAATACAAAGAGAAGATTACCATTCCAATCAAGCCACAAAGGGCAATAAAATTGCAATACCCAATATCGCTATTAGTTTCATATACGCCAAACACTCCTCGTCCGATAATCCAGGTGCGAGTGTCGGATGGCCACACCCACATCGTTTCCAAATGATCCGTAGAACTGGTGCTAAATTCTCCAGTCTCGACCCAATTGAAGAAAGCCTCGAAGCCGAATCGGAGATAGCCCTGGAAGGTATCGCTTGTCCGATAAAAATAGATGGCGGTTCCGATGATTCCGGCCATCACGATGAAGAACCAGAAAAAGGCCTGAACCATCCGGGTGGTGATAAAACCACCCTTTCGCATTCGAATCAAAGTGATAATAATGTAAAATAACCCCAGACCGGCACCGACAACAGTTGTGCGGGAGATCACCGCGCCTATGATGGTGATGATGGCATAAGCGATCAAATCTGTCGCTTGGTATAGACTGCTATTTCGTACATTCGGACATGTGGAAAACTGGTGAGCGATCATGACTAGAATTACGGAGAATCGAACACCCGCCGGATCCAGAGCCGCGCCTAAACCATACATGCGGTCATGCTCGCGATAATAACCGGCATCCGCGTGAATATGATCTACAAGACGTTCAACAATGGATATGTTATCGATCATGACGGCTATGACGCATTGGAATACGCCTACAAGTGCTAAATAACGCACTAGAATCTCCAGATCGACTTTTTCATACGATGTCCTGAGGATGGAATAAGCGCCATAGGCTCCAAACATCCAGGTTAAATAAGAAACAATATAATCTGCATAATCCGTCGTATAGGTATTGGCAATGGTGATACAAAACAGGGTCCAAACGGAGAAGATAGCCGCCAATAACCCGGAGAATAAAACGGGCTCGGAAAAATACATCCCATGACGCCGAATACTATCATATATGAAAGCCGCGATGCCGAAAACTGCCACAAGGATCTTAGAATTAACAGCATAGGGAAGAAAAGGGAACGAGAACGGGAAGACATAAAAACTAACCGCTACCGTTAGGATAAGAATCTTAATCACTTTCCACATAGCCCTTATCTATATAGAATGCCGTACACAAACTTGTGTATTAGTATAAAATACAACTTGACTCCCAGCCAGCATCGCCTGGACGCCATTCGCTGGAGAACGAAGGTATGCATGGGCAGGCTGCCTTTCTGCCTGGCGCGGTTGTTAACTTCCGGAAACCACGCAAACCAAGTCTCATAATCCTTCCGGTCTGCACTGATCAGCAGCGGCCGCTTCAAGAACAGTTTCAGGTCGGCGAGCGCATCCGGATACTGTTGGCAGAAATCCGAACCGGAGAAGTTGCGCTCCACTTCGCGGAAGTTGGTTTCGACCTGCGCCCTCTTCTCCGGACTGAACTGTTTGCTGATGGACGCGCTGTTCACTGCATTGTAACGGTAAAGCGACTCATGCAGTTGCACGACGTGCAGCGCATGTAGAAAGGCACGCAGCATGAACTGCATATCCTCACCGATATCTGCTCCCGGGATGAAATGGATCCCGTTCTTTTCGATCAATTCCCGCCGCACCAGAAACATCCAGAGATTCCAGCGCATGGTGCCGCCGGTGAGGTTGCGCAGGGCTTCAGTCGGAGTCGAATAATCAGCCTGCCGCATGTATCGACCGTCCTGGTTAAGCCCCAGTGTCCAATCCCAACCTACGATATCCAGCGGTCGGTCAGATGATTCTACCGCTGCTGCCGCTAACTCCAGCATACCCGGGTCAAGCAGGTCATCCGCGTCGGCAAACGCCAGATAATCGCCTTCCGCCACCTCCAGTGCGCGGTTCCTGGCAGCTGCGGCTCCGCCATTATGCTCCGCGCGAAGCAACTTGCAGGGGAGTCCGCTATCCTGACAGAACGAGTCCAGCAGAGCAGCAGAACCGTCCGTGCCCGCGTCTTCAGCAAAGATGACTTCGAAATCGCGATACCGCTGCGCCCGAATGCTGTCCAGCGTAGCCGGGAGGGTCTTCTCGGCGTTATAGACGGGAATGATCAGGCTGATCTTCATTTCGTAAGGGCAACGATCCGCTGAATAAAGGTCGGGTCGGAGCTATTGAATTTCCGGGCGAACAATGCCGGAGAAGCTGCCAGCTTTTCGTAATCGGCAGCCGTCCAGTCATACAGTTCATCGTTCTGCCAGCCGATGCAACGCATACAGCCTTCGCCATCGGCAGTTGTGCTATAGAGTCTCTCCCGGAACGGGGAATTCCAGCAAAGGGTTTGCATCACACATTCGTCGGGAACGAAAGTGTGGGTAAAGGTCTTCTGTGCCCAGGCTTCCTGGCTCAGGAAATACTGCGCCATCTGCTCGGTAATGCTGATCCACTGGGATCCTTTGGTGAAAACAGTCTCTCGGTTGCGCTTGATGCCCAACAGCTCCTGGCAACGGAGGAAAATGCTCCGGAATGCGCTATAAACATTTCTTTTCCGGCTGAAGTGCTTGGGGAACAGGTGCCAGCGTTGCATCCTTCGGGAGATCTCCGGTGTCATCTCGGTCAGGGTATAGCCAATGAACTCTTGGCCCTGATGCTCCTCAAAGAAGCGATGGATATAGTCCTGGCTCTTGAGTGGCAGGTCTACGCCGGACAGCAGGTGATAGTAGGCGTAGGGGCCGTTCTTCTGCGCCGCTTTGAACAAAGCAAATTCCGCCTCGACCATGGAGTAGTCCGCCCAGCGGATATCGATGCGCTGCTCCAGTATCATCAACTTCGCCTTCTCTGCGTGCAACTCCGGCAAGTTCTTCACCTTCTTATCGATGTGCACGTAGATATCGTTGCGGGCATCATCCAGACAGTCAATCAGTGTCTGGAGCAACCCGAATTCGTGGTGGGCGAGGATGAGGTAAGCGTGTTTCATCCAAGTTTTTGTTTTACGTCCCGGATGATATCCAGGATACGTCCAAACGGTGTGCGGTAAAAATGCCAGAACTTCTTCATCTTGCCAGGCTTCCATTCGGCCTTGATCCCGCCGGGCAGACTGTCGTACACCCGCCACCAGGCGCCGAACTGGATGGTGAAGATATCCCAGGGCTTGCCGCCCGTGTAGTGGATGGTACCTTTCCGCTGAACGCGGTGCCAAAGTTCCTGATTGTACTGGCGGACAAAGTCCGGCTTGTACTTGGGGATGAAGAAGGTCCGGATGCTGTTATAGAGCGGACTGAGCGGCAGCACACGTCCCTGACAGACCTGGTTGAGGGCATCCTGGTCTGGGAATTCCAGATAGGGGACCCGGCAGGCCTCCAACAGCTTCTCGGACACTTTCTCTTTCCGCATCTGCTCCAAATTCATCAGCAGGAAACCGGAGTTGAAATACTTGGCGGGATCACAGCCCAGCGCCCGGAAGCGCTCGGCCTGGCCTTCGATGGCAGCTTCATATACGGCGGCGAGGTAATTGTCGCCCAAATCCGTTTCTTCCCAAAGCTTGGCAAGGTCCTGGCGGACGATGATATCACAGTCCAGGTAGATGATACGATTCAATTCCGGCAGGAGCTCCGGCAGCAGCAGGCGTAGCGAGGCGGCTTCGGTGTAACGCGGATCGATATAGACATCCTGCAGCCGACCCTTCAGCGAAATGAACTCCAATGCCAAACGCTCCTCGTCCAGCCAGGCCAGTTTGTCCTTCATCCTGTCCGGAATGTCTTCCGACAGCAGACAAACCACGCGGAAACGTCCGTTCGGGCTGGCATCCAGCACCGAGCGGAGCAGGGTGGCGGCCTGAACGAAATAGTTGGGCGTGAAAGCGATGGCGAGAGGAATCATCATATGTGCAACCAGGATAACTTGACGCTCATTAGACTCTGATGAAAATAGTTGATGATTTTTGAGATTATGAGTTTGTCAAGAATAATGGCTAGGGACGTAATGATGAGGGCGATGGCTGGAATCAGAACAAAAGCGATTCTTCCGTGCGACTCATATATGGACTGGATGAGAGGGTAATAGTAATACTCTATCAGCGCTGAGCAGGAAAACAGATATATAATCAACGAGGAGGATGCGAACCGGTTAATCTTCTTATTCTGTATTTTCAGATTCTTAAAAATGAAGAAAAACGCTGTGGCCGATACAACCAAAATGGGATTGTTGTAATAGGTCATAATCCATGCCCACGAATCGCGTCCGTTTTTATGAAATTCGAACATGATTGCGGTTAAAGCAATTGAACACAAAAGATAGATGGCAATCGCGAGCGGTGTCTTTAATCGAATGTCGTTCTTTCGTATATACATGCCGACAGAATACAAAGTGATAAACTGAAACACTGTGAACCCGTTCACGTTTGCTTCAAAATGCCACAAGAATCCAAGATAGCATGAAATAAAGAGAAGGGCTAATACGAAAAGACGTTGTTTGTCTGGAGGGAAACTATTGAAAAATAGATTGATAGCGGGCGCTATCACCATCAATAAAAGATAGCACACTACAAACCAATAGCGAGAATGAGAAATAAGCAATAGACTGATTAGTGAACTCTTGTTCTCTCCTTTTATTAAGAAAAAGGCTGAGGTAAACAATAATGTGCATACAAATAACTGGCTAATCAACCGGATGAACTTACTCTTAGATACTTTGATGGAAAAGAAACCTGAAATAAGGATGAAGGTGTTGACTGAGATAAGGAATAGCGAGTTCAACAGGCAGGCAGGAATAAGATCTCGCTCTTGCAAAATGACGCGAAATGATTGCAGCCCAATAAGATCTAATCCGTAGACAATACCGTGTTGAACAACAATAAGATACATCAAAACCAAACGGAGTAATTCCATGTTAGAATCCCGTTCTCCTATATTTGATTGTTGTAATGCTGACATTAGATGGATTTTGGAGAGGGGCCTTTGTGGACAGTGCGCCAGCCACAAGCGAACGAGAGTATATTCGGCATAACTCTTTTCAGCAGGTAGAACAATGCAAGGCAGATGAATCCGGTCACGACAGGGACAAACAGGTAGGCAATCCATTTGGCCGGCAAGGTTTCCCCAAAGATTCGCAGAAACAATCCTTTCGTCCACCCAAGAATGTAGATTTCATGTGCGGCATAGACGAAAAAGACGGTCTCCGTCAACTTCAGCATCAAGTTGCGGTAGCCTTTGAAATTGTAAAGCGTATCGCAGATGTTCATGAAGGTGATCATACCGGAAGGGATATAAAGAAGGCGGAAGAATTTATCGTAGCCAAAATCACCTCCGTGGAAAGAGGTCGCAAGGGGTAGGAGGAAGAAGGAGATCGCAGCTGCCGGGTACTTAAGTGTACGGCAAAATGCGACTATGTTATCTTTTCGAATGCTCATCCAAGCTCCCATCCCAAAGAGGGAGAATGCCGGAAACAGAAAGAAATTGACTTTAAAAGAAACAAGGTATAAAATCAAGATTACGGCAAGTGACACCCAAGGCCATTTCTTGACTGGATAATAGAAGGCTGGAGCGAGCAGGGACATGATAATCAGTTCCCTCAAATACCACAACGGGAAGTTGATCGGCCCAGTGATGAACCAGAAGAGAGGTCCTTTTTCTACAAAAACCATCTGGTCACTGTTGATGGTAATGCCTAATCTATTGAAAAGCCAGGTAATCAAAAGAACCATGATGACATTGAGCAGATTCCAGAACAAGTATGGGATAAGGACGGAATGGACGCGTCGATTCAATTTCTGCTTGGCCCAGGTGTATCCAAACTGTTCGTCCTGCAGATTATGGAAATACAAAAAGCCGGAAAAGAAAAAGAACCATGCCACGGCAATGGCACAGAAAAAATGCGAAATCATTTCCGTGAGGAAATGGAATACATTGGCGCTGTCCAGCGACAACACCATGGGCGCGCTATAGTTGCGGACAGAGTGTTCATATAGAACCAAGACGATCAACGGAAAACGCATCGTCTTGATGAGCTCGGATTGACGAGATAGCAGTTCTCTATTGTCCCGAATCTTAATCATCTCAATTATTTCTCTATGACTCTTCCGGGGATGCCGACAACGGTTACTCCAGGAGTCTTCACATCCTTAACCACAACGGCTCCGGCTCCAATCCTGACATTGTCTGCCACACGGATGCCGCCAATGATCTGCGCATTTTGGCCGATATCTACGTTGTCGCCGATAACAGGAGAATCATCGGGATACCCGCCGTCACTGCCGATGCAGCAGTTGCCATGGATGATGCAACCCTTGCCGATCCGTGCCTTCGGATTCACGATGACGGATCCATAGTGCTCCAGATGCAAGTCTTCGCCGAAGCAGCCTGCGCTGATGATGAAGCCCAATCGAGAACCCAGACGGTTCTTGCGGCCTCGATACCAGAAGCAGAGCAATTTGTTCGGCGTGGTGAAGGTGTACTTCTCTTCTTTACGAAGGAAGCGCAGGTACCGTTTGATGTAGTACATCTCCGGGCGGATCCACCATTCCATGAATTTTTCCTTGAATGTCATGACTGTGCTGTAAATTTTCGAGCCCAAAAGAAGCCACTCTCCTGAAGTTTAGAATAATCCGTCAGCGAGAAGATTCTAGGCGTATCTTTTTGGAACTCTACATAAAGAAGTTTCTGGCAATCGAAAAACTTGAATGCGGTCGGCGAAGCCATCAGTTCAGACGCGGCAAAATACTCATCGCCGCAGAAGGACCAATGGTATTTTTGTAGGATTCTGTCTTTGCGCGTTACCAGAAAGCTACAGGCGGATTCACTCAGACTCATCCAATTGTCGGTTTTGCAGAACGTATGTTCTTCCAAATGGCGGATGCCCAGAATTTTTTGGATTTTGATAACTACCTGCCATGTCAATTGACAAAGTCGCCTGCGATTTGCAGAAACACTCTTAAAATCCCGTAAAGGGAAGTGATAGCGATGGAGTTTGAAGTCGGCATCGCCGGGATCGTCGGCCCAGCGACGCAGTACAACTTCACCGGCGTGGATATCATAAAATTGAAATAGTTCTGTGACGGGCTTCAGAGGGAGGTGCGTGCCGGAGAGGATGTGATAGTGGGTATAGGGGCCATTTTTCAGTGCGGCATCTAAAAGAACGAGTTCAGTTTCTATCTGGGAGACACTTCCCCAGCGCACATCGACCCGATTCTCCAACACAAATAAACGCCCTTTTTCCACAGTAATCTCAGGCAAAGTCTTTACTTTGGCGTCGAAATGGATAAAGAAGTCACTTCGCTCGTGATCCAACATCGATATCAATCTTTGCAAGATCACAAACTCATTGTGAGCTATGATGAGCCAAGCGTGACGCATCTAACGTGGTTTCTTGATATGTCGTACGGTCTTGACGGCAAATTTCCAATGAGTTAACCCTATTCTTTTCGCCAAGCGTCCTAAGGCGAGTCGAAACTGGTCAGTACAAGAGATATTTCTGACAAAGGGAAAACCCTCCCATAACGATTCTTTCCTGTAATATCGATAATAGTACCGATAGGGATGATCACTACCGACAACCCAGGGCTTCATGGGCCCAGAAAAATGTATGATAATGGGACTCCTGGCTTCTTTTTGAATTTGGGCTTGGAAGTCATCCGGGTAATCCGGATAAACCCAAGATAAGTAGTAACCGGTTTGGAAATTATAAGTGATAGGCAAAAGAACTCTTTCGTTTTGCAGAACACGATTTAAAGTATCCTGATCGTGAAACAGCAGAATGTCTGGATTATCATTAATACACTGCATGCAGCGTGCTGAAACATTCTTCTCTCGCCAGTACTTTAAATTCAACAATAATACGCCGGCGTTAAAATAAGGCTTGGCGGAATCCAAACCGAGCCTGGAATATATCTCGGAATTACAGAATGACTCATCAATGATTGCCCCTAGTGCGTATCCGCTGATATCCCAATTCCACAATTCGCGAACGGGTCCGTTGATAATCATGTCAACATCTAAATATAGAATCCGGTCGATGCTCTCAGGAAGTAGTTGTGGGGCAAGAAGACGGAAATAAGTTTCCAAGGTAACATGATCTCCGGGTCGTATGGGGCAATCTTCAAATGCTGATACGTCCAAAGTGAGGATATTTACAGTGGATTTGAACTGCTTACCAACCGATCTGAGTTTCTCAGAATTGTCAGCGTTTATCCCTCTGGTTAGTATATAAACATCGAAAACCTCATTCTGGTTGTTTATAAATAGCGACGTCAACATAATGCCAGCATAAGGGGCATAATTGTCGTCTGTCGAGCAAAGAATACGGATTGCTTCTGGTTTACTCATGGCAGGTTAATTTCTTCCATAAACATTTAATCTCATTCAGAGGGAGACGAATGCCGTGTACGCGAAGCAAAACAAATAGTTTTGCGCGAAAAGGATAACCCTTCACGCGTCTATATGAAGCCAGATGTTTTTTGAAAACAGCCTGATAATCAGGGCACAATCGTTCGGGCTCGTATAAATACTCGAAAGCAATATGAAATACTGCCCTATCAAAATAGTCTTGAACAGGTGTAATGTCAGTATACTCTGCTATCATCTCAATTGGACGAATCCGGTCGTAGGCTGTCATCCCCCTATTCATATATGACGTCTCATTTTGCGTGTGATCATAATGATAGAATTCTTCTGGTACATACGCTACTTTGATATCGTGAGCTAGTAAGCGTAAAGTCATATACTGATCTTCAGCAATGTCCATCCCTTTGACGAAATTGATGTCGAACTCACGAAGTTTGGACCGTTTGATAAGTTTGTTGCATAGGCTGCCGTTGAGGTCAAACAGCATTTCTCCCATTAATTGGATGGAGTTTAATGATTTAGGTTTCTGAATTCGATGTTCGACGATGCCCCCTGGATGAATTATCTGCATGTCGCAAAATACCATGTCCGCGTGCTCCCTAATGGCTGTGCCGTAGAGAACTTCCAACATGTTAGAGTCGACCCAGTCATCAGAGTCTGCATGTATAGTAAACTCTCCAGATGCGACATCTAAACCTGCCTGACGGGCCGCAGCGACTCCTTTATTCTTTTGATGGAGAATATGAAACCGAGGGTCCTTTCTTGCATAGCCGTCTGCAATTTGACCAGTAGCATCCTGGCTGCCATCATTAATCACAATCACTTCGAAATCTTTTAGCGTCTGGGCAGCAAAACTGTCTAGGCAACGCTGTAAGTACTTCTCGGCGTTATATGCGGGAATGATAACGGATAATTTGGGGGCGGATTCCATTAACGATTGAGTTTGTTTTTTATCAGTTCGATAGCTTCGTTATAGGCATACACCTTTGTCCATTTGCAAATCAATGCATAGGTAATTGGACAGATCGTCAAGGAAAGCAATATCGAAATCAAATCATTGTTAAAGAAGCGGGAGCAAAACAGGGATTCTGCGAGCACAACAAGCGAGATGAGAAAATAAGGCAGGATTGACTTCATCTGCTGTCCAAAAGAATACCCTAAAATCCTGTTTGTGTAAAACGTGTTCAAGTAAGCCGCGATAATGGCGTATAATACCAAACCGTAACACATTACGGTCACATTAAAAAACATGGAAATAAAGAGGATGAGGAAAGCGATACTTTTTTTGATAAACTCCAGACGAAGAACCAAATCGGAACGCCCCTTCACATATAACAGATTTAAATTGATGACTGTTACCCCATTTAACAGTTTGCTAAAGCAAATGATTTGCATCAGTGGAACGCAGGCTATCCATTTCTCGGTGAGCAAGAGACGCACCACGGGTTCGGAGCAACCGCATAAACCCAAAAGTAAGGGGAAGACAATAAAGCAAGTTAGTTGAATATACTTTTCATAAACGCGAAGCAACCTTTCATTATCATCTTGAACCTGACTTAGGATCGGAAATGCTACTCGGTTGAGCGCTCCGACAATCGTATCGTTAGCCATATTTGGAAACTGACTGGCGCGCGTAAATACGCCTACGTCCGCTGCCGAAAACTTCTTACCGATGACCAACGGGTAGACGTTATCGTAGATCGTACTGATGCAGGAGGCTGCCAATAGCTTTGAACTATAGGAAAACAGTCGTTTGAAAGACTCAACCGAAAAAACCAATTTGGGTATCCAGCGTACAAACGCAAGTGTGAATACAGTGACTGCTGTCGCCGAAGCAATGGATTGAGCGACCAAGGCCCAAACACCAAGTCCTTTGTATGCGCAAACAATGCCGGTTGTTCCTGAAATGATGGCGGATAAAATGGAGATGAGCGACTTGGTCTTAAAGTCAACACGAATCGTCAGAAGAGTCCCCTGTACGGATGCAACAGAACTAATAATGAGGATGATTGCCACGGCACGCATCAGCGGTTTTAGCATGGGCTGATTGTAGAAATTGGCTACCAACGGCGCGCTGAAGAACAGAAGGAAATAAAAGACGACGCTTAGAGTAAGGTTGATAATATATACTGTTGAGAAGTCTTTTTCGCTTGGCTCTTTCGTTCGAATGAGCGCGCTGGTAAGCCCTCCATCCACAAACAGCTGTGATATGGCGATAAAAATACCCAACATCCCCACCAGACCATAGTCAGTAGGACTTAGGAGCCGTGCCAGGATGATCCCAATCACGAAGTTAACACCCCGTGTGAGAATCTGCTCCACGAAGCTCCAGGATACTCCCTTTAAAGTCTTCTGTTTTAAGCTGTCAGGCATAGAGTAGAATGGAGAAGCAAAAAAAAGCTATAACCGGCTCATCCCCCAGGAATAAACCTCATCAATGATGGGAGTATCCACTTGGTTCTCCCGAGCTTGCTCTTTGATCCAACGGAGGCCGAATGGGAAATCCTCCGTGAAATAGCGGCTGGTATAATCCACTTTCCAGCCTCCGGGCACTTCCTTCATGGGACTTTCTATGGTTTGGAAAGCAGCAATGGATCTGATTTTTCGTGAAAGAGAGGGAGCATCCGTGCATTCATAGTAATCCAATAGTGTTGGAATGGACGAAATCTTCAGTGCATCCAGGAGCCGAAAAAACTCTGCGTCCATGTCAATTAGCATTTGAGAAGCCTCGACTGTCCACTCTTTGTAAAACAGGATCTTATGGTCAAAAATGGCATTCTCTTTTCCTCGAAGCATTGTGTATAGGCGCCCTGTATGAAGAATAGGGTTGGAATTTGAAAGTGCCACCTCGTAAAAACTATCCAACATTCGGATAGGTGTCATGAAAAGACGCTCAATCTTCTTTTGAAAGTTTTCTCGATCGGCTACATTTTCTGTCGCAATTGACAATTCCGATTTGTACCCTAGCAGTCGGGCCGATTTCCCGTATTCGCCCACTCGGGCGATAAAAGGAACGCGTTGAAAACCGAATAATGGCGTGTCCGGATCCAAAATATCATGTGCAAAGAAAAAGAAGCCTGTACTGGAAACTACAGAACCAACCTTGGCGTTTCCTATATAAGGGCGTATCTCCAACAGAGTCTTCTCGATCATGAATCCCGGGAGGCATAATAGAATTATGTCCTGATCCGGAATTACTTCTTCTGGCTGCCCGGAAATCTTGTATAGTGTAGCGGAATACTGTTTTCCATAGGAATCCGTCACCATCAAATCTCTTTGCCATTGATTCGGATGACCAGTATAAATGCTCAACTGAATGTCTTCTTGCGATGCTAGAACGCCCGCACATACATGCCCCAGAGAGCCGCCGCCGCAAATACAAATGCGCATGTTACAATGCTTTCAAGATGCTTGCTAAAAGATTATTGTCATCGTGGTTGCGAACGGCAATCCTGATGTAGTTTCCTCCGCTAAATGCCTTCTTGGTGCCACAATCCTTGATGAGGATATTCTGTTGCAACAACTTAATGGCTAATTCACGCGAAGTAAACCGATCTTTGACCTTGCACAAGAAATAATTAGCTTGACTGGGGAAAACCTGTAGATACGAGATCTCTCGCAATTCCTTGTAAAATAGCGCCCTTTCTTCGCGGAATTGAATACATGCCTTGTTGTAATCTCCGTGGTATTTCTCAAAAACCTGCATATAGAACTCTCCGAAGGAATTGATGTTCCATATGGCTACTCGTGTTTTTAGTTTGGCTATTAAGTCTTTGTCTCCACTTGCCAACACGCCCAAGCGCAGCCCAGGAACGCCGTAGGATTTGCTGATACTCTTGACCACGACGAGGTGTGGATTCGCTGCAAGGATTGAATTATCAAGTAGAGAAACAGAGACGTCGGTATCAGAGAAATCTACAAAAGATTCATCCACAATAAAACGAATTCCCTTTTCCCGAGTCCAGTTCACCAAATCCATTAACTGATCCCGGGGGATTAAGTTGCCAGAAGGATTGTCGGGATTAATCAATAACAAGGATGAAATGTTTTTGTTGTCAAAAAACGCTTTGACCTCAGCTGCGGTATAGCGGAATCCTTCGTTCTTCGGGATGAAGGGAACAAGCTGATCTTGAATGAAACGATTAGGGTATTCTTCAAAGGTCGGAAGGATGTTCCCCAGTCTTCCAGTCTCCAATTCCATATACGCCTTGATCAGTTCAGCAGCGCCGTTTCCAACTAAAATATAATCCTGTTTTACCCCGAAATTCTTGGCTGCCAGTAGTGAATTTACTCGCATTCCAGAAGGATATTCGCGCACGAGAGTTTCGAAACTTGCCTTGATTTCATCCATCATTCGCTGGGGCGGGAAATAAGGATTCACCAGATAGCAGAAATCAAGCATCTGGGGGTACCGCCAATAACCTCCATATCGAGAGGTTATGGCGCTATAGTGATCCTCTTCTGTCGCGGAAAACATGCCTGAGGCGATGTCCAGGTCCTGAACGTCATCAATCTCGTACCATATCTGCCCACTTAAAGGGAGAGCTTTCAATGGTGCGTTATACAAGTGAAGGATCACCCGAAGCACTTGTTCGTAATACTCGTTATTGCCTAAAGCAATGCAATATGCAGTGAGGAATGGGACATAATATCGAGAGGAGAACTCCTTGCTGAACTTGTAGATATTCACAGTTTTGTAATAGTTCTTGATCTCTTCGAATTTGAAATGGTCTTTATCAATAAACCTCAAAATGTGACTCTCGTCGTCTAGTGTAACCACAGTCCCATCCATCCAACTCTCATATTTGTCCACCAATGCAACATTGGGGGCCGGGCTATTCAGTAGAACTTTGAGAATTTCCGGCTCAAAAATCAAGTCGGATTCCAAAAGTATGGTATCTTCCTCCTGCAGATAATCTTTGGCCAGATATAAGGAATAAATATTATTCGTTTTGTTATATGTTGTGTTCTCTACATACAAGACAGGAATGCCTTGGTAATCGTTCCCCACATAGGATTTGACGTTTTCTCCCTTATAACCCACAACAATGATAACCCGGGAGATCTGCACATTTTTCAAGCTCTCCAGAACCCTGTCAATCAACTTGACACCGTTCACCTCCAGCATGCACTTCGTGTTGTCATGGGTGTATTCGCCCAATCGTTTGCCCATCCCGGCGGCTAGAATAATAGCTTGCATTGTATTTACTTTAGAAGTTTAATCCAGTTAGGATATCTTGATAAATAGCTTCTGCCACGGTTCTCCCATCAGGCGGGATTAAATAATTATTTTGAAACAGCTCCCGTTCTTTTTTCTTAGGGTCAATCCCATTCAGAACAACCTGATCTAAAAACGTCTTTACATCCTCCTCATTTTTCCCGATATAGTGTGCTAAAAGGCCATTTCTTCCAACCTCATTCTTGTCTTTAATCACTTTGTCAATATCGTGGGTTGTGAATAGGGCCGGTTTTCCGGTAAAATGATACTCAACCGAGAAGGATCCACAGTCATGTATCATGGCATCGGACTCCTTAAACAGGTCTACATAAGGTCCCGTCTCCAGTTGTGTGTTTTCACCCTTTTCCCACTTTCTGTAATATGCCTGCGTCTTCTCCTCCCCCCATCCTGTTAAATTAGATAAAACCGAGCGAAGACGAGGGTGAGGTTTGAATGCGAATTGAATTTGATTACGATACTGCTCTGCCATCTTCCACATGGTTTCACTCAGCCAAGTGAAAGAGTCCCGATGATGAAAGCCCTCATCGACTATGGAGAAATGGGGCGCCCAGATCACTTTCTTCTTGATGCGGTCTTGCGGTTTCCATACTGATTGAACTGGCGGTTCGCTGAAATAGTCCGCCATCGGCTCTCCTACCACTTTGATGTTTTGCCCCTTGTTGTATAAAACATTACTAGCGTAGGCCTTGCTGAATTTCGATCCATAATATAGGCGCCAAGCAATATTGTTGAAAACGGATTTATATACCCACGGAGCCTCGGTCATGTAAATGGAATACGGAATATAGCAAAGGAGTCTATCGGAAAAGCTCTTACAATCTAGATCTTTGGGGTACAGCCAGTTATATGGTTGGGGATAGAATACGATATCTGGATTTAACTTGTTTTTTAATGCATGCCCAGGCATTGTTTCTTTAGATAAATCCAAGAGTGGCATATGTCTCTCTGTAAAATAAACGCGTAAAGATTCCATTGCGCTCTCCTGCTCTACTTTGCTATATGTAGAAAATGGATAAATGGCAACGTTTAACTTGAAACGAGAATCTTGAGCCAGGACATCATAGACTCGTTGAAACCGCCACATGGGTAGGGAAGAAACGATAAAACAGACAGAGACATTCCCTTTGGCTTGGATTTCCTGAACGCGAGCGCGTTGTGCGCAATGAGTGCGCGGAATGAGAATGAACTTGAAATACGCAGGTTCAAATGCTTGATGGAGAGTCTCTATAATGCTTTTTTGCATAGCTTCTATTGTGCTCTCAACGGGAAGTGATAGATGATACCCAACGAAAGCTTGAGATTGATGTCCAGCGGGGAGCTCATCGGCCTCTGGCCGTCGTAGCGGTCCAGAAAGGCTTCTGCGCCGAGGTCGAGGAACCAGCCGAAGCCGCCCTTGTAGTCATACTCGAAGATGGCGCCGAGGCGGAAGCCCGGGACGATATTGTTATTCGAAAGCTCCTGGAGCGGATGCTCCACTTCGGTGAATCCGTGGGTGAATGCGCCGCCGAGGCCGGCGTAGGTCTTGAAGTTGAACGGGACGTTGTATTCGGCCAGGGCGTTGTAGTTGAGGACCATATCGGCGAACAGCTGGGCGGCGAAGTAGTGGTAGGGGTAGAAGCCTGCGTAGGGGAGCATGGCGCCGGCGTTGTAGCCGTAGGCGCCGGAGATGCGCAGGTCCCAGGCGTCGGTGAAGTTGTAGCCGAAGGAGAGGGCCGCGTGCCAGCAGAGCATGTCCCAGGCCTGGCCGTTCTGGCCGTAGGTCTGGATGTTGTCCGTGAAGGAAAGGACGGGGCCGCCCTGGAACGAAAAGTACCAGCGGTAGCCGTATTGATACGGGGAGTAGCGGTCAGGATGCGGGCGTGCCGACAAGACGGTCACGCTCAACAGCATAGCTGCAAGCAGCAGGGCGATCTTACGCATCATGGTGTGGAAGTCTTTGTCTTTTAGGATTTTACGGCTTCGCCGTCGGGCCTGCAGGTGCAGATCCGGGATGAAGATATGAAATGGCGGGCCATTCCTAGGAACAAATATATCTTAAAATCGCCAATAAAACAAGCCTGCTGGCCGATTTGGCGTAAATTGACTTTCCGCTGAAAATACTTATCTTTATCCCGGATTAGTATCATTCTTATGTCCGACCGCATTTGGAATACCTTCCTTTCAATCCTCCGTGCAGGCCTGTGGGAACAGGAGCTGCAGTTGACCGACGTGCCTGATCAGGCCGCGTGGGAGCAGGTGCTGGCGCTGAGCCGCGGGCAGGGCGTGATGGGCCTGATCCTGCGCGGGATTGCGCAGCTGCCGGAAGACCAGCGGCCGCCGGAGGCGCTTCAGCCGGTCCTGCGGACGATGGGGGAGGCGTTCGTCCGGGCGAATGCGCGCTACGTGCGCGTGCAGATGAGCCTGCTGACGCAGCTGGCCGAGGCCCGGCTGCATCCGACGATCCAGAAGGGGCTCGAAGCGGCGAAGTATTACGCCGACCCGTCCGCCCGGCAGGTCGGCGACATCGACCTGTATCTCCCGGAAGGGGAGTTCGCGCGTGCGCGTGCGTTGTTCTCGGACGCCCGGACGGCTTCTGACGGCGCAGAAGTGTTCGTGCGCGACGGCGTCACGGTTGAGCTGCATCCGCGCTATTATGACATCCATCGCCCGGCGGCAAAACTGCCGGTACCGGGCACGCCCTGCGGGGAACTGCTCCTGCTTTCTGCGCATATTTTCAAGCACGTGATCGGGCACGGCCTGGGCTGCAAGCAGCTCTGCGACATGGCCGTCGCACTGGTCCGCCTGGACGGGAAATACGACAAGGCCGCATTGCGCGCAGCGCTGCGGTGCGCCGGTCTGCTGCGCTGGCATACCCTGCTCTGCTCACTGCTGGTGGCCGATTTCGGGCTGGACCCGGCTGGCTGCCTGGCGGACTTCCGTCCGGTCAATCCGGAGCGGCTGCGCCGCATCGTGCGCGGCTCCGGGCACTTCTCGCAGCATACGCATAAAAAAGCAGCCACCGCAGGGGCTTTCCTGCGGCGGCTGCCATTCTCTTTATCTTACTGTCCCCGCGAGACGCTCGCTACCGTCTGGGAGCTGGCGCTGGGGAACTTGAAGAAATAATGCTACTGATTCGTGAACGGGAAGTCAACGATCTTTCCCCAGTTGTTCACCGTATAAGTGCTGCTCAGGTTGGGGCAATTCCGCTTGGTTGCCACGATGGTCGTGGAGGGTGGATTGTTCCAGACGTTAGATGCCCCATTACCATACAGGGTGACGGACCGAAGCGCGGAACAGGAGTCAAAATGCATCTGCGCGATGCTCTGGCCGGAATCGATGGAGATATCCGTGAATCCGCTGCAGTTGGTCAGGCTCAGGTTGGTAAGCGCGCGGCTGCCGTTCTGGCTGAAGGCGGGCACAAGCATCTGTAAGGAGTTGATGGCGCTGGGTAGATTCGACAGCGTCAGATTGGCCAGGGACTGATTGTTCGTCATCTCGACGGTCGTCAGGGCAGGCGTATTGAGCGTCATCGTAATCAGGTGCTGGGCACCTTGCGTTCCGATGAACTTGAGCGTGTGCAGCGTGGTGGACGCGTATTCGAATAACAGCATTTCCTGCGGATTGACCAGGATGATGGATTCCAGCAGGGGACAGTCGTCCAGATCGATATACTTAATGCTCTCCGCGTTGTTGATATACAACGTCTTCAGGGAGGAACACCCGGAGAGATTCAGGTTCTCGAGCACGTAGGCCAACTCAATTTCCAGGGTTTCCAATTTGGCACAATCACTCAGGTCCAGGTTCTTCAGCGCACCGATCTGGCCGAAGTGGGCAATCTCCAGGTCCGGGCAGTTGATCATGGTGAAGGTCTCCAGGTTGCTGTTCGCCTCGTCTTCACCGACGGAGATTTCCTTCAGGATGGTGAGGTTCTCAAGCGTCACGGTCTTCAGGGATCGGGACTCGATGGCCACATACTCCGTGAGCGGGCAGTCGATGACGGAAACATGCTGGATGGCGGGCGCAGAGACGATGTCGAGCGTCTTGAAGTGCTCCAGACCTTCGATGTTGACCGTGTTGATGGAACTGGCTTCGCCACAAACGGTATTGTCGATGGTCAGGGACTCCAGGTTGACGAAAGCGTACATGCCGCTGACGTAATTGACGAGGCTGACGCCGTGGTCTTGGGTGATGACGACTTCCCGCACGTTGAGGATCTGCTGATACACCTCATTGGGATCGACGGGGTTGCCTTGCTTGTCTATCAGATTGCCTTCGCCGTCCACGTCATACAGGTCTTCGAACGCGTTGGCCAGGACGACCGCGATGACCGGGGTGATCTCGACTTCCATGGCGCCGGCGCCGCTGAAATTGAGGTTGATGCGGTGCTGCTTGCAGGCCGCGAAGTTGATATAGGCGTCGTTCTGCTTGAGGGCGAGAACCTTGGACTGCGTCCCCTGCGCGTCGGAGGTGAAGTTGCACTCGAACGTGAGGTTGGTCAGGTCGGTCGGCAGGCAGAAAAGGTTGAACGTGGCGGCCTGTCCGGCCTCCAGAACCTGGTTGATGCCGGCGGTGACCGTATTGCCGCCCCCCGTTACCGCGACCGAAGTCGTGACGGGTGAATCCTTCGCGAGATCTTCGATTGGGGCGGTGAAGGAACCGCACAGGGCATCCGTCGTGGAGGTCAAGGCGCAGTAATTCAGCGTCATTCTCTCCTGAGAGTCGTTGACCAGCGTGACCTGGAAGGCCG
This sequence comes from Candidatus Cryptobacteroides sp., assembly GCA_045117755.1. Lineage (GTDB taxonomy): Bacteria > Bacteroidota > Bacteroidia > Bacteroidales > UBA932 > Cryptobacteroides. The sequence continues at coordinate 101,754 of JBGUOB010000083.1, forward strand.
TGAAGGCCGGGTAATACTCGAGTTTGACCAGGTTGGAGTTGGCGGTGACGCCGCCGGTGTAGGCGACCATCGGGTAGGATCCGTTGACCGGATCCAGAATCTTGACGACGTTGCCGCTGGGCTGCTTGACAGCCTCCTGCAGGGACGTGCTGCTGGGAATGGTCACCGAAATGGTCTGCAGGTCGGAATCGGTCATCGCCGAGGCCGGGTAGACGGACCAGAAACTGGCGGAGCCGGAGGCGTTGTCGATCCAGCGCAGACCGCTGTCCTCGACGCCGCCGATGATGGTGGCCTTGCGGCGGATCTTGCCCTTGGTGGCGTCGCTGTCTCCGCTCTGCGGAATGACGTCGTAGTCGCTGAAGTGGCGGCCGAGCAGGGTGACCGCATAGTCGCTGGAGATGCGGACGTCGTCCGTTCCGGTCCAGAGAATCTGCTGGAAACCGTTGACGTCGACGCCATAGATGGCCTTGGTCCCGGCGGTATAGGCTGCCGAGAACTGCAGGTCGTTGTCTTCAGATAGTTTATCTTTCCAGCATCCCGTCAGGGTCAGGGCTGCGCCGATGACACAACAGACGGCTAACGCCGGGATACGATGGGGGATTCGCATGATGGATGATGGGGTTTATTCCCAGCTCTGGTTGAAGCTGGAGTCGGTGAAATCATGAACCTCAATCTCTTGACCCTTGGTCTCGACGGTGGTCTCCTCGGTGACCACGGAGGCTCCGAGGATCTCGGCTTCGAGTTCAAGGGCAAGATCCTCAAGAATCGCAGGTGCGATGTAATTCAGTTTCTTGTTGCTCATATAGTTATATACGTTTTATCATTAAAAAAGTTTCAATTTTGTTAGAGATTCCGGGTTGCGGCCCGGAATGACTCTAAATGAGCTCCAGCCAGGCGCGGGGGACGTCGGCGCGGGCGAACCAGCTGCCCAGCAACTCGACGACCACGTAGGTGCGGCCGCGGAACTCCAGCACACGCCCTTCGACGCCGTTCAGGACGCCTTTGATCACGCGGACCCGGTCGCCGAGGGCGAGGGGACGGTCCATCAGGCCGCCTTCCTCGGTGGAAAGGTTCAGCACCCGCTGGAAGTCCTCCATCTGCTTGTCGGGCACGACCAGCAGGGTCTTCGTGGCGGGGTCGATCAGGTAGCGCACCGGCACGCCCTGCTCGTTGGCCAGGGCGCAGGCCTGCCGCTTGGTGGTTCTGACAAAGATCAGGCCGGGAATGAGCGGCTTCTCGTATTTCGCGCGCCCGCGCGTACGGGAACGCAGCTCGGTGGGGAGGAAGTGTTCTGCCCCCAGGCGGCCGAGGCGGTCGCGTACGCCCAACTCCGCCCCGCAGCGTGTGTGCGCGGCGAACCAACAGGTCTTGTCTGCGAGGGTGGCCATCGGTCTTGGGGTTTAGAATTTTTGACCGCTGACAATGCGCAGGAAGGTCATCCCCAGGACCCGGAAATCAAACAGAACGGAGTGATTTCGAAGGTAGTAGAGGTCGAGATCGAGGCGTGTCAGCATCTTCTCCAGGGTGTCGGTATATCCGTTGTAGAGGGTCGCGTAGCTCGTGACCCCGGGGCGGATCTGATAGAGGTACCGGTATCGCGGATTTCGTTCCATGATACGGTCGATGTAGAATTGACGCTCCGGGCGGTAGCCGATGAAGGACATGTCGCCGCGGAAGACGTTCCAGAGCTGCGGGAGCTCGTCGAGGTGGTGCTGGCGCAGGAATTTGCCCACGCGGGTGAGGCGCGGGTCGTCGTCGCCGGAGTAGAGCATCGGGATGCCCATCGCCTCGGCGTCCCGGCGCATGGAGCGGAACTTGAGGATGTGGAACGGATGTCCTCCCCGGCCGATTCGCTCCTGGGAATAAATAACGGGACTGCCGTCCTCGAGGAAGACGGCCAGTGCACAAATCATAAACAGGGGCGAGAAAACGATCAGCAGAACCCCGGACAGCGCGATGTCGAATGCGCGTTTGCTGAATCGCTCGAGGGGGCTCAGCTTGCTCTTCTCGGGAATCTTGCTGGCCTCCGAGTCCCCGTTCTTGAGACTGTCGGAATCTCCCTTGGGGAAGAGGATGCAGTCGATGCCGCCCAGACGCCATTGCAGCGTGTTCAGCGCTGCATCGTCTTTGACATAATAGACCAGGAATCCGCGGATGATCTTCTTGTCCATCTCCGGCCGGCGGGACAGCAGCCCCAGCAGGTTGTAGCGGCCGGTCTGCTGGGCGCTCTGCGCAAAGAGCGCGGCGGAGTCGTCGTCGCCGAACACGAGGGTGTTCGGCCGGAAGGACAGTTCCTTCATTTCCGATGCTTCTTCCCGCATGTGGATGAGCGCGGTGCGGATGGTGAAGATCAGCATGGAGGTGAAAAGGGTATCGGAGATGATGACCAGTACGACATGGGCGGGCTGCGTGAATCCGCCCCAACCGGCGACCATCAGGATGATGAGGCCGATTTCCTTGATCAGGACGGTCAGGAAGAGGCGGTCGATGGAGAAATGCCAGCCGCCAGCGAGCGCCTGCCGGATGTTGCCCGAGACGAGCATGCCCAGCAGGGTGAATCCCAGGGCGCAACCTATATATATAATGAAGTGCTGGGTGAATCCGTAAATCGGTTCAGAGAGCCACCGGACCAGAAGGAAAGCGAAGAATGACCCGAGGCTCGATAACAGCGAGTCCTGTAAGATAGGAGCCAGTCTTGCTCTCAAATTCTTGTTCTGCCCGTTCGGCATGTTCTTGATCCTTAATGTGGTCCGACAAATATAGCTAATTTTTCGTCAGAATAGCGCGATTATTCAGCATAAACGCAAAAAACAGGCCGTTGTGGCCTGTTTTTCTTAGTATTTGACTGCAAATTGGGATTATTCGGCAGCGGCTTCGGCCTCGACGAGGACTTTGACCTTGGCGAAAACACCCTTGTAGCACTTCACTTTGCCTTCGAACTCGCCGACTTCCTTGATCTCAGGAACGGTGACGTTCTTCTTGTCGACCTCGACACCGGCGGCGACGAGGGCCTCGGCCACCTGGGCGGCGGTCACGGCGCCATAGAGCTTGCCGCTCTCGCCGACCTTGGCGGTCAGCTTCACTTCCACGGCCTCGATCTTGGCGGCGACGGCCTGGGCGTCAGCAACCAGTTTGGCTTCCTTGTGGGCGCGCTGGCGAAGGGTCTCGGCGTGCTGCTTGAGCGCGGACGGGGTGCCGACGGAGGCGTAGCCCTGCGGGACGAGATAATTGAGCGCGTAACCGGTCTTGACTTCTACCACATCTCCGGCCTCGCCGAGATTGGCAACTTCTTTCTTGAGAATGATCTTCATAACGCTTCAATTATTTGAGGAGGTCGGTGACATACGGGAGAAGAGCGAGGGAGCGGGCGCGCTTGACGGCCTGCGCAACCTTGCGCTGGAACTTGAGGGAAGTACCCGTGATGCGGCGGGGAAGGATCTTGCCCTGCTCGTTGAGGAACTTCTTGAGGAACTCGGCGTCCTTGTAGTCGACATACTTGATGCCCGCCTTCTTGAAGCGGCAGTATTTCTTCTTGCGAACCTCTACGGTAGGAGGGTTCAGATAACGGATTTCGTTGTTGTTTGCCATAATGATTCCTCCTGATTATTCTTCGGTTTCAATCTCTTCGGCTTCGGCCTTGGGGGCCTCTTCCGGCTGCGGAGCGGTAGCGGCAGCGGCCTTGGCGGCGCGCGTCTGGCGACGGTGCTCGGCGTAAGCGACAGCGTGCTGGTCCAGGGCTACGGTGAGGTAGCGGAGGATGCGCTCGTCACGGTGATACTGGGTCTCGAGGGTGGCCACGAACTGCGGGTCAGCCTTGAACTCGATCAGGTAATAGAATCCTGACGTCTTGTGCTGGATGGGGTAGGCGAGCTGCTTGAGACCCCAGTCCTCTTCGTACACGATCTCGCCGCCGTTGTCACGGATCAGCTGGGTGTACTTGGCAACCGCTTCCTTCATCTGGGTGTCAGACAAAACGGGAGTTGCAATGAAAACGGTTTCGTACTGTTTGATCATTTTGTTAATAATTAATTAAATAAATAGTCCCTCGTAAAAAGGGGCTGCAAAGATAGTCATATTTTTCGGAATTTCAAACTGTTTCCGGAGATTCGCCGGTCGGGGCCGGCGAATGACGAAGTGTCGGGGCCGGCGAATGACGGGAGGGGGTGTGGCCGGTGTGGTGCTTGAAGACCTGGTTGAAGAAGGCGGCGCTGGAGAAACCGCAGCGCGCGGCGACTTCGTGCTGGCGGGCGCCGGGGTGGGCAGCGAGGTATTCTCGGGCGTAGCGGATGCGGAGGGAATTGATCAGGTCGGGGAAGCTCATCCCATAGCTTTCGTTGACCAGGCGCGAGACGTAGGTCTTGTTGCTGTGCAGCCGGCGGGCCACCTCCGTCACGGTGAGGTGCGGTTCCAGGTAGGCCCTGTGCTCGAAGATGAGCTGTTCGAAATCGGTGTCGAGGCGGCGTGGCATGGCGTAAGATCAGCGGGGCAAAGGTAGGGAAAAACTTCTAGAAATCGTTCTAATTGTTTTGCAATCAGGTGAGAAAAGCGGGTGAACATTTTGATTATATCAAAAAATGTTTATCTTTGGGAAGACGTAACGTTTTGGGACTATGAAACGTTGGCTACTCTCAAGTATATGTTTGCTGGCGGCACTCTGGCCGTCAGCGGCGCAGAACAACCCCTACGAGATAGACGATGCATGCTACGCCATCCTGCAGCAGGCGGAGTCGATCGTGGACGATCCGTCTGCGGAAGACTTCGATGCGCTGAACCAGCGCCTGCTGGACCTGGCCGTTGAGCGCCGGGACGACAAGGCCCGCACGCTCCACTATGTCTTCGCCCTCCGGCGTGTCTGCCGGGTGGGGGAGAAGGTCCCCATCGAACAGCGCCTCCAGGCGAACAAGACGGTGGACGAGGCGTATGACGTCCTGAAGAGCGTGGCCCGCGAGACGGGTTTTACCCAGTATTACTACTACGCCTACGACCTGGCCCAGAACTACTATTTCGATTCCCGGCAGGTCTCCGCCGCATTCGACCTGCTGGACAAGATGCTGAAGGAATCCGAGCTGGAGAACGACGACTACGGCGAATGGCAGGCCCTGCGTTTCCTGGCGCAGATCTATCAGAAACAGGAAGATATCCTGAATACACGCTACTACATCAAGCAGGCGCTGGACCTGCACGAGGAGTCGAAGGATCCCAACGTGCGGCGGCAGCCCGTGACGCGTACCTACTGCGACCTGGCTGATACCTACGACTTCGCCGACGACTCGAGCCGCCTGTATTACAACAAGGCGATGGAGTCCGCGCAGGCGCATCTGGACACGCTCCGCTGCGCATATTATCAGGCGCAGATCGCCGCGTTCGACAAGGATCTCGAGGAGTATGCGCGCAAGCGGGATTATTGCCTCCACGATTCCGCGTTCCGCTCGTTCTTCCGGACGGGCGAGGAGCTCTTCGCCTGCGTCGACGCGCTGGTGAAGAAAGAGCGGCCGGCCCAGGCCCTGATGGATACGCTGGCGCTGCCCCGGCAGCAGCAGTTCCTGGGACGCCTGGCGGCGGAATGGGGGATGTATGACATCTCCCTGCAGATGATGCGGAAGCGCTATATGGAGATGCAGTACGTGCTCTCCAAGATCAATGACATGCATCTAGAGGAGGCGTCAGGCCGTTACCAGACGTATGCCCTGAACCGGCAGCTGAGCGAGAAGAACCAGGAGGTGGTGATGGCGACGCGCCTGGTGGAGTTCCTGGTGATGGTCATCCTGCTCGTCTCGTCCGGCTTCTTCTGGGTGCACAACCGCAACCTGCGCAAGGCGCGGGAAATGGATGAACGCCGGATCGAAGAGCTGAAGGAAGCGAACGAACAGGTGCAGCTGGCCAATGCGGCCAAGACCCGCTTCGTGCAGAATATGAGTCATGAGATACGGACGCCGCTCAACGCCATTGTCGGCTTCTCCCAGCTGCTGGCGTTGCCGGACGGCTCTTTCCCGGAGGAGGAGAAGGCGGAGTTCTCCGACCATATCATCAACAACGCCAAGATGTTGACGATGCTTCTGGACGATATTCTCAACGCTTCCGCGATGGATGCCGGCAAGTACCGGATCAGCTACGAGGACGGCGAGATGAACTTCATCGCGCAGGCGGCCATCCGCAGCGCGGAGCATCGCCTGCAGCCGGGCGTCAAGATGACCTATGCGCCCGAGTCGGCGGAGCCGTTCCATTTCCAGACGGATCCGCGCCGCGTGCAGCAGATTCTGATCAACCTGCTGACCAACTCCTGCAAGCATACGAAGGAGGGCGAGATCGTGCTGTCGAGCTCCCTGACCAGCCGGCCGGGTTATGTGTCGTATGCCGTCACGGACACGGGCCCCGGCGTGCCGGCCGACCAGGCCGAGCGCATCTTCGACCGCTTCACGAAGCTGAACGATTTCGTGCAGGGAACAGGCCTGGGCCTGAGCATCTGCCGGGACATTTCCGAGCGCATGGGCGCTTCGGTTTACTTAGATACCACTTACACCGCAGGCGGGGCGCGCTTCGTTTTCGAGGTGCCCGTCGATCCGCCGCAGGAAGAGCATATAACACCCCCATCAACTAACTAATAACACGCTTTAGATCATGCCTGATTACGATCTCAATCGAGATTATTCGAACTACAACATCCTGGCCGTGGATGATATCCCGTTGAACCTTCTGCTTGTGCAGAAGATGCTATCCCGTTTCAAATTTGAGATCCGGACGGCCGGCAATGGCCAGCAGGCCCTGGACGCCGTGGCGGAGCGCAAACCCGACCTGATCCTGCTGGATCTGATGATGCCGGGCATCGACGGGTTCGAGGTGATCCGACGCCTGCGGGCGGATCCTGCCACGGCAGGCATCCGCATCGTCATCCTGTCCGCGCTCAATTCGAACGAGGATGTGGTGAAGGGCTTTGATCTCGGAGCGAACGACTTCATCATGAAGCCGATCATCATGGAGAAACTGCTCAACAGCGTCTTTACGCAGCTGCAGTTCGTCGGCGCCTGAGGCTAGATGTTCACGTCTTCCAGCTCTTCCTCGGAACGCAGGTTCGCCCGGATGAAGTTCTGGCGGTCGAGGGTGTTGTCGCCCATGTAGAACGCCATGATGTTCGCGATGGACTCCTCCTCGGCGATCTTGACGAGGTCGAGGCGCATCTCCGGTCCGATGAAGTGGACGAACTCGTCGGAGGAAATCTCTCCCAGACCTTTGAATCGGGTGATCTCGACGCCGGTCTTGAGTGATTTGATGGCCTTGTCCTTCTCTTCCTGATTGTAGCAGTAGTGGCTCTCCTTCTTGTTGCGCACGCGGAACAGCGGCGTCTGGAGGATGTACACGTGCCCGCGGCGGATCAGGTCGGGGTAGTATTTCATGAAGAAGGTCAGCATCAGCAGGCGGATGTGCATGCCGTCGTCATCGGCATCGGTCGCCACGATGATGTTGTTGTAGCGGAGTCCTTCCAGGTCGTCCTCGATGCCGAGGGCGGAAATGAGCAGGTTGAGCTCTTCGTTCTCCGCGAACTTCTTGCGTTTTTCCTTGTAGCAGTTGAGCGGCTTGCCGCGCAGGGAGAAGACCGCCTGGTAGTTGGCGTTGCGCGCCTTGGTGATGGTACCGCTTGCGGAATCACCCTCCGTGATGAAGATGGAGGACGCTTCGATGTTCTCCTGCGTCTTCTCGGTGACCTTGTCGTTGTAGTGGTAGCGGCAGTCGCGCAGCTTGGGGTTGTAGACGTTGGTGCGCTTGTTGCGCTCGCGCGTCTTCTTCTGGATGCCGCTGATCTCCTCGCGCTCCTTCTGGGAGGATTTGATCTTCTCCTCGATCACGGGGACGATCTCCTTGTGGATGCGCAGGTAGTTGTCCAGGTTCTTGGCGACGAAGTCGTTCACGTAGGAGCGGATGGTCGGGCCGATATCGGTCTTGAGCGCGCCGCTCTCGTCGTGGAACTGCTTCTCCCACATGTAGTTGGATCCGAGCTTGGTCTTGGTCTGGCCTTCGAAGTTCGGCTCCTGGATCTGGATGCTGATGGCGCCCACCACGCCCTGGCGGCAGTCGGTGGGGTCGTAGTTCTTCTTGAAGAATTCCTTCAGGGTCTTGGCGATGGCCTCACGGTAGGCGGCAAGATGGGTGCCGCCGTCGCGGGTGTTCTGGCCGTTGACGAAGGAGGAGATGTTTTCGCCGTAGGCGTTGCTGTGGCTGAGGACGATCTCGATGTCTTCGCCCTCCAGGTGGATGGGCGGGTAGAGCGGCTCGTCGCTGAGCAGGTTCTCGTTGACGAGGTCCAGCAGGCCGTTCTCGGACTTGTAGGGGGTGCCGTTGAGCAGGAGGGTCAGGCCTTTCTTGAGGTAAGAGTAGTTCTTGACCATCGTCTCCACGAAGTCCATATTGAAGGCGTATTCGCCGAACATCATCTTGTCCGGCGTGAAGGTGACGAGCGTGCCGTTCTTCTCGGTCGTCTTGTCCTTGCCGCTGTCCTTCAGCTCGCCGCGCTCGAAGCGCGCCCAGGAGCATTCGCCGTCGCGGTAGGAGCAGACGTAGAAGCTCTCGGAGAGGGCGTTGACGGCCTTGGTGCCGACGCCGTTGAGGCCGACGGACTTCTTGAAGACCTTGTCGTCGAACTTGCCGCCGGTGTTGAGGATGCTCACGGCCTTGATGACGGAGTCGAGGGGGATGCCGCGGCCGAAGTCGCGGACCGTGACGTCGTTCATCTGGATGCTGATGCGGATCTCCTTGCCGAATCCCATCGCGAATTCGTCGATGGAATTATCTACGATTTCTTTCAGGAGGACGTAGATGCCGTCGCCCGGGTTGTTACCGTTGCCGAGGCGGCCGATGTACATACCCGGACGAAGGCGTACGTGCTGTACGCCTTCGAGAGTACGTATGTTGTCGTCTGTGTAGTTGCTATTTGGCATTCTTGACGGATCCCTTGAGGTGCAGGATGACGGGTTTCTTCTGGGCGGAGGTGTAGACCGTCAGGGTCTTGTCGAAGGTGCCCGTGCCTTCGTCGTTGGAGTAGGTGGCTTTGATTTCGCCTTTTGCGCCCGGAGCGATGGCTTCGCGCGTCCACACGACGTCGGTGCATCCGCAGGAAGGAACTACGGCGAAGATCGAGAGTTCCTCGTCTGCGTCGTTGATCACGGTAAAGGTGCAGGTCTGCTTGCCGGCCTTGGTGCTGATCTCGCCAAAGTCGTGCACAGTCTTGTCGAACTGGATGGGTGCCGCAAGCGCGGCAGCAAGCAAGATTGTCAAAATCGTCTTCATAGCTGCAAATTTACGAAAAATTGATTACTTTTGTGCCGGTTTTTGCAAATAACGGACCGAACACACACTAAATTTTATTGATAATGGCTTACAAGATCAATCCCGACACCTGCGTGGCATGTGGTACTTGCCAGGGTGAATGCCCGTCTGGCGCTATCCAGGAGGGTGATGTCTACTCCATCGACCCGAACGTCTGCATCGACTGCGGTACCTGCGCTGATGCTTGCCCGATGGGCGCCATCGCCCCGGCCGAGTAGTCTCGCACACGGTGTCTTACAGACAGGGAGCCTTTGCGGCTCCCTTTTTTGTTGCCTGCCTTGCGGATGGTGCGTTGGCGGGGGACATCCGCGGGGCACTACTTCAGGAGGCGGCCGTTGCAGAGGCGGTGGCGGATGACGGAGGTGTCGGCGGAGTAGACCCAGTTGGAGATAAGGTTGTGGCAGGGCTGCATGGCCGGGGCGCCGAGGTCGACGAGGATGGCGTCGGCCAGTTTGCCCTTGGCGATCTCGCCGGCATCGATGCCGAAGAAATCGGCGCCGTTCTTTGTGGCCCAGCGGAACACCTCGCGGGCGGGGAGCAGGGACGCGTCGCCGGCGAGCTTGGCCAGCAGGGCGGCGAATTTCATCTCCTCGCGCATGTCAAGGTTGTTGTTGGACGACACGCCGTCCGTGCCCAGCGTGATGCGGCAACCGGATTCGATCGCCAGCTCGTACGGGAAGCGGCCGCTGCCCAGTTTCATGTTGGAGCAGGGGCAGTGCGCGACGGTGACCCCGCGCTCCGCGAGAATCTTCCATTCTTCCTTGTCCACGTGGACGCAGTGCGCCGCGATGACGTCCGGACCCAGGACGCCGAGCTGGTCCAGGTAGCGCACCGGCGTCGTGCCGTGCGCCTTGATGCAGTCCTCCACCTCGCGGCGCGTCTCGCTGACGTGGATGTGCAGCAGCAGGCCCTGGTGGCGGGCGAAATTGGCGCAGCGCTTGAGCCGTTCGGTGTTGACCGTGTAGACGGAATGCGGCGCGAGGATCAGCTGGATGCGGCCGCCGGTGGGGTCCTGCCAGTTCTTGATGTAGTTCTTGAGGGCCTCCGCCTGCGATTTGGGATGGTTGTCCAGGATGGTAATGCCGATGGCGGCGCGCAGCCCGGCGGCCTCGACGGCCTGGATGGCCTCCTCCGGGTCGAAGTACATATCGTTGAAGAAGGCCGTGCCGCTGGCGGACATCTCCCGGACGGCCAGCTCGTTGCCGTGTCGGATGTCCTCCGGCGTCATGTTGGCCTCGAAGGGCCAGACGTCCTGCTCCAGCCACTCCTGGAGCGGCTTGTCGTCGGCATAGCCGCGCAGCAGGGTCATGGCGGCGTGGGTGTGCGTGTTGTAGAAAGCGGGGAGGATGGCCAGGCCGTCCGCCTCGATGACGCGGTCGGCCGGCGTCTCTTCCGGCGCGTCCAGGTCCGCGAAACGGTCCTGCCGGATCAGGATGTTGGTCTTGCGCCCGTCCAGCATCACGTGGTGCAGGAGGATGGTCTCCGGGACGCGGAATTCGCTGTCCAGCGCCTTGTAGTCGGACAGGATGGTCCGTGTGTGCGCCAGGAAGAGGCGGCCGCGCTCGGTCGGCTCCACGCGTCCGCGACCGCGCTCGAAGAGCGCTCCGCCGACGGACTTCTCCAATTCGGAAATATGCTGGCTGACGGCCGGCTGGGAAACGCCCAGGGCCTTGGCGGCGGCCGTGAAGCTACCCAGCTCCGCGACGCGCTCGAATATGCGTAACCTGAAATCTTCGAACATCGTGTTATTGTTTATGCTTATCTGCAAAGGTAGCAATTTCTAACAAAAAAGCACCCGTGAGGGCTCACGGGTGCTCGAAAGTTTTTCAGATATCAAGATTACTTATACATAAAGCGCTTGATGCTGCCCTTCGGCGTCTTGGCGAACGGGGTGAAGAGCACCTCGTAGCCGCGGACGCTGGAGTAGGTGGGGATCTTCTGGTTGAGCGTGGCCAGGTTGGCGTCCATGATGCTCGTGAGCGTGTCGGCGTCGATGTTCTGGTCGGCCAGCATCGCCTGGTCGGGGACGATCAGGGCGGTCAGCTGCCCGTTGCGTCCGACCACGATGGACTCCTGGACGTAGGGGAGCTGGTTGAGGACGACCTCGATTTCCTCCGGGAAGATGTTCTGGCCGTTGATGCCGAGGATCATGCTCTTGCTGCGGCCCACGAGGAAGGTGCGTCCCAGTTCGTCCATGGTGCCGAGGTCGCCGGTGCGGAACCAGCCGTCCTCCGTGAAGACGGCGCGGGTGGCTTCGGGATTCTTATAATATCCGGAGAAGACCACGTGGCCGCGGACGAGGACTTCGCCGGCCACCTTGTGCGGATCCGGGGAGTCGATCTTGAGCTCGATGCCTTCCGGGACGGGCTCGCCGCATTCCTTCATGACATAGGTCTCCTTGTGGCCCAGCGTGATGGTCGGGGTGCACTCGGTCATGCCGTATCCCGTCACGAAGGGAATCTTGAGCTGCTCGAGGAAGAGGCGCTCCAGCTGCTCCGGCATGGCGGCGCCGCCGGTGATCAGCAGGCCGAGGTTGCCACCGAAGGCGTTCATGAAGATGGTGCGGAGCGCTTCGCAGAAGTCGGGGTTGTTCTTGTAGTCGGCGAGCTTGGCGCTGCCGCTCTTGCTGCGGATGAATTCTCCGATGGTGTCGTCGATCATCTTGTTGATGATGAGCGGCACGGCGAAGAAGACATAGGGCTTGTAGTCGCGCAGGGCCGGCTTGAGGTGGGCCGGCACCGGCGGCACGAAGAGGATGCAGAGGGTCATGCCGTAGCAGAGCGGGGCCATCAGGTCATAGACCAGGCCGAAGATGTGGGCGTAGGGAAGGACGCTCACGTAGTTGTCCTCCCGTTTGTACGGGAAATGGTTGGGGATCAGCTGGATGTTCGAGCTGAAGTTGCGGATGGAGATCATCACGCCCTTGGGGTTGCCGGTGGAACCGGAGGTGTACATCAGGGCGCAGAGCTCGTCCAGCGGACGGTCGGCATAGTGGACGTCTTCGGCGCGCAGCCCGTTGGGGTGTGCGGCGGCGAAGAGCTCGTCGCGGCTCTCATAGATTTTGGCGAAGTCGCCGCGGGCGGCCAGGAGCTCGCCGCTCTTGGTGTCGAGCACGCCCAGCAGCTGCGGCATGGCCGCGAAGTCCATCTTCTCGAAGATCGCCTTCTCCGTATAGAGGATGCGGCTGTCGGAGTGGTCCACCAGATGCATCGTGTCCGTGGGGGTGAAGCCGTTGAAGAGCTGGACGGCCACGAAGCCACCCGTCTGGGCGGCGAAGAAGGTCTTGGCCCAGCCGGCGCTGGAACGCGCGTTGATGGCGATCTTGTCGCCCGGCTGCAGGCCGGCGGCGCGCCACCACAGGGTGGTCTTTTCCAATTCAGCGGCCAGCTCGCCGTAGGTGAGGCCGGCCTGTTTGTATTCGACAAGGGCTGTTTTGTCCCAGCACGCTTTGACGGACTGTTCGAAGCGACGCAGGAAACTGTCTTTAAGAGTCAGATCGTACATTTTCTTCGTTGTTTTTCGGTTTATCCGAGATGCAAAGGTAGATGCTGACAACGGCCTGGACAAAGACGTGGGAACGGCGGGCGTAAAAAGTGACGAAACGCCGATTTGGCGGACAAATCGGCGTTTCTGCGGGATAAAAATCCCTTAGAGATATGTTTCGTCCCAGATTATTCGGGGCGCATGATGAGCTCGATGAAGTTGCCGTTGAGGAACTCCTGGGCGGCGGCCTGGACCTTGGCCGGGGTCAGGGCGTTCACCGCAGCCTCGTACTCCTTGTCGTAGTCCTCGCCGTACTGGATGTACCGGCGGAGGATGCTGTTCCAGTAGTTGTTGCGCTGACGGCTCTCCGGAAGGGTCTTCTGGAGGTTCTTGACAGCCTTGTCGAACTGCTCGGCGGTCGGGCCGTTCTCAGCCAGGCCCTTGAAGCCGGACTTGGCCAGCTCGCGGAGCTTGTCGGCGGACTCGACGTTGGTCTCGAAGGACACCTGCATGATGTAGCGCTCGTTGGGCTTGTGGTTCGCCTCGGCCGCGGAGCTGGCGCCGTAGGTGCCGCCTTCGTCCTCGCGCAGGGTCTCGGTGTAGAGCATGTCGAGGATGTAGGACAGGGCGTCGCAGGCAGCCTCTTCAGCGATGGAGTAGGCCTTCATGACATTGTAGGTCTGGATGACCGTGACCATCGGGGTGGCCATCTGGGCCTGGAAGTCGTAGACGCGGTTGGCGGTGGAAATACCGTCGCCGCGATACTCGGCCTTGGCGGCCTTCTTGCCGGCCGGCAGGGAACCGCCATACTTGCAGATCAGCGGCATGATCTCGTCCACGTCGAAGTCACCCACGACCACGAGGTTCGCACCGGCGACATCGGCGAAGAGGCGCTTGTAGCTGCTCTCCATCTGGGCGAGGCTGGCCTTCTCCAGCACGTTGTTGTCCAGCATGAAGCGGCGCGGGCTGTCGAAGACATGCTCGTAGTAGGCCTTGCTGAGCTTGTAGTTGGACTGGCTCATGAGGTTCGGCAGGACGGCCTGGATCTGGCTCATGCCCTGGTTGTACTCCGTCTCGTCGAAGCGCGGCTGCGTATAATAGAGGTAAAGCATCTGCAGGGCGGTCTCGAGATCCTTCTTGGTGGAGTTGCCGCTGATGCCGTGGGTGTACTCGCTGATGTACGGGTTGGCACCGCACTGCTTGCCGGAGAGCATCTTGCGCACCATCGTGGCAGGGAACCCGGCGATACCGGTGTTCTGCTGATAGAGCTGCCAGATGTTGCTCTCGAAGGAGAAGAGCTCCTCGTCGGAGAGCAGGCTGCGGCCGCCGTCCTTGACCAGGTTGAAGAGGATCTGGTCCTTCTGGTGCTCGGTCGGGAGCAGCCAGACGCGCAGGCCGTTCTTCAGGGTGAGGGTCTTGGCGCCGTAGATGCCGTCCGTGACCTTGCCGGCCTTGCTGCCCTTGAGGGTGGCAGGATCCAGGAAGGCTTCCGGAATGTCTTCGCCGGCGGCCTGCTCGATCTGGGCGTTCTCGACGGCGTCGATCACGGCCTGGATCTGCTCGGCGGTCGGGTGGACGAGGCCTTCCTTGTCAGGTGCCTGGTAGATGACCACGAGGTTCTCGCGGGTGATCAGCTGCTGGGCCATCTGGTTGAGGGTCTCGGTCGTCAGCATGGGCATGAGCTGCTGGACGAGCTCGTACTCGGCCTGCGGCTCCATGACGCGCTCGTTGTCGAAGAAGTTGTAGATGAGCGGCATCACGAACTCGGAGTTCGTGCGGGTGTCAGCCTTCTTGGCGCGGGTCTCGAACTGGGAGAGGAGCTCGGTCTTGGCGCGCTCCACCTCAGCGTCGGTCAGACCGAAGCGGCGGAGCTTCTCCGCCTCCAGCATGCCGGCGGCAAAGGCGCTGAGGGCCTCGCCGTCCTTGCTGGCCACCTGGGAGTAAACCACGTCGGCGGTCTCGCAGAGGTTGCTGATGCCGAAGCCGCCGGCGAGGAACGGAGCGTCCGCCTGGGCGGCGATCTCATTGATGCGCTCGTTCATTACGATGCTGACGATGTCCTCGACGAGGTCGGTGATCAGGCCGACCGGGGTGCTGTTGAGCTGCTCGGGCGTGGCCTCGGTGCGCCAGTAGGCGGTGACGGAGGTATTGCGGTTCTCGGGATCGGTGAGGATGCCGATGGCCGGCTTCTCATTGCCCGGGATGGCGATGACGTCTTTCTGCTTGGGGTTCTCGGCCGCGGGAATGTCGGCGAAGGTGCGCTGGATGCAGGCCTCCACATAGTCCACGTCGATGTCACCCACCACGATGAGGGCCTGCATGTCCGGACGGTACCAGGTGTGGTAGAAGTTCGTCAGGCTCTCCGGCTTGAAGGTCTTGAGGTTCTCCTCGGTGCCGATGATGGAGGTGGTGGCATATTTGGTGTCGCCGTAGAGGTAAGGATAGGACTGCTCGCGCATGCGCCACTGGGCGGTGTTGCGGGAACGCTTCTCCTCCAGGATGACGCCGCGCTCCTTGTCGATCTCCTCCGGGTCGCAGGTCACGAAGTGGGAGTAATCGTGCATGATGAGGATGCAGGTGTCCACGACGGTCGGACGCACCAGGGGAATGTTGTTGAGCAGGTAGATGGTCTGCTCGACACCCGTGGAAGCGTTGACGTTGCCGCCGAAGGAGGCGCCGATGCTCTCCAGCCAGTTCAGGATGCCCTTGCCGGGGAAGTTCTTGGTGCCGTTGAAGCACATGTGCTCCAGGAAGTGGGCGAGACCGTCCTGGTCGGGCAGCTCCTGCAGGGCGCCGACGTCGGTGGCCAGGTAGAACTCGGCCCGCTGGGCGGGCTTCTCGTTGTGACGGATGTAATAGGTCAATCCGTTGTCAAGTTTTCCGACGCGAACGGCCGGATCCATGGGAAGCTGCTGCAGCTGCTGCGCATTTCCCAAAGCAGCAGCGCTGAGGAGCGCTGCTGCAAGGAAGAGGATCTTTTTCATCATTTTCATTGATTGCTCTTTTGCTTGCTTGATGCAAAGGTAATCAAAAATTATTGAAAAACAACAAAAATTTATTAAATCTTCAAAATATTTTATTCTTTACCGGCTAACCTCTTATAAGTATCGAGGCGCACCTTGGCAAACTCCTCGGTCTTGGCGAGCAGCTCGGAAGCGCTCTCCGGGAAGAGTTTGTACAGGGAAGCGAAGCGGACCTCACCCTTGAGGAAGTCCTGGAACTTCGTCCAGTCAGGCTCCTTGGAGTCGAGCGTGAACGGGTTCTTGCCCTGCTCCTCGAGGGTCGGGTTGTAGCGGTAGAGGTGCCAGTAACCGCACTCCACGGCGAGCTTCTCCTCCTTCTGGCTCAGACCCATGCCCGCCTTCAGGCCGTGGTTGATACACGGGGCGTAGGCGATGATCAGGGACGGGCCGTCGTAGGCTTCGGCTTCCTTGATGGCGTTCATGTACTGGACCGGGCTGGCGCCCATGGCGACCTGGGCCACGTAGACGTAGCCGTAGCTCATGGCCATCATACCGAGATCCTTCTTGCGGATCTTCTTGCCGGAGGCGGCGAACTTGGCGATCGCGCCGACCGGGGTGGCCTTGGAGGACTGTCCGCCGGTGTTGGAGTACACCTCGGTATCGAGGACGAGGATGTTCACGTTCTCACCGCTGGCGAGGACGTGGTCGAGTCCGCCGTAACCGATATCATAGGAAGCACCGTCGCCGCCGAAGATCCACTGGCTGCGGGCCGGGATGAACTGCTTCAGGGCGAGGAGGCTCTTGCTGACGTCGCAGCCGCACTTCTCCATCATCGGGACGAGCTTGTCGGCCACCTCGCGGGTGACGGCGTAGTCCTTGCGGTTGTCGAGCCACTGCTGGTACAGGGCCTTCATCTCAGCGCTGCACTTCTCGCACTGCAGACCCTTCTCCATGAGGGAAGCGACCGTCTCGCGGATGCGGTCGGAGCCGAGGTGCATACCGAGACCGAACTCGCAGAAGTCCTCGAACAGGGAGTTCTGCCAGGCCGGGCCGTGGCCGTGCGCGTCGGTGCAGTAAGGGGAAGCAGGGAAGGAAGCTCCGTAGATGGAGGAGCAACCCGTGGCGTTCGCGATCATCATGTGGTCGCCGAAGAGCTGGGTGATGTTCTTGATGTACGGGGTCTCACCGCAACCGGCGCAGGCGCCGGAGAACTCGAACAGCGGCTGGGCGAACTGGGCGGCCTTCATGTTCGACTTCGGATCGAACGGGGTCTTGTAGCCCACCTTCGCGTTGAGGTAGTCGAACGCGGCCTGATCGGCCTCGTGGTCCATGTAAGGCTGCATCGAGAGGGCCTTGTCCTTGGCGAGACAGACATCCACGCAGTTGCCGCAACCGGTACAGTCGGCGACGGACACTGCGAGGGCGTACTTGTATTCCTTGAGGTTGGCCTTGCCTTCCACGGCCTTAACGCCCTGGGCGGCTGCTGCGGCAGCCTCGTCGGCGGTCATCAGGAACGGACGGATGGCGGCGTGAGGACAGACGAAGGCGCAGGTGTTGCACTGGATACACTTCTCACCGTCCCAGACAGGCACGCTCACGGCCACGCCGCGCTTCTCGTAAGCGGCGGTGCCGGCGGGCATAGTGCCGTCCTGGTAGGGGAGGAAGGCGCTCACCGGGAGGGTGTCGCCGGCCTGGGCGTTGACCACGTCGGCAATCTCCTTGACGAACGGGGTCGCGAGGCGGCCGGCGTTCGGGTTGGTGAACTTGGCGTTGATCTGGGCCCACTCGGCGGGGACCTTCACCTGGGTGTATTCGCCACCGCGGTCGATAGCCGCGTAGTTCATGTTGACGATGTTCTCACCCTTCTTGCCGTAGGACTTGAGGGCGGCGTCCTTCATGTACTTGATCGCATCCTCCACCGGGATGATGCCGGTGATGCGGAAGAAGGCGCTCTGGAGGATCGTGTTGGTACGTCCGCCGAGGCCGATCTCCTGGGCGATCTTGGTGGCGTTGATGATATAGAGCTTGATCTTCTTGCGTCCGATGACGGCCTTGACGGCGTCCGGGATGCGCTTGATGGTCTCCTCCTCGCTCCACAGGGAGTTGAGCAGCAGGCTGCCGCCCTCCTTGATGCCCTTCAGGACATCATACTTCTCGAGGTAGGAAGGCACGTGGCAGGCCACGAAGTCGGGGGTGCCCACCAGGTACGGTGCCTTGATCGGCTTCTTGCCGAAGCGGAGGTGCGAGCAGGTGTAGCCGCCGGACTTCTTGGAGTCATAATCGAAGTAAGCCTGGCTGTAGAGGTCGGTGTGGGTACCGATGATCTTGATCGTGTTCTTGTTGGCGCCGACGGTACCGTCGGAACCGAGGCCGTAGAACTTGCACTCGGTGGTGCCCTTCTTCACGATGGAGATCTCTCCCTTGGTCGGGAGGCTCTTGAAGGTCACGTCATCGACGATGCCGATGGTGAAGTCGCCCTTCGGGCTCTTGCGCTCGAGGTTGTCGTAGACGGCGACGATCTGCGCCGGGGTGGTGTCCTTGGAGGAGAGACCGTAGCGGCCGCCGATCACCAGCGGGGCGTTCTCCTTGCCCTGGAAGAGGGCGCGTACGTCGAGGTAGAGCGGCTCGCCGAGGGCGCCGGGCTCCTTGGTGCGGTCGAGGACCGCGATCTTCTTGACGCTCTTCGGGAGCACCTTGAGGAAGTATTTCTCGGAGAACGGACGGTAGAGGTGCACCGTGATGACACCGTACTTGCGGCCGTGCTCGGAGAGGTAGTCGATGGTCTCCTTGATGGTCTCGGTGACGGAACCCATGGCCACGATCACGCACTCGGCATCCTTGGCGCCGTAGTACTCGAACGGACGGTAGGTGCGGCCGGTCAGCTCGCTGATCTCGCCCATGTAGCGGGCCACGATGTCCGGCACGGCCTCATAGACCTGGTTGCGGGACTCGACGGCCTGGAAGTAGACGTCGCCGTTCTGGGCGGTACCGCGGGTGACGGGAGCCTCCGGATTCAGCGCGCGGGCGCGGAAGTTCTCCAGCGCCTTCTCGCTGACCATGCTCTTCAGGTCCGCCTCGTCGATGGCCTCGATCTTCTGGATCTCGTGGGAGGTGCGGAAACCGTCAAAGAAGTGCAGGAACGGGAGGGAAGCTTTGATAGCGCTCAGGTGTGCGACTGCGGCGATGTCCTGGGCTTCCTGCACGGAGCTGGAAGCCAGCATGCAGAAACCGGTCTGGCGGCAGGCCATCACATCCTGGTGGTCACCGAAGATGGAGAGGGCGTGGGAAGCCAGGGCACGTGCGGAGACGTGGAAGACGGCCGGGAGCATTTCGCCTGCAATCTTATACATGTTCGGAATCATCAGCAGAAGACCCTGGGAAGCGGTGTAGGTCGTCGTCAGCGCACCGGCCTGCAGGGAACCGTGGACGGCACCCGCGGCGCCGGCCTCGCTCTGCATCTCGGTGACCTTGACGGTCTCGCCCCAGAGGTTCTTCTTTCCGTGGGCCGCCCACTCATCCACGTTTTCGGCCATCGTGGAGGACGGCGTGATCGGGTAAATGGCAGCGTGTTCGCTGAACAGGTATGCGACGTTCGACGCTGCCTGGTTACCATCACAGGTGATGAATTTCTTTTCTTTTGCCATAATAGAATCGAGTAGTTTTAGTATGTTTTGTTTCAAATATTCATGCACTCGCGCATAATCACACAAAAGTACGAATAATTCCGTTACCTTCCAAGGAAAAAACATTCGTAAAAAAAGCGTATCTTTACAAAATGTAAAGAAGTCCGTTTTCGGAGGTATGAAGATCGTCTGCGACAACAAGATTCCTTTCCTGCGCGGGGTGTTCGAACCGTATGCCGGGGTGGTGTACCTGCCCGGCTCGGAGACGACGCCCGGCGTGGTCCGGGATGCGGACGCCGTGATCACCCGGACCCGCACGGTCTGCGACGCCGCGCTGCTCGCGGGCTCTTCCGTGCAGGTCGTCGCCTCGGCGACCATCGGCTTCGACCACATCGACACGGCCTGGTGCGAGGCGCACGGCATCCTGTGGCGCAACGCGCCGGGATGCAATGCGGACTCCGTCCGGCAGTACGTTGCCGCCGCGCTCTGCACCCTGGCCCGCCGCCACGGCCTGCAGCTGGCGGGGATGACGCTGGGCGTCGTGGGCGTGGGCCACGTGGGCAGCCGGGTGGCGGAAGTGGCTTCGCTGCTGGGCATGCGGGTGCTGCTGTGCGATCCGCCGCGGGCCCGCCGGGAAGGCGGGGATGCATTTGTCAGCCTGGATGAAATCATTGCCTCCAGCGACATCGTGACCCTGCACGTCCCGCTTTCCCGGGAGGGGGAGGACGCCACCTGGCACCTCTTCGACGCGGCACGCCTGGCGACCCTGCGCCCCGACCAGTTCCTGATCAATTCCTCCCGCGGCCCCGTCGTGGACAACGCCGCGCTCCAGGCCGCCCTGCGGGCGAAAGCCCTGCGCGGCGCCGTGCTGGACGTGTGGGAGGGCGAGCCGGAGCCGGACCGCGAACTGCTGGCGCTGCTGGACATCGCCACGCCGCACATCGCCGGCTACAGCGCCGACGGCAAGGCGAACGGCACGATGATGAGCGTGCGCACGGTGGCCTCCGTACTGGGACTGCCCCTGACGGACTGGCGTCCGGAAAGGATTCCCGCGCCGGCGCAGCCGCTTTCCTTCGCGCTCGACGCTGCCGGCAAGAGCCGCCAGGAGGTCCTCTCCGAGGCCCTGTTCTACACCTACGACATCCTCGCGGACGACCGTGCCCTCCGGGCCCATCCGGAGCGCTTCGAGCAGCTCCGCAGCGACTACCCGGTCCGGCGCGAGCCGACCGCCTTTACCCTGCGGCTGCAGGGTGCCACGCCTGAGCTGACGCAGACCCTGTCTGCGCTCGGCTTCCGCGTAATTATTGACTAACTAACTGATAATCATAGTATGAAGAGATTGCTTCTTGCCGTCCTGCTCGCCTGTACTGTTTCCTTCGGCGCAGGGGCACAGATTCTCACGAGTGCGGATCCGGTGGCGGATTCCATCGCCTTTGCCAAGGTGCGCGCCCGGATGGATTCCATCCGGCAGTACCGTCCCACGGTGGGCCTCGTGCTCGCCGGCGGCGGTGCACGCGGCCTCGCGCACCTCGGCGTCATCAAGTATCTGGAAGAACTCGGCATCCCGGTGGACGTCGTCACGGGTACCAGCATGGGCGGCCTGGTCGGCGGCCTGTATGCGATGGGCTACAACCACGACCAGTTGGATTCGCTGGTGCGTGCCATCGAGTGGCCGGTGATGATGTCGGACAACATTCCGAACAACAATATCACGTATAGGCTGCGCAAGTATCGTGACCGCTTCGTCATCCGCATCCCGCACCATTACGACGACGAGGACCTGGAGGAGCGTTTCCGGCGGGAGCACCTCGTGGACGTGATGGGCGAAGAGGCCCGGCACGGCAGCTCCGACATGCTCAAGGAGGCCGTGGCCAAGATGGGCATCGGCATGCCGGACGGCTATCTGTTCGGCCTCAATGTCCGCAACATGCTCAGCTCCGTCAGCGTGGGCTACCAGGACAGCATCAGCTTCGCGGAACTGCCCATTCCGTACGCCTGCGTGGCCACGGACATGTACACGATGACCCCGAAATACTGGACCTCCGGCAGCCTCACGGACGCGATGCGCTCGACGATGGCCATTCCCTTCTATTTCCGCGCCGTGCGCACGGAGGGGGCGGTGCTGCTGGACGGCGGCATGCGCAACAATTTCCCGGTGGACCTGGCGAAGGAGATGGGCGCCGACATCATCATCGGCTCGGAAATGTCCGTCCCGCGCCAGATCGACGAGCTGAATTCGCCGATCGACCTGGCCTTCCAGACCATCACGCTCCTATCCAAGGAGGCGGTCGGCCCGGCCCGGGAAATGGTTGATTTCGAGGTATATCACGAGCTGAAGGGCTACAATATGCTCTCGTTCGACGACAAGAGCGTGGACGACATCATCAACCAGGGCTATCAGAACGCCCTGGCTAACAAGGAGTCCTTTGAGGCCGTGGCGGTGCTGGTGGCCGGCAAGGCCGTCCCGACCGTGCGGCGGCCGGCCCCGGCCGTGAACCTGGCCCAGAAGAAGGTCCGGGTCGGCTCCATCCGTTTCGAAGGGATTACGCAACAGGAGTTGCGCGCGGTCCTGCATCCGAAGGACTATCCGAAGGATATGGAGTTTGACCGCGAGAAGGTGGAGCGCCTGCTCAATAAAATCTATGGCTCCAACGTGTTTGAGTCTGTGACTTACCACCTGGAGGGCCGCGAAGAGCCGTACGTGCTGGTCTTCGACTGCCAGAAGGGGCAGGTGAATGATTTCGCCATCGGCGTGCGTGCCGACACGGACGAGACCGTGGCGCTCGCGCTGCACCTGGGCCTTGGCACCCGCCGGCTCATGGGTCCGCGCTTCACGGCGGACCTCAAACTGGGCACCAACCCGGCCCTGACGCTGGACTTTTCCCGCAAATTCGCCAAAGGCATCCCTACGATCGGGGTGGATTTCCGCACGCGTCTGATGCGGACGAACATTGGCTGGGACAACTCCGTCGAAGAACGGCTCTGGAGCATAGCCGCCGATGTCTATCTGGAGGATTCGCGGATGACCCGCGGTACGTTCCGGGTGGGCCTCACGGCGGAAATGGATCCCTACGAGCAGTATCTGTCCTACGGGGAAACGTGGAAGGACTGGGATTGGAAGAGCTACTGGCTGTCTGCCTTTGCGAACTTCAAGTTCGACACCTTCGACGACGGTTATTTCCCGACGCGCGGCGTCCGGCTGACCCTGAAAGGCCGTTATAATTTCGCGGGATACAGCATTGACTTGGATAAAAACTACGCCGTACTCGAAGAAGATCCCGCCTTGACGGAAGGGGGGCGCGTTCCGCGTTACATCTCGACCCTGGCGAGTGTCGAAGCGGCTTTCTCCATCGGTAATCATTTCACCATCCTGCCCAAGTTGTATGCTGCCTGGTACCAGCCGTTCGGCGTGAATACCATAACGTACCTTGCCCGGGATTTCATGAATATGAAGCATACCACCATGCTCGGAGGATTCATGCCGGACCGTTATACGGAGTTCCAGATTCCGTTCTTCCTCTGGCCTGCCAATACCCGGAACTCCAGTCCTTACACGGCCATGGCCCAGCTGGACCTGCGCTACTGCTTCGCGCGCAAGAATTACGTCAGCGTCCGGAGCGGTGTGCTGGTCCGGGGCGATGAGTTGCGGGATTTTGCGGAGAACTATAAGTATTGGGCCTTCGGCGCGGAATACGCCCGCCAGACGCCGGTCGGTCCGCTCAGGCTTGCCGCCCAGTGGGGTCGGATCGGCGGCTTCAGCGTGTATGCTTCGATCGGATTCGACTTCTAGTGGATTTCCACCTCGGCGCCGACAGCGCCGGCAATCCGTTTGACCAGGCCCTGGAGTACCGCTCCGGGGCCTATTTCGCGGAATTCGGTCGCGCCGTCCGCGAGCATGTTCTTCACCGACTGGGTCCAGCGGACCGGGGAGGTGAGCTGCTGCAGGAGGTTGTCCTTGATGCGCTGCGGATCCGTCTCCGGCAGGGCCGTGACGTTCTGGTAGATCGGGCAGCGCGGAGTGCGGACCTCCGTGCGCTCGATGGCCTTGGCGAGCTCCACGCGGGCGGGCTCCATGAGCGGGGAGTGGAAGGCGCCGCTGACGCTCAGCGGGAGGGCGCGCTTCGCTCCGGCGGCCTTCATCGCCTCGCAGGCTTTCGCCACGGCTTCTTTCTCGCCGGAGATGACCACCTGGCCGTCGCAGTTGTAGTTGGCAGGGATGACGATGCCGTCGATGCCGGCGCAGATCTCCTCGACCTGCTCGTTGGGCAGGGCGATCACGGCCGCCATGGTTCCGGGGACCTTCTCGCAGCATTTCTGCATCTCGCTGGCGCGGACGGCCACGAGGCGCAGGGCGTCTTCGAAGTCCACGGCACCGGCCGCGACGAGGGCGGAGAATTCGCCCAGGGAGTGGCCGCCGACCATGTCGGGAGCGGGGAGGTCTTCGGTGCAGAGGGCCGTCACGACGGAGTGCAGGAAGATGGCCGGCTGCGTCACGCGGGTGGCGCGCAGGTCCTCGTCGCTGCCTTCGAACATGATGTCGGTGAGGCGGAAGCCGAGGATCTCGTTGGCCTTCTCCATCATCTCGCGGGCTTTGGCGTTGTTCTCATAGAGTTCTTTTCCCATACCCGGGAACTGGGACCCCTGACCGGGGAAGACGTATGCTTTTTTCATTTTAGAATTTCGTTTTTGTATTGCGCCGCAAATTTACAAAATTTCAGTATATTTGCAGTCCATTACGGGATGCCCCTGTAGTTTAATGGATAAAATTTCGGATTCCGGTTCCGACGATAGGCGTTCGATTCGCCTCGGGGGTACAAGAAAAGGCAAGCACACGTGCTTGCCTTTTCTTGTACCCGGTTCCCTCGTTCATCGAGGGGGCGGACCCCCTCGAGCACCCCCTGGTCGCTGCGCTCCGAGCCTGATAGCGGTTTCGCTGTCTTTTTCGTTTCCTTCTCCGCCAGCGCTGGCTTTCTTGCGTCATTCCGGGCTTGACCCGGAATCTCGTTTTCGCTGTGAGATGTAAATCGCTGATTGAATGATAGATATGTTTTTGTACTATCCCTTTTTTCGGGGGAGTACAAAACCGTAATTCTCTGATACATATCTACTTCCAGCTCACAGCCGCAATGTGCTTCCGGCAGAGCCTGTGGGGCTGCAGCCATCCAAGCAAAAAAATGCTTGTCTGCCTGCACCCCACAGTCTTTTCTGCCTCCAGCACCCTCGGCAGCCGCTCCCAACGCACGGCCCCCGCACATCCCCCGACAGCACGGGCAAACGGGCGCGGGCTCCCGCACATCCTCCCCACCGGCTGCCGCAAAACGCTCTGCCATCCTCTATCCGTCATTCGCCGGCTTCGACCGGCGAATCTCCTTCTGCCAGGGGCGAAAAGGGGCAGTTTTGCCCCTGGCGGCAAGAAAATAGGGTTTCCAGGGGCAGAATGGGGTGCTTTTGCCCCTGGGAAACGTTTGCCGGGCACAAAAAGGGCCTCCAGCGTGCCCGGCAGCAAGCAAGGGGTCGATAAATCTGAATAAATCGGCTAAAACTATTTCTCTCTTACATGCTTTCCGGACATGTGGTCAATGGTGATACCCAGTATCAGCGCATTCGGGGCATTTTTGGCCATGTCTTTCTCCAGGTCATATCCTTCAGGGAAATATTTGGCTCCAATCTGTCGCAGGAGACGGTCTTTCTCCTGCTCGTCCGTCACCTCCGAGATACGGCCGAAGCAGATGACGCTGGTAAAGCAGTTCCACCATTCCCCAGGATTTTTCACAGGTTCGGAAAGAACCGTGAAGCACACCTTGTCATTGGCTCGAACGGCATCCAGTTTATGTCCGGCTTTGGCGCAGTGGAAGTAGATCTTGCCGTCCAGATACAGGTAATTGACGGGAAGTCCATATGGGTAGCCGTTCTCTCCGTGGACGGCAAGGATGCCGCGCTGTGCCGCGGAGAGCACCGCTTCGCATTCCTGAGGCGTAGCGGCTTGCTTGATGCGTCGTAATTCTCTGAATTCCATATCACTGAATTATTCTATAACCGATAAAAGAGGGCAGGATCGTACCGATTGACTGTAGTCTACGGAAGGAGGTCCGTTCCCTGGATACCAGGATGCCCAGCCCTTTCTAGATAATCTGCCCAATCAGTTCATTGATCTTTTTGTGGAGTTTTTTCAATACCGGAAGCAAAATGATCAGCTCTGCCAGGAGGATACCGTATGTCAACCCGATACTGAAATCGTTCAGCCAACTTGAGAAGGCATTTTCAGGAAGGTGTCTGCCGAGCGGCATCAAAACAAGGAAAGCAAAAGCCGCGATGAGTGTGAGACCGATGAAACTGTTCAGATGATAGTTAAAGGCCTTGTTCGTCAAGCGTAACTTTGCTGCCACGTTATTCTCTGCTTCGAACGGCCCGGATGTCGTTTCCCTTTTCCAGTAGATCTTGCTTTTCCACTGATGTACGAACTGATCACCACACGAACTGCGAAAGACCACATAGTCTCCGATACCATCCTTCTTCTTTTCATCAAAGTCAATCTGATAGATGAACTCTTCCGGTTTACATTGCTTGAATCGATAGATGACTCCGTTCGTATGCCAGAAGGCCCATCCTTGCTTGGCCATGTCGTTCAGCCACTGTTCCTCTTTGTCAAAATCGACAAACCAGTTAATGGAAATCTTACTTGTTTTCATATTGCTTATTCTTTAATGTTCTTTCTGCCGTTCTCAACAAGCTCTTCCAGACGTTCGAGTTCGGCCAGGAGAACTTCCTGCCCTTTTTCTGTAATCTGGTACATTTTTCTTCTGCCGTCCGTATCGGGGGACTCTCCGCAGGGCAGAATCCATCCTTTCTCCAGAAGATTCGAGATCGCACCGTACAAAGTGCCTGCCGACAGGATCAAACGCCCATTACTCATCGTGGACGTCTTTTGCATGATGCCATATCCATGCAGGGGCTCCTGTAAGGCGAGAAGGATGTAGTAGATCGCTTCTGTCAGCGCTGCTGTCGTATTTTTCATATGATATATTGTTTTGCGTTATATCGTAAGCCGATACAAAGGTAAGCGATATATTTGAATTTGCAAAACTTTTTTTTGAAAAATAAAGAATCCGCAGTAGAAATGTATGAAAGTTGGCTCCGGGAGAGACTCTCCAAACAGGAATGACACCTCTCAACGCCCATCTCCGTCCGCCCCATCCTCAAAATGGGGCTCTGGCGAGGACGGGAAGCCAAAAATCAGCCCGCTGTCCTCAAATCAGGCCCTCTGTGAGGATGGGAACCGTTCTGGGCGGACGCCAGGCAGTTTTTAGTTCCCGTCCTTGTCATATACGACCAGGCGGAAGGTGATCTTCCGGCGGTCTTACCATCCCCATTCAAAACTTTCTTTCCCGGCGCCAAGCTCGAAGTGATACTTGACGATGCCAAGGTCGATATTCGTGTAACCGGCCATAGAGAAAAGTGTCTTCGCCTCCACCTTGTTGCCTTCGTGCAAGATGAACTTGAATTTCTGCTGATTGACAGCAGTAGGTGCCAGCATGGCGGCTTCCATTCCATCCTGGAACCACTTGGGGGGAAGACCTTCAGCCTCAAAGAATTGCTCTACCGGTTTCAGCGGGTGCTGCACGCCGGGGATGCTGCCATAGCCAAGGGCGATCACGCAGTGAACGGTGTCACCGTCACTAAGCGTATAGGTCCCGGGAATCTTTTTGTAGGTCAGTCCCACCCAGCAGGTATTCAGCCCGAGCGTCTGAGCCAGAAGCACGAGCCTCTCCCCGTAGTATCCAATCTTCTCTTCAGCCTCTTTGCCTTTCGGCCCGGCCATTACGAAGTAGTTCTTGACGCCGGAGAACTGGCCATACTTCCACATTCCGGTGGAAAAAGCCTTCGGCTCATCCAGAACCAACTGAATGTTCAGCCCGCTCTCAGCGTTAACTCTTTCAATATCGGCGCGCAGCGTCGCCACCTTTGCCGACTCGATCGGCTTGTCGGTGTATTTTCGCACGGAATGCCGTGCCTTGATTGCTTCCTGTAGAGTCATAAAGCAAATTTACTTATTTTGCGCGACATCCTCAAAATGGGGATTCGTAGTTTACCGGGAGCATGTCCTTCCTCTCGCCATCCTACTGCTCGTCGATCCCGATGTTGCGGCGGAAGCTGTTCACTTGCTTTTCGAACTTGTTGACACCCCGCAGAGCGCACAGATATGCAACGCCCATGGCGATGACAGCCAGGCCGATCAAGGTCGACAGGGTGGCGGCGGTCACCTCCGGATTCCTGAGCCCGAGGATACCCAGAACGATGCCGCAGAGGCCCAGCAGCAGGATGAGAAGCCAGCCCGGGAAACCGACACGTCTGTAGTCAAAGCTGTTCACGGTGACGATGATGCCTTCCATGAGCACCCACATCGCGAAGATGACAGGCAGGGAGAATCCCAGAAATACATGGTTGCCCAGGAAGATGATACCGATGATGATGTCCAGGACGGCGGACAGGGCGCGGGTGCCGCTGTTGGGCAGGAAGGCCTGCGTCCGGAAGGTGAACATCAGTTTGGATATACCGATGATCAGGGTGAAAAGACCAATCATCCAGGCGGTCGTAAAGAGGGTTGCTGCGGGCCTGCTGATGCAGACCACGCCAAGGGCTATGAGCAGGATACCTGCAATGGCCAGCCAGATTTTCGAACTTTTTTTCATGACAATGTGGTTTTATTCAAGTTGTTTTCAGTGTGTTATGCAAATTCCGTAGCAAACTCCCTCCGACTGACAGATTGTCATCTTGCACCCCGGAATCTCCCGGTTTGGTACCGTTTTCCGCAGAATTTCGCTCTCCAGGTATCCCAGCCTGCCGTAATCCCAGCACGTGCCGCTGCGGTACTGATTCTTTATGCTGGTAATCGGAAGCTCCTTGACAGTCGTGAAAGTCTTAGTGCTCTGTGCCGAAACGCTCATGGCAATCAGCACGAATGTGATAAAGGTTACTAGTTTTTTCATAACTTCTATCTTTGCACACAAATATACGAAACTTATCCTATGATCCATTTGCTGCCGGGGAAGAGCGAGGCTCAACACGCAGCACCAGGTATTCCGACCGGGTGCCGATGCGGATCTTTGGCCCCCAGATGCCCAGGCCTGAACTCACATAATACTGCGAGTTGCCGCGCCGGTGATAACCCCAGGACTTTTCATACATGGTGTCCGTCAGCCAGTTCAGGGGCCAGACCTGCCCGCGGTGCGTATGCCCGCTGAACTGGAAGTCAATTCCTGCCGCTTCGGCCTCTTCCAGATGATAGGGTTGATGGTCCAACAGGATGGTAAAACACGACAGGGAATCGGCAAGCTCCGACAGCGCTTTCCGCCCGGGGTTGCTCCTGTCGTCCCGGCCGATAAGGGTGATCCCCTTCACCTGAACCACAGCGTCCCGCAGCAAACCGATGCCGGCTTCTTTCAGGAAACGCTCCGCATCCTTCTCTCCTCCGATATATTCGTGGTTGCCCAGTACCGTGAAGGCAGGAGCGACCAGCCGGTGGAATTCCTCGGCATAATTACCTTCCACGAGGGGCCTGAGTTGGATGTCCATAATATCGCCACCAAAGAGCACAAGGTCCGGTTGTTCGGCGTTGATAAGGTCTATCCAGCGGCCCAGCTCGGCCTTGCGGTTGCTATAGCCGATATGGAGGTCGCTGGCGAGGACAATGGTCAGGGGCCTGTCCAGCTGCTTTTCTGTCCGGATGGTCAGCTCTTCACGGTATTTGTGCCGATAATGGATGCCGCCCGCCGTGAGCACGACGGCAATCACGCCCAGCATACTCACCATTGAAATGGCGTTGCTGATGAGCAAGTCTTTGGGAATGAGCCGGACAAGCACCCCGATATCGGCCAGGATGAAAACAATCAGTAGATACAGGAAAGCTATCATCCAGGGGTGCCCCAGCTCGTAGAGTGCGGTAATGGTTGAAATCGATGCCTTTTTTCGGAGAAACATGCTGGCGAATGCCGCAGCCATCCAGAGAAGGAATAATACGGCAACCACCAGTTTCGCGACCCAGCCGCCCGGCGTGATGCGCCACAGATGCCACGTCACATAAGCCACACCCAGCATGGCCCCAAGCAGAATAATGAAGATTCCCGTTTTCAAGATGATTTACACTATTTCACAGTTAGGGTAACCATTTGCGTGTCCCGGCTGTTGGGACCGGTCATAATCTCAAAGTCTCCGGGTTCACATACCCATTCGAGCTCGTGGTTATAGTAGGAGAGATCCTCTTTGGTGAGGGTAAAATCCACTTTGACGGATTCTCCGGCAGGAATATGAACCTTCCGGAAGGCTTTCAGTTCCTTGACGGGGCGGGTGGAGGTGGCGAAGATGTCGTGGATGTAAAGTTGGACAATCTCGTCACCATCCCGTTTGCCGGTGTTGGTTACCATGACGGATGCCGTTACGCTGCCGTCCACGGGCATTTCCGTGGCGCTGAGAACAGGCTCAGAGTAGGAGAAAGCGGTATAGCTCAGGCCATAGCCGAAAGGATAGAGCGGTCCGTTGAGCTCGTCGGTGTAGCAGCTGGTGAACTTGCGGTAGGGCTCGTAGTCCGGATGCGGACGGCCGGTGTTCTTGTGGTTGTAATACAGCGGCAGCTGACCGACGGAACGGGGGAATGAGGTGGTGAGTTTGGCCGATGGATTAACATCCCCGAAGAGCACGTCGGCTACGGCGTGGCCGCCCTCGGAGCCGGGACTCCATACATTGAGAATGGCATCGGCCAGCGGCTCCACGGCGGTGAGGTCCATCGGACGACCGCTTACCAGGACAACCACCAGCGGCTTGCCGGTGGCCTTGAGGGCCTTGAGCATTTCTACCTGCGTATCGGGGAGGGTGATATCGGTGCGGGAAGCGCCTTCTCCGTTCATTCCGGGGATCTCACCCACGCAGGCCACTACTGCATCGGCCCTGCGGGCCTGGGCCACGGCTTCCGCTACCAGGGCCGCCTGCGGCCTGGCATGTACCGGCGGGATGGGGGTGCCGGGGGCGAACATGCGGATGAGGCCGTAGCGCACCCCGTCCTCTATGGCGGCGTCCCGCAGCAGCCAGCTGCCTTCGGCAAAAGTGGTCGGCGTGACTTCGGAGATGCCCTGCCAGAGCGTGACGCTTTCTGCGTTATGGTTCGACTGCGACCATGTGCCGGCCATGGAGGAGGCGTCGGCGGCCAGGGGTCCTACTACGGCCACTTTCGCGCCTTTCCGGAGAGGCAGTACGCC
This sequence comes from Candidatus Cryptobacteroides sp., assembly GCA_045117755.1. Lineage (GTDB taxonomy): Bacteria > Bacteroidota > Bacteroidia > Bacteroidales > UBA932 > Cryptobacteroides. The sequence continues at coordinate 132,390 of JBGUOB010000083.1, forward strand.
CTCGTTTTTCAGCAGTACCTGGCACTCCTGCGCCACTTTGCGGGCAAAGGCCAGATTCTCAGGCGTATATACTTCCGTGGCATAGCGCTCCTCAGAGAGGTAGCGGTAAGGGTCTTCAAAAAGCCCCAGCTTGTATTTGGCTTCCAGGATGCGGCGGCAGGCGCGGTCAATATCGGCCTCTTTTACGCGGCCTTCTTTAACCGACTGCAGCAGCGTGCCTACGAAGCCGTCGCTGTTCATGTCCATGTCCAGACCGGCCTGGAGGGAGCGGGCGCTCACCTCCTGCAGGTCTCCGATGCCGTGCTGGATTTCTTCCGCGATGGCGGTGGCGTCGCTGACGATGAATCCGTCAAAGCCCCAGGATTTGCGTAATACATCGTCCATCAACCATTTGTTCATGGTGGCGGGGATGCCTTCGAACTCATTGAACGAACTCATGTAGCTTCCGGCTCCGGCTTCGCAGGCCGCCTTGTAGGGATGCATGTAGCCGTTCATGGCCTCCTGGCGGCTCAGGAACACGGAATTGTAATCCCTTCCCGCCAGGGCGCCGCCGTATAAGGCGTAGTGCTTCACGCAGGCCATCACGTCGTCCGTGTCATAGACGTCATCCCGGCCCTGGTAGCCATATACCATGGCTTTGGCAATCTCTCCGCCCAGGTAGGGATCTTCGCCTCCTCCCTCGGCAATGCGGCCCCAGCGGGCGTCGCGGCAGATGTCCACCATGGGGCTGAACACCCAGTTGATGCCGCAGGCCGACGCCTCCCGGGCGGCGGCGCGGGCCGATTGCTCGATGAGTTCCATATTCCAGGAAGTGGAAAGCCCCAGCGGAATGGGGAACACCGTCTGGTGCCCGTGAATCACGTCCATGCCAAAGATGAGCGGAATGCCGGCACCGCTTTGGAGGGCGATGTCCTGGTATTGGCGCAGGATGGTCATATTGGTGGCCCCGTAGACGCCTCCCAGCAAGCCCTGGTTCAGCAGTTGGGCGTTCTCATCCTCTTCCATCACCTTCTCGGCCGAGATGAAGCCGGGGGCGGAGTGCAGGTTAAGCTGGCCGATCTTCTGTTCCAGCGTGAGCTGTCCCATCAGATTGTCTATGTACTTGTCCATGGGAGACTTGGTAGTGCATGCCACCAGCACTATTAGGCTCAGGGATAATACCAGATAACGTTTCATATCGATAGAAATTTTCATTTATTTGCACAATTCCAGGCGCACGGGACCCATCAGACCGGAGGGGCTGAGGGTCCCCATATCCTGCGAGAGGCTCTTGACGCCGTAGAAGGCTACGGGTGTGTAGCTGCGGCCTTCTACGCCGGGCTGGCCATCGCCGATGAGACGGTTCACCCAGGTGTTCACCACCTTTACTTCAATGGTGTTCTTGCCCGGCTTCAGCGGGCCTTTGTACACAAGTCTGTAGGGTGCCTTCCAGAGGAATCCCGCGTGCTCGCCGTTGACGTACACATCGGCCATCTGGCCCACTTCTCCCAGGTCAATGGACAGGGCGGCAGAAAGATTCTTTCTGGATAGTTTGAAGGTGTTCCGGTAGGTGGCGGTGCCGGAGAAGTACTTCACGGCAGGCTCTTCGGATTCGGTCAGGGAACATAGTTCTTGATAATTCCGGGCGCCCTCGGGCGCGTCCTGCCCCTCGAAGGAAACCGTCCAAGGGCCTTTAAATGCCACTTCGCCGGACGGCTGCAGGGGCTTGGGCTCCACGAGCGGCGTGGCCGATGGATCGGCCACGATGAACAGGGCGTCGTCGACGCCCAAATGCAGGCGGCTGCCCTGCAGCACGCCGAAAACCGGTTCCCCGGATACGGGGTCCATCACGGTGAGGGTGCCGCGGGCGTCGCGCAGCACAATGTCGGTGTCCACCGGAGCGCCGCTGAAGTTGCGCACCCAGTAGATGTCGCGCGCGCCCTCCTTCCGGTGAACGAAACGGACGCCGGGCGCGGAAGACTGGAAGTCCGGGGCCACGCCGGAGCGCTTGAGCCCCTCGGCCACGGAGCCGGTCCAGACATTGGAGCGTCCTGCGTGCCAAATGTCCGCCTTCAGGCTTGCAAATTCGTTGGAATCGTCACCCTGGCCTGCCAAAGCTTCCGGCTCTTTTCCAATGAGGAACATGCCCCCGGATACCAGCTGATGCAGCCTTTGGAGCACCTCCAGGCTCATGACCTTCGCGTGCTCTCCCAGGGCAAGCACCTTGTAATCCGCCACGGCGGGGGCATTCAGCAATGCGTGCGGGCTGCAGAAATCGTAGGAATAGCCATCCGGTATCGGCGGCAGCGCCTTACCGTAGGTCGAAGCAATGTTGGTGTCCTCTCCGTAATACCAAAGGATGTCGGCCACGTTCTTGCCGGCTTGCAGGTAATAGCTGCTGCGGGCCAGGTAATCCACCCAGTACCCGGCGTATTCCGCCCAGGTCTCGTGGCGACTGAACCACTGGCCGAAGATGAGGAGCCCCAGGCCCGGACGGTGATCGTCGGAAGGCTGGTGGGTGCTCTCGTGGATGAAGAAGCGGTTGAGGCCGCTGAGGAGGGCGACGTCGGCCACTTCTTTCAGATTGCCGGGATACCAGCTGTAGGCGCCTCCCAGCATGCCATTTGTGGTGAAGCTCTCGCCGGCCACCAGGTTCTGTTCGTAGAGGTGGGCGGTCGATGCCGATTCGCGGATATCCGCCTGGTAGGCAATGCTTTCCGCTGCGTCTACCGTCCAGATGGCCGCCATCGGCACGCTGGCGCTGCGCTTGGGATCCATGCCGTCGCCCACGAAGGTGCGGGCGTTCTCGTGACTTTCCGTATAGCGACCCTTCATGCCGTATTCGCGCAGGATATCGTTCACGCGGTCGTAATTGGCGGCAAACAGCTCGCCGATGGTCTCCCGCCAGTCGAAGAGGAAGGCCTCGGTGGCGTCGGGGGAGTCGATGATTTCGCCCGCGAGGGCGGGCAGCCAAGGCCTCAGGGCATAGCCCCGGGCGTCCTGGAAGGCCGTTTCCATTCTGGGAGTCCAGGTCATCTGCTCGGCCTCGTAGCTGTCGATCATCAAATATTGGATGCCCCGTTCGCCCAGCAGGCCGTCGGCGGCGTCTTTATACAGATCCAGGTAGGTGTGGAAATAGCGGTTCCAGGCGTCCGGGTCCAGTTTGTCCACTTCCAGCCCGGTGGCCTCCGGCGGAGCGGGGTGGTTCTGCTTTCCCGTCAGGGAAGCGCCGAAGCGGTAGATGCGCCATTTGCCGGCAGGCACGTTCCAGGTGAGGACGCCGTCCTTCACCTGATCGGTGAGGTCAATGGTCTCCGGCACAGCGGCATCTGTTGTTGGCGTGGGCAGTGCCAGCAGGTCTCCGGGCGAGGCGAAGCCGGCCTTCTCCTCGGCGTGGTTTACCTTGTATACCGTGTTCAGTTTCCACTCATGGATGGCGGTGCCGGTGGGGATTACCAGCGGCGCACCGTAATAGATCAGGCTGTAGTCCGGCACCGGATTCAGCACCGTCAGCCGGAAGAATCTGGCGGTGGTTTCGGGGATGTCCACGGTGATCTGTGCCAGGTTGGAAGAAGGCACACGCATCACTTCCGTCCAGGTGTTGCCGTCCAGGCTGCACAGGAGCGTATTGTCGTAGGTCCGTTCGGGATCGAACTGTCCCTGGACCTGCCCGCCCACCAGGGTCATGGAGCGGATGGTCACCGCTTTCGGGAAAGCGTATTGGATCCAGGCGTGCGTGCCTTCTTTATTGAGGGCCAGCTCGCTGCCGTCGTTGAGGTCTCCGTTGGTGAGCTGCTCGACGGTGAAGTCTCCGCCGCTGGTGCTGACCGTGGCCCCCAGTTCCAGCATGCTCTTTTCTGCTTCTGGTACGCGTACGGCCACGACGGCCACGTCGGCATACCATTGGGTCATCTGCTCAAACACGGGAGCGTACATGCCGGCACTCACGTTCTGGAAGCGGCCGATGTTCTTGTACGGCTCGGGGAGCGGGAGCGTCTGGCTCTTCCCGTTTCCTTCCACCTCCATCGTGCGCCAGGTGAGTTTTTTCATGCCGTCTTCCGGGGCGACCCAGGGACCTCCGGTGCTGCTCCAACCCGGTGCGGAGGCGATGCCGATCTCCATGCCCAGCGAATCGGCCAGGGCAATGGCATAGGCGAAATTCTCTTTCCATGCGTCGCTCAGGTAAGGCGTCTCGGGGACGATGGGCGGCAGGCCTTGCATCATGGAGCCGCCGGCATCAAACTGGTGGAAACCGGCGATGCCAATCCGGTCCATCCATTCCAGATCCTTGCGGATGCCGTCTTTGGAAGTGTTTCCGTTGATCCAATGCCACCAGACATAGGGGCGGGCTTGGCGGGGCGGATTTGCAAAACTGTGCTGATCTTTCGAGTAGGTGCAGTCCTTGATGCTGTAGGACATGGCCTGGCCCCAGAAGGAATTGAGGGGAGCGGGTTCCCCGGCGCCGGAGATTTCTCCCCAGACCGGCTGCGCTACCTGCTTGAATACGGGCGTTCCGGAATAGCTGCATTTCTCCACGCTGGTGGTGGAGATGCCGAAGGCCGATCCCATGGCGCCGTAGGTGGCATTGAATTCTCCCACGATGCCGCCCACCTGGGCGATATCCATATCATCCACTGCAATGGCCACGGTGGAGGAACTGTATTTGACGCTGCCATAGCGTTCGCTGCCCACCAGGCCGCCCACGTAGACTTGCTTGGAGGCAGGGTTCCCGCTCAGGTGGATGCGGCCCCCGGCCGTGCAGTTGTCCACATTGGTGGCCGATGCCTGCAGTCCGCCGATAAAGGCCTTGTATTCATTTGCCTGCGGCTTGCTGAAGCGGACGCGGATGTCGAAATCGGAGGAGCAATTGCGGGTGTCGTTGTAGGCTTCGCCGGCGTATGCGCCGACATAGAGCTCTCCGCCGCCATTCCCGGCGATCTCAATGTCCATGGTGCCGCTCACGAAGTTGTTCTCCAGCGTGCCTCCCCAGATGCCGCCGCAAAGGCCGGTGAAGCTGTGGAAGGTTGCTTCCGTGTTGGTCGTCTTCGCCTGAATCTGCGTGCCGGTGATCCGGCAGTTGCGGACGGCCGCTACGCCCTTGTCCTGCTTGATGATGCCCACAAGCGGAGCGACATAAGGACGCTCCGCCGTGAAGACCAGGCGGCTGTCTTCCATGTTCAGATTCAGGATCTCGCCGTCGGCCATCGTCCCGAAGAGACCGGCCTTGTCGCCGCGCAGTTCCGTAATCCGAAGGCCTTTGATGGTATGCCCCTGGCCGTCGAAGACGCCTTTGAAGGCGTGGCGCCACCATTCGGTGGGAGCGAATTCATAATCTGCTTCGTAACAGCCGATGGGCTCCCAGTTGGCGATGCCGGACAGGTCCAGATCGTTCTCCAGAATGTACCAACCGTAGAGGTCCTGCCGGACGGCTTCCAAATCTTTTACCGTGCGGATGGGCTTGGGTGATACCCATTTCGCGTAGAGCGTCATGGACTTCTCTACCTTCATCGAGTCGGTGGCCTGGACGAAGAAACTGGCATTGTTGCCGAATCGCCATTCCTGCTCCGGCTTACATTCGGGCGTCGTGTACCAGCCGCCGAAGCGGTAGCCTTCCCGGACGGGAAAGGTCTTCGCTTCGGCCGGCAGGGCGCAGCCGGTTTTGACCGTGACAGGGTGGATAACCTGGTCGGTTCTGTAATTCAAGTTGAAAGATACCGTGCTGTTCTGGGAAAAGGCGACCAGAGCATTCACGAGGAATACCGTCAGTGTTAAGAATCCGCGCATGTGGTTAGTTGCGATTTAATCGTAACAAATATAAGCAATCTTTAGCACATTTTCCGCCTGGCGAAGAAATGGGCAACGACAGCGCCACTGATGTTGTGCCAGACACTGAAAATGGCACCCGGAACGGTGGACATGGGGAAGGCGGCGAAGTGAAGCGTGGCCAGCGACGAGGCAAGCCCGCTGTTCTGCATGCCAACCTCCACGCTGATGGCGCGGCGCTTGGCGGGCGTCATCTTCAGCAGCAGCCCGATCAGATAGCCGACAGTAAGTCCGAGGATGTTGTGGAGCATCACGACCAGAATAACGATCCAACCGCCGGCAAGCAACTTGTGGGCGTTGGCGGCGATGACGATCATCACGATGAGGCAGATGGCAAAAGCGGAAACCGCCGGGAGATAAGTTGTGGCTTGCTCTGTCGCTTTGTGCAAAAGGCTTTTGACCAGCAGGCCCAGCACGATGGGCAGGATCACGACCCAAAGGATGCTCAGCAGCATCCCGATCACGTTGACATCCACTGTCTCGCCAACCAGCAGCAGTGCCAGCAGCGGGGTAAGGAGCGGTGCCAGGAGCGTGGACGTGGCCGTCATACCGACGGATAACGCCAGGTCACCTTTTGCCAGGTAGGTAATGACGTTGGAGGCCGTTCCACCCGGGCAGCATCCGACCAGGATGACGCCGATGGTGAGCGCCTCGTCCAGGCCGAACAGGCGCGAGAGCGCAAAAGCGAGCAGCGGCATCACCGTGAACTGCGCCAGGCAGCCGACAAGTACGTCTTTGGGACGGGTGAACACCACGCGGAAGTCCTCCACCTTAAGCGTCAGGCCCATGCCGAACATGATCACGCCCAGCAGGGGATTGATGAGCGAAGGCTTTACGTGGCTCAGTACGTCGGGGAAAGCAAGCGTCAGGAGTGCTGACAGCAAAACCAGCACCCCCATATGATCAGCGATCCATTTGCAAACCCGTTTCATCTTTAGCGGCCACGGACAGCACGTGCCAGTGGCTTGGGTAAGGCGTTGCGGTTGAGGAAGATGTAGGTGGTGTTCAGGGTCATGTAGTCGCGGGACATGTACCAGATGCCGTTGTAGGGGCCGTAATTATCTCCCCACGAGTTCTTGACCAGATAATAGGGCTTGCCCTGCTCGTCGACGGCCTTGCCGTAAATGAGCATCACGTGGTCATAGGTGAAGTCCCAGTTGTCCCATTGCTCCTGTCTCAGTTCCTGGGTGGGTACGACGCCGTCCGGCAGGACCGCGATGCCTTCCTTCCGCAGGAAATTCCCGGACACATCTCCGCCCCAGGCGACCGTGTAGCCGGCGTCCAGCGCCTTGTCCAGCACCGTCATCAACTGCTCGATGGGAATGTTGTAGCTGGGCTTCAGCCTCCACTTGTAGGGCGCCTCGATCACGAACCACTCGTTGAAAGGATGGTGGGTATAACTGGTCAGACTCACATAGTCGTCCATGTTCAGGCCCAGCGACTCGGCAAAGGAGCGGGGAGTATAGGTTTTTCCTTCGTAGACGAAGGTCTCCGGGCATTTCCCGACATATTTGTCGATGACATTCTGCACATCTTCCTGCCAGTTCGGCTTCGGCGCCTGGTTATGCACCGATGCATGCTCTTCCGTCGTGTGCCGGTTCAATTCCGGCGCGCCTTCGCTCCAGACGATGCCCTTGATCACGCGCTCCAGCTCCGGGAAAAACACATTGAAGTTGGCCAGCGAATCGCCGGTCATCGAACCCGGCGCCGGCATGGCGTTCTCCGGACAGATGCCGTGCCGGCGGATGACGTCGATGACATCATCGCAGGAACCGCCTTCTGAAATCTGGCTGTAGCCGTGCATGCGGACATAATGGGTGGCGTTGTCCATATAATCCTTGCTGACGACGAACATCTCGCAAAGGTCATAGGTCTTGCCTGTCTTCCGCAGAATCTCGCTCTCCAGATATCCCAGCGTGCCGTAATCCCAGCACGTGCCGCTGCGGTACTGATTCTTAACGCTCGTGATCGGGAGTTCCTTGATGGTCGTGAAAGTCTTGGTGTCCTGTGCCGATATCCCCGAGGCAATCAGCACGACGATGGCAATGGTGGTTAGTTTCTTCATAACACACAAAGATAGTCTTTTTCTGCGACTTTACTCCGTTTCCTCGGTGCGCGATGTTTAGGCTGTTTTTGGAAGAATGCGTATTTTTGTGTTCGGAATGAAGAAAGCAATTATCATCGTCTCCTACTGGCTGACCGCCATCCTGATGACCGCCCTGCTGCTCGCGACGGTATCCTGTACCCGTCTCCGGACGGGGGACCTGTTGTTCGTGAATGCGCCCGCCGACGCCGGGCAGATGGAGGGGGCCATCATCGCCGCCACGGGGAATATCGTCCACGTGGCCATCCTGGAAAAGGATGCGGACGGAAAGATCTGGGTCATCGACGCGACCCCCGAGCGGGGTGTCGACCGCCATCCGCTGGACACGCTGAAAGCCGGTTTCCCGGAAGCGGAAGGCTATACGTATCTCTATGCCCGCCCGGAAGGAGCCTCGAAACAATGTGTCGAGCAGGCCAAGCGCTTCCTCGGCCAGCCGTACGACCAGGCTTTTTTGCCGGACAACGGCGCGATGTATTGCTCCGAGCTGGTGCGGGACAGCTATCGCCGCCCCGACGGCACCTATCTGTTCAGCGACAAGCCCATGAATTTCCGCGACGCGGACGGGACGTTCCCACAGTGGTGGGTGGACCATTTTGCCGCGCTGGGCATGCCCATCCCGCAGGACACCCCGGGGACCAATCCCCAGGACATGTACGCGGAATGCGGAAAACGCTGACGCTATCGCTTGAACGTAAAAAAGCGGCCGGTTTTCTTCTTGTAGGCCAGGTATTCTTCGCCGAAGTCGGCCTCGAGGCGCGCTTCTTCTGAGCGGACCTGCAGATTCATCAGGACCGTCACGGAGGCAAATATGGTCACCGCCCATCCGCTCCAGAGGGCGATCAAGATGCCGAGGTAGTAGATGTAGGTGCCCGAGAGCATGGGATTCCGGCTAAACCGGTACGGACCGTCCGTCATCAGGTGCCGGGTGCGGGGCGCCACTTCGTGCCCCATCGCATCGAAGGGATTGCCCTTGCCGACGCGCTTCATATGAACGATGCTCCAAATGCTCAGCGCCAGCCCGGCATTCTCGCCACCCACCACATCAGCGCCGGAATCCCGGCGATGAAAATGGCGAAGCCCAGAAAATATCCAAGGAGCTGTTTCATATTCAGTCAATAGCCTCCAGTAATTGGTCGCAGATGCTCTGCATGCCGCTCACGGACGGGTGCCCGTTCTGCTTGTCGATATCGTGCAGCTCGATGAGTTGGATGCCGTAATGCCGGCAGACGACGCGCATGGATTCATTGATCTCCTCGCGGAGCTCGGAGTTCAGAATGGAATAGATCTTGGCCTTCGGATAGCGTTTCTGCAGGGCGTCCAACAGGCAGGCGAGGGCAGGGCGGAAGCTCATGCAGTCCTCTTTCGTCCAGTCGGCATATTGGTATTCTCCCACGGGGGAACCTGCCCAGGCGTCGTTGGTTCCGCCGAAGAGGAAGATGATGTCCGGATCGCCGAGCATGTCGACACGGCTCATGAAGGCCGATGCGGAGGCATCCCGCTTGAAGTAGCCGGTGCCGCAGATGGTGGTGCCGCCCCAGGAATTGTTCTGCTCCAGCTGGTAGCCTTTGGCCTTGATGTAGAGGCTCCACCAGGTCTGGTCAACGGACTTGACGTCGTTGTTGGCATCCGGGTAGAACGGAGCATACCCCTCGGGGTTGTATCCCTTGAAGGTGGAATAGGAGTCTCCCAGGACGGAGACCTTCTGGGTCTGCGCCGACGCAGCCAGCGCCGCTGCGATCAGCCAAATGAAAACGAGTAATTTTTTCATCATTATTCTATCTTTCAAATCAATTATTCCTCCGGCAGGTTGCCCTTGCGGATCTGTTCGCGGATAATGCCGTCCGTGACTTCGAAGAGGCGCTCCGAGCCGATCCGGGTCTTCGTCTGGCGGCCCCATACCTGCTGTGCAGTCACGCCGTGCGCTTTCCAGTCGGCGCCGTCGTTGCTGTTGTTCAGCAGCAGCGGCTGGAGGTTGTCCAGCGAATGGGCGAAGCGGGCCTCCGGGCTGGACCAGGCCTCGAATTCGTCGAAAAGGGCGATCAATTCCGCCCGCTGGTCCTCCGGCAACAGCGAGAAGATCCGCTCCTTGGCCGCGTCCTCCCGTGCCTGCTGCGTCTTAAGACCCTCCGGGTCATAGGCGTAGGTGTCTCCGGCATCGATCTCCACGATGTCGTGGATCAGGCACATCATCATCACCTTGGCCACATCCACGGGCTCGTTGGCGTAATCCTTCAGCAGCCAGGCCATGATGGCCATGTGCCAGGCGTGCTCGGCATCGTCCTCCGCCCGCCCGCCGCCGGACAGGTGCGTCTGGCGGAAGATGTCCTTCTCCTTGTCGATTTCGAGAATGAAATCCAGCTGACGTTTCAGTCGTTCTTCCATAACACACAAAGATAACCATTATTCGTTCTCATGAATTCATCTTTTTTCAGTATCTTTGTTTCATTAGCCTATTCCTGATCAGATGACATCCGATCGACATATCCGCCCGGCGGAGGAAGCCGATATCCCCGCCATCCTGCCCGTGCTGGATGCGGCCAGACGCATCATGCGCGAGAGCGGGAATCCCCACCAGTGGGCAGACGCGTATCCTTCGGCGGACGCCATCCGGAAGGATATCGAGCGGGGCGGGGGATTCGTCATCGAGGATGCCGGGAAGGTTGTCGCCTATTTCGCCTTCTTGCCCTCGCCGGAGCCCACTTACGACGTGATCGAGGGCGGCCGGTGGCTGGATGACACGCTGCCGTACCACGTGATTCACCGCATCGCCAGCTATCCGGACACGCACAGCGTGTTCGCCGACGTCATCGCCTGGAGCCTGGCGCGGGACCGCAACCTCCGGATCGATACCCACCGGGACAATCGCATCATGCAGCACTGCATCCAAAAGGCGGGCTTCCGCTACTGCGGTATCATCTACCTGGCCAACGGCGACGAGCGCCTGGCTTACCAATTAGTTGTCAATTATAAGCATAAATCGATAAAGCCATGAAAGCAATCCAAACAGAAAAAGCGCCTGCGGCGATCGGCCCCTACAGCCAGGCGATAGACAGCGGCGCGGGGCTCGTCTTCGTGTCCGGACAACTTCCGATCAACCCTGCGACCGGGGCATTCCCCGAAGGGGGGATCCAGGAGCAGACCCGCCAGAGCCTGAGCAACGCCCGCGCCATCCTGGAAGCGGCCGGGCTCGGCCTGCAGCAGGTGGTCAAGACCACGGTCTTCCTGGCGGACATGGCGGACTTCGCCGCCATGAATGAAGTCTATGCGCAGTTCTTCTCCGCGCCCTTCCCGGCCCGGAGCGCCGTGGCGGTGAAAACCCTGCCCAAGGGCGCTCTGGTGGAGATCGAATGCATCGCAGCCAAGTAGGCTATGCTTCTCCAGACCCTTCTTTTCTTGCTGCTGGCGGCGGGGCCGCTGCAGCAGGGCCCCTGGGTGTATGGCGCCCGGGAGAACTCCGTGAATATCCTGTGGGTCAGCGAGAAGCCGGGCATGGCTTACGTCGAGCTGGCGGACGGGACGGTCAAGTATGAGACCTTTGCGGGCCGGCGCATCTTCCAGCGCCTGCATCGGGTCAAGCTGGAGGGGCTGGAGGCCGGGGAAGTGGTCCGCTACCGCGCCTGCGGCGTGGACCTCGCGGACGACAGCAATCCCTATGATCCCGTCTTCGCCGACGCCTATGAAGGTGAATGGCACAGCGTCCGCACCCTGGACCGCCGGGCGAAGACCTGCCATTTCTCTGTCTTCAATGATATCCACATGCGCACGCAGGACTATGCCGCGCTGGCAGCGCAGGTGGACTCGGCCGGGACGGACTTTCTCTTCCTGAACGGAGATATCGTTTCGGCGGGGAATTATCAGCTGGACACCCTCGTGCACTATGCGCTCGAGCCGCTGGGGCAACTCCCGGCCGGCATCCCCGTCCTGTTCGGACGCGGCAACCACGAAGGCCGCGGCAACAACGTGCAGCTGATCTCGGAGATCTATCCGAATGATGATCCGGCTCCGTTCTATTATACCTTCCGGCACGGTCCGGTGGCGTTCATCGTGTTCGACGGGGGCGAGACGGGCACGCGCCGCGCCAAGCTCTACAGCGGCGCGGACGTCTATGAGGACTACCTCGCCGAGCAGCTGGCCTGGGCGACCCGGGCCGTCAAGGACCCGGCCTTCCGCTCGGCGCCGCTGAAGGTCTGCCTGCTGCACGTGCCGATGATTGACCACGAGGACAAGACGGATTACATCCTCCAGCGCTATCTCAACGTGCATTTCATGCCGCTGCTAAACAAAGCCGGCATCGATCTGATGATCGGTGCCGACCTGCATGAGTTTATGTACTGCGAGCCCGGTTCGATGGGCAACCGTTTCCCGATCGTGGTGAACGATGACGCCCACCGCCTCGAGGTCTGTTCCGACCGGAAAGGCTATTCGCTGAAAATGTTCAACCCGGAGGGCGAACTCATTTTCGAGCGCTAAGCCTTACAGCATCTCCTGGATATCCTTCTCGAAGGAAGCCGGCTCGGCCACGGGCGCAAAGCGCTTGATGACGGTGCCGTCCCGGTTGATGAGGAACTTGGTGAAGTTCCAGAGGATGTCGCTGTCCTTCTTGGCGCTCTTGCTGATGCCCTTGAGCATCGTGTGCGCGGCCTTGGCCTTCAGCCCCTTATATTCCTCGGTGGGGGCGACGGACTTGAGGTAGGTGAACACCGGGCTCTCTTCGGGACCGTTCACGTCGGTCTTCTTCATCAGCGGGAAAGTCACGCCGTGGTTGAGGCGGCAGAACTCCTCGATCTGCTCGTCGGAGCCGGGTTCCTGGTGGGCGAACTGGTCGCAGGGGAAGCCGACGATGGCCAGACCCTGGTCCTTGTATTTCTGGTAGAGGGCCTCCAGACCATCATACTGCGGGGTGAAACCGCACTTGGAAGCGGTGTTGACAATGAGAAGCACCTTGCCTTCGAACTGCGCGAAGTCGAATTCCTGACCTTTGTTGTTCAGGGCTTTGTAGTTGTAGATCGTATCCATATCTTGTTCCTTATATCGTTCACGACACAAATATACGACTTTATTTTTATATCGCAAGCGATATTTCTAAAAATCGTACAATTTTGAACAAAAAGGCCCGGCACCAGGCCGGGCTTCAGGTATTACGCCGCGGAGAAATCGTCTTTCCCGACGCCGCACACGGGGCACACCCAATCTGCGGGAAGGTCTTCAAAAGCGGTTCCGGGGGCGATGCCGTTGTCGGGATCTCCTGCCTGCGGGTCGTACTCGTACCCGCAAACGTTGCATACGTACTTTTTCATACTGAACGGTTTTTGTTGTTAGTGTTACAAGGCAAAGATAATCATTATTCTTTTTTGGCAAAAAGATTCTTATTTTTGTGTCACGATCGTAATCACAAACCAATATGAAACTCAGATTCTTCGTCCTGCTCGCCCTGGCCATGTCCCTGGGCGCGTGTAATTGTTCCGAGAAACTCAGCCCCGTCCTCGACATCGAAGGGGGCCAGGTGCAAGGCATCGCCGCCGACCTGGACGGCGTTTTCGTATATAAAGGTATCCCGTACGCCGCGGCGCCGATCGGGGACCTGCGCTGGAAAGCACCCCAGCCGGTGCAGCCCTGGGAGGGTGTCCTGAAGGCGGATTCCTTCGGCCATCCCAGCTACCAGGCCGTGCATTATCCGGGTAACTATTTCACGGAGTGGGGCTACGGCGACGAGAAGCAGTGCAGCGAGGACTGCCTGTACCTGAACGTCTGGACGAAGTATCCGGGCCAGGTGGACCGCAAGGCTCCCGTGGCCGTCTGGATCCACGGCGGCGGCTACCGCGAGGGCTGGGGCTCCGAACCTGAGTTCGACGCCCAGGAGTGGGCGGCCAAGGACGTCGTGCTGGTGTCCATCAACTACCGCCTCGGCATCTTCGGCTTCATGGCGCATCCTGCGCTTTCCGCCGAGAGCCCGGACGGCGTGTCCGGCAACTATGGCATCCTGGACCAGATCGAGTCCCTGAAATGGGTGAAGAAGAACATCGCCCAGTTCGGCGGCGACCCGGACAACGTGATGATCTTCGGCCAGAGCGCCGGCGGCGGCAGCGTCCGCACGCTCTGCGCCTCTCCGCTGGCCCGGCCGTATTTCCATAAAGCCGTCATCATGAGCGCCAACGGCCTGAACGTGATCAAGAACCAGAGCTTTACCCTGGCCGGCGGTCCGGCCGTTCCGCCGTCCATGATCAAGATGATGTTCGGCGGCCAGACGCTCCAGGAGGCCGAAGCCGAGGGCAAGGCCGTGATGGACTGGGCCGGCCTGACCGATCTGAAGAAAATGCGCGCTGCGGCCACGGACGCCGTCCACGCCGCCAGCGCCCTCTATACCTCCGCCACCGGCCAGCCGGGCATCACCATCACGCCGATCATCGACGGACACGTGTCCCTCGAGGTGTTCGATGACGCTGCCGCCGACGGCTCCCTCGCCGACGTGCCGTACATGATCGGCTACACGCTCAACGACATGGGCGACATGTCCGCCGGCATCGCCGCCTTCTGCCGGGACCGCGAGGCCAAGGGCAACAAGGCCTGGGCCTATGAGTTCGCGCGCCCGCTGCCGGACGACGGCAGCCATCCGGAGGACAAGCTCCAGGGCGCCTTCCATTCTTCGGACCTGTGGTTCGTGTTCAAGTCCCTGCAGCACTGCTGGCGTCCCTGGACCCAGGGAGACTGGGATCTCTCCGAGAAAATGCTGACCGCCTGGACCAACTTCGCCAAGTACAGCGATCCCAACGGCCCGGACGGCGGCGAGTGGACGCCCTGCACGCAGGAGAATGATAACTTTATGATCTTCAAGCTGGACGCCGCCGACGCCGAATCCTCCGGGATGGGGCAGCCGGTGAAGTAAAGGCCCGCTACAGCGTCAGAGGACCTTTCCGGATCTGTATCTTTTCCAGTCTGTCCGGAGCCGCTGACGCTTAGTCGCGGAGCTTCAGGGGGAAGTAGAACGGCTCCTCGAAGTGCCGGCGGGAATAGTACGTCACGGAAGGATGGGCCAGGTCCATGACCATGGTCCAGGCGGTGCCCAGGAATCCTTCCTGCTGCGGCTGCGACACGGAGAAGATGGCCCTCTCCATCTGCTGCCAGTCCATCCTGCCGCCGTTCGCGGCGAGCTGCGCGCAGAGCTGGTCGTAGCGGTGGTCGCCGGGGACCAGGCCGGCATTGAATTTCTCCGCGCAGAGGTAGTGGTTGGCGACGGCCGCCGACTCGACGACGACCATCTCCTGGTTGACATATTCCACCACGACGCTCCGGCCGGAGGCGTCGGAAATAGCATAATGGTGCGCCGCGCCGATGTCGGAATGCATGTCGATGTAGCGCAGCAGGCCGATTGCCTCGTCCACCGTGGCGGCGTTCTTGAGCAGGTAGCAGATGGCCGTGGTGGTGGTAAGCGCCATCTTGCCCGTGTCCTGGTGCGTCTCTTCGTTGTCACCGGCCATCAGGTCGGCGATGGCAAGTCCCTTCTCGTTGATGCCGTCCAGGGCGCAGAACAGGGAACTCAGGGCCATGAACTGGTTGGTGAATCCTTCCGGTTTCCAGCCTTCGCCGAAGCCGAAGAAGTCCGTATTGAAGGTGGTGATGGTCTCGTAACCGCGCTTGGGGAGGGTGTGCAGGATGATGCCCGTCGCGGTGTTGAAGTCGAAGTTGCGTCCCATCAGGACCCCGCCTTCCGGCGTGCGGGCAGTCAGGGCGGAGCAGCCGTAGTCGGCTGCCGCGGGCGTTGCCGCCGGGGCGCGGTAGAACCCTTTGGACAGGAAACGCATGATATGTGCGGACAGCTCCTGCGCGTCGCGTACGCCGCCGCTGGCCACCAGTTCGTCGAAACCGTCATCGCCCCGGTATTCCATGTAGTACAGGCCTTCGTCCAGCTTCTGGACGGAGACGACGGCCCGCACGAAGGGACCGAACAGCACGCAGAACAGGACAAGGAGGACAAGCAGCAGCCCTAATAGGCTCCACAGAACGGTTTTGACGGTTTTTCTCTTCATTTCTCAGGTATACAGAACTAACAGTTGATCATGGCTTCGCAGCTTTCCAGCAAATCCTGGAAGGTGGTCTCGAAATCGCCGGTGTACCACGGGTCGGCTACGTCCCGGGATTTCCCGGCATAGGACATCATCAGGTGGATCTTGCCGTCCGGATCGTCCGGGATGATGCGTCGGATCCAGCGCAGGTTGGCGCTGTCCATGCAGATGATGCGGTCGAAGCGGTCGTAATCCGCGGCCGTGACCTGTCGGGCGCCCCGGGCGTCGAAGGGAATGCCGTGCTGCGTCAGGCAGCGTTTGGCGGGGGGATAGATCGGGTTGCCGATTTCCTCGGTGGAGACGGCCGCCGACTCGATGTAGTATTGATCCTCCAGACCGCGGGCCCGGACCAAAGCTTTCAGGATGAACTCGGCCATCGGGCTGCGGCAGATGTTGCCGTGGCAGACAAAGAGGATCCTTTTCATTTCGCGGAGGCTGCTTCGGAGGTCTGACGATAGCGGACCATGGCGCTGACCAGCAGCCACTCGGCGAGGAGGTAGGTGCCCATCACGGCCGCATGCCGGAGCGGGAAGTCGACGCCGTTGAAGACTTTCAGCGCGAGGATGGCATCCGAGGCGATGAAGAACAGGCCGCCCGCGATCACGCGCCAGCCCAGCTTGCGCCCGCGCAGCAGCCAGAGAACGCCGGTCGCGATCAGGAAGAGCAGCGTCAGGGCGTAAACCGCCAGGACAATGCGCAGCGTCCCTTCGACTTCGAAGAAGGAGATGACCGGGTAGACGATCAGCAGGGGGACCACCCAGGTGAAGATTTCATTCACGCCACGCAGGCCGCCCATCTTATGCAGCAGGACGAAGATGTAGCAGAAATGCCCGAGCAGGAAAGCGGCCAGGCCCGCGGCGAAGAAAGCGAAGCCGCGGCTGTCATACATCAGCAGGACGTCGCCCGCCGTGTGGAGGGCCATGCCGATGGCCAGCAGGACCGTCTGTCGTCCCCTGTGTTCCGGCAGCAGGGCGCACAGCGCCGCTGCGGCGAGGGTCGGGATGAGTAAGGGCTTGATCCACGGATGGATGGATTCGACGCCGAGGCTGAGCGTGACGGTTTCCAGCACGGACAGTACGACGAAGAGGATACCGAAGATGCGGGCATTTGGTTTCATGGGCGCAAATTTCCCACAAGTTAGGATTTTTTTTGTAAATTGCATCCAAATTGTCTGAGGAATGAGCACAACAATTCTGTATATTCTTCTCGGGGTGGCGGTGGTCGTCATCGCCGTGCTTGTGATGGTCATCGTCCGTAAGGACGCGGAAGTCCGTACGGCCCAGGCGCTTCGCCGCAGCGACGCCGAGGCGAACGAGAAGGCGCTTCAGCTGCTGCGCGAGACGCAGGACACTGCGCTCCGGCAGCAGATGGAAGGCATCCGCAGCCAGATGACGGCCGAGACGGAGAAGCTGCTCAAGCAGCGCGAGGAGGCCATTGCGAAGAAGGCGGAAGAGACCTTCCAGAATATCTCCGGCAGCCTCGGGAAGGACCTGAAGGCGATGCAGGAGGCGTTCGTGGCCCAGCGCAAGTCCCAGACGGAAGGCACGGCGCAGATGAAGGAGGCGATGGAGCAGGCGGTCAAGAACCTGCAGAACCAGACCTCCAGCATCGGAGCCAAGGCCGACAACCTGGCGTCCGCCCTCAAGGGCCAGAACAAGACGGCCGGCGGCTGGGGCGAGGTCATCCTCTATAATATGCTGGTGAATGAAGGCATGGTGGAGGGACGCGACTTCGACCGGGAGGAGACGCTGCGCGACGCGCTCGGGCAGACGGTGCACAACGAGGACAGCAGCAAGCGCATGCGGCCCGACTACATCCTGCACTATCCGGACAAGACCGAGGTCATCATCGATGCCAAGGTGTCGCTGGACGCCTATTCCGACTGGTTTGCCGCCCAGGATGCGGCCGCGAAGGACGAGGCCGCGCAGCGCAACCTGCAGGCCATCCGCACGCAGATCAAGGACCTCTCGGGCAAGCGGTACCCGCACTACATCCGCGAGGGCTACAAGTCCCTGGACTACGTGGTGATGTTCGTGCCGAATTACGGCTCGCTGCAGCTCGCCAAATCGCTCGCGCCGAACCTCTTCAACGAGGCCTACAGCCAGGGCGTGCTGCTTGCCACGGAAGAGACGCTGATGCCCTTCCTGCGGATGATCCGCATCGCCTGGACCAACTACGACCAGGCACGCAACCAGGAGAAGATTATCAAGGCTGCGCAGAATATGATCGACCGCGTGTACGACTTCTCCAAGGCCCATGCGACGATGGGGGAGAAGCTGCGCGACGCGATGAAGCAGTACGACGCCGTCTCGGCCAAGATCGACGAGTCCGGCCAGTCCATCCTGACCTCCGCCCGGCAGCTGATCAAGCTGGGCGTTCCCAAGAATCCCAAGAAGCCGCTCCCGGAGGGAGAGGCTGATAACTGATTGTATATGAAGAAATTTCTGATATTGGCGGCCCTCTCCCTGACGGCCGCTTTCCAGCCCCTGCGGGCTGATGAAGGGATGTGGCTGCCGGTGCTGATCACCCAGCGCATCGACGATATGCAGGCGCACGGTTTCCGCCTGACGGCGGAGGATGTGTACAGCGTCAACCAGGCCTCGCTCAAGGATGCCGTGGTGCTCTTCGGCTCGGGCTGTACCGGGGAGGTTGTTTCCCGCAACGGTCTGCTTTTCACGAACCATCATTGCGGCTACAGCCAGATCCAGCAGCACAGCAGCGTGGAGCACGACTACCTTAAGGACGGCTTCTGGGCCCTGTCCCGCGACGAGGAACTGCCCAACCCGGGCCTGACCGTCAGCTTCCTGGAGCGGATGGAGGAGGTGACCGGGGTGGTGCTGAAGGGCTACGACCCCGCGATGAGCGAGGCGCAGCGCGACTCGCTGGTCAAGGCCAACGGCGACGCCATCGTGAAGCAGGTGGCAGATCCGTCCAAGGGCATCCGCGCCAGCGTGGAGGCGCTCTACTACGCCAACCAGTACTTCCTCTTCGTGTACAAGGTCTACCGCGACGTGCGCCTGGTCGGCGCTCCGCCTTCGTCGATCGGCAAGTTCGGCGGCGACACGGACAACTGGATGTGGCCCCGCCATACGGGGGATTTCTCCATTTTCCGCATCTATGCGGACAAGAATAATGAACCGGCCGATTATTCGGCAGACAACGTTCCCTATACGCCGAAGCGCTTCTTCACCGTTTCCCGGGCCGGTGTGCGTGAGGGGGACTTCACCTTCGTCTATGGCTGCCCGGGCAGCACGAAAGAGTATGTGAGCTCCGACGAAGTGCGCTACGTGGGCGAAGTGTCCGATCCGGAGAAGATCGCCCTGCGCACCCTGCGCCTGGACATCCTGAACAAGTATATGTCGCAGGACCAGTCCGTCCGCATCCAGTATTCCTCCAAGTATGCCAGCATTTCCAACGCCTGGAAGAAGTGGCAGGGGGAGGCGAAGGGCATCGCCCGCCTGGGCACCGTCGCCGCCAAGGAGGACTACGAGCGCCGCTTCTCCGCCTGGGCGGCGGGTACGCAGTATGCCGGCCTGCCGGAGCGCCTGCACGGCCTGTACGCGCAGCGCAACCCGGTGTACCGGGCCTATGAGTATTATACCGAGACGGTCCGGACGGTGGAGCTGCTCCAGCTGGCCAACAATGTCAGGACCGCCCTGGCGGCCGGGAGACCGGTGGCGGGGATCGCGGACAGCTTCTTCAAGGATTATTACCAGCCGATCGACGAGGAGATCTTCGTCGCGATGCTGGACGCGTTCGACAAGCATATGGATGCCGCTTTCAAGCCGGACTATCTGCGGCAGCAGCTGGCCGCCTGGGGGAGCCTGGAGGCCTGGCGCGACGCGCTCTACGCGCAGTCGCTCTTCACGGACCCGGCGCGCGTGCGGGCACTGACGCCCGACGACCTGGCCTCCGTGACGGCCGACCCTGCGTTCGTGCTCTACGATGCTTTCTATCAGTGGTATCGGAGCGAGCTGCAGCCGGTGATCACCCGGCTGGACCGGGAGATCCGCCTGGCGTACCGCGACTACATGCGCGGGCAGATGGCCTTCGAGCCGGAGCGGACCTTCTATCCCGACGCCAACCTGACGCTGCGCGTCGCCTACGGCCACGTGGCCGGCTATTCGCCTTCGGATGCGGTCTATTATGCGCCCGTGTCCACGCTCAAGGGCATCATGGAGAAGGATAACCCGGAGATTTTCGACTACAATATCCCGCAGGTGCTGCGCGACCTGTACGCCGCGGGCGGCCGCGAGGACCAGCCGGTCTGCTTCCTGGCGACCAACCACACCTCCGGCGGCAACTCCGGCAGTCCGGTGATCAATGCGGACGGCAACCTGATCGGCATCAACTTCGACCGCGTGTGGGAGGGCACGATGAGCGACATCGTCTTCGACCCGGACTACTGCCGCAACATCTCCCTCGACATCCGTTACCTCCTCTTCGTCATCCAGGAAATCGGCCACGCCGACTGGCTGTTTGACGAAATGGTCTTCGCGGACTAAAGGAAGCGATCTCCGCAAAAAGGGTCCAGCCGACTGGCTGGACCCTTTTTGTGGAGATAAGGGGATTCGAACCCCTGACCTATAGATTGCGAACCTATCGCTCTACCAACTGAGCTATACCCCCGTTAGCGGACGCAAAGGTAGCAAGATTTTTTAAATTGACAAAATGCTCAGCACTTTGATCAGCTCTTTGTCGATCGGCTTGTCCATCTTGATGGCGCGGGAGAACGGAACGTACACGATCTGGTCGTTCTTGATGCCCACCATGATGTTGCGCTGACCCTCCTTGAGCGCCTCGATGGAGGCGACGCCGAGCCGGCTCGCGAGGATGCGGTCGTAGGCGGTCGGGGAGCCGCCGCGCTGCAGGTGGCCCAGGATGGAAACCTTCACGTTGTACTCCGGATACTCCTGGCGGACGCGCTCGGCGTAGTGCATGGCGCCGCCGTCCTTCTCGGACACGAGCACGATGGAGCTGTTCTTGCTCTTCCGGATGCCGCGGCCGATGAAGTCGGCCAGCTGGTCGATGTCGGTCTGGTCTTCCGGGATGATGGCGGCCTCTGCGCCGGCGGCGATGGCGCTGTTCTGCGTCAGGAAGCCGGCGTCGCGCCCCATCACCTCGACGAAGAAGATGCGGTCGTGGCTGTTGGCCGTGTCGCGGATCTTGTCCACGCACTCCATGATGGTGTTGAGGGCCGTGTCGTAGCCGATGGTGGAGTCGGTGCCGTAGAGGTCGTTGTCGATGGTGCCGGGCAGACCGATCACCGGGATGTCGTACTCGCTCGCGAGGATCTGCGCGCCGGCGAGGGAGCCGTTGCCGCCGATGACCACGAGGGCGTCGAGACCGAATTTCTTGATGTTCTCAGCCGCCTTGGCGCGGCCTTCCGGCTTGCGGAATTCCTCGCTGCGGGCGGTCTTGAGGATAGTGCCGCCGCGCTGGATGGTATTGCTGACGCTGGAGCTCGTGAACTCCTTGATGTCGCCCATGATGAGGCCCTCCCAGCCGCGGTAGATGCCGAAGACCTTCCAGCCTTCATAGATGGCTGCCCGGGTGACGGCCCGGATCGCAGCATTCATTCCAGGGGCATCGCCGCCTGAGGTAAGTACGCCTATAGATTTGATTTTCATATCTTGATTACTTAAAGAATTTTCCGGGAATCTTGACGGCGTCCTCCCGCTTGAAAGCGAGGATTTCGCGGATGACGGCTTCGGGGTCGTCGGAGATGGAGAGCAGCAGGTGGTTGTATTTGCCGCGGGCCATCATATCCTCGAGGAAGGGGTAGACGGGGACTTCCTTCGTGAAGAAGTCCACGCCCATGAAGGCCATGGGACTGGCCACTTCGCAGGTCTTGTAGTGGTCCTGCGCCGCCTCCTGGAAGATCTCCTGGATCGTGCCGGCGGAGCCGGGGGTGAAGATGATGCCGCCGACGGCGATGGTCAGGATCGTGTCCTCGCGGATGCTGCAGTCGAAGTACTTGGCGATGTGCGTCGCGAAGGGCGTGGAGGGCTCGTGGCCGTAGAGCCAGGTGGGGATGCCGACGCTCTTGTAGCGCTCCTGCGGGAAGCGCTCCCTGACGCGGAAGGCGGACGTGAGCCAGCCGCTGTCGCGGAAGGTGTCGGCGACGAGCAGCATCTCCAGCGCCTCGTCGAACTCGCGCTCCGTGCGCCCGGCCATCCAGGCGCCGAAATGCGTCGCCTCCATGGCGCCGGGACCGCCGCCGGAAACCATGAGCTTGCCCTGCTCGGTGAGCCGCTTGCTGATGTAGGCGACGTGGCGGAAAGAGGCATCGCTGCGCTTCATGGCGTGGCCGCCCATCACGCCTACGATGTTGAACGGATCGTAGTGGCTGAGGAAGCGGAAGAGCGCGTCGCTGATGGAATGGTCATGCAGGGTGCGGGGCAGGGTGACGGCCAGGTCCCGGCAGTGCTTGCCGTTGGCGACGAAGTCGGCATAGACATGCGCATCGTAGCAGTCGGCATAACTGCCCTCGTCGGAAGGGTTGAATCCGGCATAGAGGGAAGCGGCGTCGTAGAGCTCTTTTCTGATTTGGTAATTGTCCATCGCGGGGGCCTTGTATTTCGCTGCAAATTTACAAAAAAACATGGGATGGGGTGTAAGTGATTCATATAATTCTTATATTTGTGCAACGACATTTTTTAACACATTAAAACAATACAACCATGGGTAAATTTGTTGTCACGGTTCGCAAGAACGGCGAATTTCAGTTCAACCTGAAGGCCACCAACGGCCAGGTCATCCTCACCAGCGAAGGTTACAATACCAAAGCTGCCTGCCTGAACGGCATCGAGTCCGTCAAGAAGAACGGTCCCGTCGCCGAGCGTTATGAAGTCAAGGAAGCCAAGAACGGCAAGCCTTTCTTCAACCTGAAGGCTTCCAATGGCCAGGTCATCGGTTCCAGCCAGATGTATGCTTCCGAGCGTACGATGAAGGCCGGTATCGCCTCCGTGATGCGCAATGCCGATTCCCCGGTTGTCGAGGAGGTCTAATCGACTTCCCCGCCCTTGAAAAACCGGATTCGGTCGTTACGGATCCGGTTTTTTGATTTGAAATAGAATGAATATTACACAGGCCGAAATCAAGCAGATCCGTTCGCTTCGCGAGAAGAAATTCCGCGACGCGTACGGCTTGTTTGTCGTCGAGGGGGAGAAGATGGTGCAGGAAGCCCTCCTGTCCGATTTCGAGGTGGTGCGCGTCTGGCGCCGCGACGAGATCGGAGAAGCCGCCATGGCGCGGATCAGTCAGCTCTCGACGCCCTCGCCCGTGCTGGCGGTGGTGGCGCGCCCCGAGCCGGCCGGCCTGGTCGTGCCGCGCAGCCTCTGCCTGGGGCTGGACGGCATCCGGGACCCCGGTAACCTGGGAACCATCATTCGCATCGCCGACTGGTTCGGCGTGGAGACCGTCTTCGCCTCCGACGACTGCGTGGACCTGTTCAATCCCAAGGTGATCCAGGCCTCGATGGGCTCGGTGTTCCGGGTCCGCGTGGTGACGGCCGACCTGGTGGACATCGCCCGGCGTTTCCGCGAAGCGGGGATGCGGGTGTACGGGACTTTCCTGGACGGGAAGAATATCTACCGGGAGGACCTGGTGCCCGAAGGGCTGGTGCTCATGGGCAATGAAGCGAACGGCATCCGCCCGGAAGTCGCCGCTGAAGTGGACGCCCGCCTCCTGATCCCGTCGTTTGGCCGCTCCGCCCGCGAGACGGGCACCGGCACCGGCGCGGAGTCGCTCAACGTGGCCGCCGCCACGGCCATCACCCTTTCAGAATTCAGGAGAAAATGAAGCGCAGCTTACTGTTGGTCATATTGTTAGTCGGTCTTACCTCGTGCAGCACCACCAAGCTGATCCCCGAGGGAAGCTACCGCCTCCGGTCCAACAAAGTGGTCTTCGAAGGGGAGAAGCTGTCGCCCAACGAGGTGACGCCGTACATCCGCCAGCAGGCCAAGCGGGGCATCGTTTTCGGCTGGAGCCCGGCCATGAGTATCTACAACTGGTCGAACGGCAGCGGCCAGGGTATCAACAAATTCTGGGAAACCGTCGGCACGGCCCCGGTCGTGTTCGATCCCGCACAGGTGCAGAGTTCCTGCGCCAACATCGCCAAATACATGGAGACGCTGGGCTACTACGGCACCCAAGTGACCGGCGACGTAGAGTACAAGGGACGGATGGCCAAAGTGAAATACATCGTCACCACCGGCAAACGTTTCCCGATCGACCGCATCGTCTACGAGGTGCCCGGGGGCGAGTTCGGCGAGCATTTCCGCGCGGACAGCAGCAACATTTCCGTCCGGGTGGGGGATTATCTCTCCGAGAAATCGCTTGAGGCGGAGACCGTGCGCGGCGCGGGCGTCTTCCGCAACCTGGGCTATTACGAGTTCAACAGGAATTTCTACCAGTTCGAGGCGGACACGCTCTCGGGCCGGACGACCCTGTACTACCGGATCAAGGAAGATCCGCGCAAGTTCCATATCGGCAACGTCAATATGATCCATCCGGCCGGTATCCCGTTCCGGGAATCGCTGCTCCGGAAATTCAATACGATCCAGCCCGGCCAGATCTACAATGAGCAGATGGTCAATGCGACCTATGCCCGCCTGTCCGCGCTGAAGGTATTCAACAGCATCAGCGTGGAGATGAGCCCGACGGACAGCGCCACCGTGGATTGCGACGTCCGCCTTTCCGGCCTGGACCAGATGGGCTTCAAGGTCAATCTGGAGGCTTCCACCAATGCCTCCGGCCTGCTCGGCTTCTCGCCGCAGCTGAATCTTTATCACAAGAATCTTTTCCACGGCGGCGAATGGCTGGACCTGGGCTTCACGGGCAACTGGCAGTCGATCCCGTCGACGAAGGTGGCTTCGTCCGAGCTCGGCGTGACGGCCTCCCTGAGCTTCCCGCGCCTGCTGGGCCTGTCGCTGGCGCGAATGCGCGGCGAGAACATCCCGCGCACGGAATTCAAGGCTTCCTTCAACTACCAGAACCGTCCGGAATACAAACGTATCCTGTCCTCCTTCAGTTTCGGTTACAACGGGCAGATCGGGCGGGAGTACTTCTACCAGATCAATCCCTTGCAGCTCAGTCTGGTCAAGCTCTACGAAGTGGAAGAGACCTTCCTGGACAAGCTGCTGACTTATCCCTATCTCTGGGATACGTTCGAGGACCAGATCAACGCGGGCGTGGGCGGTATGATTTACCACACGACCAATGCGGACGTGGTCCCGAAGACCGCTTATCATTACGAGCGACTCAGCCTGGAAGCGTCCGGCAATGTGCTGGCCCTGTTCAATTCCATGCTGCCCGAAAGCGACTACGGCGTTCTGAAGCAGCACGAACTGTTCGGCCTGCCGTATAAGCAGTATGTCCGGGCGGAGCTGAATCTGGGCCGGGTGTTCCGTTTCGGCTGGGGGGACATGCAGTCCCTGGCGATGCACATGGTGGCCGGCGTCGGCCTGGCGTACGGCAACTCCGTTTCCCTGCCGTTCGAAAAGCGCTTCTACTGTGGCGGTGCGAACAGCATGCGCGGCTGGCAGGCCCGTACCCTGGGTCCCGGCTTCGCGCCGATGAGCGATTTCTACAAGCTGCCCAGCCAGACGGGCGACTTCAAGCTGGAGGCCGATATCGAATATCGTTTCCCGTCCATCTGGAAGTTGGAATGGGCCCTCTTCGCCGAGGCCGGCAATATCTGGTCACTGCCTTTTTTGAAAAAGGACATCTCCGATGACCTGTCCGGGACGATCGACGAAAAAGAGCTTTTCTCGCTGCGCAGCGTGGCCGCCGACTGGGGCCTGGGCCTGCGCGTGAACCTTGATTTCATCCTGATCCGCGTGGATGTCGGTTTCCGGCTCCATGATCCGGCACGGGCGGAAGGGGACCGCTGGGTGAAGCCCCGCGACTGGTTCCACGGCAGTTCCGCCATCCATTTCGGCGTCGGTTATCCGTTCTAGTATGGCCAAGCGAATCATCTACCAGACGTTGCCCCGGCTGTGGGGGAAGGGGAAGTTCTCCGATTGGGACGACGCTTCCCTGGGCTACCTTCGTTCGCTGGGCGTCGATTATGTCTGGTACACGGGCGTGCCGCGCCACGCCACGGGGAAGGCCTTTGTCAAAGGCGATCCCGGCTCGCCCTACGCCATCACAGACTGGCGGGATGTCAATCCCTACCTGGCGGACGACCCTGCCCGCCGACTGGAAGAATTCGACGCGCTCCTCGCGCGGACGCACGCCGCCGGGATGCGCGTGCTGATCGACTACATCCCCAACCACGTGGCGCCGGACTATCAGGGGCGCATCCACTGCTTCGACTGGTGCGACGGCGACTGGACCGATACGCGCAAGAACGACTGGTCTTCGCCCGAGACCTGGGCGGAGATGCTCGATATCCTCCGCTTCTGGGCGATGCGGGGCGTGGACGGCTTCCGCTGCGACATGGTGGAGCTGGTGCCCCCGGAATCCCTGAAGGCCCTCATCTCGGCCGTGAAGGCCGATTACCCGGGCCTGCTCTTCGTGGCGGAGGTGTACCGGAAGGAAAACTACCGCCGCTACCTGGACGACGTGGGTTTTGACCTGCTCTACGACAAGTCCGGCCTGTACGACACCCTGCGTGCCATCTGCTGCCAGGGCGCGACCGCCCGGGGCATCACCTGGAACTGGCAGTGGCTCGGCGACCTGCAGCCGCGCGTGCTGAACTTCCTGGAAAATCACGACGAACAGCGGCTCGCCTCGCCAGAATTCCTCGGCGCCGCCGCGAAAGGCTACGCCGCCCTGGCCTGCTCGTTGCTGTTCAATACGGCCCCCTTCATGCTCTATTTCGGCCAGGAAGTGGGGGAGGACGGCGTCGAAGGCGCCGACGGTCGCACCTCCATCTTCAACTGGAGCGACCCGCCCGAGCTGCGCGAGCTGTACCGCAGCCTCCACGGCGAAGCCGAACTCGCGCCCGACGAAGCCGCCGTGCTGGCCCGCTACCGCGAGCTGCTGGGCTACGCCCGGCGTCCGGCATTCGCCGAAGGCGGCACCTGGGACCTGATGTACTGCAACGAAGGCGCCCCCGGCTTCCACCCGGACCGCCACTTCGCCTTCGTGCGCTACGACTCCGCCGAAGCCTGGCTCGTCGTCTGCAACTTCTCCGACGCCCCCGCCTCCGTTCGCATCTCCCTCCCGCCGGAGCTCCGCGACGCCTGCCCGATCCTCCCGGAATACAGGACCGCCTACGCCTCCGCCACCGTTTCCCCCTGGGACGCCGCCATCGTCAAATTAGCATAATATCTGCTAGCCGGAAAAGGAAACTGCTGGCGGACGGTTCCTACCGTCTGCATGAGTAGTACTGTGAGCCGGAAAAGGAAAGGTAGTGCTGTCTGGAGGGCATTTTTCTGCCCTCCAGACAGCAGCTACCTTTCCTCCGGCGGAATAATGTCAAAAGACAGTATTGGTGATAAGATAATAGATAGTATGAAAAGAAAAAGTAGGAACGCTTTTTTTGCGTTCCTACTTTTTCGTATAAGCGAATAAGGACTAGTGTGCCATAATAGCACCAACCAGACCAAGAATGGCGTAGAACTCCGGAAGAGCAGCGTAGATCAGCGTGTTGGTGAACACGTTGTGACCCTGACTCACACCGATGATACCATTCGCGCAAACCTGCCCCTGACGCATCGCGGAGAGCAGACAGGCGGCGCCCACGGAAATACCGATACCGAAGCACAGCGCACCGGAAATGGTACCGTTCGTGAACTTGCCGAGCAGGATAAAGAAAGCCACGAAACCGTAGATACCCTGCGTAGCCGGAAGGGCGGAAAGCACCATGTAGCTACCGGAAGCCTCCGGCTTGCGCTTGAGGGCGCCCTCAGCGGCATTGCCCGCCGTCGTGGTGCCGATCGAAGAACCGATACCGGCGAGTGCCAGCACGAGTCCGAGTCCGAGATAACCGAGAATTTGTTCCATAATCGATTGATTTTTATTGTTTATTCATTATTAGTCAAAGGTTTGAACTTGCGCCCGCCGGCCTCATAGCCCGAATTCTTGAAGAACTCCAGGAAATTCAGACGCAACGGGTGCACGAAAGCGCCCAGCGCGCACATCGCGATATTCAGCGTATGCCCGATCAGCACCAGGAGGATGAAGAAAACCCAAAGGATGGGATTCTTGCCATCCCCGAGTACCATATTGCCCATGTCGTTGAACGCCATGCCGAGCATCGAGCCGGCCAGACCGAGCGCGTAGAGACGCAGGTAGCTGAGCACGTCGCCGAGCAGGCCCGTGACCATCTGGTAGCTGTCCCAGAGACCGAGGCCCACGTTGGCCAGCTTGTTCCGCTTGGGATTGTTCAGCGGGAAGATGCCGATGGCTGAGATGACACCGAGAGCGATGACGACCCACTTCGTGACGGCGGAACTCATCACGCCGGTCAGCGAAATGCCGCCGACAATCACGCCGCCGACGATGAGCAGCGTCCAACCGAGCGTCCCGAGCGAAGCGGCGAAGCCATTCACCCGCACGGCATGGACCGCCTTGACGGTCATGGCGAGGCAGAGGTGCACCACGCCGACGATCAGCGACAGCACCATGCCGCCGGCGTATCCGGCGATCTCGTCCGGCAGGAAGATGCCGCGGATGCCCGCGAAACACGGCCACTGCGCGATATCGATCGAGAAGAAGGTGTGCAGGAAGAAGCCGACGACGACCGTGGCCCCGCCGAGCGTGACCACGAGCGGCGCGAGCTCCTTGAAGCTCGGCACTTTCTTGAGCAGCATGCCGACGAGAATCAGCACCAGTCCGTATCCGGCGTCGCCCATACACAGGGCGAAGAACAGCAGGAAGAACACGGCGATGAAGGGCGTCGGGTCGAAGCCGTCGTACTCGGGGCGGCCGTACATGTCGGTCAGCACCTCGAACATCTTCACGAACTTGTTGTTCTTGAAATGGATCGGCGGCCGGTCTTCGACCGTGGCGGCGTCCTGCAGGTAGAAGACACCGGCTTGCTCCAGCGCCTCCGTGACCGTGGCGTCGCTCTCCGTGGGGGCGTAGCCCACGAGCGTGACGATCGTATTCTCTGCGGCAGGCACGGCAGCCTGGCCGGCCAGGTATTTGTCCAGCTTCGCGTAGGCGGTCCGCTGCATGCGTTCCAGTTCGGGGACGCGCTCCTTGAGCATGGCGACGATGCCTTGCGCCTTGGCCTGCTCCTGGAGGGCCTCCTGCAGTTC
Organism: Candidatus Cryptobacteroides sp.; assembly: GCA_045117755.1. Taxonomy (GTDB): domain Bacteria; phylum Bacteroidota; class Bacteroidia; order Bacteroidales; family UBA932; genus Cryptobacteroides. The sequence goes on from JBGUOB010000083.1 coordinate 161,570, forward strand.
CTGCTCCACGCTGGCGCTGTTGCGCTCCGGCGTCGGAATGCCGCCGGGCAGGTCGTCTGCCCCTGCGACCACGAAGTAGACGTGCTCCTTGTCCTGGGACACGACGGTCAGGGCTGCTTGCTCCTGCCACGCCGGTTTGAACTGTTTCGGGGCGAGGATGTGGAAGTGCAGCGGGGTGCCCGCGTCCGCGAGCTGCTGCAGCAGGGCCGTATCGAAGTCGCCCCAGTGGGCCAGGTCCTCCTTCTCTTTCAGGAGGGCCGAAACCTTCGCATCGGCGTCGACGTAGTGCATCAGCGCGCCGCCCGCGAGGCGGACCAGGTCCTCCTCAGGATAGGCGACGGGCTGGGTGCCTTCCGGGAGGTCGATGTTCTTGATACCCTGGATGATACCCTGGATGAGATCGATCTCGCCGGAGAGCTTGGAGGATGCTTCGTCGACGGGTTTCTCGCTGCGGGTGATGTCCACCAGTCCCAAACCCTGGAGCTGGTCGATCAACGCGCCTTCTTCTCCACTCAGGAGAATGAAGGAATATTTCGTCATCCGGTCAATCATAGGGCTGAGGCCTCCTGCTCCTCTTCTTCCGCGTGGCGGGTCTTGACAATCTTGGACGAGGCCTTGGAGAGGTTCTCCTCGTCCTCCATATAGCGCTTGATCTTGCGGATCGCCTCCTTGTATCCGGGAATCTGCACCTTCTCGTAAAGATTGACCTTCTGGGTCGTCTTCTTGCGGTTGTATTCGAGGATCTGGCGTTTCTGCTCGTAGATCTCGGATTCGATGCCCAGGCGGGACAGTTCCTTCAGGATTTCGACGCCGTCGGCGTACCAGGCCGGCTTGACGAAGGCGTTGAACGGCTGGATCTCATACTGGATGTCGTCCAGGCGCGGGGTCTTCACGCCCGCCACCTTGGTGATGCTCAGCTCCACATCCACGATGCGGATCAGTCCGGGCTCGAATTCGTTCCAGAGGGCGGCCAGGTTATCATAACGCTGCAGGGAGGCTTCCAATTCGTTGAGGAGACGCTCGGACTCGGCTTTGGCTTCGAGCACGCTCGAACGCAGGGCCGACTCCTTGTTCTTGAGGGTCGGCAGGGCGTTCTGGCGCACCTTGAGCTGTTTGCCCAGGTTCGTCAGCGAGGTCTTGTTGTATTGGAATTTAATAGCCATGTAACGTTAGGACTTTTTCCAGTATTTGTCGACCAGGGCCTGTTTGATGCCGGTCTCGGCCGGCGAGAAGTATTTGCCGAAGATCTCCCAGGCGGTGTCGAGCATCTGATCGATCGTGATGTTGACGTCGATGGACAGGAGCCGCGTGGCGTACTCCTTGGCGTAGTCGAGGCAACGGAGGTCGTAGTCGGACAGGTCGAAACCGTTCTCGAGCTTGGTCTTCGCGTTCTGGGCGTCGGCATACAGGCGTACGCCGGCGTTCATGATCTGGGAGTGGTCCTCGCGGGTCTTCTTGCCCTGGACGAGCTGCTTGAGTCGGGACAGGGAGCGGAACGGGTCCACGATGACCTTGCCGGTGTCGGGATCCGCGCGCAGGAAGAGCTGGCCCTCGGTGATGTAACCCGTGTTGTCCGGGATGGCGTGGGTGATGTCGCCGTCGTTGAGGGTCGTGACCGCGATGATGGTGATGGAGCCGCCGTCGGGCAGCTGGACCGCCTTCTCGTAAATCTTCGCGAGGTCGGAGTAGAGCGAGCCCGGCATGGAGTCCTTGGACGGGATCTGGTCCATACGGTTGGACACGATGGAGAGGGCGTCGGCATACAGGGTCATGTCCGTCACCAGGACGAGCACCTTCTCGTTCTTGTCCACGGCGAAGTACTCGGCGGCGCAGAGGGCCATGTCCGGGATGAGCAGACGCTCCACGGGCGGCTCCTCAGTCGTGTTGACGAAGGAGACGATCTTGCCCAGGGCGCCCGCCGCTTCGAATTCGTGGCGGAAGAAGAGGTAGTCGTCGTTGGAGAGACCCATGCCGCCGAGGATGATCTTGTCCACATCGGCGCGCAGGGCCACGTCGGCCATGACTTTGTTATACGGCTGGTCCGGGTCGGCGAAGAAAGGGATCTTCTGGCCGGAGACCAGGGTGTTGTTCAGGTCGATGCCGGCGATGCCGGTCGGGATCAGCTCGGAGGGCTGGCGGCGCTTGTACGGGTTGACGGACGGGCCGCCCACCTCGCGCTCTTCGCCTTCGATTTCAGGACCGCCGTCGATCGGCTGGCCGTAGGCGTTGAAGAAACGACCGGCCAGCTGATCGCTCACGCGCAGGGTCGGAGGTGCTCCGTGGAAGGAAACCTCGGCGTTGGTCGGCACGCCTTCCGTGCCGGAGAATACCTGCAGCGTGACGCTGTCGCCCTTGGTCTTCACGACCTGGGCGAGCTTGCCGCCCACGGTGGCCAGCTCGTCGTTGGACACGTCCTTGGCGTTCAGCGTGACCGTGGCCTTGGTGATGGCCTGGAGCTGCGTGTATGTGCGTTGGAATGCTTTCGTTGCCATAATCTATGCGAGGTGTTTGCGGAGCTGCTGCTCGTATGCGTTGAATTCCGCGCTCTGGAACTGGGTGTAGTTCATCTGGCGCAGGGTATTGATCAGGTCCTTGAAGAAGCTGCGGCACTCGTCGAAGTTCTCGAACTCGAAATGACGGTCGCACAGGGCGAGGATGAGGTCGAGCATGAACTTCTGCCGCTCCAGCGGACAGAGGGCGTCGATGGCGTCGAAGGCGTCCTGCTGCAGGAAGGCGAAATCGATGAGTTCGGACTTCCAGAAGGCTTCGTGGTAGGACATCGGTACGCCGTCGTCGCCCAGAATGTTGATCTGGTCGGCCATTTCGCGGCCGCGGCGGACGATGTTCTTCGCGCGGAGCACCTTCCCCGTCCAGCCGGGCTGGATGGTGGCGTCGAGGTATTCGCTGATTTCAGGGTACTCCAGATATTTGGAATAGGATTCGATCGGGTTGACGGCCGGGTAGCGCTTCTGGTCGGCGCGGCTCTGCTCGAGCGCGTAGAAGCAGCGGGCGGCTTTCTTCGTGGACTCGGTCACCGGCTCCTTGAGGTTACCGCCGGCAGGGGAGACCGTGCCGATGAAGGTCACGGCGCCCGTCTGGCCGTTGTTCAGCACGACCATACCCGCGCGTGCGTAGAAATTGGAGATGATGGCGGACAGGTCCACCGGGAAGGCGTCCTGGCCCGGCAGTTCCTCCATGCGGTTGGACATTTCGCGGAGCGCCTGGGCCCAACGGGAGGTGGAGTCGGCCAGCAGGAGGCACTTCAGGCCCATCGAGCGGTAGTATTCGCAGATGGTCATGGCCGTGTAGACGGAAGCTTCGCGCGCGGCCACAGGCATGTTGGAGGTGTTGCAGATGATGGTGGTACGCTCCATCAGCTTGCGGCCGGTGTGCGGATCCACCAGTTCCGGGAACTCCGTGAAGATCTCGACGACCTCGTTGGCACGTTCGCCGCAGGCGGCCATCACGATCACGTCGGCGTCGCCCTGTTTGGCGATGGCGTGCTGGAGCACCGTCTTGCCGCAGCCGAACGGGCCCGGGATGAAGCCGGTGCCGCCCTCGGCGATGGGGTTGAAGGTGTCGATGCAGCGCACGCCCGTCTCCATGATCTTGGTCGGACGCGGCTTTTCGCGGTAGGCCTTGACGGCCATCTTGACCGGCCAGCGCTGGGTCATGGTTACGGGGACGTCTTCGCCGTCGGGACCGGTGAGGATGGCGACCGTCTGGTCGACGGTGTATTCGCCCGCCGGGACGACGCTCTTGACGGTATATTCGCCCTTGAAGCCGAAGGGGACCATGATCTTGTGGGGCAGCCAGCCTTCTTTGACTTCGCCGAGCCAGTCGGCCGCCACAACGCGGTCGCCGGGCTGGGCGATGGGCGTGAAGGACCAGAGGGCTTTCCGGTCGAGCGGGTCGGTGTATTCGCCGCGCTTGAGGAAAACGCCCGTCATGGTCTGAAGATTATTCTGCAGGCCGTCGTAGATGCCGGACAGCAGGCCCGGGCCCAGGGTGACCTCGAGCATCTTTCCGAGGAATTCGACATCGTTGCCGTTCTTGAGTCCGCGGGTGCTTTCGAACACCTGGACCGAGGCTTTCTCACCGTTGACCTTGATGACCTCGGCGAGCAGTTTCTCGCTGCCGACGGAGATGTAGCAGAGTTCATTCTCCGCCACCGGCCCGTCCACGGCCACGGTCACGAGGTTCGAGACGATGCCCGTTACCTTTCCTTTTGTACTCATATCGTAAGATTCTGTTTTTTATTATCGTAAGTGGAGCGGATGTCCTCGACGAAGCGGCGGAAGAGCGCCCGGCCGGAGTCGGGGTCGAGCTGGATCCAGCGGTCGACGATCTTGAGCTTGGCCACGAAGCCGAGGATGACTTCGAGATCCAGGTTGTCCAGGAGGGTCAGCTCGTCGATCTTGTTCCAGCGGAGTTCGTCCAGTCCGCGCTCGCGCTCCAGGATGTCGCCGCAGTCCAGGATCCTGTGTACGGCGTCCGCCTCCGGGAATTCCTCCGTCTCGCGGCCTTCGAGCAGGACCATGTCCTGTTCTTCTTCGCGGCCCAGGGAATTGTTGATGTAGGCGACCGTGGCGTTGCGCAGGTCGAGGTCGAAGCGGAACCAGTTCCGGATGAAACGGTTGGGGTGCTGCAGGGCAGACTGATAGAATTCCGCGTTCAGCCGGTCGGGCTGGTATCCCGCCAGCAGCTGATCGAGCACCGCCGCGTCGCGTGCAGACAGCTGCCCGCGGATCTCATCGACGAGATCCTGGGCGAATTGCCTGTCCGCCTGCTTCTCGTCCGGCTGCAATACCGGCAGGCTGGCGATGATATACGCGTAATTATCCATACGGAATTAACCGAAGAGGAGCTTGCGGGTGACGGGACGCAGGTATTCGGCGATCAGTGCGCGGAAGGTCTCGTCGGTCAGGCTGACGAACCAGCTGCCGTCCTTGGGACCGATGGAGAAGCCGCCGGCCACCTTCTTGCTGAACTCGGCCTTCGGGGTGCTGCCCAGGGCCTTGGCCAGGGCGCCGGAAACCCAGGGCTCCAGCTCCTGCTGCAGGGAAGCGGGCAGGATCAGGGCAAGGTCGGACGATTCGCTGGCGCTGAAACGCTCGGCGACGGCGGTGATGATTTTCTTGATGAAGTCGGGATCGGAGAGGGATTGGTTGACGCTGTCGGCGCTGATGGCGCTCACGAGCAGGTCCTCGATATCCTTCTTGGTGGCTTGAATGCACTGGGTGGAGGCCATCTTGACGTCGAAGGCCGTCTTCTCGCGAAGGTCCTCGGCCTGCTTGTTCGCAGCGGCGACGATGGCTTCGGCCTCTTTGCGGGCATCGGCTACGATGCTCTCAGCTTCGGAGCGCGCCCGTGCAAGCAGTTGCTCACCTTCTTCTTTTCCTTTGGAGAGCCCTTCATTGTAGAGCTTCTCTGTGAGTTCCTGTAATTTGTTGGACATATCCTATGCGAGTTATTAGTCGGTTTTTCTCTCTTGGGTGTTCACAAATCTATAAAATATTCCGGCAAAGAGCAAAGAAAAACCGGCTTTTCGGAGGAAAAAGCCGGTTTTTTATAGTTTCTGAACAATATGTGTTATCCGAGGAATCCCAGCAGGATACCCGCCGCAACGGCGGAACCGATCACGCCGGCGACGTTCGGTGCCATGGCGTGGGTGAGGAGGTGGTTGGAGGGATCCGCTTCGAGGCCGACCTGCTCGGATACGCGGGCGGCATCTGGCACGGCAGATACGCCGGCATTACCGATGAGCGGGTTGATCTTCTTGCCTTCCTTGAGGAAGAGGTTCATGAACTTCGTGAAGAGCACGCCGAAGGTGGTGGCAATCACGAAGGACGCGAGACCGAGGCCGAAGATGAGGATGGAACGGCTGTTCAGGAAGACGTCTGCCTGGGTGGAGGCACCCACGGTGACACCGATGAGCGTCGTGACGACGTCGATCAGCGGACCGCTGGCCGTGGCGGCGAGGCGCTTGGTGACGCCGCTTTCCTTCAGCAGGTTGCCGAAGAAGAGCATGCCGAGCAGCGGCAGGCCGGAGGGGACGATGAAGGCGGTGCAGAGGAAGCCGACGATCGGGAAGATGATCTTCTCGCGCTGGCTCACGACGCGCGGCTTGTTCATGCGGATTACGCGCTCCTTCTTGGTGGTCAGGAGAAGCATGATGGGCTTCTGGATCACGGGGACGAGGGCCATGTAGGAGTAGGCCGACACGGCGATGGCGCCCATCAGTTCCGGAGCCAGCTTGGAGCTCAGGAAGATGGCCGTCGGGCCGTCCGCGCCGCCGATGATACCGATGGCACCCGCCTCATTGGGCGCGAAGCCGAGCAGCAGCGAAAGCAGATACGCGCCGAAGATACCCATCTGCGCGGCGGCGCCGATGAGGATCAGGCGCGGCTGCGAGATCAGCGCGGAGAAGTCCGTCATGGCTCCGATGCCCAGGAAGATGAGCGGCGGATACCAGCCGTTCTTCACACCGTGGTAGAGGATGTTCAGCACGGAGTTCTCTTCGTAGATACCGATCTTGAGGCCGAGTCCGGTCTCGGGATCGAAGAAGAGCGGAATATTGCCGATGATGATACCGAATCCGATCGGCACGAGCAGCAGCGGTTCCCAGTGTTTGACGATACCCAGCGTGATGAAGACCAGACCGATGCCGATCATGATCAGGTGCGCCGGGGTACAGTTCGCGAAACCCGTGAACTGCCAGAACTGCTGGAGGCTGTCTAAAACGTTTTCCATTAACCGATCGTTACGATGTCAGCACCTTCAAGGACGGAATCGCCCTGCTTGACATGGACGGCCGTGATGGTACCGTCGCACTCGGCGAGGATCTCGTTCTCCATCTTCATGGCCTCGATGACGGCGACCTTCTGGCCGCGCTTGACGGCCTGGCCTTCCTTGACGTCGACGGAAATGATGACGCCCGGGAGCGGGCTGCCGATCTTCTTGCCGGCGCCGGCTGCTGCTGGGGCGGCTGCCGGTGCCGCAGCTGCCGCAGGAGCGGCGGCAGGAGCAGCTGCAGGAGCTGCCGCGGGGGCGGCGACTTCGTTTTCGAGTTCGACCTGATAGTTGACGCCGTTGACGGTCACGTCGGCGAGTTTGCCTTCAATACCATTGACGGTCACATCGTACTGGTTGCCGCCAATCTTGAACTTGTATGCTTTCATTTGCGGGGTGTTTTTCTAAAATTGAACTGTCTGTCGTCCCAGGCGGACGGCGTGTGCTGAAGGGTGATGAAACCCGGTTCGAGGTCGTGCACGCTCTCCGAGAGGTACAGGTGCAGGGCCGTGGCGATGGCCGCTTCGGTCTCGCCGCCCGCCTCCGCCTGCAGGGCGAGTGCGATGGCGGCGGCTACTTCGCCGGCCGGCGCGCCCTTCGCGGCCTTGGGAGCCTTGGGCTTTCGCTTGTATTTGCCGGAGAAGATATTGCCGGAGATGTTGTAGATGAAATAGAGAACGATGAGCGCGGCGAAGACCACGCTGACGCTGATGAGCGTCAGGGTCCATCCGTGCGGATCGATCTCGGCCATCCGGTCTCCGCCGGCGGTGAGGGGGAGGAGACTATAAAGGAAGGTTGTCATGCTTCTTCGCGGGGATTTCCTGTCGTTTGCCTTCGAGGGTGGCGAGGGCGCGGATCACGCGGAAACGCGTGTTGCGCGGCTCGATGACGTCCTCGATGTAGCCCTTCTGCGCAGCCTGGTAGGGGTTGCAGAAGAGGTCGTTGTATTCCTGCTTGCGGGCCTCGGCGATCTCGGCCTGCTTGGCGGGATCGGGTTCGGCCTTCAGCTCTTTGCCATAAAGGATGCCCACGGCGCCCTCGGCGCCCATGACGGCGATGTTGGCGGTCGGCCAGGCGTAGTTGACGTCGCCGCGGAGCTGCTTGCAGCTCATCACGATGTGCGCGCCGCCGTAGCTCTTGCGCAGGGTCACGGTAACCTTGGGGACCGTAGCCTCGCCGTAGGCGAAGAGGAGCTTGGCACCGTTGGTGATGATGGCGCCGTATTCCTGCTGCGTGCCGGGCAGGAAGCCCGGGACGTCCACGAGGGTCACGAGGGGGATGTTGAACGCGTCGCAGAAGCGCACGAAGCGGGCGCCCTTGCGGGAAGCGTTGATGTCCAGCACACCGGCGAGCACGCCGGGCTGGTTGGCCACGATACCCACGCTGCGGCCGCCCATGTGGGCGAAGCCGACGATGATGTTCTTGGCGAAGTCCTTGTGGACCTCGAAGAAGTCGCCGTCATCGACGATGCTGCGGATCACGCCGTACATGTCGTAGGCCTTGTTGGGGTTATCGGGCACGATGTCGTTGAGGGCATCGTCCACGCGGCCGACGGGGTCCTGGGTGGGACGCTCGGGGGCGGTGGAGAGGTTGTTCTGCGGAAGATAGGAAAGCAGCTTCTTGATGGTGGCGATGCCTTCTTCCTCGGAGGGGGCGCTGAAGTGCGCCACGCCGGACTTGGAGGCGTGCACTCCGGCTCCGCCGAGGCTCTCCTGGTCCACGTCCTCGCCCGTGACGGACTTGACGACCGCGGGGCCGGTGAGGAACATATAAGAGGTGTTCTCCACCATCAGGGTGAAGTCGGTCAGGGCGGGGGAATACACCGCACCGCCGGCGCAGGGACCGAAAATGCCGCTGATCTGCGGCACCACGCCGCTGGCGAGAATGTTGCGCTCGAAGATCTCGCCGTAGCCGGCCAGGGCGTCGATGCCTTCCTGGATGCGGGCGCCGCCCGAATCGTTGAGGCCGATCACCGGGGCGCCGGCACGCACGGCCATATCCATGACCTTGCAGATCTTCTCGGACATCGTCTTGCTCAGGGAACCGCCGTTGACGGTGAAATCCTGGGCAAATACGAAGACGAGGCGGCCGTCGATGGTGCCCTGTCCGGTCACGACGCCGTCGCCGTCCGGATGGGTCGCATCCATGCCGAAGTTGGTGCAGCGGTGCTGCACGAACATGTCGAATTCTTCGAAACTGCCCGGGTCCAGGAGCTTCTCAAGCCGCTCGCGGGCGGTGAGTTTGCCCTTCTGGTGCTGGGCGTCGATACGTGCCTGGCCGCCGCCGAGTTTCGCCGTGGCGCGGCGCTCGACCAGTTCTTGGATTTTATCTTGCTGGATACTCATAATTCGGAATTGCAAAATCGGACAAATATAGAGAATAATCTCTGAAAAAAAAAGAGCCGCGGTGTGCGGCTCTTGTCTGTTTCGGATAGAAATAGTGCAATTCCTTTTGTTATTTTGCCATTTTCATCTTGTTGGAGGCCCATTCAATGAAATACTTCATGTTCGGTCCGTCCGTGTGGCCACCGGCGTGCTGGCGCCAGGCCAGTTCGCCGTCCAGGAGGCCGGTGAGCACCGGCGGCATGACCTCTTTGCGGTAGTCGTTGGAGAGGCCGAGGTCCTTGGCGCCGAGCAGCTTGAAGACCTCGCCGGCGGCAATGGTCGCCTGCCAGCTGCCGTACTGGTCCAGCCACAGGGCGTCGCCTTCCTCGGGGATGCCGTAGCTGATGAAGACCAGACGCGGGGCGCAGAGCGCGATGAGCTCGTGGGAATCCACGGGCAGCATGTCGGCGTTCCAGGCGCCGGTCTTGGACTCGATGGCGCAGTATTTAATATAGTTGCCGGCCATCCAGTGATATTCGCCGGAGTTGGCGAGGTTTTCGAGGCCTTCGCCGAAGATGCGGCGGTGCAGGGTGGCTCCGCCCTTGCCGGAGGAACCGATCAGACCCATGTAGAAGCGATCCTCGAACGCGAGGGTGACCAGGGCGGCCTTGCCATAGCGGGAGACGCCCTCGATGCCGACGTGCTTGGCGTCGACGTCCGGGTCGGTCTCCAGATAATCCAGGCCGCGGGCAGCGCCCCAGGCCCAGGCGCGGAGCGAACCCCAGTCGTCCGGTTTGCGCGGCTGGCCATGATTGGTCAGGCCGATGATGCCGCGGGTGAGGCCGGCGCCGTTGTCCGCCTGGATGCTGGCGGGATCGATCATGGCGTAGCCCCAGCCGGCGGCGAGCAGCTGCTGGTTGGACGGGGGATCCTGGCCGGGCGCGAGCTGCTGCGGGCGGGCGAAGGCCGCGAACGGGTTGGCAGGCTCGAAGGGCTGCCAGGCAGGATACTTCTTCATGAGGGCGGCCGTCTCCGGATCGTTCTCCAGCAGGCGGCGAAGGGCCTTGTTGATCACGGCCATGTCGGCTCCGCCGGGTTTGACGGGGTTCGGCAGGTTGGCGGCACCGAACATCATCAGCACGGGGACCGGGCCCTCGGCATTGGCCGGCGTCACGACGACCATCTTGATATCCACGTTGATGGACGGGCACGCGCTGTTGTCCACGTGGCCGACGAGCTGCTTGGCCTTGGCGCGGATCATACCGACCATCTCTATTTCTTCCGCCTCAACCGTCCAGGTGACGGACGGGACATTCTTCGGCACGCGGCCGTACACCTCGCTCTCGAAGCCCTCGACGATCTCCGGGCGGCGCACCTCCCACCATTGCTTGGCGGTGGTCACCTTCTTGCCCTTGTTCGTTTTGAGAATCTCGGGAAGCACGGGATAGGGGTTGGCCTTGCTCTCGTCGTAATTGGCAGCGAAGGGGCTTTTCTCATCGGCGTCGAAGCCGCGACGGATGGACTTGATGCCCAGCTGGTCCAGCATGTTCTGGTGGTCCTGCTCGGCCGTGAAAGTAACCGGTTCCTGCGCGAAAGAAACTGCGCACAGCAGGCAGCCGGCGATCAATAAGAGGGTCTTTTTCATAAAATTGGTTTTTGAGCACCCCTAAGTTAGTCATTTCTCCTAAAATAAGCACGAAAGACGGATTTTAGTTGTAAATTTGTGGAAATCGCAATTCCTATGAAGAAATATATCGTCTGTTTCCTGATTCTGCTGGTGTCCCTGTCCGCACAGGCGCAGCCGGACTATCGTCACGAGATATCCGTCTCTTACGGCCGCCTCTCCAATATGGAACTTTATGGCTATGGGCTGGAGCAACTGGCCAATATTACGGCGGCTATGACCGGCCTCGCAAAGGTCCACGTCGTCTCGATCGGCTCGATTGGCGTGTCGTATTTCTACCGCCTGTCCAATATGGTGAGTCTGGGCTTCACGGGCGCGTATATGGATTTCTTCGACGAAAATATGGCCGAGCCCCGTTCTTATTACCGCTTTGGTACCGCCATGGTGGGCGTCAAGCTTCACTGGTATGAGCGGGAGTGGTTCCGCACCTATTCGATGTTCGCCGTGGGAGCGTTGTACCGCAACGATCCGGTCATCAAACAATTCCGCGTCGCCGGACAGGCGACGATGCTCGGCCTGGAGGTCGGCAAGCGCTTCTGCGGTTTCCTGGATCTGGGTGTCGGTGACCTGAGCGTCGCCTCCGTCGGCCTTCGCGTCAAGTTCTGATTTTATTATTTTTTCGGAAAGCCGATGCTTTTCCGAAAAAATGACTATCTTTGCAATCCCTTTCGAGGGCATCTGGGTGTGGCGCAGTTGGTAGCGCACCTGGTTAGGGACCAGGAGGTCGCTCGTTCAAGTCGAGTCACCCAGACAAAAAAGAGCCGCTGGATATTCCAGTGGCTCTTTTTGCGTCTGGGGCGTTCCTATTCCTCGTCGGCGTCCTTGCCGAGGAGCTGGAGGTAGCCGGGGATGGCGCGGCCGCCGGCTTTGTGCAGGTTCTTGCGCTCTTCGGTCAGGGTGATGACCTCGAAGGCCGGGGTGATGCTGGCGTAGGCGTTCGGGAATTCGTAGTTGTGGCTGTCCGTGGTGGCCTTGGCGGAGAAGGCGTAGTCGTAGTAGGCGATCTCGTCCAGGCGACCTTCCATGGTTGCCTGGAGGCTGTCCAGACCGTTCATGATCTCGCAGGTGCGCACGATGGCGTCCGAATGGCGCTTGGCGTTCTTCGGCTTGCGTTGCGAGAGGTAGTCCTGATAGAGCTGGGTCTCCTGTTGGAGCTTGAGCTCATAGACTTTCTGCCGCCGCTCGAACTCCGTCCGGAAGGTGGTGGAGTCGATCTTCTCGATGCGGTATAGCTGGAACTTGCCTTCCTCTCCCTGGAGAATATAGGCTCCCAGGGCCTCCTGGAGCGGATCCGGCGCCTGCTCCTTGCACCCCGGCATCAGGACGCAGAGCAGCGGAAGAATCAGAAATCTTGCAAGGGTTTTCATATGCTTGGCTTTTCGTCGACAGCAAAAATAGCAAAAAACAATAAAACCAGACGCTCCTTTGGTTGGCTTGGAAGTTTGGCCAAAAGAGCGTCCAGGTTTATTGCAGTTTCCGGGAATGACCGGAAAATACTTTAGTTTGTGGCTTTCCAGACAGGGCGGATGAGAGCGCCGTTTAAGCGGCTCAGGGACTGATCCGTATTGCCTTTACCACCCGCTATCCCGTCATAGAATTCAAACGTCCGGGCATATGTCGGGTTATCGTCGAGCTTAGTCGTCCAATAATAGCCGTGAAGATTCCCCTGGGTCGGACAACCGAAATCATACAAATAGCCGCCGGCCGGGAGAAAAATGAACGCGTCTCCGGCTCCCTCGACGCGGAAGCCGCTCACGCCGGTATCCTCATAATCATCGTACCAGCTCCATTTACAACGTTCTGCCAATTCATTGCAGTCTTCCGGCGACGGCATGGTCCAACCTTCGCCCCAACAGGCGATCGCGGCGTCGTCCGCCGCCACGAGTTCCCTGATATTATCCGGTTCACCGTTCCCCACCCAACGTTGAGGCCGGGTTGACGGGCAATACTTAGTCACCTTTTCCTGTGCGGCGTTTCCCCACTTATAGGTCGTCCACCAGAAGGTCACCTTGGGATAGAGCTCGCCCCAGGCGTAGTAGGCACCGAAATCCGTCGGGACCGCAGCGCCCAGGTTGATGTTTGCCCACTTTTTGCCGGAAGGAAGGCCCAGATCGACCATCTCCGGTCCGGCCACATTCTCCCAGACAAGATCGGCGGATCCGCTGATGTCAGCGGCACGGCCCTTCTTGCCGGACGCCTTCATCGTATGCGGCGTGGACGTCGTGGCCGTCTGCGCATTGCCCTCTCCCATAAAGCGGGTAAACTTGTAGGTGACAGGCTCGTCCTGCGCCGACGGTTTCAGCTTTCCGCTGAAAATATAGCCGTCGCCATACTTGAATCCCGGCAGGGGTGCACCATAGTTGGTCTGGGCGTAATTGACCATGACGCCTTCGGGAGCCACGCCGGTCGCGGC
>JBGUOB010000084.1:0-3627 GCA_045117755.1 Candidatus Cryptobacteroides sp.
GTCGCGGAGCTCCTCAGCGGGCACGAAACCACGACCCTTCGTGATGACGAGGGAGATTTCGAGCTTCACGGAAGGCTCGAGCGAGCAGATGTGCAATTCGGGATTCAACACCATGAAAGAAGACAATCCTTTGGAGATATCTTCTGCCGTAAACTCCTGCTTGCCGCTGATGACGATGTTTGCGGTCTCAGTATCCACGGTCTCGACCATGCGGCGGAAACGCACCTGCTTGAGGTTCAGGATGATGTCCTGCATCCCCTCGATGACGCCGGGGATGGTCTGGAACTCCTGGTCCACACCGGAGATCTTGATCTGACTGATAGCAAACCCCTCCAGGGAGGCCAGCAAGATGCGACGAAGAGCGTTACCGATCGTCTGGCCGTAACCCGGCTCGAGCGGCCGGAATTCGAAACGGCCGACAGTGTCGGTGCTTTCGAGCATAATCACCTTGTCCGGTTTCTGAAATGCTAAGATTGCCATATTACAGTGGTGTTAAGGATTATTTGGAATAGAGGTCGACGATCAGCTGCTCGTTGATGTTCTCGGGGACTTCCGCACGGGTCGGAACGTTAAGGAACTTACCACTGAGGGTCTTGGTGTCGAAATCCAGCCAGGAATACTTGGTCACGGAGGCCACGCTGTTCTGGATCACCTCGAGGCTCTTGGAGCGCTCGCGGACGGCCACGGTGTCACCGGCCTTCACCTGGGTGGAGGGGATGCTGCACACATTGCCGTTCAGGGTGATGTGGTGGTGGGACACGAGCTGACGGGCGGCGGCGCGGGTCGGGGCAATACCGAGACGGTACACGATATTGTCCAGACGGGACTCGAGGAGAATCACGAGGTTCTCACCCTTCTGGCCGGCCATACGGGAAGCCTTGTCGTAGGTGTTGTGGAACTGACGCTCGAGCACACCGTACATGTACTTGACTTTCTGCTTCTCCTTCAGCTGGGTAGCATATTCCTTGGACTTCTTGCGCTTCGCGGCGAGGCCGTGCTGTCCCGGAGGATAGTTGCGCTTCTCAAAATACTTGTCGGAACCGAAAATCGGCTCGCCGAATTTACGGGCGATCTTGGTGCTGGGACCTGTATATCTTGCCATAGTAGTCTTGTTTTAAAAAAATTAAACTTTACGACGGCCTTTAGGACGGCACCCGTTGTGCGGCATCGGCGTGACGTCGACGATCTCGGTCACGATGATACCGGCGTTGTTGATGGTACGGATGGCGGACTCACGGCCGGAACCCGGACCCTTGACGTAGCACTTGACGCGACGCAGACCGGCGTCGAAAGCCGTCTTGGCGGCATCCTCGGCGGCCATCTGGGCAGCGTACGGGGTGTTCTTCTTGGAGCCTCTGAAGCCGCACTTACCGGCGGAGCCCCAGCTGATCACCTGGCCCTGAGCGTTGGTCAGGGACACGATGACGTTGTTGAAGGTCGATGAAATATGGGCTTCGCCATAAGCTTCAACCTTGACAACTCTCTTGGATGTTGTAGTTTTCTTTGCCATAATTCATCAGTTTTTACTTGGTCGCCTTCTTCTTGTTGGCAACGGTCTTCTTGCGACCCTTGCGGGTACGGGCGTTGTTCTTGGTGCTCTGGCCACGGACGGGGAGTCCGAGACGGTGGCGGATTCCGCGATAGCAACCGATATCCATGAGGCGCTTGATGTCCATCTGGACGGAGGAGCGGAGCTCGCCCTCGATCTTGTACTCCTCATTGATCTCGGAACGGATCTTGGCGATCTGGTCATCATTCCAGTCGCCCACTTTGATGGTGGGATCGATTCCGCACTTCTCGAGGATACGCTTCGCGGAAGAGCGGCCGATACCGAAGATATAGGTCAGACCTATTTCTCCCTGTTTGTTGTTCGGTAAATCTACACCGGCGATTCTTGCCATAATTATACTTTACTTAATTTGTTACTGATTGATTATCCTTGGCGCATCTTGAACTTGGGGTTCTTCTTGCAGATGACGTACAGGCGGCCTTTGCGTCTGACGATCTTGCAATCCTCGCTGCGCTTCTTGATGGATGTCTTGACTTTCATATCTATGCGTTTTTATTTGTATCTGAAAGATATTCTGCCTTTGGTTAAATCATACGGTGAAATCTCAACTCTAACTTTGTCGCCAAGAAGAATATGGATAAAGTTCATACGCATCTTGCCCGAAATATTGCAGAGCAGGACGTGACCGTTCTCAAGCTCGACTTTGAACATCGCGTTCGGAAGGGTCTCGATAACCTTTCCATCTTGTTCTATTGCTACTTGTTTGGACATTAAAAATTCACTTTAAAATTTAATCGTGCCATCTTTCTCGATAAAATCGAAGGTTGAGAGCTGCTCGGCCCGGCCTTTCCGGACAACAACCGTAAGCTCGTAGTGGGCCGAATTCTTGTGGTCGGCGGTGTGCACGGCCCATCCGTTTCTGTCCAGATAGACCGCCTTGCCGCCGGCGTTGATCATCGGCTCAATACACAGGACCATTCCGTCCACCAGGTGGGTGCCGCGACCCGGACGCCCGTAGTTGGGCACACCCGGATTCTCGTGCATCTCCCGGCCGATTCCGTGTCCTTCCAATTCGCGGACCACGGAAAAACCGAATGATTCAGCGTACGATTGCACCGCGTATCCGATATCTCCGATCCGCGCACCCGCGACAGCCGCCTCGATGCCCTTGTAGAGCGAAGCCTTCGTCACGTCCAGGAGCTTGCGGGTCTCGGGCGACACCTCCCCGACGGGGAAGGTGTAGCACGAGTCGCCGTTATAGCCCTTGTAGAGCGTGCCGATGTCCGCACTGACGATGTCGCCCTCCTTGAGGACATAGTCGGACGGGAAACCGTGGACTACGACATCGTTGACAGAGGCACAGATGGCTGCCGGGAAGCCCTCGAAACCGAGGAAGCTGGGAATCGCACCGTGATCGCGAATGAAAGTCTCGGCCACCTTATTCAACGTTTTCGTTGTCACACCAGGGGCAACCGCTTTACCGACTTCCGCCAGCGTCTTCGAGACGATGATGGCATTCTCGCGCAACAGCTCGATTTCTTCTTCAGTCTTAGGCTTGATCACAACCGTTCAATTTATTCAAAGAACTACATACCTGAGCGCCCGCTGAGACGGCCGGTCTTCATCAGACCGTCGTAGTGGCGCATCAGCAAATAACTTTCCACCTGCTGCAGCGTGTCGAGAACCACACCCACGAGGATCAGCAGCGAAGTACCGCCGTAGAAGCTCGCAAATGCGTTGGTAACACCGAGAACCCGGGCACCGGCAGGGAGAATGGCGATGAAACCAAGGAAGATGGAGCCCGGAAGGGTCACCTTGGACATGATGCCGTCCAGGTACTCGACGGTCTTCTTGCCCGGCTTCACACCAGGGATGAAACCACCATCGCGCTTCATGCTCTCGGACATCATCGTCGGGTTGACGGTGACGGCCGTGTAGAAGTACGTGAAGATCACGATGAGGATGAAGAAAATGAGGTTATACCAGATGCCCTCGTAGTTGCCCAGCGTCGCCGCGAGTCCGCGCGTAGCGTCCCAGCGGGAGAAGATGAGCGGGAAGAGCATCAGGGCCTGGGCGAAGATGATAGGCATCACGCCGGCGGCGTTGATCTTCAGCGG
>JBGUOB010000085.1:0-44149 GCA_045117755.1 Candidatus Cryptobacteroides sp.
ATCTTGGAGCAGACGGTACCGGCCATGTCGGAGCGCAGCGACCATGGGCACCAGTACGTACCCGTGGATGCGCCGTACGGCCTGCCCTCGTCCTCGCCCTCGACGGTCCACTCCGACCATTCCCCGCCGTCCGGCCTGATGAGGAGCCGCTGACCCTTGTCCAGCTTGCGGGTGGTGGTGATGGTGACGGAGCGCTCGCCGTTGATGGTCTCGTCGCGCCTGCATTCGAGCACCTCGTCCGGGAGCAGCTCGAACAGCCTCTCGTCGGAACAGCTGTATACGATGGCCCTCATCATGCGTCATGGTCCTCGATGAGCTGGACGATGAGAGCGCCGATTTCGCTCATGCCGTACGAGTACGGCTTGAAGCTGCCCGTGTACGTCCCCTCGTAGAGCGACACGCGGGCCTTGAACGTCACTGACGAGGAGCCTGTGTTGCGTGCTTGGAAGACGAGGCCCTTGGTGGACGAGGAGATGCTGGACCTCGTGCTCACGGGGTACCGGTGCACGCCGTTGTCGGCGACGGCCTCGGAGACGGCCCCGAACTGGGAGGCGGAGTCGCTCTTGCTCGGTGTCACCATCAGACCGGACGCCGGCGCACCCCACAGCTCCAGCATGACGGTGTAGGCGGTCCCTTCCTTCACGCGCCTTGACGGGTAGGCCGTGGCCGTGAAGGTGTTCCCGGCACCGACGTTGATGGTGGCGACACCCACGTCCCCGACCTCGGCTGCGATGTACTCGGTGGCAGTCTTGGTGACCGCCGAGAAGCCGGACACGTACTGCGTCCCGGCGAAGTCGGTGTTGTGGTCGAAGTACGGGGTGAGGTTGGGCTTGGTGAGGCCCACGGTGTCGGCCACACCGTCGGCTATGGTCTTGAGCGTTGCGTCGATGACGTCGAGGTCGCCGTTGATGACGGTGATGTCGGCGGTGTCGGTGAGGTCAGGCTTGACGAGGTCGTAGTTGGTCGTGGTCGTTGACATGTTACAGCCACCTTTCGTCGATATGGTACTTGTACGCCGCGATGTCGTATGACTTCACGACATGGGAGCCGGGGGCCAGTGTGGGCCAGTCGGAGTCCAGCGTTATGGGGACCTCCTCGCCGTTGACGCTGAAGACCCTGTTGGCCGTGTCCACGATGACCTTGCCGGTGACGGTCACGTCGATGTCGGCGATGAGCGGTGTCCCGTCGAAGTCGAAGCGCACGCGCTGCCCGCCGCCGCCGTACGTCTGCCATGTGGTCCCGGTCGTCCTCAGGACGCTCCAATTGCCGGACGTGAGGTTGCCCCACGTCTTGAGCACGAGGTCGTTGGTGCTCTCGATGACGATGCCGCCGGGGTAGTTGCCGCCGACCGTGACGGTCGTGCTGGTTGGCAGCTGCCCGGTCACGTTCGCATCCGTCGGGTAGAACGATATGGTCCAAGGGTCACGCGCACGTTCCGCGAACGCATCCGGCAGGAAGAATACCACGTCCACGGAGCCGCTCCTCACGTGGCCCTCGCCATGCGAGACGACCGTCGGCATGGCCCTCCTGCGGAGGCACGAGCCGTTTGACATGGCCTCGTCCGAGAAGAACAGGGGGGCGGGGGAGTCCACGTCGAGCCAGCCCATGAGGGTGTGCAGCTTGGTCATCTGCTCCGCCGGTGTGCCGGTGGCGTGGATGGTCATGGACACCTGACCCGGCCTGCGGACGCTCCCGAGGAAGGCCCGCCCGTCTGCGCCGGGGACGTCCATGGAGAACACCTCTGTCTGCGCCCATGGCCTGACCAGCTTGGTGACGATGTAGCCCTCCGTGATGTCGTGGCCGTCGAACATCACCCTGACTATGCCGTTAGCCATATCAGCCCCTCCTGTCGATGAGGAGCGCCAGACGGTTGGCGATGTCCTCGATGTCGGATTCCTGCCGCACGTTGAAGGTGTTGCCGGTGATGACCACGCCGGCCATTGTGGATGCCGTCATGGACGGGAGGCCCCTCGCGTTGACGGACACGTCCATGGCCGAACCGCTCAGGTTGCCCATCACGCTGTCGAAGGCGTCGGTGATGTCGTCTCCGGACCCCAAGATGCCCTTCGCCATGCCCGCGTCGAGCATCTCGCCGAAGCCCTCGAACACCTTGGACGGGGAGTTGATGCCGAACAGGCCCTTGACGAAGTCGATGGCCCCGCCGAACACGCCGGAGACGGCGTTGATGACCGCCCCGCCCATGTTGCGGATTCCGTTGATGAACCCCTGTATGAGCTGACCAGCCGCCTCGCCGAGGTCGAAGCTCGTGATGGTGTCCCACACACCCTGAAGAAGCTGGCCGACAGCGCCTATCAGCTCGCCGAGCACCATGGGGACCGCCGTCACCAATGCCATGAACAGCTCGACCGAGCACTGGAGCAGCAGCGGTATGTTGTTCAGGAGCGTGCTGGTCACGGCTTGGATGACCGTCGGCAGCGCCTGAATCAGCGCGGGGATGATGCGCGGGATGGCCTCGACTATCGCCATGAACAGCCTGATGGCCGCTTCAAGCAAAAGCGGGAGCAGGGTGGGGAGCATGTCGATGACCGAGTCGATGGCCGATATGGCGGCATCGATGAGCGCCGGGATTATCTGCGGGAGCGCCTGAACTATCGCCATGAACAGCTGGAGCGCACCTTCGATGAGCATCGGGATGAGCTGGACCAGACCGTCAACGATTGATTGGACGAGTCCGGGCAGCATCGGGATGAGGTTCTCAAGGATGCTGTTCAGAAGGTCCATGAGGACCGGGATGAGCATGTCGAGCAGTTCGGGGATGGCCTTCGCAATCTGCTCGCCGATGGTCCCGATGACCGGTATTATCAGCTCGGCAGCGTTCTTGAACGACTCCACGAGGTTCCTCGCGACGCCTTCGATGTCCGCGTTCTTGTCGGCAAGCGCCGTCGTGAAGTTGGCCCATGCGGCGTTGAGGGTCGCGAGCGAGCCTTGGATGGTACCAGCCGCCTCGTTCTGCGCATAGCCTGCCATGCCTATCATCGACACATAATCGACCAGCGCCGCCTCGCAGTCGGCGAGGCTGTCGATGGTGTAGTCGGTCAGGTTGCCCTGAGCCGCGTTCCACTCGTTGACCTTGTCGATGACCTCCTGCATACCCTCCTTGGTGGGGGATATGCCTATCTGTAGGCTGTCGAGCATGGTGTAGTTGCCGCGCATGATGCCGTTGAAGGCGTTCTGCACGGCTTCCTGTGTGTTGCCTGTCGCGGCGACGATGTCGGCCTCTGCCGTGATTATCTTGTCGGCCAGCTCGGCAGCCGCCTGCTCGTTCCCGCCGAGGGAGGTCTTCAGGCCGGTCGCGAAGCCGTTCACCTGTGCGAGGTACTCGTTCTGCGACATCTGGACGTTGCGGTACGCATCCTTCGCACGCTGCTCGATGAAGCCGTACGCCTCGCCGAACATCAGCTCGGCACCACCGGCCAGCTGCTCGTACGTCGAGAACGCGTCGAGCGCGGCCTTGCCGAGGGCCACGACACCGGTGGCCGTCGCAGCGGTCAGCGCACCGACGGCAGCGGCACCTGCCTTGACGGCTGTGCCCATGCCGTTGCGTATCTTGCCGCCGATGTTGCCGACGATACCGTCAATCTTGTCGGAAGCCTCGTCCTTGGCGACTATGTTGACGTAGAGGTCAAGCAGGTTCATGTGTCATCACCAACCCAGCACGGGAGACAACGTCGTCGATTATCCTTCCCGCGTCAGGCGCGGGCTTCGGCTCTATGATGTCGAGCCATGGCGTGGAGATGCACTTGCCCTGACCTTGCAGGCGCAGGGACTCCGTGACGTACACGCGGAAGACCCTCTCCTCGGTCTCCCGGCGGGACACCGCCACCGCATAACGCACGAAGGCCCCCGCATCTTGGGGGCCTCGGTACGTGCCTAGCGCATAGTGGAGGACATCCCCGCCCGCGACGCTAAAAAACCCGCGAAAGCCTCGTCCGTGATGAGGTCCGCCGCGTCCGAGATGAGCGATGCCAGCGTCATCCCCTCGGCGTACTCGCCGGGCGACTTGCCGTTGACCGCTGCGAGGATGGCGACGAGGTCCTCCCTGTGACCCTTCAGGATGCCCGGGAGAGCCTCCGTGAGCCTCGCTGTGACACGTTCGGCCTTGTCCCCTCCCTCCGGTACCTCCACGGGCTTGAGAACCTCCCTGACGGCCTCGTCGCGTGCGATTCGGGAGATGGGGCCTATGAGGTCGGCGATGGTGTCGATGACCTGTTCGCCCTTGATGTCGGAAAGCCTCATCCGTTGCTCGGTTCCGCCGTGCCGGCCTTGACGTAGACGTTGAAGGGTGCGGTGTCGATGCTGGTCAGGTCGTAGTGGGCGGTGAACTCGAAATCGAACGTCCCCTTGCCCTTGTCGTTGCTCTTGACCTTGAGGCCACCGGTGGACAGCGCGTTGAGCAGCTCGATTGCCACGAACCCGCCGTTGGTAGCGCCGTTCTTGTCGCTGTAGTCGCCGACCCACCAAACGGTCCCGAAGTCGGTCGATGCGAGGTTGGTCCTCGGGGTCACCTTGCTGGATGCGAGGTCGCCTGCGGCCACGAGCGTCTCCGCGAGCGCACCGTCGACGGCGACGAACGTCCCGCTCATCGTGACCTGCCACTGGTCGAACTGCTTGAGCTGGTAGGTGTTCTCGGGTACGTTGTCGATGTCCGCGCCGAAGTCGATGAACGTCGGGGTCGCGGTGAACGTGGCACCGCCGGACGTCGCGCCGAGGATGTCCTCCTCGTCGAACGCACCGGTCGAAGGCGTGAAGTCGGTCAGGATGAGACCGGCGTTGAGCTGGATGTTCTGGAAGGTGTCCGAGCGCACCTGTGTGAATTTCATTCCCAAAATTTGCCTCCTAGGAGACGAGGTACTCTAAGTTGACGTTGATGTAGCGCCGCTTGACGTGCTCGTCCTCGCCCTCGACGAAGACGCTCTGGCACCAAGGTGAACCGCGCTTGACCCACAGCGAGCCGCCGTCGCACGGGAGGAGCCTGCCGCCCATGCCGATGTCGTCGTACAGCTCGCGGGCCTTGGCGTTCGGCGCGGCCTCCGAGTCGCCGTGGTACCAGAGGTTGACCGGCATGTTGACCTCGCCGCCCAACCACTCGCCGACGACCAGCTCGTAGGTGAGGTACGGCCATTGGGTGTCGGATGGGACGGCAGCCGCCGCGTACGCCGGGATGCCGAAGGACGAGAGCCATGCCTGCACCGCCTGAGCCGTGTTCACGATAGCTCCCATTCCTCGGCGCTGACCTGCGCGAACCCGAACGTCGCACGTTCGGGGGTCTGCTTGTCCGTCGGGTCGGAGGTGACGCGGAACACCTGACCGTCGGAGTCGCGGCGGAAGGCATCGTGCCAGCCGATGTCCAGCGACCTGTCGAAGGTGACAGTGTACACGGCTGTCATGCCCTGCTTCTCGGCGACGCGTGCGTTGAGCGTGCTGTCGAGGACTATCGCGGCCTCGAACGTCGGGCCATCGGTCCACACGGTCGTCCATCCGCCCTCGCCGTCCGGGGTGCGGACCTTCTGGAGGAGGGTGCATGGCACCTTGAACTCGTCTACGAGGCTCATCCGACCTTCCTCCATGGCGACAGGCGGGAGCGGAAGCGGTCCTGCCAGTCGAACGACCCGCCGGATGCCCCGCTCCCCTTGGTGTAGCTGTAGCCGCCGAACGACTCCGACTGGTACGGCCCATCGATGGCCTTGGCGTTGGCGTTGCACCAAGCCTCGATGTCGTCGGCCAGCTCCTCGACGACCTTGGGGATGGCGAGCAGCCAGACCTCGCCGGTGAACTCCTCGTCGGTCATGTCGTCATCGCCCTGACGGTGCAGTCCGTCGTTGAAGGTGGAGCCGACCACGCGGAACCACTGGCCGTCCTGAAGCCCCTCGACGTCGATGGCACCGTCCGAGATGGAGAAGGTGCCGGGCAACACCTCACGCTCGAACCAGTTGTGGATGTGCCACAGCACCTTCTCAAGCATCTGGGACCACCTCCTAGGCCGACGTCTCCGTGACGGAGGCGATGTACAGGGCGTTGGGGTTGTAGAGCACCGGCATGTAAAGCGCCGACGCCTTGGTCCACACGACGGCAGGGTCCTGCTCGGCCCACTGCGTCAGGTAGACGTAGGGGGAGATGGTGGAGCCGGACACCTCGGCGAAGCGGGCAATCTCGACCTCGGGCGGCACGCCCCACAGGCCGGCACCGAGGCGCATCCCGTTCGAGGTGCCGAAGAACGTCACCTTGTTGGAGGGGAAGTAGCGCTTGGTGGTGACCGCCGGGCGGTTGCTGCTGCGCGTGGTGTAGGGGAGCGCGTAGGTCAGGTCGTCGGTGATGACCTGTTCGATGCCGTACTCCTCCTGAAGGAACGCGGTGAGGGCCGCGTTGCGCACCATGGCACCGGCACCGACGTTGCCGTTGATGGCGGTCTGCACGGCGGAGTTGGAGCGCAGCTTGCTCAGGACGGCACGGGGGGCGACCATGCCGTTGATGGTCACGCCCGACGCGGTGGCGAGGTCGATGATGGCCTGAATCTGGGTGAGGATGTCGCTGGACGCACCGGCACCGAGGTCGAACGACAGGTTCTTGTGAGCAGACGGGACGTTGTAGTCGACCGTGACGTTCAGGTTGTTCTCGTTGATGGTCACCTGACCGGTCGCGAGAAGCTCGGCGCGGGCCACCTTGGCGCGGGTGACCACTTGGTCGGCGAGGGACGCGGCATCGTCCATGACGAAACCATAAAGCTCGGACTCGACGTTGACGCCCTTGCCGATGAGCTGTCGGAGCAGCTCGGAGGTGTTGCGCTTGACCTTGATGAGGCCCTTCTCGACGTTGTGCTCGTCGATGGGTGCGCGTTCGCTCTTCTGGGCGATGGTGTCGAAGGCGTGGAACTGCGCCATCTGGGGAATCTGGTACTCGGACGCGATGGTGTACCAAGTCGCGACGAGGTGGTCGGTCTGCTGGTCCGTGAACAGGCCCTCAAGAGGGTCGTTAGGACGGTTGACCATGAACCCGGTCTGGAGGAGGTCGGCTTCCTCGACCATGCCGTACACGTTGCGGAAGTTAGCCATGGTTCCTCCTTACCAAGGACGGGTGACGGCCGGGGAGGTTGCCACGACCTTGATTCTGGTCAGCGCGCTGGCCGCAGCCGATTCGAGGGCTGCGGGCAGGCGGTCGGCGTAGATGGTCCCCTCGGTCACGACGGAACCGGGGGCAGCGCCGTCGGTGACGTCGATGTCCTCGTAGAGGATGCCCTTGGCCGTCGCGCCGTTGGCGGGGATGACGGCACCCATGGGTACGATGACCCTGCCGTTGATGGTGACCTTCTGGCCGTGGTTCGCGGCCACGGTCATGGTCTCGCGTGTGCAGTTCTCGTCATCGACGAGGAAGTACCCGGCACCGAACGCGGCACCGGAACGGTGGTTGATGAAGCTCATTCGGCCTCCCTGTTGTCTGCCTTGCCGTAGAGGCGGTCATGCCTCTCCTGAAGGCGCTTGAGTACCTCGGGGTTGGCCCCTGCGACGCCACCGGTGCTGACCGGCGGGGTCGCCACCTTGGCGGGGTCCGTCCCCTTGCGCGCCACGAAAGCGCCGAACCTGTCCTCCACGTCCTTGCGGATTCCATCGGCGTCCTTGATGGAGTCGCCGTCGAGTTCGATGCCGTCCACGTCGGTCACGTTCAGAATCGACTCGATGTACCGTGCATCCTCGATGCCGCAATCCTTCAACAGGGCTTTGTACAGGTCGCGCTTCTTGGCGTTCTCCGCATCCTTCGCGACGCTCGCCTTGAGGTCTTCGAGGGCCTTGTGCTCGTCCTCGTACTTGACCTTCCATTCGTCACCGCCCGCGACCCGCAGCTTCTCCTGCAGGTCGGACACCGTGCCCTCCAGCTCCTCGACCTTCGCCGCGCTCTCCTTGAGTCCATCGCGCTCGGCCTTGAGCTGGTCCACGGTCTCCATGTGGGCCTCGATTATCTGGTCCGCCTTGTCCTCCTCGATGCCCATTGCCTTGAGCATCTTGCGTGTCAGCGTCATATGCGGTTGTCTCCTATGCCTTGGAGTCCCGGTCCTATCGCCTATGCCTTGGCAGTCCCGGTTTTTCGGCCACGTCAGGGCCATGGATAATCGGCGCGGTGCCTTGCGCCGTTGCTAGCGTGCAGTGTACCATAACCGGTACAGTCAATCAAGGGGGTGCAGCTATGACGAAGAAGGTCACGTCCACGTCAGGCCTGACCGACCACGACGTCTGGATGCTTGAGTACGTCGCCGAGTTCAACGACGAGGAGGTCAAGGAGGCGCTGAACCAAGCCTTGGCCCGGGCCATGGAGAAGGTCGGTCTGGTTGCCGAGGGCGACGTGAAGGTCAAGACGCCGAAGGACACCGGACGCTTGCAGAACTCAATCACACATCAGCTGAGGGTGAACGATGGGGACTACTCCGTCATGGTCGGCACTAACGTCGAGTATGCACCGTTCGTAGAACTCGGGACCCATGACAGGGACGGGGTGCACTTCATGGAGAACGCCCTGAAGAAGCGGGCGAAGGTGTACGCCGGCATCATCGAGTCGGAGCTGAAGTCTCAGTGAACGGGACGAAATCGGCGCACGGCTCTCCGTCGAACACGCAGCGTGGCTTTCCGCCTTCCGGGTACACGCCGCAGTATCCTGCCTTGTGATACCCATCCTGATTCACACAGGAAGAGCACGCTATGTCACCTACCTCAAACACGTTGAAGACCGGCGCACCGTAACGTTCGAGGCTCATACCATTGCCTCCATCCATATCTCGTAGGAACCGGCACCACGCCTTCCTTGCTGGGCGTGCTTTATCTCAAACGGTTGACCCGATGCGATGAGGAGTTCCTGCTCGTCTTCGTGTCTTGAAACAGACTCATTGTAGCACGCTTTTGTACCCTTCGGTACGCGGATGTGGAACAGTACACCTCCGGGAAACACACCGTTCGGGTCGACCGTGGTGGAGAGGTATGCCTTGTCGAGGAACACCTCGCCAACCATAATGGATGGGTCCGCCTCGACCACATCCTCGCCGTATTTGTTGAACATGTCACGAAGGCAGGACGCTTTCGTGTTCCTCACAACGTACATGTCACGGTCGAGCACGCACTTCTCGAACGAGCTGTCGAGGTCTGCTATCTTGTCAATCCGCTCTTGCGGCAGCATGTAGCTCATTTTCCCGCGCTTGTAGCCGTTTATCCAATCGTATGCACTCCCGGTGTACAACGTCTGAGCGTATACCTCTTCGCTCGTCATCTTCTTGACCTGAGCCTCTCCCATCGCACGTATCGAGTCGAGGTCCTTGTACTGCTCCTCCTGATTCAGGTTGTAGAGCTTGTAGCTGACCTGAGACGGCCTAGATGCCTGTACCGTCGCTTTGCTGGAAGCAGGCTGAGCCTTGACCGGAGAGCCGCTTGTGGTCGTTGATTTATCCTTGACCGGGGAACCGCCTGTGGTCGCAGCAACGTTCGCATCCTTTGGCTTTGGCATCTTGCCGGCCTTCCACTCGTCGTACGTCAGACCGGCCTTCTTGAGCTTCGCCGTGCTCATGTTGTCCGCGGGGTCGATGCCGTCCACGATGGCTATTGTGGTGCAACGGCAGTTGTAGACCTCCTCCGCGCGGCCGCTCGGGTCACCGGGGTACATCAGCTTGTCGGAGCCGACCTCGAACGGCTGGCCGATGTCCACGACCTGCCTGTGGGCGACCCGGTGCGAAGGGCGGGTGCGTGTGTCCAGCGTGGCTATCCACTCCTGCTTGATGTCGATGCCCATCGCCTCGGCCCGCTTGTACGTGTCGGCCCTACCGGCGCACTCGGCACCGGTGACAGCCGTCCTCGCCGCCCTGATTGACGCACCCTGCTCCATCCCCACGACCTTCTTCAACCTCGCCGCTATGTCCGGGATTGACTCGCCTTGGAGGATGCCCTGCGTGACCTCCGAGCGGACCTTGGCCGTGAAGTGCGGTATCACCTTGTCGGGGTCCGGCGCGAGGTATGGGAGGAGCTTCGGTTGCTCCATCAGCAGGCGGCGGACGGTGGACTGGTCGTACATGGCGAAACCGGTCCCGATGTCGGTCACCTTGTCGATGGTGTACGCGGTGTAGTTGGCGTTCTCGGCGAAGACGCCGGGCATGGTCCCGTTCACCATCTCGGCCACCTTCTGGGCGGTGGTCATCATG
Organism: Candidatus Cryptobacteroides sp.; assembly: GCA_045117755.1. Classification (GTDB taxonomy): domain Bacteria; phylum Bacteroidota; class Bacteroidia; order Bacteroidales; family UBA932; genus Cryptobacteroides. The sequence goes on from JBGUOB010000085.1 coordinate 10,190, forward strand.
TCCGTGTAGGCACCGGCCAGCATGGTGTTGCCCCACACGCGCCTGATGGCCTGCTCCTTGAGCCACTTGTCGTACTTCGCCTGCGTGACCTTGCCGTTCTTCAGGTCATCCTTCCACTTGCTGTTCTCTTCGGCGTACTCCTTGAGCCAACCGAACCGCTTCTTGCGCAGCTCATGATACGCCCGCGTGTACTCGGCCCTGATGCGGTGCTCAAGGTCCAACAGCTGCCCGTCAGTCCATTCGTGTGCTTGGTCCATCGCACCTCCCGTATACCGCCGCGCTCGACTCGACGCTCACCATCTGCCCGACCGTCGCCCTCTCCGACTCGCCGCAGGACCCGAACGTGCAGCCGTCGTCGTCATCGACCCATGTCCCACGGTCAGGGCAGTACAGGGCCTCCGACGTGTTGAATCCGGCGGGCAGCACCTTGAGGGCCACCGAGCACCTACGGCAGCGGAGCACCCTCCTCATCCTCCACCCCCATAAGCCGGTCGATGGCCTCCGAGTCCGAGGCGTCCATGATTGCCTGAATCTCCTCGACGGCGATGTTCGGCAGCTTGCGCAGGATGGTCATCCGGTCGAGGAACGGTGCCTCCTGCATGATCATCTCGACCTGCTCCCTTTCGTTGCTGATGCGGTTGCGCTTGAACACCGGCTCGTCATCGATGCCCATCAGCCGGAGCAGCTGTATGACCGCGACGGACACCTGATGCTCGAAGTCGTCGGCGTTCTCGTCCATCGGCTGGTAGGCCGCGTCGATGTGGTCGTTCGTGGCACCGGCGGCGATGGTGTGCACGTCGAGCGCACCGAAAGCCTCGTAGATGCCGGCCCGCAGCTCGTCTAGCAGCGTCTTGCTTGCCGTCGTCGGGACATCCATGGTGTACGGCGTCACGCGGGAACCACCGTCCGAGTCGATGTTGGCGATGTGCATGGAGAGGAGCTTGTCGCGGAACCTCGTCAGGTCCTTGTCGGTCATGCCGCCCGAGTTCTCGACCAGCCAGTAGATGCTGGCACAGTCCTGCACCGTGTTGGCGAAGCCGGACCTGATGATGTCGTACGCGTCGATGGCCTCGCGCATCCCGACGAGGGTGGACTGCTTCAGGCGCGAGCCGTGCATGGGGATGATGGGGAGGGTGCTGTAGTTCTCGCCGTACTCGACCACCACGCCGCCCGCATCCGTCTCCGAGTAGTGCTCGACGTACGCCCGCTTGCCCTCTACCTCCTCGATGCCGCCCGTTCCGTCGCGGAACACGGTGTAGCCGTCCTCCTCGTAGAGGACGTACGTCATGGGCCTCGTGCGGTCGAGCTGCCAGAAACGCACGCCCGCCTTGAGGATGCCGGTGTCCTCGTCGTACAGCGGCGCGAACTCGGTCAACTTGAAGACATGCAGCCGGTCGACGTTCCAGAACCCGAAGCAGGTGCCGTGGATGAGCGCATGGTATCCCCATTCCATCAGGTCATGGTCGAACGTCCTGCCGAGACGCTCCTTCACGGTGTCCTCGCCGCCCTCACCGGGCTGGCAGAAGCTGACGCCGTTGCCCAAGGAATAGGTCATGCGCTGCGTGTTCAGGCGGTTGAAGTAATTGCAGGCGATGCGGTTGTCCGAGCCGAACGTGTCGGCCACCTTCTCGCCAGATGTGGTGTAGATGGCCTTGACGATGTTCGAGATGGTGGTGTTGCGCTGACGGTCGTACTCGTCGGCGATTATCGCCGTCCGGTACATGTCGCCCTGCCTGTGCGACGACACAGCCGCACGCACGCCCTCCTTGACGGAACCGGCCTTGATGAAGTCCTGATACGTGTACATCCTCACTCCAATCCGAACGGGGATTCATAGGCTATGTCGTTCTTTGCGAGCCGCAACGTCGCGACCATGTAGCGCATCGCGTCCATGCAGTGGTCGTTCTCCTTGACAACACGGTCGGCCTCGCTCCGGTCATCCCAGACGTAGCTGCCGAACTCGTCGACGGTGCGCTTGCAGTCGCGGGACACCTTGATGCGTCCGGACTGCATGCATGACGCCGTCTCCCTGATGCCGGTCAGCACGTCGTTCCTCGCCCGCCGGACCCGGAACCTTCCTGACCGTCTGAGAAGCGCGATGAACGAAGACGCTGATGGGTCGATGATGCAGGTCACCTCCTCGTCCGGCATGTCATCCACGAAAGCGATGAGCGCATCGAGGTAGTCCTCATCGGTCATGTCGTGGCCTGTCTCGCGGCCCGAGTACGTCCATTCATCGATGCAATGCCAGACGCCGCCGGGGTCCAGCGACCACTTGAGCGCTGCGAACGGGTTACGTGTTCCGTAGTCTATGCTGATGACCTGCTCGACCACCTCGCCGTCGTATCGGTCCTCAAGGGCCTTCTCGTGGTTCTGGTAGACGAGACCCTCGGCCTGCGTCCACTTGCCGAGGATGTAGCGGTCATAATATACGGTCCCTGCGTACTCGCGCTTGAGGTTCTCGACGACATGCTCAGGAAGACACCCGTCGTCTATGGTGTAGCTCTGGCAGTATATGTCCACATCGGAGTCTATGAACTGCTTGAACCAATGGCTGGGTGAGTCGGGGTTGCACGTGCCGTCGAAGCGTGAGTGCTCGCAGCGGAGACGGCTCTTGAGCATCTGGAACACCTCGGCGCTCCATGTAGTCACCTCGTCGCCATACACGTACTCGAACGTGGCACCCTGTATCCTTGATACGGAGCCTCGGTTGTTGGCACCGAGCGCGTAGCACCTGCGCCCGAATATCATGATGGTGTTGTTGGCGCTCACATGGCCGACCCTTCCCGGCCACACGGCCCTCATGGGTTCGAGGATGTTCCTCTCCAGCGTCGCCTGCGTGTTGCCGAGCAGGACAATCAGCCCCTCTCCACGGCAGGCCTCTATACGCTTCGGTATCGTCGCGACGACGTCCACGAACGTCTTGCCGCTGCCCGTGGCACCGGTCTTGACGTTCCACCTGCGTGAACATCCCATGAGGTACTCGCGCTGTTTGTCAGTCAATGGCACTCGGCACCTCTGCGAGTATCTCGCGGGCCTTCTTGAGACCCTCGTCGAGGTTCGGGTCAACTTCCGGGTTGTCACGGTATCCGGCCCGGTTCTTCAGGAAGAATATCATTGCCGTGACGTTGGGTGAGAGCTTCTTCCTCGTCTTCTTGATGTACTGCTCGACGGTCACCATCTGACCGTCCACGAGAGATTGCCTGACCTCCTTGACCTCCGTCTCCTCCTCCAAGCCGCCTATCGCCATGTCGAACAGCTTGTTCTCGATGGCCGTGACCGATACGGCGCGACCGGCTTTTATCGCCTCGGCAATCTCGGGGAAGCGCTCGACCCACTCGTACAGGGTGGATGGGTTTATCCCCATAGCCTTGGACATCTCCTCGTAGGTGAGGCCCTTCGCCGCATGGTTCCGGATTGTCTGAAGCCCTTCTTCAGATATCCACTCTGCATATTTGCCTTTAGCCATCTGTGCCGTCCTCGCCTTGAGGTATGAACGTCCTGCTCTCGTCGTACACGTACACGATGTCACCGTGCTCGTCGTAACCGTCGGGCCTCATGACGCCCTCGAATATCCTGTAGGGACTCTGACCGGCCTTCGGCGTGTTCCACAGGTACCGCATGTATTCGGCCATGGTGATTCCCTCGAACTTCGCCCGCCTCTCCACGGAACTCTGGTTGTACCCCTCGGCCTTCACCCAGGGGAAGTCGAAGTGGTCCGCGTCGCCCTTGACCTCCGAGAACGTCACCTTGCCGTTGCGCCTGCACAGCTGAAGGGCCTCTGAGAACTGGAACCTCGCCACCTTCCAATCGTCAGGCAGACCGCAGCAGCAGCAGTTGTCCGATGCCTCCTTGAAATGCGCATCGCTGACGTAGAACCTCATCCCCAGGCTGTGGGCAAGCTCACGCATCCTCCTGATATACGGCTCCTTCACCTTGCGGTTGAGCCTGAGGTAACCTGTCCCGAAGCTGTTCTTGGCGTAGAAGTCTACTATGTCCCTTCCGGCGCACTCGCTGATGACCCTGTAGTTATCGGCTGCGTTCCTTATCGACCTGCGCTCTAGGCAGAAGAACTCGGTGGACATGGCCGTTGCACCACGCTCCGATGCCTGACGTATCAGCTCAAGGTAGTTCTTGGACGTCACCCCGAGGATGAACGGCCTGAGCCTCAGCGTTGCCCCACCAGCGTCGAGCTTCGAGAACTTCTCGATGGCCTCTAGACGCGCCTGCGGTGATGGGACACCGACCTCTATGCGTCTGGCATCCTCCTCGTCGAGGGTGATGATGCTGAACTTGCAGTTCCAGTTCCTCTGGCCCTTGAACAGCTCGGTGTACCTCGGGTCATCGAGCCACCAAGTTGACTTGGTTGAGAACGACAACGGGTAGTCAATCTCCTTGAAGAACCTCAGCAGCTCAAGGGTGACGCCGTGCTTCCGCTCGAAGCCGTCGAACTGGTCTGACAGGCCTCCCCACTGCATCGTTATGCGCTCGTTGATGTAGTTCGAGAACTGAGACGGCCTCTTGCCGGTGAACAGGCCCTTCACCCTGTCCACGTTGACGCTCCTGACGTTCTTGGCTTTGTACGCCTCGGCAGCGAGGCCGATTCCGCGCTGGTATTGCGAGAAGCAGTAGACGCAACCGAACGAGCAGTTCGAGTACGTGTCGAACGTCATCGGCATGGAGCAGTCGTTCAGCTCGCCTGTCCATCTCGGGCTGCTGTAGTCGTGTTTTATTCCTGCTGGTTTTTCCCCTGTCACATCATCACCCCCCTGTCACGGTACAGTGTCTTGCATTCCTTTCGAATCCCATCCCAGCCACCGAACTCGCCGAGGTACTTTTGGTCAAACAGTTTCGCCCTCAGGTCATATAGCTCGTTGACGTAATCTGCGCAATCCCGGTTGATTGTCGGGTAATGGACAAGCTCTTCGAGCTGCCTGTCGAGGTAATAGCCATTGTACCGGCTTCCCTTGTGGAACTTGCGGTAGGCGCATAGGGACGTCTCTAGACACGCGATATCGCTATCACCACCCGACTTGTCAACCTCATCCACAATCTTGGCGAGAAGCGCATCGAGTTGCGCGAGGGACATGTTCGCCGGTATCCTCTTGGTCCTGTCGAACTCGTCTGCCTCAGCATCGAATCCGAAGACGTTCATCACCCCGCTCGTGGCCGTCGCTCCGTTGGCGAAGTCGAACGACGGCCTGTTCGAAGATTCAAGCCCGAGAAGGTACGTCAGCGTCTCGGTGAACAGGTAGGCACCGAACCTCCCGTAGTTGGGCCAGTTCAGGCACTCCGAGACGGCTGCTGCGGTGTCTATCTCGCTTCCGTGGACGGTTTTACGTATGAACGACTCTCCGCCTGCGAGATGGCACGAGAAGTGCCTCAGGGTGCGTTCCAGACCGTTGTTGCACCTCATGTAGCGCCGGTCGCTCTGAAACATGAGCATGCCCTTGTTCCTTGAGCACCAATCATCCGGGTCATCGACAATCCCGTCCCTTTCACGGAGCATGAACACCGCAGACGGTATGTTGTACACGGTCGCATAGAAGAACGAGAGGTCGAACCGTTCTGATTCGCCAGCCTTCTTCATGTCGGCCCACGCCTTGAGGAGCACGCCGTTGCATTCGCCGTCTCCGTGCATGTGGTACTCGACGAACTCGGACAACCTGTCTTTCATGACAGAATCGCCTCATGCACTGCGTCTCCGACCTCATCGGCATCGCACTTGTCCGTGTCTATGACGACGGATTCGAAGCCCATGCGCATGAGCTTGTGTTTTGACACCGTGTATGCCCGAATCTTGTCCTGTAGCGTCTTGAGGTTGATTGGTTTGCCTCCGTTGCGTGACAACACCCTCTCAAGCGCCGTGTCGAAGCTCACGTCGAGGAACACCAGCCTGAGGCCGCAGCCTTGCTCCTCGCACAGCCGGTTGATGCTCTGTGCATACCTGACAGTATAGCTCAAAATCATGCCCTCCAGAGCAACGACGTCCCTCCTCGCGTCAACTAGGGCAGAGCGCAGGACCTTGAACGTGTCCTTCGAGTCGGCAAACCGGTCTGTGCCGGCGCACTTGACATCCATGTTGTAGTCGCCGAGCGCCATGAATCTGCTCGTGACGGTACACGGCCTCTGACAGGCGGCACCGTCAAGCCATATGACCTCACCGCCGCCGTCGAGCATGATTGCCCTGCGCATAGCAGTGGTCTTACCGGCCCCGGTTACACCCCTGACCTGCACGACCCTACGCATCAAGGCGACCTATAAGCTCGCTTGCCATATAGAGCCTCTTGAGCCTGCCGTCCTCGCCTAGCAGACCTGCAAGCCATTCCTGCTCCTCATCGTCGAGGCAACAGATGATGACGTTGTAGCTCCTCAGCTCGTCCTCGCCCCTCTGGGAATATTCCTCAATCTCATCTGTACGGGGATTGAAGTCGTTGCTCTTGGTAGCCGCCTCCGCAATCTGGAACGCGTCGAATCCCAGCTCTTCCCATTCGAACGACAGCTCGGACAGCTCGGCCTCAAGGACCTCGAAGTCGAATCCGGTGTTCATGGTCAGCTTGTTGTGCACGAGCGCGTACGCCCTGCGCTGCTCGTCGGTCAGCGCATCCAAGGTGATGACCGGGACGGTCTCCAACCCCAGCTTCTTGGCTGCGAGCACACGCCCGTGGCCCTCGACGATTTCAGGTTCGCCGGCCTCGTTGTGCCACACGGCAACCGGGTCGTTGAAGCCGAACTCCTCGATGCTCCTGACTATCTGGTCCACCTGTTCGTCGGTGTGGACCTTGGCGTTGCGTGCGTACGGGACAATGGCCTCGACGGCCATGTCCTCGACCTCAAGCCTCGGCATCGGTCTCATCGTCCTCCTCCTTCGTCTCAACCTGCTGGTCAGGCATGTACTCGATGACCGAGCACAGCCTCGGCGTGACCATCACGTCCTTGCCGGCGGAATCCATGAACCGGACGAAGTCGAGGTTGCCCGCCTCGACAGCGCCCATGACCCCCCTCCAAACCTCCCTCGTTATAGCCACCTGGTAGACATGCTGCCTACCGGCAACCACCTTCATGATGCCCAAGCTGCCTCCCTTTCACATAATCGTCTATGCTGTTTATGGCTTCACCTGCACCATGGCAGACGATGGCGAGATAGCCGTTGTGGTTGAGCAGCCCGAGCCACCCGTCCTGCTCCGGCGTTGTCCTGCCGTTCTTGGTCTTCATCTCGACCCACAGCCCGTGGTATCCACCGACGGGGACGGGGATGCACAGGTCCGGGACACCGCGCTTCACGCCCTGACGCTTCAGCTGGTAGCCGGTCCGCGCATCCCTTGCCCCTCCGTTGGGTATATGAAAGCACGGAATGCAGTTGTAGCCGCACCACTCGACCACCGCCGCCTGCTCGTCAGCCTCGGACAACCACGGGCCTCCATCCGTCCATATCCTGAGCCACCGTCTCCTTCACCGGCTCCCGCGTGTAGAGCCATTCCCACCCGTCACGCCACCGCAGGTGCAGCCGGTGCTGGTGGAACAGGCCATGGCAACCGGAGGCGTTCCCATGGCCGCACACGCTCACTGTCGGCAGGTCCGTGCCGCCTTGGCTTCGATAGACGATGTGGTGGCGCTCGGTTGCAAGTGTACCACAAAAGGGACAGCAAGTCGAGTCTATGCTCGGTCTGCCCTCGTACTGACGCTGCCACTCGTAGAGCATCCATCCACCTCCTCGTCCATGCCCGCCTTCCATGCCTTGACGACGAGCTGAGCCGCCGTCCCCGGCGGGAGCATGAGCGCCATGTCGATGTCGCTCGGCGCAAGCCCAAGCCGGAACAGCCGGAACACCGCAGTCAACGCACGCCTGCTCAAAGCGACAGCCCGACCATTAGGAGGATGCCCGCGATGAACACGGCCCCGGCCATGAACCACAGCAACCTCGTCAGTATGGGTTCGCGAAAATAGAACGATGCCTTCATCAATCGACTCCCATCCTTTGGTCAATCTCGCTCCTCATGTCAAGCCATCTGGTCACCTGCTCACGCCACCTATCCTCTGCGTCATCGTAGGTGCTACCCACGACGGCCTGCCCGCAGCGCTTGCACCTGATGACGATGTGGCCGCTGCTGGCCGTCATTATCTCCGGCCTCGTGTTCCCACATGAGCACTTGATACTGTCCATGCCCGTCCTCTTCTCGTCGTATTCCCTGCCGCACTTGAGACATTCAGCCAACGGTCTCACCGTCCAGAATGTCGGTCGCAGCCTCGACGATTGAACGCTCAAGTTCGGCGGTTATCTCATCGAATGTCATGTGGGTCTGGAGCGCCAGTTCGCTGACAAACGAGTGCAGGTTTCGGCCGCACACCTCCCACATGTCGTTGGCTCTTTTCTCGCTCTCCGTCACATCCTCCCCCTCTCGACATTGCGAATCCTGCACCGTTCCATAGCCTCGGTCATGTCATCAACACTGATACCGGCAAGCAGGTTGCACGTCGCCTGAATCAGGTCGGCACACTCGTATATCAAGTTGTTCCTCCGCCATCCGACGATGTGCGTTGCGATGCCCTCATCAGCTTCCCTCCGCCAAGCATTCAAGTCTTCCCACGCGCTGAAAACCTCGGCGCACTCCTCCAGCACCTTGAGGACCTGCGCCTTGTCCGGTTTCGCGTCGGGGAACGTCTCGACCCTGCCGATTGTCACAGCCATCTACACACCCTTCCTCTCTACCCATTTCGTCCCCTTGTCCTTCTGCGCCTCGATGACATTCAGTTGTGCTTGGTATCGGAGAACCTCGTTTCTCCCTGAAACGAGTTCGCCGATTAAAACAATCAATGTGATGACCACCACTGTGATGCAGGTTATCAGCACGATTATCACGCTGTCGCCCATCTCCCCATCACCTCGCTCAACAGGTCGTACGCTGTCTCAAGCTCCTCGCGCTCCCTGTCCTCGTCGTTTAGCAGGTTGGCGATTGAAGCCCTGCGCAGGTGGTTAGTGATTTTCAGATACCGGTCGGGGCGGTCGTTTTCCTTGACACGTAACCTGAACGCTTTGTTGTCACTCATTGTCGGCCCTCCTCTTCCCCCAAGCGCAGAAACCGTCCGGTTCCACCTCGACGCCATCGGCCATGTTCCTGCACGTCCACGTCTCGAACATCGCCCGTCTGGTATGTGATGACCATTTGTGGAAGTGCGACGAGTTCTCGCAATACCTGCATCTGACGATTTCCTGATTCTCGTCGATGAGGGGGAACCGTCCGCCGTCCACCTCCACTCCCAGCTCGCGCATCCTGTCATAAAACTCGTCAAGTTCCTTGGGGTCGTAGGCGTTGAGCAGCTGCGCGTACAAGTCAGCTACCAGCTCACGCAAGTTGGCGTTCTCATAGACAACGGTCTTATACTCGGCCTCGACGCGCAACGCCAGACCGTCGAGGTATTCACCGGAGTAGTACATGCCACCCTCGCGCTTCGCCCTCTCGGCATGGCCGCGGATTTCCTCGATAGCGGTCATCAGCTCACCTCGATTCCAAGCTCGTGCATCCTGTCTGCGCAAACGTCCTCGGCCCATGTCTCGCTGACGTCACACATGGCTTCCCACATGTCCGCCACCAGTTCGCGCAGCTTGGTGTTCTCGGCTTTTAGCTCGTCGTTCTCCAACAGCAGGTCGTTGTTCTCACAAAACACATCCCATTGCTTTTCCTCGTAAGCTTCGCCAAGTCCGTCTGTCATACGTCCACCTCGATTCCCAGCTCGCGCATGAGTTCATGCGCCTTGTCCAACTCGCTCACGTCTGAGGCACCGTTGTCGGCAAGCGGGTAGAGTTCGTCCACCAGCTTGCGCAGCTCGGCGTTCTCGGCTTGCAATTGAACGTTAATGTCTGGATTGTCCATCAAACCAACGAGGTCACGATATATGTCACGCTCTTCCCGCAGCTTGGCGTTCTCCTCTTCAAGCTGGTCCATGCGCTCGTTTGCAGCCCTGACGTCACCCATGGCCTTATGGTACATCTCGTCAGTGATTACAGCATCGACCTTGACCGTAATGTTGCTAGCCTCAGCCATCACTCCACCTCGATTCCCAGCTCTTTCGCACGCTGTTTGAGCAGGCAGCCATGCACCGGCATCTCTTCGCCTGCGTCGCATTCGCAATGATGTACACATGACTCGTCGTCGCAGGCCCACCATGCCCGCAGCATGTCTTCCACCAGCTCCCGCAGCTTGGCATTCTCGGCTTGCAATTCCTCGACCTGCCATTCGAGGCCATCTGCAATTGCTTTTGCCGCTTCCGCCTCGTCGGAGTTGTCCTTGATTCGTGCGGTAAGGTCGAGCTTGTCCTTCATGCTCCGGTTCAGCGCGGCCATAAGCATCCGATTGCCATCCTTCAAGCGCTCGACTTCTTCTTTCGTTGCCATCATTCCACCACCTTCGCGCCACAGTTCGGGCAGTAGCTCGGATTCTCGATTACATCATCGCACCGACCGCCCCGCGCAATCATCGTCCAGCATTCGTCGACCTGCGTATACATCGACGCGCCGCATTCCGAACATGTGAAGTCGTGGGGGTTTCCGTTGACATCGCGGCACACCCGCTCCGCTCGGCTGTTCCATGCTTCGATTGCCTCGGCTTCGGTATGCCAGAATGAACAGCCCATGAAGCCCATGCATCCATACGTGTCGCAATTGACCGTCCACTTGTAGTGTTTATCAAATGCGGTGTTAGTACGTGTGTACGCTTGCCCGCCGCAAAAAAGGACATGGTTTTAGCTTGTCCATCAAAACAACCTCCCCTCATCATCTCGCCCATTCCACGCTTCAACGGCTTTCTCCACCGCTTCTACCCGCGTGGCCTTGACCTTCGGACCGGTCGCGTCGCACTCGCGGCACCGCACGTGCCACCAACCGGGACCGGGCTGGTCGATGCCTAGACAACCGTCTGCATCCAGCTTGCACCAGCTGCCCGCGTAGGCTACGACGTAGCCTAGACCGGTGGCGTGGCAGAACGGGCAGGGCTTTAGCTCGACCATCACAGCTCCTCCCCCCGTTGATGGATGACGATGTTGCCTTCCAAGCCCTTGATGAGCCGCAGTGCCGTGCTTGTCGAGACCCGTCCGAACCTGCCGGCCATAATCTCGTGGACCGTGGCTTGAGACACGCCGGTCTTGAGCGCCACCATGCTCTGGCTCAGATGCTGCCTTCGTATCAGCTCGCGGTACGGTGCGACATCGACGGTCTGTACCTTCATCCACGCCTCCTCTTGTCAAGCATCCCAAGCAGCTGGTACCATCCGTCTGCGCCGGACAGCTTCCACCACATCTCATCGACCAACTCCCGAATCTCCCACTGCGCCGCGCCATCGCAGCGGACGTCGCGCATGTGGTCCAGCTCCCTGAGGTTCACGGTCACGACGATGCTCGTCTTCGTGGCCTCTGGCAGCAGGTACCTCGCATCCTCGGGTGGTACCCCGTGGTCGATGGCGTTTATGTAGGCCCCGCAGGCGTACCCCATCGTCCGGCAGAAGATTGAGTCGCTCTCAGCGTCCGCCTCGAACGTCGGCGGCTTGACGAACCAGCCGTCGCTCGTGGTGTCAACCAAACCGTAACGCTGAGATTTCTCGACGAAGCTTGCCAGCCGGTGCCTGACCAGCTGATGCGAGCACGCACGGCTGATGCCATCGACGTGGAACGTCGCGGACACGTGCTCCAGCACGCTGTCATGACGTTGCTCGATGCAGTACCTCGTCCTTCGCTCGAACGCCTCGGGGTCGTGGTCCGTCTTGCCACGTGAGACACCGGCCAGCATCCCTATCAGCTCGACGGGGTCTTCCGTGCAATCGACTACCTTCACGTCCATGCCATTGTCCTCCATTTCCTCCATGCGGCGACATCGTTGCCGAACAACACACGACCTTACTCGACCTCACGTTACCGTTGCACTACGCTACCCTATCGCACCGTACCGAACCGTCACGCCACATCACGCTACAGTACCATACCATCACAACACCACACCATACACAACTGTACGTTACACAACCATGACGCTGCCGGACACAACAGTACGCCGCGCGACGACACCTCTACACTACATTGCATAACCCCACCGTTACCTTGCCACACCGGACGCTACCAGACCAAACCCCCACACCACACAACGTAACAGCACATCACCGGGACTTAACCGCACCGGACCCCACCATCACACAACGAAACACCGCATTGCATAACCACACCCACACGCCACTTCAACGGACAGTACCTCTACACCACGTACCGCCACAGTACGTTACATAACCATCACGCCACATGACAGGACTAAACCATCACTTCACCGTACATGGCATAACCGTCACGAGACCTCCTCCCACGTGAACCGGCCCTTTCCGCTGTTGCGCCATTGCCCATGCCCGTGCAGGATTCCGTAGTCGAGCCATTCCCTGACGAGCGGCAGCATGTCCTCGCGCAGGACGGTGACGGTGAACTCCTGCACGGTCCCGGCGGGTACCGTCTCCGAGTGGGATATCGCGACCCTGTCGCCCTGCATCGTCCTTGCACGCAGGGGCCTCTGGCACTCGCCCATGGAAGCACCCTCCTCAAGGACGAGCGGTATCATGCGGGGGGACACGTAGACGAGGCCGTCAATCTCCTTCAGGTACGCCTTCAGCTTCCTGCTCTCCGTGCCATCCGCACGCCGCAGCATTCCGCAAGCGTCCTTGAAATAGCCCTTCCACTGGTAGTCGTAGGTGCATGGCGTCCCGTCCTCCATGCGGTGGAAGACGGTCATGCCGTTCTCTATGACCGCATCGACTCCGAGCGCCTCGACCTCCTCCTCCATCGACTTGGCATCCGGTGCCTTGCTCGCGATGAACTCGCGGTGGATGTCAGGGTTCGCGTTCGCCGTGCCGAGAAGCTCCTCCGTGTACCTGACCCTGACCTTCATCTCCGTCTTCTTCACGTCTTCCGTCCTTTCCAATCGTGATGTCCATACCGTTCCTCCTGACGTACGGCTCGAAACACGCACCATCGACGTACGCCAGACATGTCCCACAGTCCCCGAAGCAGTCGCGCCACCTCACTGCCTTGCCCACTCGACCTTGATGATGTCGCGGTACATCTCGGCCCTCTGACGGTGGAGGTAATGCGCCTCCCTGTTGGCCTCCCAGTCGGCCTCGGCGCAGTCCCTCCTGCACCGCAGCTCGGCTATCTCCGGGATGCCCCTGCAAACGTCGCCGATGATGGTCGCCGGCACGCCGTCTGCACGCAGGCGCAGCATCGTCTTGCTCAGGGCCACGCGGTATTCCCGCTCCGCCTCGGCCTTCTCGCGTCCCAACCCTTGCGTCTCCATGGCGCACGCCTCGGCTTGGTCCAGCTCGTAGTTGAGCTGCTGGACCAGCTCCATGCCGTCCATCATGAGAGCCTCCTGTCCTCGCCCTTGAAGACGATTCGGACCGTTGACCCGACGATGCGGCTGAGGATGGCCTGCGCCGTGTTGGAGTCGCCATCGACGGTCAAGGACCTCGCCAGCTCGTCCTCGCTGTACTGCGTGGTGACGATGGTCGGCACGCCAGAATCCCACCGTGAGTTCACGACGCTGTACAGCTTCTCCGCAACCCATGCGGTCGGCTTCCCCTTCCCGAGGTCGTCGATGACGAGGAGCCTCGGTGCCGTGTACCGCGCCATGACCTTGGCCTCGCCTGTCCCGTTGTAGCTGTCGCGGAGCGACTGGTACATGTCAACCGCGTTCACGAACCTGACCGACCACCCGAGCCTGACCGCCTCCCTCGCGATGGCAGCGGCCACGGTCGTCTTGCCCGTCCCGGCGGGACCCGTGAGCCACAGCCCGGTCCCTTCCACCAGCTTGGCCCACATGCCGGCCTCGTGTCCGGCGATGATGGTCTCCGACAGCTTGATGCCGTCGTACCTCGCCGGGATGCCGCAGGCCCTGATGAGCGCTTCTGATGAGGCGTTGCGGCTCTCCTGCCACTTCGCGGTCCAATCGACCGGCGGCAGCTCCTCACCCGGCGAGTTCTTCCCAGTCCTTGACAGCGTACTTGCCATCAGTTCCTCCAACATCATTTCCAGCCGCCTTCCTCGCGTCCTCAAGCATCCACCGCCTGCAAACCGCCTGCCAGTCCATGATGGGCTGTCCCCTCACCCTCCAACCGACCGCAGCGTAATGAGCAACGAACATGTCGGCGTCGAAGTCGGGATGCCCGAAGCTCGCCGCGTACGCCCTGACCTCGCGCTCGGTAGGTGCCGGTGGGATGTAAGGGGGGGCAGAAGATACGACAGTATCTTCAGGGGGGATATTACTATTACTATTACTATTACCCTTAGCTTGGCCGTTTGCTTCCGCGTTTGCTTCCGTTTTGCTTGCCGGTTTGCTTCCATTTTGCTTGGCCGTTTGCTTCACGGTTTGCTTGGCATCTTGCTTGGATTCACCGCCGGCCTTGCCAGCCGCAGCCCGCGCCCTCGACAGCTCAAGCGTCGGCCTGATTGCGGTGAACACGGCCTTGGCCGCACCCTTCAACCCCTCGGGTTCGCGCCCGTAGGCCACGAACTCCACGAGCGCCGTGTAGTACGCCGCCCTGTCCTTGGGGGGCAGGTCCTGACCGGCGTCTATGTGCGAATCGAACAGGTTCATGCCTCAAGCTCCTCGTCGCTCATCTTGAAACGTATCGCCACATGGCGGTTCCTACCCTTGTCGCGCTCCCTGTTGGATTCAGATGCCATCCAGTCGAGCTTCCTCGGGGTGATGCCCAGCTGCCCGCAGACCTCATCCTTGGTCCCGACGGCGAGCAGCCGGTCACCCTGATAGACCGCGAAGTACAGATGCCATGCCATCAGAACGGGATGTCCTCCATGGCGTACGCATCGACGTAGGTTGCCTGCGGGTACGCTTGTTGGATGACCTGCTGCGGAGTCTGCTGCACCCTCGGTGCCATGAAGTCGATGTCGTTGACCACGACCTGCACCTTCGACCTCGCCGACCCGTCCGGTGCCTTCCAGCTCTGGTGGTCCAGCTTGCCGTCGATGGCGACCTTGGTCCCCTTGACGAGATGCTGCGCCAACGACTGCGCACGCGTGCCGAACATGGTGCAGTCGATAAAGTTCGGCTTGTCCTCCCACTCGCCGGTGGTCTGGTTCTTCCTACGGTCGTTGACCGCCACACCGAACGTCAGGACGCTTGTCCCTGACGGTGTGGAGCGCAGCTCCGCGTCCCTCGTCAGGTTCCCGCTGATGCTAACCCTGTTGATGCTCATTTCCTGTCCTCTCCTTCATAGGGACGTAGCCCTTCATGACCCATGTGAACACCACCCTGCCGGTCCGCGTGTTGCGGATGGCGAGGGCCTTGATGACGTGTTCCTCCATCTCCACCTTCGCGACTTCGAACGTGTCGTAGCAGGTGGCCCTGCCTTTGTTCGACCTCTTGATGGTCACTTGGTCTGCCGGGACGAAGATGCGGGGTGCCGTGTACAGCTCCCGACCGATTCCCCAGTTGAAGCAGGCCCGCTTGAAGCTGTCGGAACTCTGGGACTTCTCGGCTTCGAAGTTCCCAGCGGTCCCACAATCCTGTTTCCAGACCCAGCCTCGACCCGTGTCGTAGACACCGACAGAGCAGTACAGGATACCGTCGATGACCTCGTGCCTGCGCTGCCAGTTCGACGGCCCGACAACCTCGTCGAGGATGGTCATGTCGCAGCGGGCATCCTTGTACAGCAGGAGCGTCACGCCCTTGCCCTCGAAAATCTCGGCCACGCGGACTTCCATCTCGTCGGCCCGCAGCTCCCTGAACATGCTCATGCCGGAACCTCGCCTTCCAGCAGGTTGACCGTCTGCATGGGGAGCATCGACGCGCTCACGGCATCGTTGAGGACGTCTTCGGCTGTGATGCCCTTGTCCTTGCGCCACTCGACGACGCGCTTGACGTCATGGACGGCGACGACGCCGGGTACCATCTCGCCGTCGGTTGTGACGACACCGGCGGGTGTCTCCACGACAGACTTGCGCCAATCCACCATGTCCTCGACGGCCTCGACGGCACCGTACTGCTCGGAAAGCATCTGCAGCACCTCCGGGGGCAGCTTGGCCGCGTCGATGACGATGGACTCGGCCGTGAAGCGCTCGTCCGCGAACGGTGCGAACGCTTCCTCGTCCACCACGACGAAGCGGGTGGTGTCGATGCGCTTCAAGCTGGCCTTCCCGAGCCTGCGCCCGTTCAAATCGACCTCGGCACCGGTGATGCCGTCTGCCGACCACGTGTCACGCATCTCTGCGACAAGTTCGTCCTTGCGCTTGGCGATGACCTCCTCCATCGCCTTCAGGACGGCCAGCTGTTCCTGCTTCCTCATATCAGCGCCCCCCAATCCTCAATCTGGTCGAACTTGCTTCCCGACTGCTTGATGCAGTCCTCGAACCCAACCACCTCGTCGCACAGCATCCGGGCGAACGCCGCCGTGTTCGCGTGACGGCTCTGGATGCCTGTCCCGCGCAGGGTGGGGACCTCGATGTCGTCACGCACGCTGCACCTGCGGCCAGACTCTGCGTAACGCGTGGCCCGCTCCTTCATCTCCCACCACAGGCCCATGTGCTCGGCCTTCCACCGTGCGGCGCTCTTGGCTTGGGCGATGATGCCGGGGGACACCAGCCCGTTGGGGTCCTCGGTGCGGGGGATGACACCCTCGATGACCATCTGCGCTACCATGCTTCCTCCTCCCGAGGCTCCATCATGTACTCCAACATGCGGTCCATGGAGATTTCCTGCGCCAAGTACCAGTCCTCACGCGGTATCTCCGGATACCGCTCGGGGTGGCTGCACCCCGTCTTCAACCACCATGGCTTTTCCTCGTTCATACGGCACCCCCAATCTCCACGATTGCCTTGCCCACGACCCTGACTGCGAGTAGCAACCCACCCACCATCATGAAGGCCAAGATGAAGGCCATGATGGGGTGGGCCTCCGGGTCAAGCCAGCTCGGTTCCCTCATCGCGCCACCTCCTCAAGGTCGGTGTCGACCCTGTCGAAGCTGTAGCCGTAGATGTCGGCGACGGCTGCGATGGCCCCGACGAGCTTCCCGCGACGGTACTCACGCGTCGCAGCGTCGATGCCCTCGTCATCCACCATGTCCTTGAGCACGCTCAGCTTGAAGTTGAGCATGTGCTCATAGGACGTGTAGATGCGGTTGGCGGGCATCTCGACACTTTCGAGCATGTCGAGCACCCATTGGAGTGTGTCGTTGACGACGGCCCTATGCTCGATGCCCCGCATGATATCCGCAAGGTCCTCGAAGTCCTTGATGCAACCGTCCATCTTCAGGCGCGTCGCATTGACGTCCTCAAGCATCCTTTCATTGAGGCGCATGTTGTCCTCGACCTGCGACTTGATTTCCAGCTTTGCTTCCTCGATGTTCATGGTTCCTCCCTTGCTGTTACTGACTTCTAAACTCAGCCTCTCACCCAAAAAAAGAGGCTATCCAAGGCCGCATGATGGCCTTGCCTGCGTCGGTGCATTGTCCGTACCAGTGCACCACGTCCTGAAGCCGCATCTTCATCGGCTCCCGTTCCCAGTTGCCGATGGACATCGCGCTCACTCCGAAGCGCTCGCCCATGTCGCGCTGGGACAGCAAGGACACACGGCGAGCCTTGCTCAGCACCGTGTCCTTCCTCATCTCATCACCCCCTTTCATCAATACTAATTATAATAAGTTAGTTTATAATAGTAAAGGGTGATTTTTCGATAGGGTTGATTTTTCGGGTAAACGGCTTAGAATCGATGTCGGGAACGGAGGTTTGGAATCATGGAAGAGTACCCGTTTGCACGGAACATCAAGGCGATACGGCTCGATGCCGGGATGACTCAGGTGAGGTTCGCGGAGTCGCTCGGGGTCGTCGAGCGGACCGTCATCCAGTGGGAGAAGCACCGTGTCAGGGTCCCGCACGAGCCGGGGATAATCCAGCGGATAAAGGACATCTACCATGTGACGGACTCGGACCTGTTCGGCGACGCGGACGGTTACTATTGCAGGACCACGGGCATCGGCAGGACACCGGCTGCATCCGACACCTTCGCCCCGGTCCTAGGCAACGTGGCCGCAGGCGACCCGAGGGAGGCCATAACGCAGGCGGGGGAGACGAGATGGGTCCGTCCTGACCTTCTGGAACGGTACCCTGACTGCTTCTATTTACGGGTCGCCGGTGATTCGATGGACCGTGTGCTACCGGAGGGGTGCTATGCGCTCATCGCACCCGGCGAAGTGGTGTCGGGGGACGTGGCGGCGGTCAAGGTCAACGGGGAGGACGCCTGCATCAAGCGTGTGGTCATATCCGAGGAGCTTCATGCGGTGAGGCTCGTCCCCGAGTCCACCAACCCCAAGTGGAGGACGAGGCTCATCGACAGGGATGACCCGGATGCACCCGGCTTGCGCATCCTCGGGAAGGTCGTCTGGTACAGCGGTGACCTCTGAAAAAGGGTGAGGCCGGGATAACGTCCCGGCCTCTGCACCATGAGCACTGCGAGGAAGCAGTGAGCGACGGTTGGGTGTCCCGTCTGCGGTACAGTCTACCACGGATGGGAGGAGATTGCAATGAGGAGCCAAGCCGGTTCGGTCATCGACCTCGGGGACGGTCGGTGGAGGGTGTTCGTCGAGCGCACCGTGGGCGGTCAGCGTGTCAGGAGGTCCAAGGTGGTCAGGGGTACCAGACGGGAGGCCGAGCTGTTCAGGCTCAAGATGCTGGCCGAGGAGCTTGGACCCATCCCCTCGGACATCACCGTCTCAGACTACATCACCGCCGTGTACCTGCCTGCCAAGTTCGACTCGTCGAGGCTCACCACATACGAGTCCTACGAGCGCAGGTGCAGGGTGTTCATCCTGCCGTTGCTCGGTGACAAGCGCCTGCGTGACGTGAAAGCATCGACCGTTTTGCGATGGCTGTCCACGATAGAGGGGGAGAAGCGCCGCAAGGAGGCCCGCAGGATGCTCTCGATGGTCATGGCCCATGCCGTGCAGGGTGGCGTGATAGAGGCCAACCCAGCGGCCTCCTTGGGCAGGATGACCGTCGAGGTGTACCGTCCTGTCGTTCTGGATGCCGAGGACATCGAGGTGTACCTCTGGCATTTCAGGGGGACCGCCGCCGAGCCGCAGGTGCTGCTGGCCTTGGGCGGTGGGTTCCGGCGCGGGGAGATATGCGCTCTGGATGCCGAGGACGTTGACCCAATCACCGGAATCGTCACGATAGACGATGCCTTCGTTGCCGCGGGGGAGGGCAGGATGCACCACGAGAAGGTCAAGACGGTGCACGGCATCCGGGAGGTCGTGCTGCCGCCGTCAATCCTCAAACGGCTCCTTGAGGTGATGCCGGAGCATGGTCCCATATGTCATACATATGATGGGCGGAGGGTGCACCCCCAGTACATCTCCACGGCCTACCGGAGGCGCTTGGAGACGCTTCCGGAGGGTGTCCCGAGGCTTCCGCTCAAGAACCTCCGGCACACGTCGCTCACGCTGGCCTACGACTCCGGTGCCGACATCCTCGCCGTGTCGAGACGTGCGGGCCATTCGTCAACCGGCATCACCGCCCGCTTCTACCTGCGCCCGCAGGGTGTCAGGGACCGTCTGACGGCGGAAGGCATGGACGCGGCCCTCGGCGGAAGGGCCGGGAAACACCCGTCGGTGTGGGAAGATGTGGGAACCGCACCTGACATACCGGAACATGGCGAGGACCCGTCGCGGTGAATCCCGCACGTGTTCCCACCGGCCTTGATGGCCGGAAACGAAACTCCCGGCCACGATGGACCGAGAAGCTGGGAAAATCGATTGATGAGGGCCGCGTGCATCTCCGCCTTGAAGGGGCGGCGTCCTAACCGCTAGACGATGGGGGCTTGCTGACGCATGTTGCCGGCCAGCTAGACGGCACGCTGGCGACGGAACTCCCGGTGATTATACCGGTCTCCGTCTCCGCGTGCCATCGTGCGGGATGTGGGCGTGCTCAGGGGCATCGTGAGCGGGAATCAGGCGTTGGACATTACCAGCTTGGCATCCCTGCCCGAGTCGAGGCACATGCGGTCATAGCACGCCTTGGCCTCCTCGTAGGTGGCGAAGTCATCGCCGTCGATGTTGCCGGAGCCGGGGATGGTCCAGCTCACGTGGTAGACGTCGGTATCACCGGCACGGAGGACCTCGGCGAAGGACCGGGCATCTTCAAGCTCGTTGGCCTTGTAGTCGGCCAGCCATTCGCGGGCCGCTTCCTCGGTGTAGAACCACCGGAAGCCGGCGTAGCAGCTCCCGGGGATGCCCCAATTGTCAAAGCCCCAGTAGCCGTCCGTGTTACGGATGATGGCAACCGCGTGTTGCTCAACCCACACCACGGGAAAGTTGGCGTAGACGCGGCTGGCGTTATCCCTCGCGAAGGCCAATGCTTCGGTCAAGTTGAAGAACGGGTTGTTGTGAGCAGCCTGCGCCTTGTACACGATGAAGCCGCCGGGGTTGATGAACTCGACGTTGAACATACCGCCGTCCTCTTGCTGAACACGTGCGGCCCAGTCGTATCCGCAACGGTCATCGCCGACGAAGACAGGGTGCCACGGGGACTCGTGGTTGCTGGCCGCGAGGTCGGCAGCAAGTTCCTCAAATGAAACGGTGTTCTTGCTCATGGTGCGCTCCTTTCAGTGATGGTGCGGTACTCTCGGGGGCTTTTGCCCGCCCCCGATGGGCTTGTCCGTCAGTCGGCTTGCAGTGGGCAATCCTTGTGCCTCTTGGAGAGGTACGGCTTCAGGAGCTGCTCGTCCAGCCCGCGCCTTGACATCGGGATTCTGCATGTCCCGTCCTGCCAGAACGGGCATTCAGAGCATGATGTCGGAACCTTCTCGGCATCGACCGTTTTCGTGAACGTGAGTTTCACAGCTTCCTCCTCAAGTAGATGGTGCGGTGCGGTCGGGGGATTTGGCCCTCCCCCGATGGGCTTGTTGCCTAGAAGCCCTTCAGGAACCGGAACCCGTCCACGCACAGGAGCGCGGGCTTTCCACCCCTCGTGACGACCTCGCAGTAGCTCCCGCTCTCGTCGTAGATTGCGGGGATGCCGTCCACGGTCTCGGCGACCTCGAAGCCATCGGGCAGCTCGTACTCCTGCGGCTCACCGCAGGAGTAGTCGTCGTATTGCAGCCCGGTGGCCGGGTGGGTGGGGTTGTAGGCCGGTTCAAGCGAGAACCAGCGGCCGTCACCGGTGGTCTCCCAGCACTCGTACAGCTTGACGGTGTTCTTGCTCATGGTGCGCTCCCTTCGGTCTTGGGGCGGTCCCTCACCGCCCCTCTGGTATATAGTATATATCTATACAGCTCCATAGTATAGTATATACCTATAAACGGCTCATTCTGCGGGGTGAACGGCTCTTGCCATGTCGGCCCTGATGAGGGCCTTGATGTACCCTTGCTTGCTGGGGACGCTGTCCAGCTTCGCCATGATGTCAGCGTCTCCCGATATGTTGAGGCGGAGACACACCTGACGTGTCTTCTCGGTGTTGTACTTCAACTGTGCCTTCTTGAGAGCGTCGCTTATCATGGATTCCCCTTCCTTGTTGTCGGTGACATAGATATAGCACAGGGGACCGCCCGATGGAAGACGGTCCCCTGTGGAACCTACCTGACGGCCAGCTCGTCGGCCTTGGCCTGACGGAACCGCTCAGAGCCGTACGTGGCCCTGATTTCGGCCATCGAGTACCGGCCACGGCTCCACCTCGCACCGTCCTCCTTATGGTGCCAGTACCACATCCCCTTCTTCGGGGACCAGCTGCATCCCGCAGCCTTGAGGGCCTCGCGGTTGGCCTTGGTGTTGCCACCAATCCAGAGCCACGAACCGCACAACTCCACCTCAAGCCCTTCGAGGTGGATGAGCACCTCGATGATTGCCCTGAACTTCTCAGGGGTCTCGGTGGTGTAGTGGACATGGCTGTCAGGCTGCGCAGCCTGCACGTTCTGGACGTTCTTGAGCAGGTTGAAGAACCACTCGTAGGCCACGTTGATGTCCTGCATGGTCCTCGTGTCCCCGCCGAGGTCGGGGTGGTGCTCCATTACAAGGCGCTTGTACTCCGCCTTCAGCTGGTTCAGGTCCTTGCAGCCGTTGAACCAGCTGCCGGTAAACTGTTGCTTCCTCATGATGCCTCTCCTTCGCTCGAATGGCTCGGCCCGTTGCCTCACCTCTTGATATATAGTATATATCTATATGGACTGATAATATAGATATATACCTATAAACGGCTCGTTTCCGGGGGTAAACGGCGCAACCCCCCAGCCGTGGGAGGAGCTGGGGGGTTGCTGGTTTCCGCTCGCGCTTGACCGGTGAAAGGAGGGAAGCCCGGTCATGCCCGCTGCGCATCGGGAGCGCTGGGATGGTGGTTGTCTACTTCTGCTTGTCGAGGTAGTCGCGGTAGACCTTGACGAAGTGGCTCTGGATGAGCGGCATCGACTTGCCTTCGCTCAGCATGTACAGCTTCTGGATGGCCTCGGACTCGTCGGGGTCATCCACGACCTTGTAGCTCAGGCCGACGAAGTGGTACATCGGCTCCTTGACGTTGGCTCTTCCCATGAACTCCATTGGCAGCACCTCCTTGATGCTCTTGCCGGTGATGATTGCGTGCAGTTCCTTCCACTTCGTCCCGCATGGGTCGAAGCCGTTTGGCGCGTATGGGGCAGGGCAGCACTTGTGCGGGTTGACGGTCGAGCCTGTCCTCACATGGTCGATGACGTCGTAGTGCCTGATGACGTGGCTTGGGTCCACGTCGTGCTCGGCCATGAGCTTCTGCACGAGCCACGAGAGGCGCTCAATCTCCCAGTAGGTGAAGTCCTCGCCATCGGAGACTACCTCGATTCCAAGAGAGCGCTGGTTGAAGTCCGAGTTCCCTGCCTGCCAAGCGGTGTTAGCCGGATGGACCGACTGGTAGATGCTCGTGTCGTCGATGCACCAGTGCCATGAGCCTGCCGTGTACGTGGGCGTGTGCGATGCCTGCGCGAAGTTGCGTGCGGGTGCGATGTGGGCCGTGTAGTGAACGACAATCCACTCGATACCCTTGCCGCCCCTGCCGACGTTGTAGACCATGGGCGATGCCGGGAGGCTCGTGTCAATCTCGAACGTCATCGTCCGCCTCCTTGGGTACCTCGGGCATGCCGATGGCACAGCTCTTGAGGATTGACAGCAACGCCATCAGACCAGCACTGGACAACACGTATGGCCAGCTTACCTCCTCGAACAGCTGCGCACCGCCGATTCCGACGATGAGCGCTTGGCAGAACGTGTGGCCCGCACGTATCAGCGCCGCCTTCCAGAACTCGCTCATTGCTTGCCCCCTAACTCCAGCTTGCGCAGCCGGTTGAATATGTCGTCGAGGTCGCGCTTGATGTCAGTTATCTGCTGCTCCATCGCCGGCATGCGCTCTGCAAACCCGTTGTGCTTCTCGACGCTCTTCGTCAGCACCTCCAGCTTGGTTTCCATCGAGCTGAGGCGGCTCATTATGCCCACGTAGACCGGCACGGTCGTCAGCAGGACGGTCACGGCTATGGTGAGCAGTGTCGGTATAAGCGTTGTCAGGTCGAACAACTTGCTCCTATCGTCGTCTTCTCAGGTGCGATTGTACCACAAACGGGACAGCGTTTGCCATGACGTGGGAATGTCATGGAGGCGTTGCCCCTTCCCCTCGCGGGGAGAGGGCGTGGCCCGCGCTCCGTGGAGGCTGAGTTACTGCACTTCCCATGCTCCGATAATCATTATCTTCCCTCCATCGTCGGAATAGCACTGACTGAGGTCTATACAGCTTTGAGTCGGGTCAAACTCTGGCGAACTAGATATCTCCCAAGCGCCGCTTTGATATGTGTACATCGGTATGTAAAGTGGGTTTTCCGTCCATTCTAGCGACGGGGCAACCGAGCCGCTGAAATTAACGAAACCGTCAAAATCACCACCTTCGCTCTGTATGTAGACCGAGAAGAACAACCAATTCCCGTCCGATACCGCAGTGATGGCCATATCGACATAATCAGCTGTATAGCTCTCAATCGCTATTTCCGTGCTGACATCTTCCCACTGCCCTCCGCCGCCGCTCACATTGACAGATGCACTGGCGTAGCTCGTCACATTGTAGGTGCCGTTCTGCGTGATGCTCATGGTGCCGCTTGGAGTGATGCCCTGCTTCACCTGCTGCTGGTTGAAAATCATCTGCGCCCCTTTAACTCAGAATCAGCACGTTCGCCCTCAATACGGATGTGTTCGCGCTCGTGCGTGTGAACGTCAACGTCCCCGCTCCCTGAGCGGTGCATACGATTCCAGCCGCCGCCCAAGCACTCGCAGATGCAGGTGCAGGGGTGACTATCACATTGTTCGATGCGGTGACTCCCGTGACGCTTACTGTCATGCTGTTGTTGCTCCAACCCGACGTTGCAAGCGACGCGGTAGCCGTGGACATGGACACACCGCCACCGCCGCCCGCGCTGCTGATTACGCCATCGGCTATCGTGATGGTGGTGCCGTCCACCTTGACGCCGCCGAGCTGCGACGTGGATGCCGTGGGTAGGCTGTAGCTGCCCGCAGGCGTTCCCCATGTGCCGTCGTTGCGAAGGTAGGTGGTCGTGGAGCTGCCGAAGGATGGACCGTTGGTGACCTTGCTCGCACTCTCGTCGTTGATTATCAGCTTGTCACCGCTCGCCACCGTAGGGGCCGTGGCAGTTATGTCGCCGTCGCTCGTGATGTCGCCGTGTGTGTGCGTCGCCGCCGCCCTGCCTGTGTCCGTCGGATGAACGTGGTCCGCACGCGCATAGTCCGTGCTCGTGCCGACCGCCGCGGTGCCGTCCATCGAGGGGGTTGTGCTGGAAGGTGACGGGCCACCCGACGCCTCAGCACCAGTCCAGATACGGATACCAGTACCATCGTGCCAATATACGGGGTGCTCGGTTTGCAGCTCCATGCCAGTCGCCGAGTAGGCGGTGCCGAGGTGAATGTAAATCTTGCCGTCCTTGCTCGACGGCAACGTCTGCACGATGTCCTGCATCTTGGCGCTGCCGTCCGTCTGCGGCGTGCATCGCAGGTACACAGGAGCGGGGAACGTCAACGAGAAGCCGCTAGCCATGTACGAATAGCCGATTGTGAGCGTGTACTGCTGCCAGATGCCGGTGGCACCGAGTCCTGTGCCGGAGTTGCATGTGCCATTGGTGGGTCTGTAGATGATTGGGCCGAAGGGGTCGATTGCCCTCGTGTTCAAACTGCGGTTGCTCGTCGCGTTGGTGGAGGACGATGTGTTGATGGGCACCCACTTCAAACCATCTGCGCTCGTGAGCCAGATACGGTAACGGTATCCCGTGTCAGCCGCGACCTTGTTGCCACTGTTTGTACGGAGCTGGTAGCCGATGGTGTTGGTGTTGCCGTCATAGCCCCTGTAAATCCACCATCCGCCGTTGCCCTCGTCCAAGTCCTCGGAGTACACGAACAGCATCGTGTAGGCGGCGTTGAAGATGGTGGTGTCCTGCGTCGCGTTGGTCATGTTGTTGTAGCACTTCTTCGCGCCGAGGTTGTTGACCTCGACCGTGAAGCCCGCCGCGGACGTGACTACGCCGTTGTGGAGCATGACACAGGTCCCGTCCACCAGCTCGGTGAGGCCGGGGACGGTGGCGGTGTAGACGGTCGCCGTGCTCGTCGAATCGACGGCACCGTAGAGGATTCCAGCGGTCCTCGCCGCCGTCCCGGTCGAACCGGTCGAGGCTGCGTACGCCGAGTCGGCCTCTCCCTTGAAGGCATCTAGGTTGTCCAGCGTGATTATCTTGTCACCGAGCGCCATGGCTGCTCCTAGTCGAACAGGGCGATGACCTCTGCGTC
Organism: Candidatus Cryptobacteroides sp.; assembly: GCA_045117755.1. Classification (GTDB taxonomy): domain Bacteria; phylum Bacteroidota; class Bacteroidia; order Bacteroidales; family UBA932; genus Cryptobacteroides. Next base: position 36,016 of record JBGUOB010000085.1, read on the forward strand.
GGTCGCCCAGCTGAGTTCCGTCTTGAGCACGTACAAGGACATGTCCACGTTCTTCTGGACGACGGCGAAGTCGCTGGCGCTGTATGAGCTGCCCTTCGTGGCGATTGCGTAGACCATGTCACCGACCTCGCAGGTCTGGCCGACGTACGTCCCCGCAGCAGTGACGAGCCAGTACCATCCTGCCTTGTAATCGGAGTTCTGGATGGTGGCGTTGGAGGTGACGGACCCTTGGAAGGTGATTGCGCCGCTGATGGCGTTCGCGACTGCGGTCGCGACGAACGCCGTGGTCGCAATCTGCGTGGTGTTCGTCCCTGCCGTGGCCGTGGGTGCGGTCAGCGTTCCGGTGAGCGCAGGGGATGCGAGCGGCGCACGCGACGTGTCGGTGGGGTGGACATGGTCGCCCTTGGCATAGGCGGTCTCGGAGCCGACGGAAGCGGTGCCGTCCATCTTGGGTGTCGTGGTGGTCGCGCTGTTCGCGGTCTTGGTGTTTGCAAGCGCGATTGCACCGTAGACGGTCTTGGCGGTGGTGCCGTCGCTCGAAGTGCCGAGGACGGCCGCAGCAGCACCGGACGCGTCGAACGCCGTGGTGGCCTCGTAGGCAGCGGAGCCGAGGCCATGGATGGTGACGTCGGAGCCGTTGACGCTCAGCTTGCCGTTGTTGGTCGATTCGGTGACGGTGACGTTGACGGCCTTGTTGGCGTCGGGGGTCAGCGCCGAGCCGTTGACCTTGACGGTCTCGATGACGTTCGGCTCGCCACCGATGTCGATGACATCCTGCAACTCCTCCTTGGTTGCATAGAGGTCGTCCGCCTCGTCCTTGAAGGACGCGAGTGCGCCGATGGTGATTATCTTGTCGAACTCGTGGGTTGCCATGTGTCTCCTATCCTCGGAACAGCTGGTGGATGTCGTATGCGTCCGCGAAGCCCATCCCGAAGTCGGTCAGGCTGCGGTTGCCGATGAGGACGACCTCCTCGATGCTCGGCAGGTTGTCGAGCGCCTCGTAGTTGCGCGTGTTGCCTATGCGGGAGATGCCGGAGGACATCGTGCCCGTCATGCGTGCGCCGCCTGAGACGGTCCCGTCCAGCCGGTCACCGCTGATGATTCCGTCGATGTCACTCATATGTCACGTCCTGCCAGAGGTGGAAGACGGCATCCTTCTCCCCGCCGCCGACGATTGTCTTGATGTCGCCGGTGTCGAACGTCACCTCGATGTCGTACACGTAGTCTCCGGCCTTCAGGTCGGCGGTCAGCTCCGGCGGCAGCTCGAACGTGGCCGTCGCACCATCGTACGATGACGCCGTGATGGCGAACAGGAGCTGTGCACCCTGCTTCCGCGTCTTGCGGACGGTCATCGTCGCGACGTCCCCCTCCCCGAACGGGACGGGGTTGCCGGTCGCGCCGTCCTTCATCGTGACGTCGAGGGCCTCCGTGTCGCCCTTCGTCATACCGATGTCGATTCCGCTCACCTTCATCTGATTGACCTCACTCTCGCCATGACAGCCTCGTACTCCTTGGGGAAGACCACCTTGAGGGCCTCCATGTGCTGGTCCATGATGGACAGCAGCGCCGATATGTCCACGCCCTCGGCAAGTCGCAGGAACTCCGACTCGCCGGTCCATGGAACCCTCTCGGCCTTGACCTCGACCTTGCCTGCCAGATGGTCGCGGACGATGTAGAGCCATGACAGGCGCTCGCACACGGCGTAGGATGTCTCGCGTGCTTCCAGCTCGCTTATCTCACGCTCGATGACGTCGAGGCTGACCATGGCACCACCCCTCCACGCACACCGGCCTCCCGAGCACCTCCGATGCAAGACCCACCATCTCGATGCCGTGCGACTCGACCATCCCCGCAGCCCACTCCTCCACGCCGACCCTGTCGACCGGTGCCGGGAGCAGGCCCCTCGACATGGCGACGGCATGGGCCATCTCATGCAACAGGACCCGGTCGAGCAGCGGTGGCCTGACCGAGTCCATTATGCAGATGGTGCGTGTGGCGTGGTCCGTGGTGGCTATCGTCGCGGTCCCCGTCCTGTCGATGAGCCGTGGGTCACCGGCGGGGACGGTCATGATGTGCCACACCTCCCCGCCGATGCCGAACGCGCTCCTCACATCTCCATGAGGGAGCGCAGCTCGGCCCTCATGCGCTCGCGCTCCTCCGGGCTTGCGGTCATCATCGACTGCCTGACGGCCTCGATGTCGTAGCCCCTGCGACCGTACGTGTCGTAGCCCATGCGCATCCTCGGCTGGTAGCCCATGCGGTACCCCGCAGGTTCCATCGCCTCGGTGACGGAGCAGTAGTAACCTGCCTTCGACAGGTCCTTGACCATGTCGACCAGCTTGCCCATCTCGGTGGTGTCGATGCGGTCCACGCCGCGCTCGCCCATGTCCTTCATGATGCGGGAGAGGAGCTGCTCCCTGATGTCGACTATGTGTTCAAGCATGACCCCTCCTATGCAATCCGCGTGACGGTCAGGTTGGCGTTCTGCACCTCGATGGTGACACCGGTACCTGCGGCACCCTCCGACGTGTTCTCGACGGAGACGGTCGGGCAACATCCGGAAGGCACGGTCACGATGGCGGTCGAGGTCACGTTGAAGTACGCATCCACGACGGTCGGGGTGACGATTGCCTTGGAGGTCTGCACCGGCTCGCCGTCGATGGCGAGGGCAACCGAGATGGGGCCTGCCGTCCCGCCCGTGGGTACGGCGATGTTGGCGTTGAAGGTCACCTGATAGCGTGCGTACCTCATGCACGGCGAGTTGACGATGCCACGGAGGGTGAGGATGCCGGAGCCGTCGCGGTGCATGACGTAGCCACGGTTGCAGGGGATGGAGCCGTCGAGGACGACCGCCTGCCCGTACGCGACCTCCTGAGCGGCGTTGTAGGTGTATTCGGCCATGGTTCTACATCCCGCATCCGCAGCCGTAGTTCTGCGTGCAGCAGTTGGGGTTCTGGACCATGTACGCGGGCCTCGGCGTGGGTGCGAGGTACTGTTCGAGCGCGTTGGTCTGCGCTGCGTTGTCGGCGAGGAGCTGCGCGGTCTGGAGGTTCTGTGATGCCGAGAGGTTCATCATGGCGACCTGCTGGCGGAGGTTGGCTATCTCCTCGTTCTTTGCGTCAATCTTGTCCTGACACATCTGGTCGAGGATGCGCTGCGTGTTGGCCGAGTTCTGGGCCGAGACGGCCTGAAGGGCATCTGACACCGCCTGACGGTCGGCGCAATTCTCCTGCGCGATGGTGGCGGCGAGGTTCGCGGTGGCGAGTCGGTTGTCGCAGCAGCATTGCGCAAGCTGGGCCTGCTGCGCGTTGAAGCCCTGCATCATGGCCGTCTGCATGCCGAACGCCTGCTGCATGTCCGCCATCTGGCGTGCGGCTGCGGAGGCCTCGACACCGGCGAAGCCGTTGCAGAGGGCTTGCTGGATGTCGGACACACCCTGCCACTGGGTCTGCGCCTGATTGAGCCACGGGTAGAGCGCTGCGCCGTCCGGTTGCGCGTTGGCCTGCCCGCCCCATCCACGACCACCCCAGCCGGTCAGCAGGAACAGGACGATAATCCACATGAACCATCCGCCGTTCCCGCCGTTGAGTCCGCCGTTGTCGCCGGTGACAGCGGCGAGGTCAGAAAGGGAGTAGTCCGCCATAGCCATGTTACCTCCTATATGGTCGAGCACCGGCCTCGTGCCGGTGCGTCAGAACATGCCCTTGATTGCGTTGTAGTCGTACCCGTAGTCGCGGAACGCCTGCTCCGGGGTCTTGCCCATGTTGGCGCGTGCGAACGCTGCGAACTGAGGATTCTGCTGCATCAAGGTGTTGAAAGCGGCCTGCGGGTTCCCCCCGATGATTGACCTTGCGCTATTCAGCGCCTGAATCAGGCTGCTTCCGCCCTGATTGCCGAACAGGCTGCTTGCCATTGATAAGCTCCTTCAGCTCGTCGAAACGCCGGTCGAGTTCCTCCCGGGTGATGTACCCGGCCGGTGCCGGGGACGGCTCCTTGACCTCCTCGAAGCGGAAGGTCCTGATTGTCGGGAAGCCCGCCCCATCGGTGGTCTTGACGTAGAGGATGTCGTTGTTCGCGTCGAACAGCGGGACAGCAGAGTTCGGCGGGAGCGGGTATGCGCGTGCACCGTCGATTCCCGTGACGCTCACGAGGGCGTTCACCGGTGGCCTGTACTGCCAGTAATCGTACGCCAACGCTGCCTCCCGTCCTCATCTTCCGTCGTTGCAAGTGTACCACATATGGGACATCCGTGCAATGGCGTCAGTAACTCATGAAGCCCTCGACACGGGTGATGTACAAGTACCCTGTAGAGACGTTGGTGTGGGTCACGACGCCGTCGGCAAACCCCACCTCGCCTCCGTACACCTTGTTCAGCTGGTATCCGTCACCTTTCGTCGGGTGCGTCCCGACGGAGTACCGCGTCCTCTTCGCCCATGTCGAGTTGTTCGCAGGGGCAGAGAACGACCAGATGTCGAAGCAGACTCCGACGGTCCCCATGTTCGGGAGGTCAACCGAACCGCAGAGCGTGCCGTCATCATCCTTGTAGTAGACCTTGACGCGCCTGTACTTGCGTATGTCATCGACGAGTCCTATGTTGCCGTTGTACCCGTTGCCGTCGTTGAACAGGACCGTCCTGCCCAGCATTATCTCGTCGAAGCCGGTGGCGGCGAGGGTGACTCGGGTGTTCCCGTTGCCGTCGTTGAAGGCCATCATCGAGAGGTTGCCGGAATACGAGCCTCTCTGCACGACGGCTGATATGTCAATCGTCCCCGCCGATGTCGCCGTGCCTGACAGGCCGGACGAGAACAGGATGTTCTGCGGGCTGGTGTAGCTCGCCCCGAGGTTCCAGCTGTCGTACTCCGTCGTCGTGCTTCCGGAGGTCACCGAATTCGAGCGCGAGTCTATGTACGATGTGCCGCTGTGGACGCCGCCCTCTGTGGCCGTCAGGCGTGCCGTGTTCGTGCCGCATATGAGCACGCCGCCGTACGTCGCACCGTTCGCCAGCTTCATGAAGTTCTCGGTCACGCCTGTCTTCGGGTTCGCCTTCTGGACGTTCGACAGCTGGCCGAGGACGGTGCTGCTGTAGCGGAAGTCGATTGAGCTGCTCCCGATGACGATGTTCCGGTCGAGGCTGTGCTGGCTGTTCATGTCGCCGATGACGAGGCCTGTCCCCGACTGGAAGCTCATGTAGTTGGTGGCGGTCTTGGATGCAGCGACGGCTCGGGACAGCGCCGTCGAGTCGCCCATGCGCCATGCCTTGCCGTCGTAGACGAACGGCGTCGTGCTGCCGGCGGTCCACCCCAAGGCGTTGCTGTTCATGGGTCTGGTTGTCCCGCTCCCGGCGTACACGGCCATGTTGGAGAGGCTGGCGGTCGTGCTGCCCGAGGTGTAACGGATGTTGAGGGTGGGTGCCGTGTTGGTGTTGCTGTTGGCCATGTCGGCCACGACGGTCGTCCCCTTGCACATGACGACCTTGTCGATGGTCATCTCCTTGGACGCCGTACCGGCTACGGTGCTTGAGGAGGTGCGCCACGAGCGGGGGTCGCTGACGAGGTTCCAGTGGCTCCCGTCGTACGAGAAGGTCATCTGAGCGCCGGGTGCCCAGATGATACGGTTCGTGTCGCCTGTCACGGCACCTGCAACGTATACGTCCTTCGCACCGGTCGAGTTGACGTTGAGGGTCAGCTTGCCCGTGTTGTTGCTCGCCGTTGTGCAGGTGACCGTCACGGTCGCACCTTCGGACAGCGTGAAGTTGGTGCAATCGACGACCTTGGCGGCGGTCCCGGCAGCCGTTTCGCAGGTGCCGTAATAGGCCGTCTGGCGCTGGATGGCGGTCGTCGCATCGCCCATGGCGGTTGTCGCCTTGCTGTCGGCAGCGGACGCCATGTCGAGTGCGTTGTATGCTGTCGTCGATGCCGTGCTCGCCGTCGTCTGCGCCAGCAACGTCTCAGCCGTGTACTCTATTGGATTCAGGCTCCAGTCCGTTGCGAACGGACCGTGCTCAAGTTTGAAGCCGCACAGCTCGAACGTCCCCGCAGCCGTCGGTTCCACGCCGATGTACGCACGTCCCCTGTAACTTGCAGCTGATGATGCAGCAGCAGCAGCCTCGTCGTAGGTGAACGTGTACGAGCACCGCTCCCATGCGCCGACAGACTTGGTCATGCTGACCTTCTTGCTTCCTACACCGGACACACCGAGATACACCTTCGCGCTGTTCCCGCTGACCCTGCGGGCATATACGCTCAACGTGTACTTCTCACCGTCTTCCAACGGAAGCACTGGAAGCGGCGTCGTTGTGCCGTACCATGTGAGCGACTTCGCCGCTTTTCCGATGTCTTCAGAAGCGATGATGTGCTTCGTCCCATACTCGATACCAGTGACCGGCGGGTTGCTGATGGAGGCGAACGCCGGTTGCGTCGTGTACGCGGTTGACGCGTTCGACCATGCCCTGTTGGCCGGACCGTTTACCTTTGACAAGCTGCTGCGGTTCGTGTCGAGCAGCAGGTTCACGCCACCGCCCACGACGCCTTCGGAGAACAGGATGCTGAACTGCGAATCGTCGAACGTCAACGCCGACGAGCGGATGTATGGGTCCGCCCCGCTGCCGCCGCCGTAGGAGTCGTTGAGGATGGCGAGGACGTTGGCCTTGATGGAACCGGCCTCGACGCTCAGGTTGGCCGTCTTCGTGTACTGTGTGAGCTGGCCGTCGGTGTACGCCTTGGCCGTCCCCGTCGCGCTCGTCACGATTGAGTCGGCTGTCTGGTACTGCTGTGTACGTGCGATGTAGGAGCTGCCGACGAGGTTGTTGATGTACGTCTCCGTGACCAACCCCTCGATGCCGCTGGCGGTGATGATGAGGGAGGAGTCGTTCTTGAGGCTGTTGGTGATGTTGCCGACCATCTCGGTGTAATCCTGAGATGTTCCGGCGACGATGCCGTTGACCTTCTGGGTGATGGTGGTCACGGAGCTGACCGCCGAGCTGGCGTTCGACACGGCACCGGCCACGCTGGTGGAAAGCTGGGTCATCCCGGGCAGCACGGTGCCGTTGACGGTGGTCGTGACATCGGTTATCTGGCTTGCGAGCGTTGTCGCGCGGTCGCTGACGGCATCGGCCTCTGCCTTGACCTCGGCGTACATCTGCTCCGCCGCATCGAAGCGCCGGTCAATCTCGTCCATGTCGATGGAGATGTCGAGGTTGGCGAGCGCGTCGTCCATCTGCGCCGCCATGTCGGCCTTGGCCTTGTCCACGGCGTTGCTGATGCGGTCGTCGAGCGACCTGAAGACACCGGGCAGGCCGTCGGTGACGTTTCCGAGGTAAATCGACGTGTCGGTGGGGTCGAGGAGGTTGGTGACGATGCGCTGCACGCGGGCCTGCAAGCGTATGCCCCCGCCGATGAAGCCATTGTCCACGACATGCACGGTGTCACCGAGATGCGGGGTGAAGCCGAGGACGGCGACGGATGCCTTGTAGCTCACCTGCGGCGTGGTGTACTGCGGGAGGACGGACACGGCCCATTCCAACAGCTCCTCCGGCTCCTCTATCGAGCCGTTCTCGACGATGACCGTCGGGTACTCCCATCCACCGGCCACCGGTAGGCGGAACCCTTCGGCGTCCGGGTTCTCGACGTAGTTCCTGCCGTCGTTGACCGACTCGATTCCAATCTTGCGGCCTGTCCCGCCGCCTTCCGTCTCCTGACCCTTGCCGCGTGGGATGATGCGGCAGTAGACGGGACTGTCTGCCACGACACGGCCCACGTCCTTGAGGTCGCTCGTGTAGTCGAAGCGGTGCACGGCCCTGACGCTGCCCATGCGGTCGAGCAGGTCCACGAACCTGTGCGTGACCTTGCGCCGGTTGACGATGACGTGCACGTCAAGCTCGCCGCCCCACGTCTTGGTGACTCTTGAGAGGGCCTCCCATCCGGACACGTTCCACATGCTCACGCCGCCGGTACCCTCGACGGTGACCTCGCCGACCATCCAGCGCTTGGTGCCGGACAACGCGGCCTCCATGCCCTCGCGGGCATCGACCGGCGTCTTGGCCCCCGGCATCTTGGAGCAGACGGTACCGGCCATGTCGGAGCGCAGCGACCATGGGCACCAGTACGTACCCGTGGATGCGCCGTACGGCCTGCCC
>JBGUOB010000086.1:0-24335 GCA_045117755.1 Candidatus Cryptobacteroides sp.
TCGGCTGCGCAAGCGCCGCCACCATTAGCCATAACAATCATAATTCCTGTGCCTTTTTCGGTGCTATCGCAGGCTCCAACTCCAGTACCACCCAAAACTGCCTTGCCCTGGGTGCCACAGTAACTTTAAGTAGTAGTGTTGGCGGTGCCATTGTGGGAGACAACAGCGGCACACTCGCCAACAACTACTATTACGACTGCACCGGTGGTAGCGTCACCACTAATGTCGGTACCGCCAGCGGCGATATCACCGCCAACGACGGCGCTGTCGAAGCGGTAAGTTCCACCACCAAGCCGGCGGAGATCGGCGTGCAGATTGCTTCTTATTCCAACGGCCTCACCATATATGAGCACGGCGCATACTATGCTGGCACCTACTACCTCCGTCACGACCTTGCCGGCACGGCGGTCGGCCTGAACCTGACGCAGGGCACCAAGGACGGCGTCAGCGCCTGGTGGGGCACGTTCTACGACGGCACGACCAACCACACGCTGAGCGAAGGCACCGCGGCCTACACCCTGGGCACGGACTACAAACTTTACCGCCTGGGCGACGACGGCCGCACCATCCCGGCCGGCACCGCGGTGGTCATCATCGCCGCCTCGGCCGACGCTGCCATCGTCCCCGCCGGCACGGCCGCGCTGAGCATCACCGACCACGCTCCCGGCGGCAACATCCTGGTCGGCAATGACTCGGCCACGACCTACCCCACCGTCTATGTCCTGTCCGTGAGCGCCGGCGAGGTGGGCTTCCGCAAGCTCTCAGGCGGCACCCTTCCCGCCCACAAGGCCGGCTACCAGTCGCTGGCCGGCATGAAAAACTATGACAGACAAGGCAAGAAAGAATGGTAAAGATGAAACAGTATAGTTTTCTCGCCCTGGTGCTGCTGGGGGCGCTCTCCCTGGGCTGCGTGAAGGAGGAGATGGCCGGTCAAGCCGGCCATGACGGCCCCGTTACCCTTACCACGACGGTGAGCCTGGGCGAGGCCTCCGGCACCAAGGCCCTGACGGCCGAGGGTGTCAAGACCTTCGCCGTGGGGGATCAGGTCGCCATCGTCTATACCAACACGGCCGACGCCACGGTGAAGGCCGTGAGTGAACCGCTGACGGCGGACAGCATCCTCGACGGCGGCAAGACGGCTATCCTCACCGTCACCCTGACGGATCCCAAGCCCTCCGGTGCCGTCAGCTATATCTACCCCGCTGCGATGGCGGCCGCCGACGGCTCGGTGAACTACGCCGCGCTTGCCGTGCAGGACGGCACGCTCTCCTCGCTGGCTGCTGGCCTGGATCTCTGCACCTTCGAGGGTTCGCTGGCCACCGACGCCTCGCTGCCCGACTGCGTCATACTGAACAACCGGCTGGCCATCGGCGAATTCACCGTGAAAAACGAGGGCGGCAGCGACATCACCGATTCCATCGTATGTTTCTTCGTTTCTGACGGTGTCGATACCTACACCGTCTCCCGCGCTGCGAGTCCCGGCCCCATCTATGTGGCGATGAAGCCCGTTTCCGGGGATCTGCGCCTTGTCGCCGCAGGTACAAATTGGGAGTACTATAAAAAGGACGTAGCTGCCCAAACTCTTGCTGCCAATAAAATGTATCCCATTGCGATAACGATGGCTCAATCGTCATTCGAGTCCAGATTGTCGCCGCTCACGTTCGAGGCCATAGAGGCCGGTGCGACGGTGTCCTTCCGGCTGCCGTCCAATACAGAAGCAGGGACTGTACAATATAGGTTGAATGACGGCGCTTGGACGCCTTACACGTCTGAAACAGCCATCCGCCTTGACAATGTGGGTGATAAAGTGCAATTCCGTGGCAAGAACAGCACGTATTATGTAAACACTTCATCGTACGATTATGGCCAGTTCTCTGTCTCGGCGGAATGCTACCTGTACGGCAACATCATGAGTCTGGTGACCGATTACACGATGGGCGAGTTCGCTTTCGCAAGCAATGTCAGCCTGACAGGATATAGGACATTTTACAGGTTGTTTGAAAACGTATCAAATATCAAGAGTCTCGACACCAAGCCCCTGGTGCTCCCGGCCACGAGTTTGGCGGAAGGCTGTTACAAGGACATGTTTTACCGCTGCACCAGCCTGGGCACGGCCCCGGCCCTGCCGGCCATGAGTTTGGTAAATCGTTGCTATGATAGTATGTTCGATGGCTGTACCAGCCTGGGCGCAGCCCCGGCGCTGCCGGCCACGAGCCTGGCAAGTAATTGCTATTCCTATATGTTCTCTGGCTGTACCAGTCTGAGCGTGGCCCCGGCGCTGCCGGCCACGATCTTGGCGAGTGGTTGCTACGATGGTATGTTCTCTCACTGCACCGGCCTGACCACCGCACCAGCCCTGCCCGCTACGACCTTGGCAAGTAGTTGCTATCAAAGTATGTTCGATGGCTGCACCAGCCTGGAGGTGGCCCCGATCCTGCCGGCCACGAGCCTGGCAGGTAGTTGCTATCAAAGTATGTTCTCTGGCTGCACCAGCCTGGAGGTGGCCCCGACCCTGCCGGCCACGAGTTTGGCAGATTATTGCTATTCCTATATGTTCTCTGGCTGCACCAGTCTGAGCGTGGCCCCGACCCTGCCGGCCACGAGCTTGGCAGGTTATTGCTATTACTATATGTTCTCTGGCTGCACCAGCCTGGAGGTGGCCCCGGTCCTGCCGGCCATGAGCTTGGCAGGTTATTGCTATTCCTATATGTTCTCTGGCTGTTCGAAACTAAGCAGCATCACCTGCCTCGCAGAAAATGGCATAACAAATCAAGGAAGTTGCAGCAATTGGGTCCGCGACGTTGCCAGCACCGGCACCTTCACCCGGACCCTGGGAGTAAACTGGCCCTCTGGCCCAAACGGCATCCCTAGCCACTGGACTGTCATCTTCTACGACGCGAATCAATAAGATCGGGAATGGCAAGGATGATGTTCAACGCTGCCGCGTAGCCTTTACTTTTTCTTGTTCTTCGGGCCGATGAAGTGGCAGTAGGCGACCTGGATGCCCAGGAAGTCGAGGTTACGCGCGATCTTGAACTGGGACAGGTGGGCGTCGTTGTTCGTCTGATTCTTGTGCTGCAGGGTGTTGCTGTAGGCAGCACCGACGAGGGGCACGCTGATGGTCAGCGCATTGCTGCCCCGCAACCGGACACACAGGCCGCCGGCGACCTTCAGGCCGGCGGAGAAGGTGTTGTTCGTGCGCTGCTTCTCGTTCACGTAGTGACCGTCCACGTCGATGGGACTGGAGATCGTGGTGGCGTAGTTGCCGTACAGGCGGGCCTCGCCGAAGACGGCGAAAGTCTGGCTGCCGAAGAAGGGAATGTATTTGCGCAGGGCCAGCGAAGCGCCCCAGGTATTGTTGACCATGTGGCGGCTGGAGATGCGCAGGTTCAGCAGGGACCGGATCTCTTCCTCATCTTGCGGGTTATCCGCAATGCTGCTCACGTCCACAGCGCCGCGCAGATCGAGGCGCAGGTCGGAATTCAGCGTGTAGCCGCTGTAGTCCAGCCGGCCGACCAGGGCGAGGTCGTCCCCAACGAAATAGGAGAACTTGGGGCTGACGTTGTATGCGGCAAGCCTTCCCGATCCGATGTTGAGCAGGGACATGATGGCGTAGCCGTCGCCCAGGTTGTCACCGGCGACGTCGAAGCTGCGGTAAGCGCCGGCGATGCCGAAGCTGTGGCTCCCTTTCTCCTGGAACACGACTTTTTCCGCGTCGTTGTCATAGAAGCGGGAGAGGATGCCTTGGGCCATCGCGTTGAAGGACAACAGGCACAGAGCGAGGCAGAGAATCTTTTTCATGGGTTAATCGGTTGTTATTTCGGGTTTAGCTTATTTGCAGAGCTTGTCCAGTTCGGCCATCAGTTCCAGGTTCTCCCGCGTGAGGGGCTGGAAGTCGGATTCCATACTTTCATATTTCTTGTGCCCGAGCGTGAGGACGTTGTTTTCGACGGTCCACCAGTAGGTGTTGACGTTGGTGGGGTCACCGACCTCGGTGAGTTCGATGAGCTGCTCGTCGTCCACGATGCCGAGATCGTCATAGATCCAATCGGTCTCGGTGCGCGTGCACTGGTTCGTGGGCTTGTAGTAGGAATAGCGAATGGTGTGCGATCTCCCGTTTTCGAAGTACTCGTTCATGACGTAGGTGTACAGCTCGTTGAATTCGCTGCCGCCGAACCAGGCGCCGATATAGTCGTCGGACGGGATGGAGTTGTCGTATATTGCCAGCATTTCCAGCTCGGTCTGCGTCGGGCGGGTGAGGTTGACGGTATAGTTCGTTGCTCCATACGAGACAGTCAGCGTCAGGGTGCCGTTGCTGTACTGGTAGGAGACGGGGGAGGTTTCGTCGTTGGTGAGGACCTTGGCGTAGATGACGTGGCCCGGCTCGTCCACGGTGTAGATGCTGTGGCGGCGGAAGCGGTCCCAATGTTGGATGGCGGTGCCTTCGAAGCCTTCGTATGATTTTCCGGTCAGGACACCGTCCTGCCCGAAGTCGAGGAGCAGGTAGTGGACGCTCTTGCCGATGCCAAAGTTTTCATCATCAATGATTTTACCATACCAGGTACCGTCCAGCTTGAAGGGAGCTTCTTCCTTGCCGCAGGAGGTGGTCAGCGCGAGACCGCAGATCAGGAGGATGGCGGTCAACATCCACGAATAATACTTTTTCATGGGGTTTAGTGTGTTAATTAGTGATATTATCTGTGCAAATATATACTTTTTTTGAATATTATTCGCACTTCTCGTCCAGTTCCTCCATCAGGATCAGATCATCCAGCGTGAGGGGATGAAAAACGTTAGAGACATCCTCATATTCCGGTTCTATGAGCGAGAGGATGTTGTCCGTGACGGTCCAGTTGAGTAGGCTGTACGCGTCGGGACGATCTTCCGTGAAGACTTTGAGACTCTGTTTGCCGTCCACGGTGCCGAGATCGGAGTAGGCCACGCGGTATTCCCTGCGCCTGCACATGTCTCTGGATTTGTCGTAGGCATAGCGGAGCATGTGAAGCTCTCCGTCTTCCGTGAACTCGCACATGACGTAGTTGTACAGCTGGTTGGATTCGCTGCTGCGGAACCAGACGCCGACATAGTCGTCGGACGGGATGGTCCTGTCGTACGTGTCAAACATTTCGAGCTCGCTCTGCGTCGGGCGGACGTAGTTACGCGTGAACGTTTCTATCCCAAACGTGTAGGAGAGGGACAGGGTGCCGTCTTCGATTTTGTAAACGACGGGCGAGTCCTGTTCGGCAAACGTGTTGAAGTAAACGACGTGGAACGTCGGGTTCACGGTGTAGAGATCGTGGCGACGGTCCCGATCCAGGTGATCACCGCTGGAATCCACGTAGCTGTGATAGGACCTCTCGATGAGGACACCGTCCTCCCTGAACTCCAATACCGTATGGATGATATCTTTGTATTCGCCGGGATAGATGGTGGAAACGAATTGGTTGTACCAGAAGCCTTCCAGCTTTTCGGGAATCTCTTCTTTTCTGCAAGAAGTGGTCAGCGCGAGGCCGCAGGTCAGGATGGCGGCCAGCATCCAAGAAAAATGCTTTCCCATGGGTAATACAGTTACTAGTTGCACAAAGATATGCTTTTTTTCGAAACAAAAATGCCTTGCAGGGTTTTCTGCAAGGCATTTAAGCGGAGAGGACGAGATTCGAACTCGTGATACGGTTACCCGTATGCAGGTTTAGCAAACCTGTGGATTCAGCCACTCTCCCACCTCTCCAATCGTCCCTTCGGTTTCCAAACTAGGATCTCCGTTTATCGGGACGACAAAGTTACAACAAATAATTAGTTTTCCAACAATTATTTTTTCGCTCCGAGCAGACTGAGGATTTTGTTCGCGACGTCGCTGTTTTCCTGCACGCAGCCGAAGTCGCGGGAGTGCGGGCCGTAAGCGAAGAGCGGCACCATCATCGGGGAGTGTCCCTTGGAGGCGAAGACCGTGCGGACGAAGCCGGTCTCCAGGTCGCCGCCGGTGAGGATGGTGGCGCCGGTCTCATGGTCGGCGCTGATGATCACCAGCGTGTGGCCGTCCTTTTCCGCGAAGCGGACGGCGGCCTCGATGGCCTTGTCGAAGTCCAGCGTCTCCGCAAGGGTCTCCGGCAGTTCGTTGCTGTGCTCGTGCTTGTCGATGCGGGCACCCTCAACCATCAGGAAGAAGCCCTTCTTGCTGCGCTGGGCGAGGTAATTGATGGCCATCTCCGTGGTGGCGGGGAGGTAGTCGCCCCGGTCGAGGTGGACGCTCTTCGGCAGGTAGACCAGGCGGCTGGAAGCGGCAGCGGCGGGATCCTTCGGGTCATAGACTACGGTGAAGGTCTTCCGGATGGCTTCCTGCGTGGTGAGCGGCAGCTCCTCGAAGGTGGACTGCTTGCCAGCGGAGGCGAATACCAGCGGGCTGGCGGGCAGGTCGGCCCAGATCTCCTCCTTGTCGCCGCGCGCGGCCTGGTGGGCGAAGAAGGACGCCGGGGTGGCGCCGTTGAGGTCGTCGGTGGAGAGCACGCCGCAGGCGTAGCCCATCGGGGTCAGGATCTCCGGAATGTTGGCGATGCGCTCCCGCTCGGTGTTCATGCCGACGAAGCCGTTGTTGGTCTTCACGCCCGTGGCGTAGGCGGTGCCGGAGGCGGCGGAGTCCGTGGTGAAGTTGTCCGCGGACTGCGTGCGCACGAGGCCGAAGGTCTTCAGGTTGGTCATCGTCAGTCCGTCGTTGGCGTACATGGCGGCGTTGACGGCGCCGTGGCCCATGCCGTCACCGATGAGCAGGATGACGTTGCGGACCTTGGCGTTGGTGCCGTCCACCTTGAAGGACGGCGTGTAGGTGCTTTGCTGCGTGGCGTAGGATTCAGCCGCCGCCACGGTGATTTCCTGGTTCTCCGTCTGCGCGGAAAGGCCCAGGGCTGCGCAGAGCGCTGCGAGGGAAAGGAGGAGGTACTTTTTCATATAATTGGTTTTTTAGTGATTCCGTGGCGGGTATTGTGCAAATATAACGAAAAAGGGCGAATCGTAAAAAAATGCTTACCTTTGCTTGGACTGAACGACCAATTGATAACCGATGCGTTCCCTTTTCTGGCTTCCTGTCACTTTGCTGCTGGCATTTTCCTGCCGGGAGCAGCGCGTGCAGTATCCCAAGCTGGAAGAGCTGGACGGCTACATCGCCGCCCGCCCGGTCTATGAGACCCGCAAGAAGGACCAGCTGGAGGGCATCTGGAAACTGGCCGCCGGCACGCAGAGCGCCCGCCGCCTGTGCGACTATTCGATGTACGCGGCGGAGGAGTATTTCTCGTATAATTTCGACTCCACGCAGGTTTGCTTGAAGAAGTGCCTGGAGCTGGCGGAGCGCATCCACGACACGGAGCGCTACAACCGCGCCGCCATCATGCTGGGCCACCTGTACGCCAAGTCCGGACACTATATGGAGGCGTACAACCGCCTGACGGGGCAGATCGATACCAGCACGCTCTCGGAGGCGCTGAAGATCGATTACCTGATGGCGCTGTATGACTTCAGCCGCGACCTCGCGGGCAATTCCGGCATGGCCGAGCGGCCGCCGCTCGCCGAGCGCGAGGTGTACCGGGAGCAGCTCTACGCCCTGCTGCCGAAGGATTCCGAGCGCTGGCGCCAGCTAAAAATGGACGAACTCTCCACGGCCGGCCGACTCGCGGAGGCCGACAGCGTGGGACGCCTGCTCATCGCGGGAACGCAGCCGCAGGAGCACCAGTATGCGATTTATGCCTACGAGCTTTCCGAACTGGCGGAGCGCATGGGTCGCCAGGAGGAGCGGATGGACTGGCTGATCAAGTCGGCGGAGTGCGACATCCTGAATGCTGTCAAGGACTACGCCTCGCTGACGCTCATCTCGCAAATCATCATCAACGACGACGTCGAGCGCTCCTTCCGCTACCTGCGGGTGGCGCAGGAGGACGCCATTTTCTATAACGCCAAGCTGCGCCCGTGGCAGATTTCGCAGTTCTTCATGGGCATCGAGGACGAGTATGCCGCCCGGCAGGCCCGTATGCACCGCGCAGCGGTGATTTCCTCGATTCTGCTGGCCGCGCTGACCTTCCTGCTGCTGATCCTGGCGTGGTTCCTGGTGGCACGTTCGCGCAAGCTCACGCTGCTGAGCCGCGAGTTGGAGGACCGCAACCTGCAGCTGGCCGACGCCAACGGCTCGCTGGGCAGTCTGAACAAGGAACTCTCCCGCGCCGACCGCGTCAAGGAGCGCTACATCGTGGACTTCCTGCGCCGCTTCTCGGAGAATGTGAGCTTCGTGCAGGCCGAGGACAGCCGCGCGCGCAATATGCTCAAGCAGGGCAAGGCGGAGCAGCTGCTGCGCGAGCTTTCGCTCTCCACGCGCACGGAGAAGAGCCTCAAGGAGTTCTACCGCACCTTCGACTCCACCTTCCTGCAGGCCATCTGCCCGGACTTCGTGGACCGCTTCAACGAGCTGCTCCGCGAGGATGCGCGCTTCTCGCCCAAGCCCGGTTCGCTGAATACGGAGCTGCGGATCTTCGCCCTGATCCGCCTGGGCGTGGACGATTCGCGCGAGATTGCCGAGCTGCTTCACTACTCCCCGAGCACCATCTACAACTACAAGGTCTCCGTCAAAAATGCGGCGCTGGGAGACCGCGACCGTTTCGAGGAGGAGGTCAAAAAGATCGGAAAGTAGTGATTTGCAAACTCATTTGTCACTACTAATATCATTCTTAGTGAAAATATCAAAGCGCTGATTCACAGTGCTTTGTATTTTCAAATCCGCTACTATTTCATTCTTGCCGGCTGAAGGGATATGGGAAGCCGATATCTTTGCCGTTGGACTTCGGTCCGATGACATTTTTTTGTTTTCCATATAATTAACCAACGCAAACTTTTCAGCAAAGCGTATGAAAAAAATTCTTTCCTTGATCCTCTCAGCAGGATTATGCCTGGCGGCGATGGCCCAGGGCGTGCCCGTGTCGGGTGTCGTCGTGGACTCTGCCGGCCAGCCGATTGTCGGCGCTTTCGTGGTTGAGCGGGGTACGACCAACGGTACCATGACGGGGGTGGACGGAGATTTCTCCTTCCGCGCCACCGAGGGTGCCACCCTGGAAGTTTCCTGCATCGGCTACGTGAGCCAGAATGTCACTGCCACCGGTGCGCGCGCATTGCACATCGTCCTCGCGGATGATGCCGAAATGCTCGACGAGACCGTGGTCATCGGCTACGGCGTCCAGAAGAAGAGCGTCGTGACCGCTTCCATCTCCAAGGTGGACGGCGACGCGCTCAACACGGTCCGTGCCTCGACCATCAACGACGCCCTCAAGGGCAAGGTCTCCGGCGTGCAGATCACGCAGGCATCCGGCCAGCCGGGCTCCGGCTCCCAGATCAAGATCCGCGGTATCGGTTCCGTCAACAACTCCGATCCGCTCTATATCGTGGACGGCATGCCGGTGGACGGCGGTATCGACTACCTCAATCCGACCGACATCGCTTCCGTGGAAATCCTCAAGGATGCCGCTTCCGCGGCCATCTACGGCGCCCGCGCCGCCAACGGCGTGGTCCTCGTGACCACCCGCAGCGGCAAGAAAGGCCAGGCTTCCATTACCTATAATGGCAGCTTCGGCTGGCAGAATCCCTGGCGCAAGAAGGAAGTCCTGAACGCCACCGAGTACATGGTGATCATGAACGAGGCCCGCATCAACGACGGCGGCGCTCCGCTCTACACGGCCGCCGAGATTGCCGCGGCCGGTGTTGGCACCGACTGGCAGGACCAGACCTTCTACTACAACGCCCCCATCACGCAGCACCAGCTGTCCGTGAGCGGCGGCACCGAGAAAGCCCTGTACTTCGTGTCCGTGGGCTACTTCAATCAGGCCGGAATCGTGGGCGGCAACTACGGCAAGTCCAACTACGACCGCCTCACCCTCCGCTCGAACAACACGTATGTTCCCTTCGAGACGGAGAGCCGCAACTTCCTGAACAAACTCACGCTCACGGCCAACGTCGCCTACTCGAACATCAATTCGACGGGCATCACGACCAACTCCGAGTTCGGATCCATCCTGGGCTCCGCCGTGGCGTTCAACCCCTCCATCCCGGTGTTCGCTTCCGACGCGGAAGCCGCCGCGATCCTGGCGGCCCACCCGACGGCCATCGTGGCCGCCGACGGCCGTGTCTACTCCCTGCCGCCGACCGGCTATCAGGAGCTCACCAACCCGGTGGCCAACCTCGACACGCCGTCCAACACGCTCTACAAGACCCACAAGTTCGTGGCCAACTTCGGCGCCGAACTGGACATCCTCCCCGGCCTGAAATTCAAGAGCAGCTATGGCGTGGACCTCGCCTTCTGGCGCAACCGCGGCTATGGTTTCGAGCAGTACAAGAGCTCGATGAACCAGACCCTCACCAGCTGGGTGAACATGGGAATGAACGAAGGTCTGCGCTGGCAGGTGGAGAACTATTTCTCCTACAGCAAGCAGCTGGGCAAGCACTACATCGGCGCCGTCCTCGGCCAGTCCGCGATGAGCTATTCCTACACCTACGTGTCCGGTACGGACTATCAGCTCAAGGAGACCAACCCGGCGATGGCCTACATCGACTCCGCGATCGGCTCCACCGATGACGAGCGCACCAGCGGCGGCACCGGCGGCTACGACGTGCAGCGTCTGGCTTCCTACTTCTTCCGTTTCGACTACAACTTCGACGAGCGATACATGGTCGAATTCACGATCCGTCGCGACGGTTCTTCCCGCTTCGGCCCCGGCCACAAGTGGGCGACCTTCCCGGCCGCTTCCCTGGGTTGGAACATCTCCAACGAGCCCTGGTTCAAGAACAACCGTCCGGGCTGGATCGACCAGCTCAAGCTCCGCGCCAGCTGGGGTAAGAACGGTAACGAGAACATCGGTAATTTCCGCTACGCGTCCCTGATGGACACGGGCCAGGAGTACTACTTCGGCAATGACGGCGCCTACGGCACCATGCAGCCGGGTTCCTCTCCCGCCGCGCTCGCCAACCCGACCATCCGCTGGGAGGAGTCCGAGCAGATCGACCTCGGCTTCGACGCCCGCCTCTTCAACGACCGCTTTACCTTCGGTTTCGACTTCTACAACAAGAAGACGAACGGTATGCTCATGGACAAGCCGATCCCTTCCTACGTGGGCCAGGGCGCTCCGATGTCCAACCTGGGCGACATGCGCAACTGGGGTTATGAGTTCGAGATCGGCTGGCAGCAGCAGGTCGGCGACTTCCATTACGCCATCAACGCGAACGCGTCCCTGCTCCGCAACCGCTTGATCAACCTGGGCAACGAGTCCGGCGAGGCGGTGTACCAGAGCAACGGCGCCTCCGGCGTGGGTGACTACGTCAAGGGTTCCAACGGCGAGGTCTGGCCGTACTTCTACGGTATGAAGACCGACGGCATCTTCCAGAACTGGAACGAGATCCAGGCCTACAAGGACAAGGACGGCAACCTGATGCAGCCTAACGCCCAGCCCGGTGACGTGAAGTTCGTGGATACCAACAACGACGGTTACGTCAACGACAACGACCGCACCAAGATCGGCAAGGGTATGCCGGACTGGACCTACGGTATCACCTTCTCCGCTGACTGGAAGGGCTTCGACCTGAACCTCTTCTTCCAGGGCAGCATCGGCAACCAGGTGTTCGACTACTCCATGCGCGGCGACATCCCTGCGATGAACCGCCCGGCGTGGATCCTCGACCGCTGGATCGGCGAAGGTACCTCCAACCGCATCCCGCGCCTGACCAACGCCAACCCGAACCAGAACTGGCGTTCCTCCGACCTCTGGGTCAAGGACGCTTCCTTCCTCCGCCTCAAGACCGCCCAGATCGGCTACACCCTGCCCGAAAAGTGGGTCCGCACCATCTCCCTGAAGAGCGTGCGCGTGTACGTGGCCGGCGAGAACCTCCTCACCTTCACGAAGTACGACGGTTTCGATCCGGAAATGGCCTCCGACGGCTACACCACCATCGGCGTGGACCGCGGCATCTACCCGCAGGCTCGCACCATCACGGTCGGCGCATCCCTCTCCTTCTAATCTTTAAATGCATAAGAATATGAAACTCTATAAGATTTTGGCGGTGGTCGCCGGGGCCCTGGTCCTGACCAGCTGCGGGGAGAAATTCCTTACCGCCCACACGACCCACCAGGGTGCGGCCGGTGCGGAAGCGACCGAGAACGCCATCCTGTCCTACCTGACGGCGACCTACCAGCCGCTCCTGATGGACTCCTACGCGAATTACAACTACAACCATATCCTCCTGCTCTCCGACCTCCGCTCCGACGATATCTACAAGGGTGGCGGCGACGCCGGCGACCAGTCCTGGATGTACCACATGTCCCTGTTCCAAATCCCGGCGGCCGAGAGCCCGACCGGCATCTGGAGCCTGTACTACACCGCCATCGCCCGTGCCAACAACACGCTGCTGGCGATCGACAACGCCGTCGGCTTCGACTCCGACGCCGCCAAGCGCAAGCTCGCGCAGTACCGTGCCGAGGCGCTCTTCCTGCGCGCCTACTACCTGCACCACCTGTGGAAGCTCTACGGCAACATTCCTTTCTTCACCGAGCCGCTCGAGGATCCCTTCATGGCTCCGCAGAAGAGCGCCGACGAGATCTACGCCTGCATCATGCAGGACATCGCGGACGCCGAGACGGCTGCCGCCCAGGCGGGCGACGAGTTCCCGATGTGCACCAACGGCGGTGTCAAGCAGGCCCGCGCCAGCCTGGCCGCCCTCTATATGCTCAAGGCTCGCGTGGTGATGTACCAGAACGACCAGGCCAAGTTCGGCGAGGTCGCCGCCAATATGGCGAAGATCATCGCGAGCAACGCCTACCGCCTCATCGATTTCGACGCCCTGTGGACGGGTGCGGACGAGAGCGACTTCAGCGCCGAGTCCATCTTCGAGACCAATCAGATCTCCGACGGCAAGCGCGACTGGGGCGCCGCCTGGACGGGCTGCGGCACCAACCTGCCGGCCTACATCGCCCCGAACGAACTCAACGATCCGGTGTTCTGCGGCGGCTGGGGCTTCGGTCCCGTGCGTCAGGCCACCTGGGATATGTATGAGGACGGCGACGTGCGTCGCGAGGGTTCCATCAACAAATTCGAGGAAGGCACCTACGGCCCGCGTTTCCAGAACACCGGCCTCTTCCAGAAGAAGTATGCCGCCCGGACCGCCCTGCGTTCCGCCATCGGCACCGTGGACCTCAACTATCCGAACAACCTGATCCTCTTCCGCTATGCGGAGACCCTGCTCAACTATGCCGAGCTGGTGGGTGTGCGCGGCGCCGCTGCCGCGGAGGGCGTGGACGCGCAGGCTTGCCTGGACGCGGTCCGCAGCCGCGCCGGCCTGGGCTCCATCCCCGTGAACGAGGCCAACATCAAGTCCGAGCGCCGCAAGGAGTTCGTGGGCGAGGGTATGCGCTTCTGGGATCTGATCCGCTGGGGCGATGCCGCCACCGTGCTGACCGAGAACAACGAGGCCTTCCAGAGCGTCCGCACCTTCAACCCGGACAAGGACAAGTACCTGCCGATCCCGCAGAGCGAAATGAGCCGTACCGCCGGTACCGGCGAATTCGAACTCAAGCAGAACAAAGGTTATTAATGGTTCGAACCCGTAAAAGCAATTGAAAATGAAAAAGATAATTAACGCTATCCTCCTCCTCGCCACGGCCGGGACCCTGCTGTTCTCCTGCCGTCCGATGGACCTGGATGCCCACAAACTCGGTCCGGCCGTGTCGGAAGACCAGCTCGCGTTCTCGTTCGCCCCTTCCTCCGCGACGCCGAACATCATCGAGTTCCAGAACACTTCGACCGTGGCGGGTGTCGCCCTGTGGGACCTCGGCAACGGTACGATGGTCAAGGGTGACGCCGTGTCCGCCACCTATCCCTTCGCCGGTGAGTACACCGTGACGATGTCCCTCTACACGACCGGCGGTTCCGCCACCATCTCCAAGGTGGTGACCATCTCCGCCGACGACTACGGCCTGCTGGACACCCCGGGCTTCAACGCCCTGACCGGCGGCGCCGATGCCGCCGAGGGCAAGACCTGGGTCTTCGCCCGCTACACCAAGGGCCATTTCGGCGTCGGCGACGTGAATGCGGCGCCCGAGGCCAACGGTCCGGCCTGGTGGCAGTGCGACCCCAACGGCAAGGACGGCTGCTCGCTCTATGACAACGAGTACACCTTCATCCAGAAGGGCACGAAGCTCATCTGGAAGAACAAGGGCTACATCTACACCAACGAGAACGGTATGAATCACCTGGGCCAGGGTGGCACCCCGAACCCCGTCGTGGGCGACTACGACGTGCCCTACACCCCGGGCGAGGGCCTGGGCTTCTCCCTGGACGAAGAGGCGGGCAAGCTGACCCTGAAGGACGGCGCGTTCCTCGGCTTCTACACCGGTGTGAGCGAGTACAGCATCATCACGCTCAACGAGCACCTGCTCTATGTCTGGTGCCGCAGCGCCGCGGAGCCCGGCAACGCCTGGTACTTCATCTTCGTCCCGAAGGACGAGCTGGTGGAGCCTGAGGTGGAGCCCGTCGAGCCGAAACCGACCCCGGAGCCGGCCTGGTTCCGTCCGGAGGCCGAGACCAACCTGCTGGGCGCTACCCTGAACTACGAAAGCTGGTTCAGCGGCGCCGACTGGGCCGGCGGTCTCAACCCGGGTCTCTCCTTCAACAACGACATCAAGATCGTCGTGCCGGAAGGCATCGGCGGCGGCGAGTGGATGGGTCAGTTCAAGATCCACACCCTGGTCCCGGCCGGCGCCCGCGAGCGCTTCGACTTCTGCTGCAGGATCAGCTCCACGCAGACCGGCACCGCGACGGTCAAGATGACCTCCGAGGCCGACGGCGAGGACTGCTTCTTCTACAACGGCAACGTGGAGGTTGCGGCCGGTACGACCGTCTCTTTCGAGGAAGCTGACCACATGCTCTTCGACGGCACGGAAAGCATCCTGCTGGTCTTCGACTTCGGCCGCTTCCCGGCCGGCGCCGAGATCACGATCTCCGGTCTCTGCCTGCAGAAGCACATCCCGCTCAGCGAGAAGCCCGAATAATAAAAAGGCAGTTTTTGGTTATTGGTTAAATAAGTGGTAATGAGAATGTTGTCCCTGATTGCTTCCGTTTTGCTCCTGGTCGCCTGCGGCGAGAAGGAACCGACCCCCGCGCCCGCTCCGGCCGCCACGATTGAGTTTCAACCCGGCACGCTGAGCGTCAGCGCGGAGGGGGGAGAGGCCTCCGCCCGTGTGCAATCCTCCGCCGTCTGGTCCGTACAGACCGACGGGCAGGACTGGTACACGCTGGCCTCGCCTTCGCAGATCTTCCGCGGAGAGAGCATCCTGCGCGTCACCGCGACCCCGAACGTAAGCGGAAGCAGTCGGCGGGCCACACTTCGCTTCGAAAGCGGGGAGGCTACGGCCACCCTGGAACTGACGCAGGCGAACCTGGTCCCGGAACTGTCCTTCTCCCCGTCTGAGGTTTCGGGAGAAGGCGCCGGCGGCGAAGTCGTAGTCAAAACGACGGCGAACGCCTCCTGGCAGGCGGACGGGGACGACATTCCCTTCTGGTTCAGCCTCTCCCCCCTGACGGTGGTCAAGGGGGAGCATGAACTGAAGCTGACATTCAACCGGAGCTACACGGCCGAGCGCCGCAGCGCGGACATCCATTTCCGTTGCGGCGACCAGGTCCGGACGCTCCGGGTGGTGCAGCAGCCTGGCGAGCCGGTAGCCCCGGGAGCTTATGTCCCGACGGGCTACCAGCTGGTCTGGCAAGATGATTTCTCCGGCGCCTCGACCGACCTCGTGTCGAACTGGCGCTTCGAGGACTGGGCGCCCGGCCGCGTGAACAACGAGTTGCAGCGCTATGTCCCCGACGACCGGCGGACCTCGTTCGTGCGCGACGGGGCCCTGCACATCGTGGCCCGCAAAGAAGGCGGGCAGGTCCTTTCCGCGCGGATGAATTCCCGCGAATCCTGGCTCTACGGCTACGTGGAGGCGGCCATCCGGCTCCCGAAAGGCCAGGGTACCTGGCCGGCATTCTGGATGATGCCGGACGATTTCTCCAAGGGCTGGCCGGCCTGCGGCGAGATCGATATCATGGAAGAGGTCGGCACGCACGCCAACTACACCTCCTCTTCCTTCCATTGTGAAGCCTACAATCACGTCAAGAACACCCAGAAGACGGCGGAGCGCCTGACCCCGGGTGCCGAAGACGAATACCATACCTACGCCCTCGAATGGACGGCAGACTACATCCGGACCTACGTGGACGGGGAGAAACTGCTCGAGTTCCGCAACGACGGGAAGGGCGACGACCGAACCTGGCCGTTCAACAAGAAGTTCTACATCATCCTCAACCTCGCCTGGGGCGGGGACTGGGGCGGTATGAACGGCGTGGACGAGCGCGCGCTGCCCTGCACGATGCAGGTGGACTATGTGCGCGTGTACAAGAAGCAATGACGACAATGATGAAGACCATAAAAAGCTTATTTCTGTGCGTGCTGACGCTGGCCGCCGCCTCCTGCGGCCGCCCGCAGCAGGCCTCCACGACGGGCACGACGCCGGCCGTGGAACGGCGCGTGGACGCGCTGCTGTCCCGGATGACCCTGGCCGAGAAGATCGGCCAGATGAACCAGGTGTCCGCCGGGAGCGATGTTTCCAATTATTCCGATGCCGTCCGCAAGGGACAGATCGGTTCCATCCTCAATGAGGTGGATCCGGTCCGGATCAACGAATTCCAGCGCATCGCGGTGGAGGAGTCCCGCCTGGGCATCCCCCTGCTGGTGGGCCGCGACGTGATCCACGGTTTCCACACGGTGTTCCCGATTCCCCTGGGCCTGGCGGCGACCTTCGATCCCGCACTGGTCGAGGAGGGTGCTCGCGTGGCCTCGGTGGAGGCTTCTGCGCAGGGCATCCGCTGGACCTTCTCCCCGATGCTCGACATCGCGCGGGATCCGCGCTGGGGCCGCATCGCGGAGGGCAGCGGCGAGGACCCGTACCTGGACGCCCGCATGGGCGAGGCCATGGTGCGCGGCTACCAGGGCACGCTGCAGGACAGCACCACGATGGCCGCCTGCATCAAGCATTTCGTGGGCTACGGCGCGGCCGAGGGCGGGCGCGACTACAACAGCACCTTCCTCTCCGAGCGCCAGCTGCGCAATGTCTATCTGCCGCCCTTCGAGGCGGCCGTGCGCGCCGGAGCGCTGACGCTGATGACTTCATTCAATGACAACGACGGCATCCCCTCCACGGGCAACCGCTTCATCCTCAAGGACATCCTGCGGGACGAGTGGGGCTTCGACGGCATGGTGGTGACCGACTGGAATTCCATGGGCGAGATGATCTCGCACGGCTACGGCGCGGACCGCAAGGAAGTGGCCCGCGAGGCGCTGGAGGCCGGTGTGGATATGGATATGATGACCTACGGCTTCATCTCCCACCTCGAGGAGCTGGTGCGCAGCGGCGCGGTGCGCGAGTCCGCGATCGACGCTGCGGTGCGCAACATCCTGCGGACCAAGGTCCTGCTGGGCCTCTTCGAGCATCCGTACGTGGACGCGGCCGCCGCGGAGGCGGTGCAGTATGCGCCGGAGCACCTCGACGCCGCGCGCCGCACGGCCGAGGAGTCCGCGATCCTGCTCAAGAATACGGGCGTTCTGCCCCTGGATGCCGCCCGCACGGGCCGTATCCTGGTGACGGGTCCGATGGCCGACGCTCCGCACGACCAGCTGGGCACCTGGGCCTTCGACGGCCAGAAGCAGCACACGGTCACGCCGCTGGCGGCCCTGCGGGAGCGTTTCCCGGGCCGGGTGGACTATGTCCCGGGCCTGCGCTTCAGCCGCGAGAAGAAGAGCCATTTCGACGAAGTGGTTGCCGCCGCGCGACGCGCGGATGTCGTGCTGGTCTTCCTCGGCGAGGAGGCCATCCTGTCCGGCGAAGCGCACAGCCTCGCGGACCTGAACCTGATCGGCTCGCAGAGCGAGCTGCTGGCGGCCCTGCGCAGCGCCGGCAAGCCGGTGATCGCCACCGTGATGGCCGGCCGGCCGCTCACCATCGAGCGTGACCTGCCGAACTGCGACGCGCTGCTCTACGCCTTCCATCCCGGCACGATGGGCGGCCCGGCGCTGACGAACCTCATTTTCGGCGACGCCACGCCGTCCGGCAAGACCCCGATCACCTTCCTGCGGACCGTGGGCCAGGCGCCGATGTATTATGCGCACAACATGACCGGCCGTCCGTACAACGGGGAAACCCTGCTGGACGGCATCGAGGCCGAGGCGGGACAGACTTCCCTCGGCAATACCTCCTACTATCTGGACTACGGCGCCTATCCGCTGTTCCCCTTCGGTTACGGCCTGAGCTACACGGAGTTCGCGTACAGCGACCTGGCGCTCGATGCCGCCTCCTACCGCCGCGACGGCGTGATCCGCGTGTCCTTCACGCTCAGCAACACGGGCCGCCGCGCGGGCACCGAGATCTGGCAGCTCTACGTGCGCGACCTGGTGGGCTCGCTGACCCGTCCGGTCAAGGAGCTCAAGCGCTTCGGCCGCGAGACGCTGGAGCCGGGCGAGAGCCGCCGCGTGGAGCTCGAGCTCCCGGTCTCCGAGCTGGCCTTCTGGGGCGCGGAGCGCAAGAAACAGGTGGAGCCGGGCGATTTCCAGCTTTGGGTGGCGGGAGACAGCGCCTCCGGCGAACCGCTCGCCTTCAAGGTCGAATAATTCTATGAGAATGCACACGCTGCTCCCCTTGCTCCTGCTGGCGCTGACGGCCTGCCAGGGCAAAATCCAGCCGGAACCCGAACCGGTGCGCGAGGCCACGGCCTACACCACTTCCGTGGGTGGCCTGCGCCTTGCGGAGAGCAAGATTCCGCTGATGCGCCCCAGCACCGCGGCTGCCTACCGGGTCCTGCCGACGGGCAAGACCTTCCAGACCGTGGACGGTTTCGGCCTCGCCATCACGCAGGCCAGCTGCTATAACCTGCTGAGAATGAGCCCTGACGACCGGACGGCCTTCCTGACGGAGGTTTTCGACCGGGAGCGCGGGATGGGCTCCTCGCTGATCCGCGTGTGCATCGGCGGGTCCGATTTCTCGATGGACGAGTTCACCTGGTGCGACGAGCCCGGGCTGGAGCATTTCGCGGTGCATCCGCTGGACGAGCAGTACCTGTTCCCCATCCTCGACGAGATCTATGCCATCAACCCGGCCGTGAAGATCATCGCTTCCCCGTGGAGCGCGCCGCTCTGGATGAAGGTCGGCGAGGACGGCCAGACGCCGCACAGCCAGTGGTATGCGGGGCACCTCGGCGAGGCGTACTACCAGGACTATGCACAGTATTTCGTCCGCTGGATCCGGGAGATGCAGCGCCGCGGCTACGACATCCTGGCCGTGACCCTGCAGAACGAGCCGCTGAACCGCGGCAATTCCATGTCCACCTACATGTCCTGGCAGGAGCAGAGCAATTTCATCAAATGGGCCATCGGGCCGGCTTTCGCGGCCGCCGGCCTGACGACGAAGGTCCTGGTCTTCGACCACAACTACAGCTACGACGGCGATTACGGCCAGCAGGACTACCCGGCCCACATCTTCGAGGATCCGGAGGCCGGCCGCTATGTGCACGGCTCCGCCTGGCACAACTACGGGGGCAGTGTGTCCGTCCTGGACGGCGTACACGCTCGTTTCCCGGACAAGGAGATCTATTTCACGGAAGCGTCGATCGGCACCTGGAACTACAGCTTCGAGGACTGCCTGATCCACGATTTCCGCGACATTTTCCTGGGCACGCTCGGCCGCTGGGGCAAGGGTGTGACCCTGTGGAATCTGATGCTGGACTACCAGGGCAAGCCCTTCCGGCCGCGCGGGTGCAGTACCTGCTACGGCGCGGTGTCCATCGATGCGTCTGATTATTCGTTGGGTTCCATCGTGCGCAACTCGCATTACTACGACGTCGCGCACTGCTCGAAAGTGCTGCAGCCCGGGGCCGTCCGCTTGGGGACATCGGGTTATTCGGCGGCGGGGCTGACCTACCAGCTCTACCGCAATCCGGACGGCTCCTATGCAGCGCTGATCCTCAACGAGGGCACATCCGACGCCCTGCTCAACTTCGTCACCGACAACTACGCCGTTGCCTGCCGCATCCCGCCCCGCGCCCTCCAATCCGTCACCTGGCAGGAATAAGCTATTTCGATTCGAGCACCGGGGCGTGGGGGTCGCGGGCGACGGCGGCCTTCCAGAGCTCGTTGTAGCCGCCGTACTGCAGGCCTTTCGGGAAGCCGGGGCCGTACTCGGTGTGCGAGAAGGAGCCGTCCTCTTCCTGGGCCTTGATGTTGCCGTCGATGAACTTGACGAGCAGCAGCTCCTCGAGCTTCGTCCAGGCCGCAAACTGCTTCTGGGCCGTCTCCACGCTGTATTTGGTCATCAGCCGGCGCGCCTTGCGCAGGCGGCCGCGCTCCACGAGCTTCGCGAGCTTGGCATCCATCTCCGGGATGCCGTGCTCCAGCTGGTCGCGCTCGAAGGCCTCCGCCGCGCCGCGGGCCACGGGCGCCATGCGGTCGTACATCTTGTAGCAGGCATTGGCCACGCGGTTGCACATCCAGAACTGCGCCGTGGGGCTGTAGTGCAGCAGGTCGCCGTTGCCCTCGCGCAGGCACTCGGGCACCTTCGTGAGGTTGGCGTAAATCGGCGTCAGATAGGAAGTTGCGGCATCGTCGCAGCCGAACCAGATCAGGGCGCCGACCTCGTCGGGGAGATTCGGACGCGCCTGCGCGACGAACCAGAAGCCCGTCTGCTGCGTGGCGATGGCGCGCTCGTTGAGGTAGGTTTTCCCGTCCACGGAGAAGTTCATCGGACGCCAGCGGTAGGGCAGGCCGTTGCCGCCCGCGCCGATGTCGGTGGTCATATCCATCGGGGTGCCCTCGTAGTGGTCGCGCATCACGTAGGCTACGTCGGTCACGCGCACCTTGCGGGCAGGCTTGATGAAGAGCGGCATCTCGCCGGAGAGGTCGTATCCCATGGCGTAGTCCAGCCAGTCGGAAGCCGGCCGGGAGACCTCGGCGCCGTTCTCTTCGTAGGTAAACACCCCCTCGCCGAGGATGTTGAAGGCGCTCCAGGCGCGGGCGTCGCAGGCGCGGGCTCCGCCGAAATCGAGCGGATTGTACACGTCGCGGAAGCTGAAATCGGCATCCTCGCCCTCGTACCAGCCCTGCTCGCGTGCGAAACTGATCACGTCCGGGGCGAAGAGGCAGTTCTCCGGATCATCCTGCGGGAAACGCGTGATGCGGGCCTGGTTGGCGTGCGCGCAGATGTAGCCGTCCGGCACGCGGCGCGCCACCCACACGATGCCCTTGTTGTCCGGGCCCTTGCCCACGAGATCCATGATCCAGGCCTCCTGCGGATCGGCGATCGAGAAGGTCTCGCCCTCGGAGGGATAGCCGTAGGTGTTGGCGAGCTCCACGATGGTCGCGATGGCCTCGCGCGCCGTGGTGGCGCGCTGCAGGGTCACGTAGATCAGGGAACCGTAGTCCATGATGCCGGCCGGGTCGGCCTGCTCCTCACGGCCGCCCCAGGTGGTCTCGCCGATGATGAGCTGGCGGGCGTTCATATTGCCCACGGTCTGCCAGGTGCGGGCCACCTGCGCGATGCTGCCGGTCGGACGGCCCGTGTCCCACTCGCGGATGGGGAGGAGGCTGCCGGCGGCAAAACGCCCTGCCGGGCGGAAATACAGCTCCCCGAAGAGGCCGTGCGAATCGGCGGCGTAGGAGACCATGCTGGAGCCGTCTGCGCTGGCGCCGGGCGTGATGATGACGTTGGTACAGGCGTCCGCGCGTCCTGCGGAAAGGACAGCGGCAAACAGGATGATGCACAGAAATTTTCTCATTTTATCTTTTCTTCTTAAATTTGCAGGCTTATGAGGTACAAAGCTATAAAATTTTTCGGGATTACCGCGTTGCTGCTCCTGCCCTTCCTGGCCGGAGCGCAGCAGCCGCAGGGCGAAGAAGAGCAGGTCAAGCAGATGCGTGAAGCCATCGACGCCACCGTGGAGAACTACGAGAAATTGCTGGGCCTGGAGGACTGGCAGACCTTCTACGTGGACTCCATCCTGACGCACGACTACGACGCCCTGCGCCTCGAACTCAGGGGCCTGCAGGCCGCGAAGATGAGCAATGCCGACGTGTACCAGCAGGTGCAGGACAAGTGGGCGGAGCAGATCTACGTCGCGCTGCAGAAGGTGCTCGACGAGAAGCAATGGACGAAATACCTCAAGAGCGGGGCCGCCCGCGAAAAGAAGGCGCGCGACAAGCGTGCCGAAAAACGGAAATAGACGTATGAAAAGAGAAGATATCGACAGAGTCCTTGCGGAGCTGAAAGCGCTCCAGTGCAAGACGCAGAAAGAAGTGGAAGAGGCGCGTGTGCGCTTCCTGGGCCGTAAAGGCGAAATCACGGCGCTCTTCGAAGAGTTCCGCACCGTGGACAAGGAGATGAAGCGCGAGTTCGGCCGCACGCTCAACGAGCTCAAGAACGCCGCCCAGGAGACGATCGACCGCCTCCGCGACACGGTCGGCGAAGAGGGCGGCAGCACCGCCCCGAAGCAGGACCTCTCCATGCCCGGCGACCCGCTGGAGCTGGGTTCCCGCCACCCGGTCTCGATCGTGCGGCAGGAGATCGTGGACATCTTCCGCAAATTCGGTTACGACGTGGCCGAGGGTCCCGAGGTCGAGGACGACTACCATGTCTTCGAGGCGCTCAACTTCCCGCCGAACCACCCGGCCCGCGACATGCAGGACACCTTCTTCGTGTCCACGGGCCATCCCAACCCGCTGCTGCTCCGCACGCACACCTCCAGCGTGCAGGTGCGCACGATGGAGCGGATGAAGAATCCCCCCATCCGCGTGATCTGCCCGGGCCGCGTGTTCCGCAACGAGGCCATCAGCGCCCGCGCGCACTGCATCTTCCACCAGGTGGAAGGTCTCTATATCGATGAGAATGTGACCTTTGCCGACCTCAAGCAGGCCATCCTCCTGTTCGCCCGCGAGATGTTCGGTCCCGAGACCGAGATCCGCATGCGGCCGTCCTTCTTCCCCTTCACCGAGCCGTCCGCCGAGGTGGACGTCAGCTGCAACATCTGCCACGGCAAGGGTTGCAACATCTGCAAGGGGACCGGTTGGCTGGAGATCCTGGGCTGCGGCATGGTGGACCCGAACGTCCTCGAGGCCAGCGGCATCGACTCCAAGAAATACAGCGGCTTCGCCTTCGGAATGGGCCTGGAGCGCATCGCCATGCTCAAGTGGCGGGTCAACGACCTGCGCCACTACTTCGAGAACGACATGCGTTTCCTCCAGGAATTCAACTCCGCCGTCGAAGTTTAAATCATAGAGGGATCCGCCCGCCGGACTTGACAGGCGGGCGGACCCTGTGTTCTTGAAACCACGTTAAAAACAAGATTGACAATGTCAAAACCTCATTTCAGCACCAGGTTTCTGGTGATCGCCGTGGCGTTGATCGTATGCCTGATCACGTCCAATTTCTTTGTCCCCCGTCTCTGGCAGGTGGCCGGGCTGCCGTTGCAGCTGTCCGGCGCCGTCCTCCTGTTTCCGGTCTCCTATATCCTCAACGACTGTGTGACCGAGGTCTACGGCTACCGCAAGGCGCGTTTCGTCATCTGGCTGGCCTTCGTGCTCAGCGCCTTCGTGGCGATGATGGCGCAGCTCGTCTGCTGGCTGCCGTCCCCGCTGCAGGAGAGCAGCGTGCCGGTCGCGGATGCCTTCAACTCGCTCTTCGCCATGGTGCCCCGCACCACGGTGGCCTCGCTCTTCGCCTTCTTCGTGGGCTCCACGGTCAATGCGTGGATCATGAGCCGGATGAAGGTCGCCTCCCGCGGCAAAGGCTTCGGCTGGCGCGCCATCCTGTCCTCGCTGGGCGGTGAGGCGGCGGATTCCCTCATCTTCTTCCCGGTGGTGTTCTGGGGCGTGCTGACGCTGCCGCAGGCAATCCAGCTCGCCGTGACCCAGATCTGCGCGAAAGTGCTCTACGAGGTCGTCGCGCTGCCGCTGACCTCCTGGCTCGTGAATAGCGTCAAGCGGGCCGAGGGGATCGATACCATCGACGACAACATTTCCTATAATCCTTTCAAAATCAGAGATATCTAATGGACAGAACACAAGATGGCCTGCAGGCCCTGGGCCGCAAGACCGAATATAGCCAGGACTACGCACCCGAGGTGCTCGAAACCTTCGAGAACCGGCACCCCGAGAATGACTACTGGGTGCGCTTCAACTGCCCGGAGTTCACGACCCTGTGCCCGATCACGGGCCAGCCGGACTTCGCCGAGATCCGCATCAGC
>JBGUOB010000087.1:0-1605 GCA_045117755.1 Candidatus Cryptobacteroides sp.
CTAGTAGAGTAGAGCGGAGCGCCCCTCGTCGGGTACGCCCGCCCCCTCGTCAAACCGTACGTGCAGTTTTCCCGCATACGGCTTTCCATGTGAAACTGGCGTTGTCACGGTCGCCTCTTCCTCATTTCGTACAGCCCCATCGCCTTCCATTCATAGTAGTACGTCTGCGCACACTTGAGCTTGTACCCCCGCTGGCTTGTGTGCTTCGCAAGGATGATGAGCCGCTTTCTCACGTAGCCGTTCACTCGTGAATAGCGGGGATTGGGATAGCCGCCGCTGAAGTAGTTGGACCATCCTTTGAGCATGAGGTTGAGTTTCTGAATCGTATCCTTTATCGGGATTTTGTTCATTCTTCCCAACGTCAGTCCCTTGATCTTGGCGCAGACCTTCTTGACCGACTTCATGGATGGTCCAAACCAGAGCCACTTGTCCTCCGTGCCGTGCCATGTGGTGTGGATGCCCCGAACGTACCTGAACTCGTAGCCGAGGAACTCCAATGAAGCGCCCTCCGCTCGCATGTCCAAGACCTTCGTCTTGTCCCTGTTGATGGTCAGCCCGAATCGTCCTTCCAGTTCGCTTTCGACCTTCCGCACGAAGTCATCCTTGAGCTTTCTTGCGAGAATCACGAAGTCGTCCGCGTAGCGCACGATCGACATGACCTGACCGGTTGCCTTGGCGGTCAGCATGGCGCATGTCTCGAACCAATGCAGATAGACGTTCGACAGAAGCGGTGATATCACGCCTCCCTGCGGCGTCCCCTTCCCCCTCGGGTTCTTCTTCACCCCGTTCGGCTCGACAACCGTGGCCTTCAGCCATTGGCGGATAAGCGCCAAGACGCTTCCGTCCGTGACCCGCCTGCGCAGGGCGAGGAAGAGCTTGTCGTGCGGGATCGTGTCGAAGTAGCTCGACAGGTCGGCGTCGTAGACTTGCGTCTCGCCGCCTTTCACCCGCTTGGCGATTCGTTCGACCGCCTGTTGCGCATTCCGATTCGGCCTGAAGCCGAACGAGCAGTCGTGGAAGTCCGCCTCGAATATCGGCTCGATGACGAGCTTGACCGCCGCTTGGATCGTCCTGTCCTTGACAGTCGGGATTCCAAGTGGTCTGAGCTTGCCGTTCGCCTTTTCGATGTAGACCCGCTTGACCGGACTTGCGCGGTAGGTCTTCGCCTTGAGCTCCTGCTGGATGCTGGCTAGAAACCCGTCCACTCCGCCCTTGTCTCGCTCGATGTCCCCGAACGTCATTCCGTCCACGCCTGGGGCGCCCTTGTTCGCGCGCACTTGCTCGTACGCGCACCTGAGCATGTCCATGCGCAGCAGTTGTCCATAAAGGCAATAGAACCGAAAGTTCGGTTCGGCCTTCGCTTTCCGTGACAGTTTCTCCCTGTAGAGCGCGAGTTTCGGATATCGCGGCAGTCCATGCTTGCGCACGATCTCCGCAATTTCCTCTTCCGTATAGGATTTTTCAATCAATTCGGCTCTCGCTCTTCCGTTTGAAACGTTTCCTTTTGCATGCAGAGATCCTTCGCTCCACGGGCATTGCCCCGCTTCCCCGCTACTACGACCTCATCCGACTACTGCATTCGCTTTCGCTAATTGCAGTCCTCCC
>JBGUOB010000088.1:0-7168 GCA_045117755.1 Candidatus Cryptobacteroides sp.
GCGAAGAAGGCGTAGAAGATGATGAGCGAGGCGAAGGGGGCCAGGTAGCGCTCGTGCTGCCCCGACACGTAGTCCCGGATCATGTAGCCCGGGCGCAGGAGCAGATGCGCGAAGGTGCGCTTCGCGTCGTTGTTCAAGAAGGGGATGTCGTCGAAGGCGCCCTTGTAGAAGTCGGTTCCCTGCTTCTTGCGGGCTTTCTTCTCCTTCTCCTTCCGCCAGGGGAAGTATCCCAGCGTCTGCCAGATCCGGATGGCGCGCAGGCGCACGAGCAGGGATTCTTTCAAGTTCTGTTTAGAAAGCGAAATAGCTGCGGGCATTGCGGTAGGAGATATCTTCGATCATATTTCCGATGCGCTCCATTTCGGAGGCGGGCAGACGGCCGCTGTCCACGTCCGCGCCCACCAGGTCGCAGAGGATGCGGCGGAAGTATTCGTGGCGCGTGTAGCTGATGAAGCTGCGCGAATCCGTGAGCATGCCGACGAAGCGGCTCAGCAGGCCGAGGTTGGAGAGGGCATCCATCTGGCGGCGCATGCCGCTCTCCTGGTCCAGGAACCACCAGCCCGCGCCGAGCTGCATCTTGCCGGGCACGGACCCGTCGTTGAAGTTGCCGGCCATCGTGGCCATGACTTCGAAGTCCTTGGGGTTGAGGCAGTAGAGGATGGTCTTCGCGAGTTTCTCCTCGAAGTCGAGCCGGTCGAAGAAGCGGTTGCCGGCGGCGGAGATCTCCAGGTCGTGGATGGAGTCGAAGCCCGTGTCGGGGCCCGCCAGGCGCATCAGGCGGCTGCTGTTGTTGCGGATGGGGCCGACGTGGAACTGCTGCACCCAGCCGCTCTCGGCGTCCATGACTGCGAGGTCGTGGAGCAGCGCGCTGTAGAACTGGTCGCGCTCCGCGGCGTCCGGCTTCCGGCCTGCCAGCACGTGCTGGAAGATGGTCTCGATGCCGGCCTCCGTGTAGTCCGCGGCATGGAAGGTGTCCAGACCGTGGTCGGAGAGCTTGCAGCCTGCCTCGGCGAAGAAGTCGTGGCGCTTCTGCAGGGCGTCGACCAGGTCGGCGTAGGAGTCGATTTCGATGCCGGCCGCCTCGCCGAGCCGCTCTACATAGGCCTTGTAGGCGGCGGGGTCCTCGATGGCGACGGCCTTGTCCGGACGCCAGGTCGGCAGGACCTTGGTGCCGAAGGGGTGCGCCGCGATCTGCCTGTGCCAGTGCAGGTCGTCGGCCGGATCGTCCGTCGTGCAGACGACTTCCACGTTGAAGCGGCGGATCAGGGCCTGCCCCCGGAATTCGGGCGTGGCCAGCTTGGCGTTGCATTCCTCGAAGATCTCGCGTGCGGTGGCGGGGGAGAGCAACTTGTCGATGCCGAACACCCGCTTGAGCTCCAGGTGCGTCCAGTGGTAGAGCGGGTTGCGCATCGTGTAGGGCACGGTCTCCGCCCATTTCTGGAAGACCTCCCAGGCGTTGTGCCGCCCGAGCGTGATGAACTCCTCGACCACGCCGTTCGCGCGCATGGCGCGCCATTTATAATGGTCGCCGCCCAGCCAGAGCTGGGTGATGTCCCGGAACTGGATGTTCTCCGCCACCTCCTGCGGGGAGAGGTGGCAGTGGTAGTCGATGATGGGTTGCCGCTCCGCGTGCGCGTGGTAGAGCTCCCGCGCCGTGGGCCCGGTGAGCATAAA
The DNA here is from genome assembly GCA_045117755.1 of Candidatus Cryptobacteroides sp. GTDB lineage: Bacteria > Bacteroidota > Bacteroidia > Bacteroidales > UBA932 > Cryptobacteroides. The sequence continues at coordinate 1,675 of JBGUOB010000088.1, forward strand.
ATCTTCGTGAATGAATGCCATAGGCCCAAATTTACGAAAATATTCGAATATTTAATGAGCGAGAATACGTATCTTTGTCCCTATGAAAAGAATCGGAATCTGCAGCGACCACGCAGGCGTGGACTACAAGACCCGGCTCATCGCCTACCTGCTGGGCAAGGGCTATGAGGTCGTCAATTTCGGAACGGACAGCACGGACAGTTGCGACTATGCGGACTTCGCCCATCCGATGGCCAACGCCATCGAGGCGGGGGAGATCGAGGCCGGTATCGCCCTCTGCGGCACCGGCAACGGTATGGCCCTGTGCCTGAATCACCACAAGGGGATCCGCGCGGGCCTGGCCTGGAACCAGGAAGTCGCCAGCCTCGTCAAGGAACATAACAACGCCAACGTCCTCGTGATGCCGGCCCGCTTCGTCTCCTACCGCATGGCGGTGATGATGGTGCGCGCGTGGCTGACCACGAAGTTCGCAGGCGGCAGACACCAGCGCCGGATTGACAAGATCGTTCAGCCGTAATATCGAGGATTATCCCGAAGGGATCGTGCTGCCGGTGGACAAGCCCTATCGCTGGACTTCCGCCGACGTGATCCGCAAGATCAAGTACGCAGCCATCCGTCATTTCGGGAAGAAGAATCTTAAGGTCGGTCACGCGGGGACGCTCGATCCCCTCGCGACCGGCATTCTGCTTGTCTGCATCGGCCCCGCTACGCGGCGGGCCGAGGAATTGCAGCGCTCCCCGAAGGAATACGTGGCCGGCGTGAGCTTCGGCGCCACGACGCCTTCCTATGACCTGGAGAAGGAGATCGACCGCCGCTGTCCGCTGGACGGCGTGAGCGAAGCAGCGCTCCGCGCCGTGCTGCCGGATTTTCTCGGCGAGCAGGACCAGGTGGCTCCGCTCTTCAGCGCCAAGTCCGTGGACGGCGTGCGCGCCTACGAGACTGCGCGGCGCCTGCTCAAGGAGGCGCAGCGCGAGGGCCGCGCCTTCGACCCCGGCGAGGTGCTGCAGTCCAGCCGCATCAACATCTACGATCTGGAACTCCTTTCCTGGCACGACCGCGTCGTGCAGGATTTCCAGGACGACGGCGCGGGGCGCATCCGCGTGACGGACGTGTCCGGCGAGGCGCTGCCGACCGCGATGGTGCGCGTGGCGTGCAGCAAGGGCACGTACATCCGCGCGCTCGCCCGCGACCTGGGCGAGGCCCTGGGCAGCGGCGCGTTCCTGAGCTCGCTGCGCCGCACGAAAAACGGCGGCTTCGGGATCGAAGACGCCTGGACGCTCGAAGAGGTCCTGACGGCGCTATGAGCTGTATCCCATTGATAGTCAGCCTATAAATGTTTTGTGGTACCCCTGTTTTAGGAGTACCACAAAATGTTAATCTGCTAACTTGTAATTAGTTGCGGCTCATAGCGCGGAGGCCATGAAGCGAAGGCGGGCGAGGGCTTCGTCCTTGCCGATGAGGCGGAGGATGTCGGCGATGCCCAGGCCGCTGGCGGAGCCGGTGAGCGCGAGCCGCAGGCAGTTCATCACCTTGCCCATCGGCATCTCATGCGCGCGCACGTATTCCTCCAGCGTATCCGCTTCGGAATTCGACAGCGCTTCCATCGCCATCTCATAGAACTCCGGCTTGTAGAACTTGTCCACATCCTTCGGCACGAACTCCTTCGGCGCCACGAAGAGGTAGGACGCGATGCCCCAGAAATCCTGCACGAAGCTCGCGCGCTCCTTGATCAGCGCCACGACGCGCTCCACGTAGGCCGGATCGGCCTGCACGCCCTGCTCCTGCAGCATCGGCATCCAGCGGGCCGCCAGGTCCGCGTCGGAATGCATGCGCAGGTACTCGCGGTTGAACCACTTCGCCTTGTCGGGATTGAATTTCGCGCCGGCCTTGCCCACCTTGTCCAGGGAGAAGGCCTCCACGAGCTCGGGCAGCGAGAAGATCTCCTGCTCCGTGCCGGGATTCCAGCCCAGCATCGCCAGCAGGTTCACGAACGCCTCCGGGAAATAGCCGTCCTCGCGGTAGCCGCGGGAGGTCTCGCCGGTGGGCGAGGTCCAGCGAAGCGGGAAGACGGGGAAACCCATCTTGTCGCCGTCACGCTTGGAGAGCTTGCCGTTGCCGACCGGCTTGAGCAGCAGCGGCAGGTGCGCGAAGCGGGGCTGGCTGTCCTGCCAGCCGAAGGCCTCGTAGAGCAGATAATGCAGCGGCAGCGACGGGAGCCACTCCTCGCCGCGGATGACCTCGGTGATCTCCATCAGGTGGTCGTCCACGATGTTGGCGAGGTGGTAGGTCGGGAGTTCGTCGGCGCGCTTCCACAGGACCTTGTCGTCCAGCGTGGCGGTGTCCACGGAGATGTGGCCGCGGATCAGGTCGTCCATCTCCACGATGCGCCCTTCGGGCATCAGGAAGCGGACGGTCCAGTCCGTGCGCTCCTCGAGCAGGCGCGCGACCTCGTCCGCCGGCAGGGTCAGCGAGTTGCGCAGGCTGCCGCGGGTGAGGTGATTATAAATAAAGGTCTGGCCCTGCGCCTCGGCCGCGGAGCGGACTTTCTCCAGCTCCTCGGCGGTGTCGAAGGCGTAGTAGGCGTGACCGGCCGCGACGAGCTGCTCGGCGTACTTGCGGTAGGTGCCGCGGCGCTGGCTCTGGCGGTACGGCGCGTGGGGATGCCGCGCGGACGGGGTCTCCACCACCTGGCCGTTCTCGTCCACGCCCTCGTCGGGGTAGATGCCGCACCAGCGCAGCGACTCGATGATGTACTGCTCCGCGCCGGGCACGAAGCGGTTGGAGTCGGTGTCCTCGATGCGGAGGATGAAATCGCCGCCATGCTGCTTGGCGAAGAGGTAGTTGTACAAGGCGGTACGCACGCCGCCCATGTGCAGCGGCCCGGTCGGTGACGGGGCGAATCTTACGCGGGTTTTACTCATATCTGTGCCCTCCGGATTGCGGGAATGTTTTCCAGCTCGGCGCGGGACTCGTTGCTGGCCACGATGAGGGCCGGCTTCTCGTCCGGGTCGAACTTGAAGTTCCGAACGTTACTCTTGCTGTTGAATCCGATCGTCGTGGACGCCGCGTCCTCGGACAGGGAGATGCCCTCGGCGCGGGCGACGTCGTTCTTGTCGTACTTGAAGCTGCGGCCGATCATGATGTAGTTGCCCATGTCGCGGGCGGGACCGATCACGTCGGAGAATCGCAGGCCCGTGACGATGGAGGTGATGCGGATGGTGTCGCCGATCTCGGGATCGTCGTCCCAGATGAGGCCGCGCTTGAAGTTGTTGGCCCGGCCGGTGTACTCGTCGATCTTCTTGTTGATCTCGTTGAGGTCGTCCATGGTCAGGCCCTGCTCATTGTGGCCGCAGGTGATGTTGACGAGCACCTTCTTGGCGCTTTTGAGGTCGAAGTCGTTGAGGAGCGGGGACTCGAAGGCGGCGCGGACGGCCTCTTCGATGCGCTCCTTGCCGGAGCCGACGCCGCAGCCCATCAGGGCCATGCCGCTGTTCTTCATCATGGTCTCCACGTCCTTGAAGTCCACGTTGATGTAGCCCGGCTTCTTGATGATCTCGACGATGCCGCGCACGGCCGTGGCGAGCACCTCGTCGGCCTGCGGGAAGGCATCCTGGATCAGCTGGTTGCCGTAGTACTCGTGGAGCTTCTCGTTGTTGATCATCAGCAGGCTGTCCACGTTCTTCTCGAGCTCATGGATGCCGTCGATGGCGCGGGAGAGCGCCTCGTTGCCCTCGTTGAGGAAGGGGAGCGTGACCACGGCCACGGTCAGGATGCCCTTGTCCTTGGCCATCTTGGCGATGACGGGCGCGGCGCCCGTACCGGTGCCGCCGCCCATGCCGGCGGTGATGAAGAGCATCTTGGTGTGGGTGTCCAGGACGATTTTCTCGATCTGGTCCTGGCTCTCGAGCGCGGCGTTGCGGCCGTTGATCGGGTTGGTGCCGGCGCCGAGGCCGCGGCCCATCTGGATCTTGACGGGGACGGGGCTGCCCTTGAGGGCCTGGGCGTCGGTGTTGCAGACCACGAAGCTGCAACCCTTGATTCCCTGGGTGAACATGTAGTTGACGGCGTTGCAGCCGCCTCCGCCCACGCCGAGGACCTTGATGATTTCGTCGGAGGTCGCCCAGTCCATCGGGGCGATCGCATCGATCATGGTGTCATCTATCATAGCTGTATCCTTTTTTATTTCATTTCATCGAACAGGTTGCCCATCGTGCTGTCGAAGGCGCCTTCGGCGGCCTCGCCGACCTGGTGGCTCTTCTGCCGGACCCAGGAGATGAACCTGTTGGGTTTCTTCGCGGCCTTCTGCTTGCGCGGCGTGATGACGTCGTCCGGTTCCGTCGGGAAGAGGGTTTCCTGCACGGGAGCGGCTTCCTGCCCCTCCGTCGCGGCGCCCTCTTCGGCCGGGGCCGCGACCGGGCGCGGCGCTTCCTCGAGGCAGTTCAGGCGCGGGTCGCGTTTCGCTTCAAGGATCATGCCGATGGAGGCCACGGCGCTGGTCTCGCCCGTACCCGAGCAGCCGGTGGCCGTGAAGGCCTGGCTGCGCGGATAGCCGATGCGGACCGTGTAGCCGGAAATCTCCTTGAGGAGATTGGCGAGGTTCACGAGATTCGCGCCGCCGCCGGTGAGCACGATGCCGTTGCGGAGCTTGTCGGCGTAGCCGCTGTCCTGGATCTGCCAGAGCACGGCCTCGATGATCTCGCGGGCGCGGCAGGTGATGATCTCGGAGAGATATTTGACCGGGAGCTGCTCGTAGGAGCCGTTCTCCTCGTCGTTGATCTGGATGATTTTCTCGCTGAGCGACTGCAGCTTCTCGGGCATGCAGGCGCCGAAGGCGAGCTTGATGTTCTCGGCCAGCTCCTCGTTGAAGCCGCACTCGTATTTGATGTCGGTGGTGATGCAGCGGCCGCCGAAGGGGATGGCGGAGTAGTGGCGCAGGATCTTGCCGCGGTAGATGGTCAGCGAGGTCACGCCGGCGCCGATCTCCACGAGGGCCACGCCGTTCTCCTTCTCCGCTTCGGAGAGGACGGCGCGCGCGACGGTGTTCGGGAGGAACATCTTGCGCGCGGGTGCGACGCCTACTTCGTTGAGCATGATGTCGATGTTGCTCACCGCCTTCTGGGCGCCCACGAAGACCTTGAAGTTGCCCTCGATGGCGTCGGCGGTCACGCCCACGACGTCGTGTTCGCTGGCGCAGACCAGCTCCTCGTCGGCCGAGAAGGACTGCGCCACGGCGCCGTAGATCTCCTCCTTGCCTTCGTCGGCGATGGGGTAGGAGTCGATGGCGATGCTCTTGAGGGTGTTGATCTCGTCGCGGGTGATGCAGGACGAGGGGTCGCTGCGCTCCATCCGGGCGCTGGCGATCTCCTGGCGGACATCGTAGCGCGGCAGGCCCACGACCACCTGGAGGATCTTGATGTTCAGTTCTTCTTCCGCCTCGTTGATGGCGGCACGTAAGGGGCCGGCTGCGCGCTTCGGGTTGAAGACGTAGCTGTTG
>JBGUOB010000089.1:0-2912 GCA_045117755.1 Candidatus Cryptobacteroides sp.
ACACGACCACAGCTTCGTCCGGGACTACTTCTCCCTGCAGGCAGACTTCCAGAACGCCCGCAGCGTAGTGAGGGCAAGGCTCCTCAACTGGGACGTGGACAAGCTGCGTCTCATGCTCCTGGAAGGCGGGGAAATTGATTTCAACGTGTTCCTGGAAGGGATGGACACCCCCATGGAACAGCTGGGAGCAAAATTCAACAGAGGCAAGAACGGCAAGCTTATTTCCCAGAGTGTGGAGGAATATGTTACCACCGGCGATGCATCTGTTCTGAAACGTAAAATGGAAACAGCGCTGATGCATGTTCTGCGCAGTGTGAAATGGGATATGTTTTCCCTGGGTCCGATCATCGGATACCTCCTGGGCCGCGAGGCGGAAGCCAAAGCCCTCCGGGTGATCTTCGGAGCCAAGCGGGGCGGCTTTGATTACGAGCTGCCCGAATTATACGCATAGAAAGGCGGCTGTCTATGAAGGAACGAAAAATCGCGGTCATTGGCGACCCCGGTTCCGTAATGATCTTCAAGGCGATCGGCCTGGATGTGTATTACGAGGAACAGGGACCCATGATAGAAAAACGGATACACAAACTGGCGGACAAAGGGTATGCGGTCATCTACATCACCGAAGAAGCCGCCCAGCTGGTACCCGAAGCAATTGATTATTACACTACTGCGACATTTCCTGCCATTATCCCCATCCCGTCCGCCAAGGGCAGCCTGGGGCTGGGCATGAAAAGGCTGAAAGGCAATGTTGAGAAGGCTGTTGGCGCAGACATTCTGTTTAAGGAAGGGTAGGTAAATAGCCGATGAGTGGAACTATAGTAAAAGTATCAGGCCCGCTGATCGTTGCCAGCGGCATGGGCGACGTAGAACTCTACGACGTGGTCCGTGTCAGCGAGAAGCATCTGATTGGCGAGGTAATCGAATTGCGGGGCGACATGGCCTCCATTCAGGTATATGAAGAAACGGCAGGCCTGGGACCCGGCGAGCCGGTGGAATCAACCGGTTCCCCGCTGTCCGTAGAACTGGCGCCGGGTCTGATCGAAGGCATCTTCGACGGCATCCAGCGTCCGCTGGACGTGCTGTACAACAAAGCGGGCGACCGTATCACCCGCGGCGTGGAAGTGCCCAAACTGAACCGTGAGAAAAAATGGAAATTTGAACCGAAAGTGCATGTCGGCGACCACGTAACGGGCGGCGACATCATCGGCGTGGTCCAGGAGACCCCGGCCGTACTCCACAAGATCATGCTGCCTCCCCGCAAGGAAGGCGTTGTGGAGTGGGTGTTCAGCGGCGAAGCCACCATTCTGGATCCGGTTTACAAAATCAAAGACAAAGACGGCAACGTGACGGAGTATCCCATGCTCCAGACCTGGCCTGTGCGCCGGAGCCGTCCCTACAAAGAAAAACTGCCCCCGACGGAACCCATGGTTACCGGCCAGCGCGTCGTAGACGCCCTCTTCCCCATCGCCAAAGGCGGTGTGGCGGCCGTACCGGGTCCTTTCGGCAGCGGCAAGACCGTTATCCAGCATCAGCTGGCCAAGTGGGCTGACGCCGACATCATCATCTACGTAGGCTGCGGCGAACGCGGTAACGAGATGACCGACGTTCTGATGGAATTCCCGGAACTGAGCGACCCCCGTACGGGACTGCCGCTGATGAAGCGTACCGTGCTGATCGCCAACACCTCCGACATGCCCGTTGCGGCCCGTGAAGCCTCCATCTACACCGGCATCACCATTGCGGAATACTTCCGCGACATGGGTTACAAAGTCGCCATCATGGCAGACTCCACCTCCCGCTGGGCCGAAGCCATGCGTGAAATGAGCTCCCGTCTGGAAGAAATGCCCGGCGACGAAGGCTACCCTGCGTACCTGAGCTCCCGTCTGGCAGAATTCTACGAACGGGCCGGTATCGTAAAATGTATCGGCAACGAGGACCGCACCGGAGCGGTTTCCGCCATCGGGGCCGTATCACCCCCCGGCGGCGATATTTCCGAGCCGGTATCCCAGGCCACCCTGCGTATCGTCAAGGTATTCTGGTGCCTGTCCGCGGCCCTGGCCTATGCCCGTCACTTCCCGGCTATCGACTGGCTGCAGAGCTACTCCCTGTACAGCGACCGCCTGCGGAACTACTACAACAGCTCCGTATCTCCCGACTGGGCCGGCATGGTCTCCAAGATGATGACCATCCTCCAGGAAGAAGCGGAACTGAACGAAATCGTGCGTCTGGTAGGCGTGGACGCCCTGAGCTTCAAGGACCGTATCACCCTGGAATGCGCCCGCTCCATCCGCGAAGACTTCCTGCACCAGAACTCTTTCCACGAAGTGGATACCTACACCTCCCTGGAAAAACAGCATGACATGATGAAGCTGATCCTCACCTGGTACGACAAGGCGGAAGCCGCCCTGGAGCAGCACGTGCACCTGGACAAGCTGATCGATATGCCGGTCCGCGAGGAAATCGGCCGTATGAAATACATTCCCGAAAAGGAACGGGTAGAAAAGTTTGGCGCCATCGCCAAAAATTTGGACGCTGCCTTTGCAGCGCTGACTGAGGGAGGCGAACTCGATGCGTAAAGATTACAAAACAATTCGCGAGGTCGTCGGCCCGCTGATGCTGGTTGACCAGGTAGAAGGCGTCAAATACGACGAACTGGTGGAGATCCAGCAGGCCAACGGCGAGATCCGCAGCGGCAAGGTGCTGGTGATCGACGGCGACAAGGCGCTGGTACAGCTCTTTGAAAGTTCCCAGGGCCTGAAGATCGACGATGCCAAGGCCCGCTTCCTGGGTCACGGCGTACGTCTGGGCGTGTCCCCGGCCATGCTGGGCCGCGTCTTCGACGGAATGGGCCGCCCCATTGACGGCGGCGCGGACATCATCCCCGACGAATACCGGGATATCAACGGCGAACC
>JBGUOB010000090.1:0-66287 GCA_045117755.1 Candidatus Cryptobacteroides sp.
AAGCCCGACACTGATAACGATATTCCCTTCGAGCGTAAGCCGCTTCTGCGCCTCCAGGAACTGCTCCTTGAAGCGCGTGCTGCCGCAGAGGGTGATGACTTTGTACTTGCCGACCATGTGTCAACAAAGATAATGATTTAAAGCGAGAAATCGCGCCCCGGATTCTCCGGCGGAGTCGGCAGGGCTGCGGTCGTCCGGACAATAAAATGTCCGTCCTTCCGCACCCTGCCGCCATTCCGCCAAATGCCTATAGCGGCAGCCGAGCCCCCGCTCCCCTACGCACGGCCCCCGACGGCGCAGGCAAACGGCCACAGGCCCCCGCACACCGCCCCACTGGCTGCCGCGAACCTGGAGATAAGCCTATGCTTTATCGTAGGTGTGGATATAATATCTAAGGGCATTACCTTTAACAATGATAATGTCGGCCGCAAGACCGAAGATAAAGCACTCAGTAAATACTATGTGTCAATCAAGAGATTCAGGTGTATCGTCGTCTTCAGTGGATTTTGCCGTATAGTTTACTTTTTGAGCTGTTGCGTGTTTAGGAAGCATATCGAGGAAAACGCGCAAAAAAGCTGTATCCTTGAAGAAATAATTAGGGTTATCCTCCATCTTCTCTTCTATGAAGTCCAAGCCCCAATTAATGTACTCTTCCATTGTGGTCATCATAATATCCACCGCCTTACGATTGGTTATTTCGCCTTTATCCAATGCGATGAAGTCAACATCACTCCTTGCAACTAAAGCAGCGTAAATGTACTTCCTGATATTTGAATAGGAAACACGGCCAGGTTTGGAATCCAGATTCCCCCAAAACTTGATAGGTTGTCCTAATACCTTCCTTTTCGAGGAGTCCCCAACTAACGGCTTACGCTGATCCTTGTATAACCCGATGAAGAAGGCAATGATTAGGATTTCATAGCCAGCGCCAAAGATCTTGCCGCGGGCTTCCTGGAACATGGTTGTGCCTTTACCGTAGTCGCAAAAAGTCTTGATTATTGAATCATCGTACTTAACCTCGTACTCGGGATTTCTATTTGCCCAAAGGTCATATAACTTTTCCATATTATTTCACTTTTACTACGGTTGTTCTAATGGTGGAGAGGTCGTCTTTATTGTACCCTTCGGCCTTCCGAATTCGATAAACGGAACACGTGAGTTTATCAATATCTGCCATGCGGAGTTCGGAACGGTCCAAGAAATCTTTTGTCACAATAATGCACTGCTTATTGATATGGTCGATAATGTTGTAGAAATCTTGTTCCTTTGCATCGCCAAATGAAGAAGTTGCAGCATCAAAGATAAGCGGGTAGTCCTCTTCCCTCTTGAGGGTCGTAAGGTCTGAGATAGCAAACAACACAGACATATACATTGTTGTCTGCTGTGATCCAGAAGGTTTTTTTATTTCAGAGCCGTTTGAACTGTATAGTTTAATAACAGCAGAATCATCTGCGGTTCGGATTAATTTGACAATTCCATGGAAGTCGTTGGCATTAAGCCTACGCAGATAGTCATTTGCCCGATCTTCGAGGGACTCAAGGAATACTGTAAGATTTTTGTCCTTGGCGCCAACAAATGCTCTCAAAATATAATCAAAAGCGTCGTGGACTTTCTTGTAAACTCGGACTTGGCCTTTTCCCGGTGCAAGAGCATCGATCTGCTCTTTGTAGTAATCCCGTTGGCTTTTCAGGTCATGAATCTTTTGCTCTAATTCAAGCGCTCTTTTCTCTGCCTTCCCCTTCTGATCGAAATACCCTTTCAGATCCTGGAAGGATTTATCCAGCATTTCTTCCGAAACACCTTCTGCCTGGATAAGAATACGGGCCTTTTCATCAGCCATTTCTTCCAGATCGCGTTCTACTTCAGCAAGTTTGCGTTTGTATGTATTAACAAGTTCAATACAGCCACCAATTTCTGCAGCTTTTCCAGTTACAATCGATTCGTTAAAGCCGCCGAGACCAAGACTCAGGCTATGGATCTCTTCAATATAATCGTTTTCGAAGAGTTCTTTCGACTCTTGTTCATTCGGTTTATTCGCTTCGGCTTCGGCGAGAGCATGACGGCGATGCTCCTCAAGTTTCTCACACATGAAACGATAGGCTTCCGATCCCTCTGGCGCCTCGCGGCCACAAACCTTACATATGTGATCGTGAATCATCTCCTCCATTTCCGCCTCACCGGGAAGATACCAAGGCATTCTTGAAGCGCCATTTACCAATTGGGTAATCTCATCATACGCTTCCTTCTTGCCCTCGTTCTTCGCTAATTCCTTGATGAACTGCTCGTTCTGAGTTCTCTTTGCCTTACTGAAGGCCGAACTCTTGGCTTGGAACTCTTTTAATACAGCCGGGAACACACACAAAACCCACAATTTATCGAGAAGATTCACATTAAAATTGTTGGCTGCAATTGACCCTCGAAATTTAGCCGCCTCGGCATTCTTTGCCTCAATCCTTTTCTTAATTTCAGAGTATTTCTCGCTGGTTTCCTTATGCTTCTCCAGGTCTTCAATCTTCCCTCTAAAGAGGTTGGCAGAAGCCTCTGTCTCCCTCAGCTCTTTTTCTGCGTTTGAGAGTAAGCGACGCACCTCCACCAATTTCGCATCGAACTGTTCTACTTGTTTTGAAATCTTCTCATCGGACCTTGACTCCTTAACAAAAGCAGAGTTTGACTTGCGCTCGAATTCTTCTGTATATGATACATATTTATCGAATTCCTTCAAATCAGAAAATTTCGCAACAAGCTGTTTAAATGCATCCGAATCATTAAAGACATTTAAGTCGGATTCTCCTTTAAACATACTGAAACGCTGAAGGAATGCATCGAAGCATCTCAATACGAGTATTTTGCCATCCACGGGTGTTCGGCCGGAATCCTTTTCCTCATATCCCCTGAATTCTTGATTCAATGCATGATAACGATCTTTCCCATAACGTTCAACGATAAACCTCTTTTCAATGGTTTTAATGCCATTGTGATCAAAAGTAATAGAGACGGTAACGTTATCATTCTCACCGACTTCGAGTTGACTTTTCCTCATCTCAGAAAAGTTCTCAATATTTGGAGTATCTACAGTTGTATTGAACAACCATTGCAGTGCCTCGAAGAACGTCGTTTTGCCATCACCGTTGTCACCGATGATGAGAGTAAGCCCATTTGAGAAATCAAATGAGTTTTCTCCATAATAACTCCGGAAGTTACGGATAAAGATATTCTTGATTATCATATGTTCGACTTTAGGAATTCGCTTACTTCTCGGTAGATCTCAGACTCAGAGGCTCCTGTGCGCCCCCGATCGATAATTTTGGCAACTGCTTTTACTATGCAGTTGTCGGAAGATAGAGCTTGGACCAATGATGTGCATTCGTCCGGCGAATACTCTCCAAAGGCCATTAGTTTTTCGTCCATTAGGACGGCTTGGAGCATTTTATCTCCAATAGAATTGCCCGCCATAGTGATTAGAATATTGATAGTTTATAATAATCAAGTATTTCTTCCATTGCTTGGACTGTGTAATCAACATTCCGTGATAGCAATGCGAAATTCTTAACACGCAACAATTCCGACTTAACCATATTCCTTTCCATCTTGTAACTCTCGCTTTCTGGGTTTACTTCAGGGATCACAATCAGGTCATGAATTGTTGCATGCTGTTTATCTTTATGTGTACGGAGTATACGACCACGCCTTTGAATAAACTGGCGAGGATTACCGGTACTTGCACAGAAAATAGCCAATTCACTTCTTGGTACATCGACGCCTTCATCCAAACACTTCATCGAGGTTAAAACCTGTAGTTCGCCGTTTGCGAAGTCTGTAAGCGTCTGCTCTCGGTCTGAGGACTGCGAGGTAAACTCTTTAACAGTTATACGGTCTCCTGCATCCCGGATGGCTTGCGTATATTCGTCAATCAGATGCTCGGAATCAGGATCATCTTTGATTACATCGTGTGTCCCATATGTGTCTGCTGCATATGTGTCTGGGAAGTTCCCTTCAGGTACATATACGAGAGTGTATCGTAAGTCCCCTTTCTCAGCAATTCTCTCCTGGATTATTTCTTTAAACACCCCCATTTTCTTGGATGCTTTGTGAATAATCCTTTTCCGCTTAATCAGAAGCATGGTAAGAATACCATTATCCTTATCAAAAGCCTCCTTGGTGAAATTATACATCTTTGCCAAACGTGTTGAGATTTTGGCATACTCCTCCATTTCGGCATCTGTAAGGCGCACTATATGAGGGAAATAGTAATACTCACATAAGACGCCATTGCGAATTGCCTCCTCCATCGAGTACTCGTAGGTATAACCATCCTCGGCTCCAAAGAATTGTCTGATTTTACGGTTGCCCAGATCATCAAATTGACGCTCTGGGGTCGCGCTCAAACCAATACGCCTAAGATATGGGATGCCTATAAGTTTGTTTAGTATATTTGGCGCGCCCATGTTATGAGCTTCATCTGCAATCAAGAGTACTTGATTCTTTGAGAATTCGTTTAACTCTTGGTGGACATCAACTTTACCGTACGAAGCATAGGTGCCAATAATTACATATGATAAGTCGTTTTTGGAGATGGCTTCTGTCGCTTTCAGCCTGTCTACATCGTTTTTCCACGCTTTATTCTTAGAACAGACTTTAACAATGCTATTGAAGCCAAATTTAAGACATTCCTTCTCCCACTGATCTACAAGGGTTACCGTCGGTACAAGAATCAACGCCTTATAATATCCAGAATGCTTGTAGATCTCGTATAGGCAATTGAGGGACGTGATAGTTTTACCGGTACCGGTTGCCATTGCAAAGAGTCCCTTTTGACCATTATTCTTCCAGTTCTCAAAAGCAATCTTTTGATACTCTCGAGGGCCACTGGAAAATGGAAAATGAGGACCGTCAGTGTTAACTTCAACAACGGGAGCCGTGCGATACTTAGAAATAGCCTTTTGAACTTTGTCCTTTGCCTTATCAAGAGCAAGTTTTACAGAGACAGGCAGGTCTCTATCCTTCTTCTGATGTTCAATTAGATTGACTTCGTCATCAAGTAATTCAACAAGCTCTTTGTCCTTAAATGTATCAGTGATGCGAGTCCTGACAGACGAAGGATCAAGGTAACGAACACTCGGATCGTCCCCGCTGAAGGTCTTACTAAATTCGTTCTCAATATCTTTAATCTTCGCTATCTCTATATCTCCGTCCCAACTACACGATGCTGTTAGACTCTCTTTGTTATCAATCAGGGCTGTCCTGGAGAAGTTGACTGAACCATCGAAAGCAACCTTAGATAACCCATCACCAAACACGCCACACTTAGTGTGCGCAATTCCTTCACCAGACAAGGGAGCGATAATCTTGATTTCTATCTTATTGTTTCGAATAAGCCATGAGAGACACTCAAAAAAATGACGGTCCCGTTCTGATAATGTATCTCGGAGTGATTCCAGATCTGACAAATCGAATATGCCCTCGAGCATAGAATCATCCTCCCCCCTTTTTATGGCTTCTTTATCTGCGTCGGTAAGAATGTCATTTATAATAAGACGCATTTTGCCGCCATTATGGAGGAATGTCGCGAACCCATCTGCGAGGATAGATATGGCTGATGATGAGAAGAACCCCAGCATCAAGTCAAATCGCGACGCATTGCATAAGCACTCTGAAAAGAACCCAACGGGCTCCCACGGAGTTTGCGTTTTGTAGCGCCGACTAGGCGGCCATATTATATCCCCTTTTAGCATTTAAATAAAACAATTTGCGCAAAAAGCATCGTTATCATCGTCAAGGTTGTCAATGAGCCGGCAACTGGCACCCGCACGTTTGGCTTCCTGTTTCTTAATGGCATCAAGCTTTATCTGCCGAATGCGTTCCGGCCTACTGAGTTCTTCCAAACTTTCGTTCTGGTTCCACGTATAGCCGTCTTTCTCAAATTCCATTGCCTTAGCAAAGAGGTCTGGATGCTGCTCATAAAGCCATACCCACTCAATCCGTTGCTGGAAGAAGCAAAAATAGCAACCAGATCTGCTCCTGTTGTAGGTCCCTTTCTTGCCGTCTACTTCAAAAACGATAGGTTTGTAGTAAGCGGGAACGCCAACACCGCTGTCTTCGAGTATTTGGAATATGTCGTCCTTAACAAGTATATCGTCGTTGTCTACTAAAGGGAATTCTTCAAGTTGCCCAACGGGATAGTCTGTGGTCTTCAGGAAAGCGAATACAACTCTATTGAATACTTTCACGTCCAAGTCCAGTAGCGCGTTTAGCTTCTTGGAATAGAAGAACGTTTTAGAGAGCGGAGTGTCGACGATTTTCAATGCCTCCTGACGGATGTCATCGGGACAAATCGTCTCATAGTATCCATGGATTTGAGCAATGTTGTCGTTGCTCAGCACCTTATTGATGACATCCAAGCTCCAGATGTTCTTCCGGAACGGAAAGATAGCCTGGATGTTCGGCTTTGTGGAAATATACCCTTCACGGTCTTCATCGCCACGGATGCCTACGTATGATATGGCGGGTTCCTCACCAACGAACTTTTCCATTTCTGCCAACTTCATCTTTTGGGTACACCAGCGTGCCTGTGGTGATGGCAGGAAGTAGCCATTTGCTTTGAGGAAATGGTGGAACGGAGTCGGTTCCGGACTGCCCTCAGCGGCGCGCAATATCTTGATACCACCAAGATAAGAATCCAGCCGGGCAATGAGTAGTTCCGTCTCAGCCAACTCGCATCCAGTATCAGAATTATAGTACTCAATCTTAAGATTAGGGTACTTATTCTTCATGTAGATGGCGAGGGCTGCGCTATCTTTGCCTCCAGATATGCCGAGTATATGTCTTACCATAATGTCATTTCTTAATCTTGTCTGCCAGCATTTCAAGGAGGATGCATATGTCCAAATTGGAATCGCCGGAAAGGAGTTTCTCCAATTCAGCCTTTCTCTTCTGTACCTCTGCTTGCTTGGGTTTCGGCAAGCGGTATGTTTTCTGTTGCTCGTTAATGCCGTTTGTGTTTAATAGGCCAAAGCTATACAGCGTGTCTTCGGAGTCTGCATCCGCAACCTCGGAAATGCCAATATAGCGGTCAAGTTCATAGAAGAGAAAGATGATGTTGTCTAAGAGGGCTTCCTCTTCCTTATCCCTTAACTTGTATAACTGCTTGTCAAGGACGACACTTGAAATCCTTTCAATGAACTCCTTGTTGGTTTCTGCCGGGGCTAATACCCTATCAAGGAACGACTTTGCTTTCTGGGTAAGTAGGTGCTTCTTGACATGTGCATACCTTGCAGTTAACACTGCCTTGTAAGACTCATAATCGACGGGAAGACCAAGTTTCTCGATTAATCGGTTTTCAATCCGTCTAATTAGTTCCGGATAGCAAGAGTTTAACTCCCGAACAGCATCTTGAATCTTGTTCAGATAATCCTGGATGAAGTCATCATCTAATGAGTCCCCGCGATAACCAAGTGATTCAGGAAGTTGCTCAAAGAACACTTTTTCTGGATCGACAGCATTAGCAAGAACATCCCTAAACCTTGCAATGTTAGGGTTGCTAAATTTATTGGTGTGCTGCGCGTATTCGTTGAGATTCTTGAAGAAATACAAGAATGGCTTGAATGTATTGGCAAAAGAATTCTTGTTCAACGCAATCTCATCGTTTTTCTTCAAGAACTGACGATATTTTCTAAAGAACTCCAGTTTAACTCCACTGACACTAAATGCCTTGATAGTAAAATCGCTTGGGTGCTTCCAGAGCAAATCAATAACTTCACGATTGATGCTCATCACGTAAGCCCCATTGGCGCTATACATTGCAAAATCCTGCTGCTTAATGTAAAGGAAAATAGGAATCCAAAAATCGATAAGCCCCTGTTTTATCTTGAAAGGACGAGAAGATAGTATCTTAATTAAATCGCTGATCTTTCTCGGACGATCAACAGTCTTGGCAATAAATGCTTCACAAGCATTCCAGAACTCGAAAATCCCCTGCTCTGCGGGGGAGCCGAACACATACGCCCCATCTTCATCTTTGCGATGAATGCCGGTGTTCTTGAGAAGAGTAATGTAAATTGTCTTCTCGGGCGGGAACTCATTTTCTTCAAAACCAAGATCGGGTCTGTCTGGATAAGCAAGCATCCTATCGATAAGATTTGCTTTGGCCAGAGAGATCGCGGAACTAAGTCGGTGTTTGTTGAATAGTTCGTTCTGAATAGCCGGCGTCCCGGAATAGACCTCGAAACAGACAGATGAAAGCAGCTTGTTGAAGTCTTTCTTGGAACGAATCTCGTACTCCTGCCCCTTGAATATCCATGTGACATTTCCGCTGCCATCGAACAAGTAGTTATTCAAGGCAGAGTTTAGACAATTCTTCTCAAACTCCTGAATATTCGAAATCTCCCGCTTCGCCACCTGGTCATCAACGGCTACTTTTTCGGTGATATACTGGAGTTTCTTGATTTCGTGGAGGTGCTTTACAATGTCAGAGACGTTATTGAACACCGCAAAGAGTAGCGCTTCCTCGCTGGAGGCTGATACTGCCTTGACCTGATCCACACAACCTTCCTCAAGCGGGAAGATGAGTTCGCAAAATCCATCAATATCGCCATCGGGGACCTTCGCCTCCGGTTCATTAAGTACAATGAACGAAAAATACCGAGGTGTTCCTTTGGCATAGAAAGCAGCGGATGCAGAAGCAATACGCGGCTTGATGTAATCCCGAAGTTCATCTACCGTGGCAGACGGTGTGGGGACCATTGTAGCGGCGCGGAGAAGTTCTGCCTCGATGTTGATGTCGGTACCCTCAAAAAGAATGTACTGGGACTTGTATGTGGCATACCTAATTACCTTGACTCTTTCCAGTTCCCGGATGACTTCACCAGCGTTTTCTATTCCGAGGGCGCACTGACTGTACTTTACAAGAGCCTCCCGGTTGAGGGATGTTTCGGATGAACCGAAGATACTAAGTAAGCCAATGGCCTTGACCACCTTCTGTGCATCGGCAATAAACTCGTCGGCAAGGATGCCACTTTCTATGCGTCCGAGGGCGACCTTTATAGCAGACCAGCCGGAGGATTCAAGATTCACCTGGGATATTTCCGAATAGAAGTTGTAAATGGCGTAATCATACACGTCGGCCAGGTTATAAGTCTGATGTGGCTTCCCGACATAGTTGAGTATCGAATACTGCCCAGTGGTCGTGAGGAACGAGAAGAGCGAACGCTCATTCTGTCCGTACTTCTGAATAGCCAACGTAAGGCAAGAAGCAGCGAGGGGGTCAATGGGGTTCAGCTTGCGGGCCGTTTTCTCGGAAAAACTATCTGAGATAAAACGGCACTGCTTTGCAAGGGTGTATACTTCAGCAAAGTCTTCTTTATCTGCTTTTTGCTCCGGAGCAAGAGTTAATTGCTCTGCGGCCAGATATAGGAGTTGCTCTACTGGCTCGCTGAACACAACCTCTTTGAAACGGCCCTTTACTTTTTGCCACTCTTTTCGCTGGGACTCCGTTAGCCTGGATGCGTAAGAGCTGAAGTTTTGATGGAGTGTTGTTAATAGGATCGCTTTGCGGCGATGATCATTTATCAACTCGCAAAACTGTTGAATGAAGTATAGTTCTTCCTCCGGGTTATTCTTGGCCGCATGCTCAAGTACCTTGCCGAACTCATCGATTACGACAATGACGGCTCGGCTTTTTTCTTCCGTCTTTTTGCAAAACTGTTTTAGAGAATCCAATACATTGCGATCCTCAACTTTCAGCTTTCGAGCAAGAAGACCTTGAAGGGAATTATACTCTCCAACAATATTCAGGATTTCGAATGACTCAAGTCCGAAGAAAACCGTTTTCTTTTTGATAAGTGAATCTTCCTTTCCCCGAAGACCGTTCTCGAGCGCCATGATAAAACTGGACTTTCCGGTGCCATACGTGCCAATAATCGAGAAAGAATGAACACCTGTGGAGACGTTAGAGACGATGTCGCCTAAAACACGTTGTACGTTAGGCGTAACAATATACTGGAAGTCCTCTTGGACGCCAATCTCAATATTTACCGATGCGTTGTACTTCATACTCCAGTGTAATAATGATAAAGAACAGCGCTTGCATCGATTTCATGGATGAACTGAAGATTCTTCACTCCGCTATTATCGGTGTATGATAAGTCGTTCGGATGTAACGCCACTATTTCACGAATCAGGTCGATAAGGTTTGTGAGCGACAGGCAGAAAATAAGTGCAATCTCCTGCATGCCGTCTAAGGAAATCGTATTATCATCCCCTTTGTAGTCTATAAGGGCATACAGCAGAATATCTGGGTGAATATGACCAGGGGTGGTGTCATTAAAAGAAAACCGATCAGATCCCAAAGCATTAATAAGACCAAGATCAAGAAAAATCGCCGAGAAATCTTCGTGACTCCTTAAATCGGTCGGCGTGACATAGTTATGCAGAAGAACGCCAATGTCCTTCTTGACCGTATTCTCATTGTACACGTTTTTCTGCTCTGGGACATTGCATTTACGTCGAATGAATGATAAAAGCTGATTCCTGTCAAATTCTCGTTTTTCGCGTTGAAATTCAAGGAAGGTAAGATGGTAAATACTGGCTATCCTGTTTGTAATCAAATAATAATGTAGAAGCCAAAGCGTCCCTTCGTCTTCAAGGTAAGGGTCATAGCCACAATTCGAATCAAAAACGACATTTGCGAAGAAAGTAGGTTTGTCATTTATGTTGAGTCCGAACGCACGAGACCAAAAACGAATGGAGGCCACCATGTTCTTCCCCACTCCCAGAGCCGCGACGGCATCTGGCGATGAAAAACTGACGCCTTCATTCGTTGCATCATAAGCCTTCTTCAACCATAGCGGTTTGCAAAAGAAAGACTCATGACCAGAGAAAGAATACCTTGGCATTAGTAATTGTCATGACTTCTGGCGGCTCCATAACCAGCTCCTTTAAAACAAAAGTGTGAAGCCTCTTTTCATTTACCAGAATGGAGGTTGTGCTAAAACCTTGACCGGGTAAAATACTAGGACACTCCACACTCGGCTTGATATGGAGCGTCCTCTCTTGAAAGAGAAAACAACATAATCGAAGCACGAGCGTAGGTATCTTCGCCGTCCTGGTCAATTTGAAAACTAGCACATTTCCATTCTAGGACACGAAAACACTTTCGCTATATATGTATCATGTTACCTGTTGATAACAATACAAAAATAAAAAAATAAATGAAACACGAATGCATGTCGCAGAAGAATCTGCCCAGATAACAATGTAATTGACAAAATGTCGTGAATAATAGCGACGCTAATTGCCAGCACACGGAAGTGTGGATAATTTGAAAAGAGACTGTGTTCTTTATTAGATTACCTCTATCCCCAGCTCCTTCAGATACTGATACGTCCCATCGTAGAACTCCGGTTTCCGGGTGTCGTCGGCGGGGTTGCCTTCCGGGACGCAGATGACCATGCCCTGGCGGGCGCGGGTGAGGAGCACGCGGTAGGCGTTGAGCTGGTAGGCTCTCCCCTCTTCCTGGTTGATGTTCTGCCAGCGGTCGCTGCGGAAGTTGAAGTGCTGCCATTTGCGGCAGCTGGGGTTGTAGCGGAAATCGCCGTCCCAGACCAGGCAGGTCCAGTCGAGTTCGAGGCCTTGGATGTCGAATTCGGTGGCCACGTCCTCCAGGAACAAGGAGGAGCGGATGTCCGAGATCGGATTTAGGAACCAGGGCACGATGTCGGCCTGCGAGCGGATGTCGATGGCGAGCGGCTTGAGGCGGAAGGCCTTGGAAGAGACCAACATACCGTAGCGCTCGGAGCCGCGAGCGTTCTTGCGGAGCCATTCCTTGGCTTTGGCCAAGTCTCGCGTCAGGACGATGGGATAGCGCTCGGAAATCTGGGTGTAGGTCTGCTGCGCGGCACTGACTTCCAGGTCGAGGAGTTGGTGCACGAAGAGGGATAGCGTTTCCGCGCGGAAGGAACGCTGGGAAACGGCCAGATGCAGGTCGGAGCAGGTGTGTACGTGAGCGTTGCTGGCGAGTAGTTCGGCGACGTTGCCCTCGGCGTACTCCTTGTCTGTCAGGTTGTTGGAGATGTAGATCTGCCAGTCGGGGAAGGTCTCGTTGAGTGCCTGGATCCACAGGCCGATGCCGCCTTCGCCGGAGTTGATTTCCTGGCCGCCGCCAACGAGGCAGACGATGGTTGCCCAGTCTTTGTGCTGGTCGAGGGACCAGATGAGGAATTCGCCTTCGGACATGGGGAAGTTGGCAATCCCCTTCTTTCGGGTCAACCAGGCGCTCAGGTGGCGCATGTCCCACATGCGCTGCGCTTCGTCGAAGATGGCGACGTTCTCGACTTCAGCCGCGTTCTTCTGGGCGGCTTTGGATACTTTGTCCGGGTCAATTTCGACGTTCGCGTCTAGGATCGGCTGCTTCAGTTTGGCGAGCATGTTGTCGCGGTAGCGGTGGATGATCTGGATGAAGCGGCTCACCTGCCGCTCGGCCTCGGTCTTGGTGCAGCGGATGCCTTTGGCCTTTTCTTTGGCGACTTTATCGCGCGCCAGGGCTTCTGTGAGGACTTTTACCAGCGGGCCGTTGCCGGAGAGATAGACGGCGAGGTCGCCCTGCTCTTGCTGAATGGCGACATTCAGGCCGACGAGCGTCTTTCCGGCGCCCGGGACGCCCGTCACGAAGCAGATGCTCTTCTGTTTCTTTTCTTTGGATTCGTGGATGACATCCAGGATGAATTGGGTGCAGCTGTCGATGCCGGCTTTATCCGCTTCGTGCTTGGTGATGTCCTCTACGCTGTGGTTCATGTAGAGGGCGGAGGCTGCCTGGATGATGGTGGGCGTGGGAGAATAGCGGCTGAAGATCCAGTCCTTCGGGTCAATGGCTCCGCCTACCGGTTCTTTCTCCAGGATCTGCTGCAGAAGCGGGAGCAGCGTGTTGGAATTGGCGAAAAGCGGTTCGTAGACCTTGTCGTCGTAGTAGCTGAATTGCAGCGCGTTATCGGTTTTCTTGGCTTCAGTGGCCACGAGGACCGGGACGATCGTGAGGTTCGCGCTTTCTTCGTGGAAGTTCTTCAAGTCCAGAGCATAGTCCCAGACTTGCTCCTTGTCGTTGACGTTGAAATTGTCTTCGCCGACTTTGAACTCGACGCAGAAGACGATGTCGCGAATGAGCAGGGTGACGTCAATGCGTTTGCCAAGACGCGGGATGGTGTACTCGAAGATGATGTGTCCGGGCTGGCCGAGTTCACGCAGAACCTGCTTCATGACGATGATCTCCTGTAGCCAGGCATCTCGCTGATCCAGCGTCAGATCGAATGAGTTGTCCTTCGAGAGCACGCCCAAGATTTCCTCGTCTGTACGACTGAGGAAAACCGGGATCGGGTCTTCGTAGAAGCAACGTGTCATGTGTGGTTTGCGCTAATTGTACAAATATAAGTAATTCTCTCGAAAATTACGCGCCAGCCGGCGCGTGGGCGTGCGGGGGCCTGCGCCCGTTTGCCTGCGCCGTCGGGGGCCTGTGCGTGGGGTGCGGGGGCTCGGCTGGCGCTATGGGATGGGAAGGCGAATGGCCCGGGGTGCGGCCGTGCGGGCATTTTTCTGCCCGCACGGGCGCAGCCCCGAGGCCATCGCCGAACTTACCCCTGGCTCGCCGGATTGCAGGAGATAGTTGGCGAACCAGAGGGATTCCGCTATAGGGGTCACAGGTACATCCAACCGACAAAGTGGTACAGGAAATACGCAGTCAAGCTGAACTTGACAAGTCCGAAGAAAACATCCAGACTCCCGATCTCGTGTTGTTTCTTTGCTTCCATTGCATCTCTTGTTTAGAAATCTGCTGCAAAGTTACCCCCACGTTTTGCCACTTCTTGACACAGACAAAACTTTTTTTCGTAAGCTGTTAAAATGCCCTACACAGACAATTTTAACACAAGAAGTATTGTTTCATCCCTAAAAAGTAATTATATTTGTGGTCGAAAACACACCATTCTACGGATTGGTGATCCGGAGAGACTTCTCCGCAGAGGTAGAGGGGGACGCCCCTCTACTTTTCTTATATACCAGCTTCATTTATAGCGTATTCTCGCACCAACCGATGCTTGCGCCTGCTGTCTCCGCCGGTTTGTGGAGATGCCCGATCAGGTCGGGCAAGACGAGGGGGCTTGACGGACGTGACGAGAAAATTGCTATATTTGTATGATTGTTTCGAATGGGTATGGCACGACATAGCAAACTGGACATTGTATTGGAGAACCTCACGATCGAAAGCGTGGCGGCGGAGGGCAAAGCGATCGCACACACGCCCGAAGGACAAGTCGTATTCGTCGGCTTCGCCGTGCCGGGAGACGTCGTCAACGTCCGGCTCGTCAGGAAAAAGAAAGCTTGGATGGAAGGCCAGATCATTCAAATCGTCAAGCCCTCCGAACAGCGCCTGGAACCCTTCTGCGACCACTTCGCCGTCTGCGGCGGCTGCCGCTGGCAGCCCCTCCCCTATGACATCCAGCTTGCCGCCAAGCAGCGCCAGGTCTACGACCAGCTCACCCGCATCGGCCACCTGCAGGTCCCGGAATTCCGCCCGATTTTGGGCTCCGACAAAACCCGCTACTACCGCAACAAATTGGAATTCTCCGCCTCCAGCAAACGCTGGATGACCAGCGAAGAAATCGCCTCCGGCGTACCGGCGGGCCCGGGCCTCGGCTTCCACGTCGGCAAGTACTTCGACAAGGTCCTCGACATCGAACGCTGCCACCTGCAGCCCGAACCCACCAACGAAATCCGGCTCTTCATCAAGAAGTACTGCCTCGACCACGGCATCAGCTTCTACGATATCCGCGAGAACCGCGGCCAGCTCCGCAACATGTTCGTCCGCACTACGGACGCCGGCGCCGTCATGGTCATCGTCTGCTTCGGCGAAGACTTCCCCCTGCGGGCTCCCCTGCTCGACGCCGTCGCGCAGCAATTCCCGCAGATCAGCTCCCTCTACTACGTCATCAACGACAAGAAGAACGACACCATCGGCGACCAGACCTGCATCCTGCATAGCGGAGAGACGGCTATCTACGAAGAAATGGAAGGCCTCCGCTTCAAGATAGGACCGAAATCCTTCTACCAGACCAACACCGGCCAGGCCTACAAACTCTACTCCGTCACCCGCGAATTCGCCGACCTGACGGGCACCGAGACCGTCTACGACCTCTACACCGGCACGGGCACCATCGCCCAGTTCGTGGCAAGGAAGGCGAAGCGCGTCATCGGCATCGAATACGTCCCCGAGGCCATCGAGGACGCGAAAATCAACGCCGCCGGCAACGGCATCGACAACTGCGAATTCTACGCCGGCGACATGAAAGACATCCTCACCGCGGACTTCATCTCGAAGCACGGAGTGCCCGACGTCATCATCGCCGACCCTCCGCGCGCCGGCATGCACCCCGACGTCGTCAAAACCATCCTCCAGGCAGCCCCGAAGCGCATCGTCTACGTCAGCTGCAACCCCGCCACGCAGGCGCGCGACATGGAAATGATGAGCGCCGACTACCAGATCACCGACGTCCAGCCGGTCGACATGTTCCCCCACACATTCCACGTGGAGAACGTCTGCCGCCTGGAACGCAGAGATAAAACGGAAGAAGCATGATGGTCACCCAGATACTGCTGCTCCTGTTCGGGCTTGCGCTGATCGTCTTCGGCGCCGACTGGCTCGTGGACGGCTCCTCCGCCATCGCCCGCAAGGCCGGCATCAGCGAATTCGTCATCGGCCTCACGATCGTCGGCTTCGGCACCAGCTGCCCGGAGCTCGTGGTCAGCCTGACCGGCGCCCTCCAGGGCAACGCCGACATCTCCGTGGGCAACGTCGTCGGCTCCAACGTCTTCAACACCCTGTTGATCCTCGGACTCACGGCCGTCATCGCTCCCGTGGCCGTGACGCGCGAGAACCGCCGCCGCGACATCCCCATCGCCCTGCTGGTGACCGTCCTCTTCGCCGCCTTCTCCCTCACCGACGGCCGCATCACCCGTGCGGAAGGCATTACCTATCTGCTTGTTTTCGTGGCTTATATGATCTACTGCTTCAAGTCGGACAAAGGCGCCGACGAAGCCGCGGAAGAGAAGGTCCACAGCCTCGCGTTGGCCGTCCTGCTCGTCGTCCTCGGCCTCGCGGGCCTCATCTTCGGCGGGCAGCTCTTCGTGAACAACGCCACCGCCATCGCCCGCGCCCTGGGCGTGTCCGACAAATTCATTGCCATCACCCTGCTGGCCGGCGGCACCTCTTTCCCGGAGCTCGCCACCTGCATCGTGGCGGCCGCCAAGAAGAAAGACCAGCTGGCCCTGGGCAACGTCCTGGGCTCCAACGTATTCAATATCCTCCTGATCCTCGGCACCTCCGCCGTGGTGACCCCCCTCTCGACCCTCGCCCTGACCTGGGTCGACCTGGGCGTGCTGCTGCTCAGCGCCGCGCTGATCTGGCTCTGGACCTACACCGGCCACCGCGACCGCCTCGACCGCTGGGAGGCCGCCCTGATGCTGGCCCTCTTCTTCGGCTACTATGCCTGGCTCTTCGTGAAACTCTGATAACCTCTAGATATGAAATTCCAACCCACTCAGTACCAATTGATGAACGTGGCCACGGGCCGCACCTTCGACGACCGCGGCTGGGACCTCGGCGACCCGCAGGGCGGAGAACCCTCGCTGGTGCGTGCCGTCTATGCGCAGAAGAAATTCACGCCCCGCGACGACCTCAAGGGCCTGTACCGCTACGCGGAATGGATGCCCATCCGCCGCACCCTCAAGCACTCCTGCGCCCCGGTGACGTACAAGTCCAAGGGCTTAGCCAAGCACCTGGGACTGAGCAACCTGTATATCACCTTCTCGGGCTGGAATCCCAAGATCGGCGCCAAGATGGAGACCTGCTCCTTCAAGGAGACGGAAGCCTTCAGCGTGTGCGCCCGCATGGACAAGAAGGAAGAGCGCGTGCTGGTGGTCCAGTCCGCCGGCAACACCGCCCGCGCCTTCGCGCAGGTCTGCTCGGACAATGATATCCCGGTCGTCATCTGCGTGCCCGCGGACAACCTCCACGACCTGTGGTTCCACAAGAAGCTGAACAAATGCGTCAAGCTGGTGGCCGCCCCGCACGGCTGCGACTACTACGACGCCATCACCCTGGGCGAGAAACTCGCCAAAAATCCCCGCTACTTCCTCGAAGGCGGCGCCAAGAACGTGGCGCGCCGCGACGGCATGGGCACGACCCTGCTGAGCTTCGTGGAGAAAGCCGGGCGCATCCCCGACGCCTACTTCCAGGCGGTCGGCTCCGGCACCGGCGCCATCGCGGCCTGGGAGAATGCGGAGCGCCTGGCGGCTGACGGCCGCTTCGGCGAGAACAAGATGCGCGTGTACGTGGCGCAGAACCGCCCCTTCACGCTCATCCACGACTCCTGGAAGGCCCAGTCCCGCGAGCTCGTGGCGCTGAATCCCGAAGAGGGCCGGCGCAACGCGGAGATGATCCTCGCCAAGGTGCTCGCCAACCGCAAACCGCCCTACAGCCTCGCCGGCGGCATGTTCGACGTGCTCCGCGCGAGCGGCGGCGATTCCTTTACCTGCTCCAACGACGACATCATGTACTGGCTGCTGCAGTTCCGCAACCTCGAGGGCTACGACCTGCTGCCGGCGCCCTGCGCGGCCGTGGCAGCGCTGGCCCAGGCCGTCGAGCAGGGCGTGGTCAAGAAGGACGAATGCATCATGCTCAACTGCACGGGCGGCGGCGTCCTCGGCTCGATGGCCAAGGGCTACATCCTCAAGGAGCCGGACCTCGTGCTGGATCCTTCCCTGCCGGAAGAGGCGGTCATCGCCGCGGTGGACAAACTGTTCTAGAAGCTGATAGCCAGCGAAATATCCAGGGCACAATATCCTGCATTGTTCTTGCGGATGTTGTGCTCTGGCACGTTTCCGGGCCCCTCGGGATTGGGGATGGACGGATGGTCGTGCAGGTACTTCAGGCCGACGAGCAGGTCGAGCCGCGCGTCGGTGCTGAGCCGGAGGCGGTAGCCGCCGCCGAGCGTGGCGAGCCAGGCCATGCGGCCCTGTGTGCTGTGCACGTGCCAGGCCGTGCCGCCCTGCGCATAGCCGAACCAACCGTCCTCGCTGTCCGTGTACGGGAAATAGCTGGCGCGCAGCAGCACGGGAATCAGGCGGTTCTGCGCGCCCACCCCGATGTAGCCGCTGTAGAGCGACAGCGTCACCTGCTCGCTCAGGCGGCAGCCGATGTTCGCGAGGATCTGGGCATTGGCGTGGGCGTAGAAGGCGCTGTTCTTCTCGTAGACGCGGTAGCCCTCCTCGCTGATGAAGTTGTAGTTCCGGGTCTGGAAGACGCACTGGGTGTAGCCCCACTCCACGCCCAGGACGAAGTGGTCGAAGAAGGTCCCCGCGGGAATCGTCCGCCCCGCTGCACTCGGCGCGATGCTTATGAGCAATATCGCCAATGTCAATAACTTGCGTTTCATCATCTTCAGAAGCGATAAAGGAGATTCAGGTGCGGGTAGTAGCCCCGGTAGATGCCGTTCTTGTAGAAGGAGAGGATCACGGCGCCGGTGCTCGCGTCCGTGCGGACGTGGATGCCCGGCTCCAGACAGAAGCCGAAGTCCAGGGTCAGGTGCCGGCGCAGGTCCACGCGCACGCTGACCTGCCCCGCGAGCGCCGCCACGCCGCCGGGCTCGTGCACGAGATCACGGTCGTAGGCGCTGTAGAAGCCCTTTTCCTGGTCGTGGGCGTAACCGAGCGAGACGCCGGCGCCGAGGAACAGGACCAGGCGGTAGTCCTCCCCTTCCGTCCAGAGGACCGGGTAGTCGTGGGTGTAGGTGATGATCCCGCCGATCTGCCGCGTGCGGGCGGTCAGGAAGCCGTAGAAATCGGTCCGGAGGGTGACGGTGTTGGTCTCTTCGCCCGAGGGGGTGTCGAACATCGCGGTGACGCCGATGCCCTTGGGCGACTGGTAGAGGCCCACCCGCTGTTCCTGGGCGTGCGCTGCCACGCCGGAAGGCAGGAGCAGTGCAAGCAGACAGAGGATATGGGCGGGTTTCAGCACGTCACGAAGTTAGGAAAATCTTTGATTTTTTCCTACGAAAGTGCTATCTTCGTGAGTTAAAACATACTAAAACCGATCCGATATGTCCGTAGAAATCAGACCCGTTCTGACGCGTTCCGAACTCAGGAAGTTCGTGCTCTTCCCGGAAAAACTCTATCGTCATAATCCCTATTACGTACCGCCCCTCGTGTTCGACCAGATGGACACGCTGGACCAGAAGAAAGGTGCCGCGCAGGAGTTCTGCGACTCCGTCCTCTACATGGCCTACAAGGACGGCGAGCCCGTCGGCCGCGTGGCCGCCATCGTCAACCACAAGGCCAACGAGCAGTGGAACCACAAGGAAGTCCGCTTCGGCTGGTACGACTTCATCGACGATCCGGAAGTGTCTAAAGCATTGATGGACAAGGTGGAAGAGTTCGGTCGGCAGTACGGGATGGAGTCGGTCGTGGGTCCGCTGGGCTTCACGGATTTCGACCCGGAAGGCATGCTCGTCGAGGGCTTCGACAAGCTGGGCACGATGGCCTTGATCTACAACGATCCCTACTACAACGACCACATCGCCGCGATGGGTTTCGTCAAGGATGCCGACTGGATCGAGAAGCGCCTGGCTGTCCCGACCGTGATGCCCGAGCGTTTCCCGCGCATGTGCGAAATCATCCAGAAACGCTCCAACGTCCACCTGCGCCAGCTCACCCGCAAGATCATCCGCGATGAGGACTACGGCCACAAGGTCTTCAAGTGCATCAACGCGTGCTACAAGGACCTCTACAACTTCACCGTCCTGCCCGACCACATGGCCGAGAAATACCTGGGCTTCTACCTCAGCATCCTGGACCTGCGCTACCTCTCGATGGTCGAGAACGACAAGGGCGAACTGATCGCCTTCGGCATCACGATGCCGTCGCTCACCAAGGCCCTGCAGAAGTCCCGGGGGAAGCTCTTCCCCTTCGGCTGGATCCACATCGCGAAGTCGATGTTCATCAAGCACGAGGACTCCGCCGAGCTGCTGCTCGTCGGGGTGCTTCCCGAGTATCAGAACACCGGCGTGAACTCCCTGCTCTTCATGGACATGTTCCGGAAATACAAAGAATTCGGGGTCAAATTTGCCGAAACCAACGCTGTCCTGGAGACGAATCTCAAGAATCAAGGCCAATTCCGCGAGTTTGAGAGCGTTTGTGAGAAGCGGCGCCGTTCCTACATTAAAAAGCTTGAGTATTAGTTGACGAAACAAAGGTGTTAGAGTCTATAACAAAAATGTTACCGCCTCTTCCGGAGCGAATGCGGCCCAAATCGCTGTCCGAATACGTCGGTCAGCAGCATCTGGTTGGCCCCGGTTGCATCCTGCGGAACATGATGGACTCCGGCGCCCTGTCTTCGTTCATCCTGTGGGGTCCGCCGGGGGTCGGAAAGACCACGCTGGCCCGCATCATCGCCGGCACGCTCGACCGCGACTTCTATACCCTTTCGGCCGTGAGCGCCGGGGTGAAGGAAGTGCGCGAGGTGATCGACGCCGCCAAGGGCAAGTCGCTCTTCTCGCAGGCCGGCGCGCCCATCCTCTTCATTGATGAGATCCACCGCTTCAACAAGGCGCAGCAGGACGCGCTCCTGGGCGCCGTCGAGGCGGGGACCATCGTGCTGATCGGCGCCACCACCGAGAACCCCTCGTTCGAGGTGATTACTCCCCTGCTGTCCCGCTGCCAGGTCTTCGTGCTGAAGTCGCTGGAGGTCGCGGACCTGCAGCAGCTGCTGGAGCGCGCGCTGCGCGAGGACGAGGTCCTCAAGGAGCGCAAGATCGAGGTCCGCGAGACGGAAGCGCTCTTCCGCCACAGCGGCGGCGACGCGCGCAAGTTGCTGAATATCCTGGAGATCGTGGTGGATGCGCAGCTCGGCAAGGGCGAGACCATCCTGATTGACAACCGCACGGTCACGGAGTGCCTGCAGGAGAACGTGGCCATCTACGACAAGGGCGGCGAGATGCATTACGATATCATTTCCGCCTTCATCAAGAGCGTGCGCGGGTCGGATCCGAACGCGGCGGTGTACTGGATGGCGCGGATGCTGGACGGCGGCGAGGATCCCCTCTTCATCGCCCGGCGGCTGTGTATCCTGGCGGCCGAGGATATCGGCCTGGCCAATCCCAATGCCCTGCTGCTGGCCGATGCGACCTTCCGTATCGTGCATTCGATCGGGATGCCGGAGGCGCGTATCCCGCTGAGCGAGTGTGCGGTGTACCTGGCGAGCTCGCCGAAGAGCAATTCCGCCTATCTGGCGATCGATAAGGCGCTGGCGGCCGCGAAGGCCGATCAGACGGCCGCTGTGCCGCTGTATCTGCGTAATGCGCCGACGAAGCTGATGGAGGATCTGGGGTATGCGGACGGGTACAGGTATGCGCACGATTTCCCGGGTCATTTCACGGACCTGGAGTTCCTGCCGGAGAAGTTGTCCGGCACCGTCTTCTACGAGCCGCAGCCGAACGCCCAGGAGGACCGTCTGAAGGCCTACCTGGATGGCTGTTGGCCGAAATACTACAAAAAATAAACGCCAGCCAGCCGGGGCGCCCGGACGCTCATCGCTTACCGGGCATCCCCGCCTGGCTTTGGCTTTCTGTTTTAGGCGACAGCCGCGCTCACGCACCCGGCCCACGGCCCCCGACCGCACGGGCAAACGTGCGCAGGCTCACGCACGGCCAACGCAGCGGCTGCCGCGTTTTATTTGGTCGGTATAGTAAGCTTTTGGCCGGCGCGGATGGCGTCGGAGCTCAGGCCGTTGGCCTTCTTGATGTCTTCGGCACTGACGCCCGGGTAGTTCTTGGCGATCTTGTAGAGGGAATCGCCGCTCTTGACGGTATAGATCACGGTCTTGGGCTTGCTGCTGGAGCTGCTCGAAGAACTGCTGCTGCCGCCCGTGCTGCCCTGCGAGATGACGGGGCCGCCGTTGCGGTAGATATAGAGCGTCTGGCCGATCTGGATATTATTGGACTTCAGCCGGTTCCAGCTCTTGATCTGCGCCACCGTGACGCCATATTTCGAAGCGATCTTGCCCAGATAGTCCCCGCTCTTGACCTTGTACGCGATGCGCTGCTGCGAGCTGCTGCCGCCGCTGGACTTGCCCGTCGATTTGCCGCTGGATTTGCGCTGGTCCTGCAGGATGCGGCCGTTGACCAGCGAATCGGCCTTGTAGGCATAGAGCGTGTCGCGGTTGGCGTCCAGGAAGCGCGCCGTCCAGGTGTACGGGAGCTTGAGGACGTAGGGATGGTTGTTGCCCGGGATGATGTCGTTGACATACTGCGGGTTCAGGTTCTGCAGGTCCTCCTTCGGCACGCCCACCACGGCCTCGATCTGGTCGAAATGCAGGTTGCGGCGGATCATGAAGGTGTCCGTCTGCGCGGGCACGCCCGTCATCTGCGGCACGATGCCGTACTCGCGGTAGTAGGTCATGGCGTACATCGCTGCCACGAAGGCAGGCACGTAGTTGCGCGTCTCGCGCGGGAGGTACGGATAGATGCTCCAGTAGTCCCGCTTGCCGTCGGCGCGGCGGATGGCCTTGGAGACGTTGCCGGCGCCGCAGTTGTAGGAACTGATGGCCAGCGCCCAGTCCCCGAAGGTGCGGTAGGCGTCGCGCAGATAGCGCGCAGCGGCGTCCACGGCCTTCTCCACGTCCAGACGCTCATCCACGTAGGAATTGATCTCCAGGCCGTAGCTGGTGCCGGTCTGGTACATGAACTGCCAGATGCCGCGGGCCCCGGCACGCGAGGTCGCCACGGGGTTGAGCATCGACTCGATGATGGCCATGTACTTGAGCTCCTGCGGCAGGCCGTAGCGGAGCAGGATGTCCTCGAAAATCGGGAAATAATAGGTGCTCAGGCCCATCACGCGGCCCATGCGGGTGGTCATGCGCTCGGAGTACTGGATGATGTAGTTCTTGACGACGTCGTTGTAAGGCAGCTTGATGAAGGAGTTCATCGCCTCCAGGCGGCGCATCATCTCGGCGTCGGTGACGTTGGAGGTGAAGCGCACGGAGTCCATGTCATATTCGTTGACCGGGTCGAAGTCGTCGATCATCGTGTTCCGGTACCACAGGTGCAGGAGGCTGTCGGTCTCCTCGGGGGTGTAGTCGAAGCCGCCCTCCAGCATTTCGCGCTCCAGCGCGGCGATTTCCCGCTCGTCCAGGGTAGCCTGGTTACGGAAGTGGTCGAGCAGCAGCTGCAGGGAGTCGAGCTCGCTGCGCAGGACTTCATTCTCCTGCTGGATGTCTTTCTTCTTCGGGCCGTTGAAGGTCTCGTGCATCCATTCGCGGAAGGTCTGCTTCTTCTGGGGCTGCTCGGTGGTGGTATTTTCGGTCTGCGCGCCCAGCGGAAGGGCGAGCACGGTGGCTAAGAATATGATAACTAACTTCTTCATTGTCAAAAATTAATGCCCAGCCGCAAGCCGAAGGCGGCCTGCTGGTTCACGGGACTGATGGAGGCGAACTGCCGCTCCGGCATGATGACGGCCGGCGCGACGCGCAGGGCGAGGTCGTCGTCCACCTCGAAATTATGCATGTAGGAAAAGACGTTGGCGTCGATGACCTGCAGGAGGTACAGCACGGCGATGGCCAGCACGGAGTAGTCGCGGTAGCGGCGGTAGACGTTGCGGTAGTAGAGCGCCTGGTCCGCCGTGATGGGGCCGTCGTAGCCGGACGACGCGTCCGAGGCTTCCAGGTAGATGTTCTTGAATCTCAGATAGTTGGTCTGGCAGTCGGAGTAGTAATGGACGGCGAAGCCGATGGCGCCCAGGTAGATGGGCAGCTTCCAGTACTCGTGGTTGTAGATCTGGCCGAGGCCGGGGACGAGGATGGAGAAGAGCGTGGCCTTGCCCGGGTGCGGGTAGACGCTGGGCTTGAAGTTGATCACGCCGTCCATCAGGGCGCCCCAGTACGCCACGCCGGCGCCGATGAAGCAGTATTTGGCGGCTTCCTGGTTGCCGGTGGAGTTGAGATAGATGCCGGCGCCGAGGCTGCCGCCGATGGCACCATACACGATCGGGAGCTTCCAGGCCTGGCGGTTGTAGATCTGCGAACCGCCGATGATGAGGGCGGAGCCCGCCGTCATCGTGCCGATCTTGATCTCGTTCTTGTGCGCGAGGCCGCCGAAGTACTCCTTGAAGGAGAAGAGCACGTCGGTGGAGTCCTTGTCGGAGGCTTTGTCGTCGTTGTACTGCTGGGAGAAGGCCTGCTCCTTGAACTGGGCCGAGGCGTCCAGGCACAGGCAGGCGGCGAGCAACGCCGTCAGCAGGGTGCGGATTAGCCTCGGGAACCTCATCAGAACTGCTTGTCTTCGAGGGCCTTGACGAACTTCCGGACCTCCTCGTCGGAGTCGAAGCGTATGGTCATGACGCCTTTGCCGGAAGCGTTCCGCTTGAGGGAGATGTCGTTGGAGAAATACTTGCCCACGTGCTCCAGGATGCGGTAGTACTCCTGCGGGAGCGTCTGGGGCGTCTGCGCGTCGCGAACCTTGGCCTTGGTGGCGTCCGGATTGGTCTGCAGCTTGCGGACGATGTTCTCGAGCTCGCGGACGGACAGTCCGTCGCGGACCGCCAGGTCGCAGAGCTGGCCCTGCGTCTCGGGATCCTCGACGCCGAGGATGGCCTTGGCGTGGCCGGCGCTCAGCAGGCCGACCTTGATGTCGTGCTGCACCTTGGCAGGGAGCTTGAGCAGGCGGAGGGTGTTGGCTACGGTGGCGCGCTTCTTCCCCACCCGGTCGGCGAGGCTGTCCTGCGTCAGCTGGCACTCGTCGATGAGCCGGCGGTAGCTGAGGGCCAGCTCGATCGGGTCGAGGTCTTCGCGCTGGACGTTCTCGACGATGGCCATCTCCAGCATGCCCTGGTCGTTGGTGTCGCGGATGTAGGCCGGGATGGTGGTCATGCCCGCCAGGCGGCAGGCCTTGTAGCGGCGTTCGCCGCTGATGATCTGGTACCGGCGCTCGGTGATGCGGCGCACGGTGATGGGCTGGATGAGCCCGAGGGTGCGGATGGAGGCGGCCAGCTCTTCCAGGGCGGTCTGGTCGAAGGTCAGACGGGGCTGAAAGGGGTTGGGCTCGATCATGTCCACGGGGATACGGAGGATGTCCGCCGTGTTCTCCTGGCTTTTGCGGGTGCCGACGATCTCCTTGTTGACGTAGCCGACCGGCTGGCGCAGCTGGTTGGCGTCGGGCACTTCATTGAGCAGGGCGCTCAGGCCCTTGCCGAGACCTCTGGGTTCTTTGCTCATAGATTCTCTCCGTTATGCTCCATGACCTCGCGTGCGAGATTGAGGTAGTTCGTGGAGCCGTTGCACATGATGTCGTACAGGATGATGGGCTTGCCGTGGGACGGGGCTTCGCTGAGGCGGATGTTGCGCTGGATCACGGTCTTGAAGACCAGCTCGCGGAAGTGCTCGCGCAGCTCGTTCAGCACCTGGGCGTGGACGCGCGTGCGGCCGTCGAACATCGTGACCACGAAGCCTTCGATGGTCAGGTCGGGGTTCACGCCGCCCTGGACGAGGCGGATGGTCTGCAGGAGCTTGCCGAGGCCTTCGAGGGCGAAGAACTCAGGCTGCACGGGAATCATCACGGAGTCTGCGGCCGTCAGGGTGTTGACGGTGATGAGGCCCAGCGAGGGCGAGCAGTCGATGATGATGTAGTCGTACTGGTCCCGGATGGGCGCCAGGGCCTTCTTGAGCAGCTTCTCGCGCTCCTCCACCTCCAGCATCTCGATCTCCGCACCCACGAGGTTGATGTGGGACGGGATCATGTGCAGGTTGGCGATTTCCGTCTGGATGAGGGCGTCGGTGATGTCGATCTTGCCGATCATGACCTCGTACAGCGTGCGCTGCTGGTCATTGTCCGGCGCGAAGTTCAGACCGGAGGTCGTGTTGGCCTGCGGATCCGCGTCGATGATCAGTACTTTCTTTTCCAGCACCGAGAGCGAGGCTGCCAGATTGATGGCGGTGGTGGTTTTGCCGACTCCGCCTTTCTGGTTGGCGATGGCGATGACTTTTCCCATAATTCTCTATTATCCTAAGAATGCAAATTTAACAATTTATTCGTATTTTTGCGGTATGTCTGAAACAAAAACCGCTTGGTATTTTATCGTCAATCCCCGGGCCGGTTCCGGAACGTCGATGACCGAATGGCTTCCGGCCGAGCAGCTGCTTGAGCAAGAGCACATTCCCTATGTGACGGCGATGACAGACCATAAGAAGCATGCCGTGACGTTGGCCCGCGAGGCCGCGTCCCAAGGATATAGAAGGATTGCCGCCGTGGGCGGCGACGGCTCCCTGCACGAGGTGCTGGGCGGCATCTGCAGCTGGTGCGCCGAGACCGGGACGCCGACGGAGGAATTCTACCTCGCCGTGGTGCCCATCGGCTCCGGCAATGACTGGATCAAGTCCTGCCGGGTGCCCAACGACGTGCCCACCGTGGTCAAGATGATCATCGATGAGTCTTTCGGCTGGATGGACGTCCTGCGCGCGGAGAGCCGCGACGGGAAGGTCGGCTACGTCGCCAACAGCGCCGGCATCGGCTTCGATTCGCACGTGTGCGAGCGCGTGAACCGGCAGAAGGAGCAGGGCATGCGCGACCGCCTGATCTACCTGAAAGCCCTGCGTTATACGATTTTCCATCTGAAACCCGTCAAGGTCGTGGTCCGGGAGGACGAGACGGCGGTCTTCGCCGGCGAGGCCTATTCCATCGCCATCGGCAACGGCCCGTGGTCCGGGGGCGGGATGCGGCAGGTGCCGCTGGCCGCCAACGACGACGGCCTGATCGACTACATGATCGTGCCGAAGACCCGGCTCTACAAGCTCGTCAAGGAGATCCCGCGCCTGTTCGCGGGCACGGTGAACGAGTCCCCGCTCATCGTCAGCGGCCGCTGCCCGAAGCTGCGGATCACGCCGCTGGACCCGGCTTCCGCGGACATCATCGAGTACGACGGTGAGATCGAGGGACAGCTCCCGCTGGACCTGGCGTTCACCGGGTCGCGGATCCATGTCCTGAAAGGGATGAAAATCTAGGCCTGGAGGGCCTTCCAGAGCATATCCTTAAGTTCCTGCAGCCCCTGTCCGGTGCTGGAGGAGATGAACACGCACGGGACCTTGCGCGGCAGGTGCGGGCGGATCATCTTCTCGAGTTCCTCGTCGATGAGGTCGCACTTGGTGATGGCCAGCACGCGCTGCTTGGTCAGCAGCTCGGGATTGTAGAGCTTGAGCTCCGAGAGGAGCGTCTTGTAGGCGCCGGCGATGTCTTCTTCCTCGACGCTCACCATGAACAGCAGCACGGAGTTGCGCTCGATGTGGCGCAGGAAGCGGATGCCGATGCCCTTGCCCTCGTGGGCGCCCTCGATGATGCCGGGGATGTCCGCCATCACGAAGGATTTGTCGTCGTAGTAGCGCACGATGCCGAGGTTCGGTTCCAGTGTGGTGAAGGCGTAGGAGGCAATCTTCGGCTTGGCGGCCGTGATGGTGGCCAGGAGCGTGGACTTGCCCGCGTTCGGGAATCCCACGAGACCCACGTCCGCTAAGAGCTTGAGTTCCAGGATATAGACGCCCTCCTCCCCTTCTTCGCCCGGCTGGGCGAAACGCGGGGTCTGGAGTGTGGGGGTCTTGAAGTTGTTGTTGCCCAGGCCGCCCTTGCCGCCGCGGCAGAGGATGCGCTCCTCGCCCGCCTCCATCATCTCGAAGAGGACTTCGTCGGTCTCGGCGTTCTTGGCCACGGTGCCGATGGGCACGTCGAGGTAGATGTCCTCGCCGTTCTTGCCCGTACGCAGGTCGGAGCCGCCCTTCTCGCCGTCGTCGGCGTGGATGTGCTTGCGGTATTTGAGGTGGATCAGCGTCCAGAACTGCGGGTTGGCCCGCAGGATGATGTGTCCGCCCCGGCCGCCGTCGCCGCCGTCCGGACCGCCTTTGGGAATATATTTGGCGCGATGCAGGTGCGCAGATCCCGCGCCGCCGTGGCCGGAGGCGCAGTAGATCTTGACGTAGTCGATGAAGTTACTTTCTGCCATATCGGCCGCAAAGTTACTGAATTTTTTTGTTCATCTCGCGGCCGGTCTTGGCCTCGACGACGTTCACGATGTAGTCGCCGCACTGCTCGCATTCCTCGACGAGGTCCATGTAGATGGTGCTGCAGGCGTAGCTGTAGTCGCGCTCGTCCACGGCGTTCTCGTTCTCCTGGCGCAGGCGGTCGCGGCAGGCGTTGAGCGCGATCTCCAGGCGCGTGGACTCGCTTTCGTCGGCTTCGCCCTCGAGGACGAGGACCATCTGGTCCATGCACTGGCCCATGAGGCTGTACATCTCGAGCAGGCCGGCTTCCTGCGACTGCGTGAAGGTAACGTTCTGCTTCTTTTTGCGCATCAGGGCGCGGGCGATGTTGTAGAAGCTGTCGCCGATGCTCTCCAGCTCGCCGATCTCGCGCAGCATGGCGCGGATGGTCTGCTTGGTGTCGTCGGACAGGTGCGCGTTGGCCACCTGGCCGAGGTACTTGCCGATCTCGTTCTCCATGTTGTCGGAGATCTGCTCGTACTTGGCGATGCGGTCGTAGAGGGCCTGGAAGGCCTCGTCGTCGGTGGTATGGGTCAGTTCCTTCACCATGCTGACCACGCGGCACATACGGATGGCGAAGTGCTCGGTCTCCTTCTGGGCCTGGAAGACGGAGATTTCCGGCGTCTTCATGATACCGCTGGAGATAAATTTGAGGCGGAAGTCGTCCTCGGAGACCTTGTGCGGGATGAGCTTGCTGACGAGCTGCTCGATCTGCGGGATGAACCAGATGAGGATCAGCGTGTTGGTCACGTTGAACATGGTGTGGAACGTGGCCAGCACGAAGGTCAGGCGCTCGGGATTCTCGACGCCGGCGTCCGCGTCCACGCCCACGAGGCGGCAGGCGGTGCGCACGAACGGATAGAAGAGGACCAGCACCCACAGCACGCCGAAGACGTTGAATACCAGGTGCGCCAGGGCGGCCCGGCGGGCCTGCGTGTTGGCGGACAGGGCGGCGAGGTTGGCCGTGAGGGTGGTGCCGATGTTCTCGCCCATCACGAGCGCGATGCCCTGGT
Organism: Candidatus Cryptobacteroides sp.; assembly: GCA_045117755.1. Lineage (GTDB taxonomy): Bacteria > Bacteroidota > Bacteroidia > Bacteroidales > UBA932 > Cryptobacteroides. Next base: position 29,122 of record JBGUOB010000090.1, read on the forward strand.
AGATGGTCAGCACGCCCGTGGTGCAGAGCACCATGGTGATGGCCATCAGGGCGGCGGACGACTGCGCGATGCAGGTCAGGACGGCGCCGATGAGCAGGAAGAGGACGATGGTCAGGTAGCTCCCCGAGTCGAAGGAGCTGAAGAAGTTGACTACCTGTGCGTTGCTGGCGAGGTCCATCTCGCGGCCGGTGGCGTTGAGCGTGCCGAGCGCGAAGAACATGAAGGACAGACCGAAGAGGAAGTCTCCCAGGTAGCGATGTTTCTTGAACTGGATGAGGATCACGGCCACGAGGAAGACCGGCCACACCAGGTTGGCGATGTTGAAGGAGAAGCCGGCCGACATGATCCATGCGCTGAGCGTGGTGCCGATGTTGGCGCCCATGATCACGGAAATGGCCTGCGAGAGGGTCAGGAGGGCGGCGTTGACGAACGACACGGTCATCACCGTGGTGGCGGCGGACGACTGGACGGCCACGCAGACCGCCATACCGGTCATCACGCCGGTGACGCGGTTGGTGGTCATCTTGCCGAGCACGTGACGGAGCTGCGGGCCTGCCATCTTCTGGAGCGCCTCGCTCATCACCTTCATGCCGTACATCAGCAGGGCGATCGAGCCCAGGAGTTTGAATACGATTAGCATGCGTTACTTGATGGTGAGATCTTCAGCAGTCAGCTTCGGGACGTAATGGATGCCGTCCCGGCGGTAGTAGGTCAGAGTGTCCCCCTCGTGGACGGGGACGAGTTCGATCTGCTCGGCGGGCTTGCCGACGGCGACCACGCAGATGGGTTCATACGGCAGGGCCAGCGCCTCGCGGATGGGTTTACGGTCGAAATTGCGGATAATGAGGCCTCCCAGGCCCATCTCCACGGCTTTGAGCAGCATGCTCTGCACGGAGATGCCCAGGTCGATGTCGATGCCGGGGTTCTCCGCGGCGGTCGAGCAGACGATGATGAACGCCTCCGGCTCCCGGCCCGGGAAGGGCAGCTGCAGGTGGGGCAGTCCCCTGCCCATGCGGATGTACTTGTTGACAGCGTCCGCTTCCGGCCCCTGTACGACGGGCCGGAAACGAAGCCGCTGCATATTGACGCTGGAGGCGACCTTGGTGTTGACGGCGATCATCGCGTCCAGCTGGCGCGGATGCACGACGTAATCGCGGTCGAAGCCGCGGTAGCTGCGGTTGTGCAGCAGGAGGGTGTCCAGCGAGGGGCGCTGCGGGGCGCGTTTGTGCCCGGCGTCCTTGCCGAACACCTCCTCATAACGTTTCTCCAGGTAGTTGTCGGCCATACTTAGGCGATGGTGTCCATCATGGCCAGGACGCGGGCGCGGTTCTCCGCGATCTCGCCGCCGTTCACGACCACCTCGTGGTACTTGCCCGCCTTCTTGTAGTAGTCGATGAGGGGCTCGGTCTGGCTGTGGTAGGTCTTGATGCGGTTGGAGATGATCTCGTCGGAGGCGTCGTCGGCACGGCCCTCAATGACGGCGCGGCCGCGGATGCGCTCGAAGATCATGGCGTCGTCGATCATCAGGCCCACGACGGCGGTGACGCCCTCGCCGCGCTTCTCCAGGATCTTGTCCAGGTCGGCGGCCTGCGCGAGGTTGCGCGGGAAGCCGTCCAGCAGGAAGCCGTCCACATCCTTGATGGTGCTGAAGGCGTTCTCGATCATGCCTTCGACCACGGAGTCGGGCACGAGCGCGCCGGCGTCGATGAGGGTCTTGGCCTGCTTGCCGAGCTCGGTGCCGGCGGCAATCTCGGCGCGCAGCAGCTCGCCGGTGGAGATGTGCTTGAGGTTATACTTCTGGGCGATGGCACCGGCGTGGGTGCCTTTTCCGGCGCCCGGAGGGCCGAAGAGGATGTAATACTTCATGATGGATTATTCTTCTATAACGTAAATGTCTTTGATGTTGCGGCCCTGCTCGTTGTAGTCGAGGCCAAAGCCGACGATGAAGGCGTTGGGGATCTCCATGCCGACGTAGTCCAGCTTGACGGGCTTGTCGTACACCTCTGGCTTGAGGAGCATCGTGCAGATGCGCACCTCGGTGGCGCCTTCCTTGTCCAGGAGCATTTCCTGGAGGGCGACGATGGTGTTGCCGGTGTCCACGATGTCCTCGCAGATGATGACGCGGCGGCCGCGCACGCTGGAGGTCAGGCCCATCACGTTCAGGACGGTGCCCGTGGACTTGGTGCCCTGGTAGGAGGACAGTTTGATGGAAATGAGCTGGCAGGGGAAGTCGATCCGCTGCAGGAGCTCGCCGGTGAAAGGAATGGAGCCGTTCAGCACGCAGAGGATCACGGGCACGTCGGTGCAGCCGCGGAAGTCGTCGTTGATCTTCGCAGCCACCTCGTCGATGGCCTGCATGATGCGCTCGTGGCGGATGTAAGGCTTGAAAGTCTTGTCGAGAATCTGGATTTTTTCGTCCTTCATGGGAGGGTTTTTCTTTGATTGCCCGAATTTACGAAAATATTTTATATTTTTGGGAAGAAACTTGGATGAACTATGAAAACTCTGCTTCTCTTGCTGGCCCTGGCGGGGCCGGTGGGCTTCCAGGAAGCCCTTTTGACCCTCTCCGGCGCCTCCTGCGTCGAAGAACTCTCCGAAGATGAAATGCAGCGCTACCAGTCCCTGGCGGCGCATCCCGTGGACCTGAACCACGCGGGCCGCGGGCGCCTGCTCGCGACGGGCCTGCTGACCCCCTACCAGGTCGCTTCCCTGCTGGATTACCGGACGCGGACGGGCGATATCCTGTCCTGGTCCGAGCTGGCGCTGGTGGACGGCTTCTCCGCGCCCTTCGTGGAGGCGCTGCAGGTCTTCGCCGTGCTGGACGTGCAGCGGGCCGTGCCCGGGAAGCGGGAGGACCGGCGCCTGGGCCTGGAGCTGACGCTCCGCGGGTCGGCACGAGCGGACGGAAGCATCGCGGGCGGCGGCAAGCTCGAGGCGAATTACGGGGAGCGGGCGCAGGCATTTGCCTCTTTACGTAATACGTTATCGGAAACGAAGTTAGGCGCTCCTACCTTGAGCGCTGCTTATTATGGCCGGCAGGCGCTCGGAATGGTGATCGTGGGGCATTTCAACGCCCGGTTCGGGCAAGGGCTGTTGCAGTGGAGCGGCTTCCAGCTGAGCGGGTTCAGCACGCTGGGCGCCTTCCGCAAGAACGGGACGGGCTTCTCCCCCACCGGCTCCTACAGTGCGAGCCTGCTGGGCGTGGCGACGCAATGGCATTTCGGCCCCTGGGAACTGTCGGCGGCTTATTCCGTGCCGGACTGCCTGCCCATCGTGAACCTGACGCGCGTCTGGCGCTCGGCGACGGCCGGGCTGACGGCGAGCTCGGAGGGCGCTTCGCTGGAGGCCCGCCTCGCCCGGCCGGACTGGAGCCTGTTCGGGGAGACGGCCGTGCGCTACGACGGGAAGATTTCCGCGCTCGCGGGAGCCTATTATATTCCCGCCTACGGGCACAGGATCGGCCTGCTGGGCCGCTGGTACGGGCGGCAGGACAAGCGCTACAGCGGTGCGGCGGCGGGCTACGAAGGGCCGGCCTGGGCGGTGACGGCAGATGCAGGCTGGCGCACGGACACGGGCGTGGCCCAGTACAAGGCGCTGCTGCGCTGGCATCCGACGTGGACGCTTCGCGGAATGACGCTCCGCCCCGAAATGCGCCTGCAGGCCCGTCTACGGCCGTCGGACAAGACGCCCCTAAGGCTGGAAGGGCGCGCGGTGCTGGCCGCGGAGCGGGGCCCCTGGCTGCTGACGGGCCGCTTCGATGCCGTCCGCTGTCGCGATTTTGCCTGGCAGGGGTATGCGGAGCTGGGTCGGAAGACGGAGAAATGGGCGCTGTACCTGCGCGGAGGCCTCTTCCGGGTGGATGCCTGGGATGACCGGATCTATGTCTATGAGCGCGATGCGCCCGGCTCCTTCAGCTCCCAGGCACGCTACGGCCGCGGCTGGACCGCCTCTCTCTACGGTGCCTGGCAGCTGAACCGCCACCACAGCCTCTGGCTCCGCTTGGAAACCGTCCAGTATCCCTGGAATACAACGAAGAAACCCGGCCGCACGGAGATCCGGCTACAATATCGGTATCGTTTGTAGAAGGCCTGCCGTGCGAGGGCGTGGTGCAGGCGGCGGACGGTCGTCCCGGGCGAACCTTTTTTTGGTTTGCACGGGACGAGCCTCCGACGCCGCGAAGGCCGAGGCAGGCCGTAAATTACAGATTAGGAATGGCTTTTTCCATCTGGATGCCGCGGGAGCCCTTGACGAGGATCATCGCGCCGCTGACGGGATGTGCCTTGAGATGCTCTGCGAGGGCTTCGGAGCTCGGGAACCAGGAGATTCGCCGATCGGCGTCGGCAAATGACGCGAGGGCCTTCTGGAATTCTTCGCCGACCAGGCAGGCATCCAGCTGGGCGGCCTTCAGCTGCTCCAGCACCTTCACGTGCTCCGCGAGGGACTCCGCGCCGAGCTCGCGCATATCGCCGAGCAGCGCCAGCTTGTGCGCCGCTTCGACATGGGCGAAATTCTCCAGCGCCGCCCGCATCGACGACGGATTGGCGTTGTACGCATCCACGATGAGCGTATTCGCAGCCGTCCGCATCATCTGCGAGCGGTTGTTGTCCGGCACGAAACCCTCGATCGCAGCGATGGCGTCGGCGCGCGGAACCCCGAAATACTCACCCACCGCCAGCGCGGCCAGGATGTTGGTGGCATTGTACGCGCCCACCAGCTGCGAACGCACGGTCGCGTCGCCCAGGCGGATGCGCAGGAAAGGCTCCTCCGGCGTCGCCGGCAGGATCTCAGCGTGCTGATACTGAATGCCGTAGCCGAAAGTATGGCAAGGCTGCGCGACGGCCATTTCCCGTAGGTCGGCATCGTCCTCGTTCAGGAAGATGAGCGAACCACGGTGGCTGCCGAGCCACTTGTAGAGCTCCCCTTTCGCGGCCTTCACGCCCTCGAAGGAGCCGAAGCCCAGCAGGTGCGCGCGGCCGACGTTGGTGATCAGGCCGTAGTCCGGCTGGCTGACCTTCACCAGCTTGGCGATGTCGTCCGGGTGGTTGGCGCCCATCTCAATCACGGCGATCTCCGTGTCGGGGGTGATGGACAGCAGCGAGAGCGGCACGCCGATGTCGTTGTTCAGGTTGCCCTGCGTGGCCGTGACGCGGTATTTCTTCGCCAGGACGGCGGCGATGAGGTTCTTGGTGGTGGTCTTGCCGTTGGTGCCCGTCAGGCCGAGCACGGGCAACTGGCCGCCCCGCACGTGCGTGCGATGCCAGACGGCGAGGGCCTGCAGGGTCTGGAAGGGGTCGGGGACGCGGATGAGGCGGGAGATTCGCCGATCGGAGTCGGCGAATGACGGACTGTCCTCGTTGACGACCGCCCAGGCGGCGCCGGCTTCCAGCGCCTTGAGCGCGTAGTTGTTTCCGTCGAAGTTCTCCCCCCGGAGCGCGAAGAAGATTTCCCCGCCCCGGATCGCCCGGCTGTCCGTCGTGACGCGGCAGCCGCAGGCTAAGTATTTGGCATACAGTTCTTCCATGTTCAGCTTATTTGGTGCCGGTGCTGCCGAATCCGCCCGCACCGCGACCGGATTCCGCCAGTTCGGCGGCCTCTTCCCATTCGATGACCTCGTGCCGGGCCAGCACCAGCTGCGCGATGCGCTCGCCGCGCTCGATGACGAAGGGTTCCGTGCCCAGGTTGACCAGGATCACGCAGACCTCGCCGCGGTAGTCCGCGTCGATGGTGCCGGGCGCGTTGAGCACCGTGATGCCCTTCTTCGCGGCCAGGCCGCTGCGCGGGCGCACCTGCACCTCGTAGCCCGCCGGGATCTCCAGGAAGAGGCCCGTGGGGACGATGGCGCGGCCGAGCGGCTTGAGCTCGATGGGTTCGGTATTGTTGGACCGGACGTCGAGTCCGGCGGCGAATTCCGTGGCGTAGGCGGGCAGATCGTTCCCGCTCTTGTTGATAACCTTGACTTTCATATTATTTGCAGGCGCGTTTGTACAGGAAGAAGGCGATGACCATATACAGCAGGTTCGGCAGCCACATGGCGACGCCGGGCGGCAGCGTGTCCGTGTAGACGAACATCTCGCTCATCCGCAGGAAGAAGATGTAGGAGAACGCCAGGGCGATGCCGATGGCGATGTTCCAGCCGGTGCCGCCGCGCCGTTTCCGGGCGGAGAGCGACACGCCGATGATGGTCAGGATCAGGGCGGAGAAAGGCATCGTCACGCGCCGCTGCTTCTCGATGGCGGCGTACATGACGTTCTCGTCTCCGCGCATCCGCTGGGTGGCGATCAGCTCGTTCAATTCCCTGATATTCAGCGTTTCTACGGTCTTCTCGTTATTGAACAGGTCCTTGATCTGCAGGGCGATGATGGTGTCCTGCTGCTCCTTGAAGGAGACGTGGTCCTGCAGGCCGGAAGTGTAGTCCCGGATGAAGACCTTGTTCAGCTTCCAGCCGGCGAGCGTGCTGTCCCAGACGGCCGTCTCGGCGCTGACCTTGCGGGTCAGCTTGTGCCCGTCCATATCCTCGATGGTGAACTTGTAGGCCGTGTTGTTCCAGCGGCTGAAGGACTCGATATAGACGAACTGACCGGGCGAGATCTGGTAGTGCAGGTCGCGGAGGTTGTAGTTGTTGTGGCGCTTGATGTACTTGGCCTCGAAGTCCACGCGGGTGGCGTTGGCGTGCGGGATGACGAAGAAGGTCAGGCCCAGCGAGAGCAGCGCGATCAGGGCGGCGGAGGCCAGGAACGGGACGATCATCCGGTGGAAGCTGACGCCGCAGGAGAGGATGGCGATGATCTCGGAGTTCGCCGCCATGCGCGAGGTGAAGAAGATCACCGTGATGAAGACGAACAGCGACGCGAACATATTGACCAGGTACGGGATGTAGTTGCAGTAGTAGTCGAAGATGATGGCCTTGAGCGGGGCGTCGTTCTTCACGAAATAGTCGATCTTCTCCGCGAGGTCGAAGATGATGACGATGACGATGATGAGCAGCAGCGACAGGAAGAAGGTCGTGATGAACTTCTTCGAGATGTACCAGTCGATTTTCCGCAGGCCTTCCATCTGTCTTATAATCTACGGGTTATGCGCTCCAGGGCGCCTTCCTTCCAGGCGGCGAAGTCGCCCGCTTCGATGTGCTCGCGCGCCGTGCGGACGAGGTCCAGGTAGAACGCGAGGTTGTGCTCGCTAGCGAGCATCGCGGCGAACATCTCCCCGGCCACGAAGAGGTGGTGCAGGTAGGCTTTCGTGTAGGTATGGTCCACGAAGGAGGCGCCGCTGGGGTCGAGTTCGGAGAAATCCTGCGCCCATTTCGCGTTGCGCATGTTGATGATGCCCTCCCAGGTGAAGAGCATGCCGTTGCGGCCGTTGCGCGTGGGCATTACGCAGTCGAACATGTCCACGCCCCGGGCGATGCCCTCGAGGATGTTGGCGGGCGTGCCGACGCCCATCAGGTAGCGCGGGCGGTCGTCCGGCAGCAGCGGGCAGACGAGCTCGAGCATTTCGTACATCTTCTCCGTGGGCTCCCCCACCGCCAGGCCGCCGATGGCGTAGCCTTCGGCATCGAGTTGGGTGGCGTGGTCCACGGCCTCCCGGCGCAGGTCGGGATAGACGCAGCCCTGCACGATCGGGAAGAAGGTCTGGGAATAGCCGTAGAGCGGCTCCGTCTCGCGGAAGCGTTTCGCGAAGCGCTCCAGCCAGCCCTTCGTGAGGTCCAGGCTCTTGCGGGCGTAGGCGTGGTCGGCGTCGCCGGGGCAGCACTCGTCGAGCGCCATCATGATGTCGGCGCCGATGATACGCTGCGTGTCCACGTTGTTCTCAGGGGTAAAGCTATGCTTGGAGCCGTCGATGTGGCTGCGGAAGGTGCAGCCGTCCGGGGTCAGCTTGCGGATCGGGCTGAGCGAGAACACCTGGAAGCCGCCGCTGTCCGTGAGGATGGGACGGTCCCAGGCCTCGAAGGCGTGCAGGCCGCCCGCCGCGCGCAGGGTGTCGAGCCCGGGGCGCAGGTAGAGGTGGTAGGTGTTGCCCAGGATGATCTCGGCGCGGATGTCCTCCCGCAGGTCGCGGTGATAGACACCCTTGACGGAGCCGACGGTCCCGACAGGCATGAAAATGGGGGTATGGATTTGGCCGTGATCCGTCTCGATGACGCCCGCACGGGCGGCGGAGTGCGGATCGGCCGCTGTCTTCGTAAATTTCATCCTTCAAAGATAGTGAAAAGCCGGGAAAAACTTGTATTTTTGTGGATACAAAAACTAACGAACCTCTACCTTATGAACAAATCGAATGTCGGCCTCCGGCTGATCATCATGAACTTCCTGCAGTTCGCCGCCTGGGGTGCCTACCTCACCTCCATGGGCAGTTTCCTCGCGAACAGCGGCTTCGGCTCCCAGATCTGGCTCTTCTTCGCCACGCAGGGCTTTGTCTCCATCTTCATGCCCGCCCTGATGGGCATCATCGCCGACAAGTGGATCCCGGCGCAGAAAGTGCTGTCGCTCTGCCAGGGTGTCGCGGGCGCCGCGATGGTGGCCGCCGGCTGGTACGCGATGAGCAGCGGCGCCAGTATCGAGTTCGGTCCGTTCTACGGCCTGTATCTGCTGAGCGTGGCCTTCTATATGCCGACGATCGCCGTGTCCAACTCCGTGGCTTACAATGCCCTGGAGGGTGCCGGCAAGGACCCGGTCAAGGCCTTCCCGCCCATCCGTGTGTTCGGTACGGTGGGCTTCATCCTGACGATGCTCTTCGTGAACTTCATGAAGGGCGCCGACGGGGTGCAGTTCCAGCACAGCTATAACCAGTTCTTCGTGTCCGGCATCTTGAGCCTCGTGCTCTGTGGCTATGCCCTGACCCTGCCGAACTGCCCTTGCAAGCCCAAGTCCGAGGGCACGCAGTCCTTCGCCGAGGCCACGGGCCTGAGCGCCTTCCGCCTGTTCAAGGACCCGCGTTTCGCCGTGTTCTTCATCTTCTCGATGCTGCTCGGCGCTTCCCTGCAGGTGACCAACGGCTACGCGAATACCTTCATCACTTCCTTCAAGGAGAATCCCCTCTTCGCGAATGCCTGGGGCGCGAACAACGCCAACGCGCTGATCTCCCTGAGCCAGCTCTCCGAGACGCTCTGCATCCTGCTGATCCCCTTCGCGATGAAGAAGTTTGGCATCAAGAAGGTGATGCTGATCGCGATGTTCGCCTGGGTGTTCCGCTTCGGCTTCTTCGGGGCCGGCAATCCGGGCGGCGGCGTGTGGATGTTCGTCCTGAGCTGTATCGTCTACGGCGTGGCCTTCGACTTCTTCAACATCTCCGGCTCGCTCTTCGTGAACGAGAATACCGACAAGGACATCCGCTCCTCCGCGCAGGGTCTCTTCATGCTGATGACCAACGGTCTCGGCGCCTCGATCGGCACCTGGGCCGCCGGCCGCGTGGTGAACCACTTCGTGTACAACGCCGCGGAGCCGTCCTGGAGCACCGCCTGGTACATCTTCGCCGCCTATTCGCTGGTCATCGCCATCCTCTTCGCGATCCTCTTTAAGGATCCGCAGAAGCAGGCGAAATAAAACGATTGATGCGAAATGAAAATCCCCGGCTCTCGGCCGGGGATTTTTCGTTACTGGATGAATCCAGCGAAGTAATTGGCGAACAGCACGTTGGTGATCAGGTAGCCGACGACGGTGGCCACGATCGTGGAGATCAGCCCCGGCATCATGAAACTGTGGTTCAGCAGGTATTTGCCGATGACCGTGGTGCCGCTGCGGTCGAAGTTCACCGTGGCGATATCGGACGGGTAGTTCGGGATGAAGAAGTAGCCGTATACGCTCGGGAGCACGCCCAGGAGCACGGGACCTGCGATGCCCAGTTCGTAGGCCAGCGGCAGCATCGCCACCACGACGGCGCCCTGCGAGTTGATCAGCACGGACACCAGGAAGAACACGAAGGCGATGCTCCAGGGGTAGTTGGTGACCAGGTCGGTCAGCATCAGCTTCATCTCGTCCAGGTAGTTGCCGAAGTAGGTGTCGGCCAGCCAGGCGATGCCGTAGATGGCCACGACGGCCACCATGCCGGACTGCCAGACGGCGCCGCCCACCGCTTTCTTCGGCTGGGCCTTGCAGAAGATGATATTCGCGGCCGCGGCGGCCAGCATGATGATCTGGATGCAGATGTTCATCTTCGGCAGGCTGATGGCCGTGGCGAGGGTCTCCCCTCCTTCGACGTGGATCATCTGGCAGAAGGCGAAGCCCACGATGACCAGCAGCGCGCCCAGGAAGATGAACACGGAGGCCTTGGCCTCCTTGGTGATCACCTTGTCCAGGGTCGTGGCGGTGCTGCCGTACATGTACTTGTACATCTCGGGATCGGCCTTGCGGCGCTGGAAGACGGGATCGTCGTCCAGGTCCTTGCCGCGCTTGTAGGAGGCGGCTGCGGCGCACATCAGGCCGAGCAGGCAGGCCGGGATGGTGACCATCAGCACCTGCGGGATACTCACCATGAAGCCGTTGGCGTTGGAGATGGTCACGAAGGCCACCACGGCCGCCGCGATGGGCGAACAGGTGATTCCCACCTGCGAGGCGATGGACGCCACGCCGCAGGGGCGCTCCGGGCGGATGTTCTTCTTCAGGGCGATGTCGCAGATGATGGGCATGATGGTGTAGACCACGTGGCCCGTGCCCACGAGCACGGTCAGGAAGAAGGTCACCAGCGGGCCCAGGAAGGTGATGTGGTCGGGATGCTTGCGGAGCATCTTCTCCGCGATCTGGATCATCCAGTCCATACCGCCCGAGGCCTGCAGCGTGCCGGCGCAGGTGACGGCGGCGATGATGATATAGATGACGTCCGTGGGCGGCGTGCCGGGCTTGAGGCCGAAGCCGAAGACCAGGATGGCGAGGCCGATGCCGGAGATGGCGCCGAGCGCCAGCGATCCGTAGCGGGAGCCCACGTAGAGCGCTGCCAGTACGATCAGCAGCTCGATAATCATAACCAGGGACATAGGGGCGAAGTTTTACTGTTTACCGATGATTTGGAGGATCAGGGCGACGGCGGCGTCTTCGTCCGCGAGCTGGTCCATGTTGATGACGCAGTCGTAGTTGCGGATGTCGTAGCGGCTGACGCCGGCGATGCGCTGGATGTAGTTCTCGCGGTATTGGTCAATGCGGTCGATCGTCTCGGCGGCATCCTGCGCGGAGAGCTTCTGCTTCGCCATCACGCGCTCGATGCGCTTCTCGCGGGAGGCCGTGATGAAGATGTCCAGCTTGTTGGGGCAGTCCTTCAGCAGGTAGAAGGCGGAGCGGCCGGCGATGACGCAGGAGCCCTCCTGGGCGATGGCCCGGAGGATCTGCGCCTCGGCGGCGTAGATGTCTTCGGAGGTGACGTCCGGGTTGTATTCCCGGAGGATGGACTCGTCCCATTCGACGACCTGCCCGCTCTTGGGCATCGGCGCCACGCGCTGGAGGAACTTGGCGAACCAGTTCTTCTTCTCGCCCTTGAGCTTCTCGATGGCGTCGGTCGTGAGGTGGAATTCGTTCCGGAGGGCTTCGATCAGCTCCTTGTCGCTGTATCGGACGCCCAGCGTCTCGGCGAGTTTGCGGCCGACGGTACGCCCGCCGGAGCCCAGTTCGCGGCTGATGGTGATGATGAAGGGTTGCTTGATGTCCATAGGTTCAGTGTATTAATTATCAATTAAATAGTTTCTGCGTTCGCGAGGTGCGTCCGGAGCGTGTCCGGATCGACCGGGAAGAGTTTGGGGCTGCGGCAGTGCGGGTAGCGGTTGAACCAGGGGTCGGTGCTGTGGTACCAGATACTGCTACGGACCGTGGGTGACCAGCGGAAGGCGCGCCGGATGCGCGTAATGCAGGGCTGCGCGGCGACGGTGAGCGCGGTGCGGCCGTCGGCGAGCTGCGAGACGCAGAACCAGTGGTCGCGGATGCGCGTGTCGGCGTCCTGCTCCTCGGGGGTGGATTTGTGCGAGATGGTCAGGTGCCGGCCGTGCAGGGTGTTGATTTCCTGCATGATGCGACGGAACTCGCGCCCGTGCGTGGAGCTGTCCTGGATGCCTTTCCAGGCGATCCAGTAATGAATCATTTCGTGGATGAGGGTGTCTTCGATCTCCGCTTCCGGCAGGTCGAAGCGCTTGCTGATGCGGATGACGAAGTCCTCCCGGCGAACCACCCTGCCCCGCCAGTTGCGGACGGGCCGGTAGACGAGCCGTCCGACGAAGGTGCGGGCGTGGCTGAGCTTGATCGGGATACGCGGAAGCGCGCCCTCGAAGCACATCCGGTTGAATGTGTCGAAGCGCTCTTCCAGGTATTCGACCGTCGGTATCATCATTCGTCATTCACTGGCTTGACCGGCGAAATCTCCTACTTCAATACGCCAAGCTCCCGTCCGACCTTGATGAAGGCGGCGATGGCCTTGTCGAGCTGCGGACGCGTGTGCGCGGCGGAGAGCTGCACGCGGATGCGCGCCTGGCCCTTCGGCACCACGGGATAATAGAATCCGGTCACGAAGATGCCCTCTTTCGCCATCGCGGCGGCGAATTTCTGGGACAGCGGCGCGTCGTAGAGCATCACCGCGCAGATGGCGCTCTGCGTGGGCTTGATGTCGAATCCGGCCGCGATCATCTTCTCGCGGAAATAGGCCACGTTCTCCTGCTGGCGGTCGTGCAGTTCGTCGCTCTCGCCGAGCATCTTGAAGAGCTCGATGCCCGCGGCGCAGATCATCGGCGGCAGCGAGTTGGAGAAGAGGTACGGACGGCTGCGCTGGCGCAGCATGTCGATGATCTCCTGCCGGCCGGTGGTGAAGCCGCCCACGGCGCCGCCGAAGCTCTTGCCCAGCGTGCCGGTGTGGATGTCGATGCGGCCGTAGAGATTGTACAGCTCCGCGACGCCCCGGCCCTTCGGGCCCACAACGCCGGCGCTGTGGCTCTCGTCCACCATGACCAGCGCGTCGTATTTCTCGGCGAGTTCGCAGATCCTGTCCATCGGGGCGACGTTGCCGTCCATCGAGAACACGCCGTCGGTCACGATGATGCGGAAACGCTGCGCCTGGGCCTCCTGGAGGCATTTTTCGAGTTCGGCCATGTCGGCGTTCGCGTAGCGGTAGCGGACTGCTTTGCAGAGGCGCACGCCGTCAATGATGGAGGCGTGGTTCAGCGCGTCGGAGATGATGGCGTCCTCGGCGGTGAGCAGCGGCTCGAAGACGCCGCCGTTGGCGTCGAAGCAGGCCGCGTAGAGGATGGTATCGTCCGTATGGAAATAGGCCGAAATGGCCTTCTCCAGCTCGCGGTGCAGGTCCTGGCAGCCGCAGATGAAGCGGACGGAGGACATGCCGAAGCCGCGCTCGTCCATCGCCTTCTTGGCGGCGGCGATCAGGCGCGGGTTGTCCGAGAGGCCGAGGTAGTTGTTGGCGCAGAAATTCAGGGCCTTGCTGCCGTCCGCCAGGGTGATCTCTGCTCCCTGCGGGGAACAGATGGTCCGTTCGCGTTTGTAGAGGCCGGCTTCGTCGATGGCCTTAAGTTCCTGCTGAAGATAAGATTGAAATTTTCCGTACATGAATTATGTGGTTTTTATAGCGTTTTCTCCCACAAATTTAATAAATTTGCAATAAAATTAATAACACGTTCCAACACTCTTATGAAAAATATTCTCGTCATCGGTTCCACCGGTCAGATCGGTTCGGAACTTACGATGAACCTCCGCAAGATCTATCATCAGGGCCGCGTCGTGGCCGGTTATATCCCCGGATCCGCCCCCACGGGCGACTTGCTGGAAAGCGGTCCCGCCGAGCAGGCGAACGTCTGCAACGGCCAGCAGATCGCCGAGATCGTGGACAAATACGACATCGATACCATCTACAACCTCGCCGCCCTGCTCTCCGCCACCGCGGAGCGCCTGCCGCTCAAGGCCTGGGACATCCAGATGAACGGCCTGATCAACATTCTGGAAGTGGCGCGCGAGAAGCATTGCGCCGTCTTCACGCCCTCGTCCATCGGCTCCTTCGGGCCGGACACGCCGCGCGACAATACCCCGCAGGACACCATCCAGCGCCCGACGTCGATGTACGGCGTGACCAAGGTCGCGACCGAACTGCTGAGCGATTATTATTTCCATAAATATGGCGTGGACACGCGCTCGGTGCGCTTCCCGGGCCTGATTTCCTACAAGACCCTGCCCGGCGGCGGCACCACGGACTACGCCGTGGAGATCTACTACGCCGCAGTCAGGGGCGAGGAATTCGTCTGCCCGCTCGCGCACGGCACCTACCTGGACATGATGTACATGCCGGACGCCATCAAGGCGGCCATCAAGTTGATGGAGGCCGATCCGCGCTATCTGGTTCACCGCAACGCCTTCAACATCGCTTCGATGAGCTTCGACCCGGAAGGCGTCTACGAGGCCATCCGCAAGCATATCCCGACCTTCAAGATGCGCTACGAGGTGGACCCGGTCCGCCAGGCCATCGCGGACTCCTGGCCCAACAAAATGGACGACGTCTGTGCCCGTAAAGAGTGGGGCTGGACGCCGTCCTATAATCTGGATTCGATGACCCGCGACATGCTCACGCATCTGCGGGAGAAATTGCTTTAGCTGCGTTCTTCCTCCTCAGGCTTTTTGCCGTGGAAACGGCGATAGTAGGCGACGCCCAGCAATAAGACCAGCAGGACGCCGATCACGATGGCTGTGACCATGTTGGTCCCTACCCCTTTCACACGCCGGAACATGGCCTCCAGGGCCCTGGAACGGTCGCCCCAGTCGTGCTCCGTCGCCGCCATGCAGATGGATTCGCAGTCGGGCATGAGCGTGGGATTGACACGCACGGCCTTGGCGTTCGGACCGAAGAAGTAGGACAGGTCGATCGGCTCGTAGCGTTCGTCGATAATGGCCTGCAGCACCTGCGGGCAGCCGTTGGCGGAGGCATAGCCGGTCTCGCGCATGTTGCGGATGGCGATGTCCGGACGGGACATGTAGTTGATCCAGTAGCGGGCCGCCTTGGTGTTCCGGGCGTATTTGGGGATCACCCAGCCGTCGAACCAGACGGTGTAGCCTTCCTTCGGTCGGGAGAAGCGCAGGTCAATGCCCAGCGGCGCCGCCTGCTCGGCCGTCCAGACGCCTTCCCCGCTCCAGTTCAGGCTGATCCAGCCGCGCTCCTGGACCATCTGGTCCTTGCCGAAGTCGGCCTCCCAGCCCGCCACGAGCGGCTGGACATCGCGCAGGAAAGCCTCCACCTCGGCGAGCGCCTCGTCGGAGGAATCGTGCATCAGCTCATCCAGGGTGACCTTGCCGCTGCGGAGGTCGTCCTGCCGCAGGTACAGGATGATCTGCGAGAAGACGTCCAGGGCGGAGTCCTTGATGAAGATCTTGTCGGCGAACTTGGGGTTGCGCAGGATGTCCCAGCTGGAAGCCTCCTCGTCCGTGACGTATTGGGCGTTGTAGATGATACCGGTCGTGCCCCACATGCTGCCCACGGCGTAGTCGTTGGCATTCTTGCCCCCGCCCTCGATCTTGTCGAAGCGGGCGCGGATGTAGGGAGAGATGGTGACGGTGTAGTCGGGCGTGTCGCCGAAATCCCGGCTGATCGGCAGCAGGAGATTGCGGGTGAGCATGCGCTCGATGACATAGTCGGACGGACAGACGACGTCGAAGTCTTCGTGCGCCCGCTCAATCCTGGTGAGCATGTGTTCATTGAAGTCGAAAGTCTGGTAGTCGACCTTGACGGTTTCGCCCGTCTGCTCCTCGTACCATTTTTCGAATTCTTCGATGGCGCTCAGGTCCATGTAGTCGGACCAGTTGTACACGCGCAGGATATGGTCGCGCTTCCCGGAGCAGCCGCCAACCACCAGGAGGGCTGCAAGCACCGGCAACACGGATCCCAACAGTTTAAATCTTCTCGAGAAATGCATAATCCTTGCGAAGATAATAAATTGTTCGGAATTAACTATTTTCTCCGCTTGTTACGCTTGTTTTTCTTCTTGCTGTTCTTGAGGACGAGCAGGGCGACCATCGCCACGAGGACGACGCCGACCACGACGACGGTCATGCCGTTGGCGTTCTCCCCTTTCACGCGGCTCCACATGGCCACGAGGTCGGGCGTGCGCTCGCCCCAGTCGTGCTCCTGCGTGCTGCGCTCGATCTCCTCGCGGGACGGATAGAGCACCGGGTTCACGCAGCAGGCGGTGTCGGCCGGGCTGAAGAAGTAGCTCAGGTCGATGGCGTCGTATTCTTCATCCGTGAAGGCTTCGAGGACCTCGGTGGCGCCGCTCGCGGACACGTAGCCGGTCGCGTCGACGTTGCGGATGACGATGTCCGGACGGGACATGAAGTTGATCCAGTACTTGGCGGCCTTGGTGTTCTGGGCGAACTTCGGGATCACCCAGCCGTCAAACCAGACGGTGTAGCCCTCCTGCGGGCAGACGTAGCGCAGGTCCACGCCCATCTCCGCGGCCTCTTCAATGGCCCAGACGGCGTCGCCGCTCCAGTTCAGGCTGATCCAGCCGCGCTCCTGGGTCATCTGGTCCTTGCCGAAATCGGCCTCCCAGCCCGCCACGAGGGGCTTGACTTCTTTCATATAAGCCTCGACGGCGGCGAGGGCCTCGTCGGAGGAGTCGTGCATCAGTTCATCCATGGTGACCTTGCCGCTGGCGAGTTCGTTGCGGCGCAGATAGAGGATGACCTGCGAGAAGACGTCGCGCGGGGAATCCTTGATGAAGATCTTGTCCGCGAACTTGTTGTTGCGGATGACGTCCCAGGTGGACGCTTCCTCGTCGGTGACGTATTTGGCGTTGTAGAGGATGCCGGTCGTGCCCCACATGTAGCCGACGGCGTACTCGTTGGCGTTCTTGCCCTGGCCTTCCATCTTGTCGAAGCAGCTGCGCACGAACGGCGAGAGGTTGCCGTCGATGTAGTTCGGCGTGTCGCCGAATGCGCGGTCGATCGGCAGCAGCAGGTCGCTCGCGAGCATGCGCTCGATGATGTAGTCAGACGGGCAGACGACATCGAAATCTTCGTGGCCCTTCTCGATCTTGGAAAGCATCGTCTCGTTGACGTCGAAGGTCTGGTAGATCACGCGGATCGGCTCGCCGGTCTGCTCTTCGTACCAGCTTTCGAACTCCGGGATCACGCTTTCGTCGATATAATCGGACCAGTTGTACACTTTCAGGATGGCGCTCCGGTCTTCGGAGCAGCCCCGCAGCGCCAGGGCGGCTGCCAGCATAATAAGGAATCTCTTCATGGTTAATGGTTGGGTTTGTGGGCCTTCTCCTGGCGGACGTTCAGGACGATCAGCAGGATCAGGATAATCAGGAAAATCAAAGTCATCAACGGGCGCAGTTCGGGGGTCAGGCCGCCCTTGCGCGCGTCGGTGTAAATGTACGTAGAGAGGGTGTCGAGGCCGATGGTTCCGCGCGTGAAGAAGGTCACGGCGAAGTCGTCCAGCGACATCGTGAAGGCAAGCAGGAAGCCCGAGACCATACCGGGGCGCAGCTCCGGGATGAGCACCTTGCGGAGGGCCTGGGACGGCGTGGCGCCGAGGTCCAGGGCGGCTTCGTAGATGTTCGGATTCATTTGCCGGAGGCGCGGGAGCACGCTCAGCACGACGTAGGGCGTGCCGAAGGAGATGTGCGCCAGGATCACGGTGACGTAGCCCTGGCTGAGGTGCAGGAACACGAACAGCAGGAACAGCGACACACCCGTGATGACGTCCGGGTTGATCATCGGGATGTTGTTCAAGAAGGAGACCACCTGCTTCTTCCGGCCCTTGAGGTTGTGCAGGCCGATGGCGGCGACGGTGCCGAGCAGCATCGAGACCGTGGCGGAGACCAGGGCGATCAGCAGCGTGTTCTCGACGGCCGTGATCAGCGAACTGCTCCCCTGCATGTCGCCGGTGAAGAGGTTGGCGTAGAGCTTCGTGGAGAAGCCGCTCCAGTTGCCCAGTACGCGGCTCTCCGTGAAGGAGAAGATGGCGATGAACACCAGCGGCGCGTAGAGCAGGGCCAGCAGGACCCAGAGATAGACTTTCGCGAGAATCTTCTTCATAGCCCTAGATCAGCGCCTCCTCCGCTTCTTTCTGCTCGTCGGTCAGCAGCGTCGTGATGCCGATGATGATCAGCATGATGAACGCCAGGGCAGCACCGTAGTTCCACATCGAGGAATTGAGGTTCTCCTGGATGATGGTACCGAACAGCTTGATCTTGTTGTTGGTCAGGAACTCCGAGATCGCGAAGGTGCTGACCGTCGGCATGAAGACCATCAGGATGCCGCTGCTCACGCCGGGCATGGACAGGGGCACGGTGACCTTCCAGAAGACCTTCCACGGCGTGGCGCCCAGGTCCTGGGCCGCTTCCGCGTAGGATTTGTCCATCTTGGAGAGCACGTTGTAGATCGGGTAGATCATGAACGGCAGGTAGTCGTAGACCATACCGAAGAGCAGGGTCCCCTTGCCCAGGGTGATGCCGACCACGTTGAAGAGTTCGGCGGTGGCGAGGGTGCGCATCAGCGCGTTGATCCACATCGGCATGATGAAGAGGATGATCGTGATCGCGCTGCGGTTGTAGTCCTTGTTCGCGAGGATCCAGGCGGCCGGGTAGCCGAGCAGGATGCAGATCAGCGTGTTCTCGATGGCGACTTCCAGCGACACCGCGAAGGTGGCGAGGGCATCCGAGTCGCTGAAGAACTTGGTGATGTTCGACAGCGTGAAGTGGCCGGAGCCGTCCTGGAAGGCATAGAGCAGGACGAGGAGCAACGGGAGCACCACGAAAATGGCCATGAAGACCACGTATGGAATCGTCCAGTGGCTACGCTTCATTGCGCTTGGTGATCTTGATGTCCTTCGGATCGATGTTCACGCCGACGAGGTCGCCCTTGTCCCAGATGTCGTTGGTATCCACCCAGATATGGAAACCTTCGTCGGTGAGGATGGTCAGATGGTAGTGGTCACCCTTGTAGAGCAGCGCGTGGACGGAGCCGGCGACGACGCCGTCTTCCTGGTGGTCCAGCAGGTCCACGTGCTCGAAGCGGATCTCCGCGCGGACTTCGTCGCCGGCGGCGATCCCCTCCTGGGGCAGGCACTCGAAGACGCCGCCCATCATTTCGATGTGCGTCTCGTCCACCATCGTACCGTCATAGACATTGCGGGTGCGCTCCTTGCGCATCACCTGGATGTCGTCCGGGTCGATGTAGAGCATGACTTCGGTCCCCACGGGATAGGGATCGTAGTCCTGGATCATCAGTTCGTATCCGGTGTCGGTGTCCACCCACATTTCGTAGTGGACGCCCTTGAAGATGCAGGAGTTGACCGTGGCCTTGAACTGGCACTTGGCCGGGTCCGTGGTGAAGTAGATGTCTTCCGGACGGACCACGACGTCGACCGGGACCATCTCGCCGAAGCCCTCGTCCACGCAGTCGAATTCGTGCTTGATGAAGGCCACGCGGCGGTCGCGCATCATCTTGCCTTTCAAGATGTTGCTCTCGCCGATGAAGTCGGCGACGAAGCAGTTGACGGGCTCGTTGTAGATGTCGATCGGGCTGCCGATCTGCTGGATCTTGCCTTCGTTCATCACGACGATGGTGTCGGAGAGCGTCAGGGCTTCCTCCTGGTCGTGGGTCACGTATATAAAGGTAATGCCCAGTTTCTTGTGCATTTCCTTCAGTTCGATCTGCATGTCCTTGCGCATCTTGAGGTCGAGCGCGGCGAGCGGCTCGTCGAGGAGCAGGATCTTCGGCTGATTGACCAGGGCGCGGGCGATGGCCACACGCTGCTGCTGGCCGCCGGAGAGGCTCTCCACGTCGCGGTCTTCGTAGTCCGACATGCTCACGAGCTTGAGGACGCGCTTGACGCGCTTCTCGATCTCGTCCTCGGGCACCTTCTGGAGCTTGAGGCCGAAGGCAATGTTCTCATAGACGTCCAGGTGCGGGAAGAGTGCATAGCGCTGGAACACCGTGTTGAACGGACGCTTGTAGGGCGGGATGCCGGAGATGTCCTTGCCGTCGAGGAGGATCTCCCCCTCGTCCGGGGCCAGGAATCCGGAGATCAGGCGCAGGGTCGTGGTCTTGCCGCAGCCGGAAGGGCCCAGCAGGGTCAGGAACTCACCCTTGCGGATGTACAGGCTGATGTCGTCGAGGACGACTTTATCCCCAAACCTCTTGCTGACGTGCTTGAGGTCGATGATGTGTTCTTCGGAGGCGGCCATTCCCCTACCAGAGTTTGATGTTCAGATTGTAGAGAATGCCGATGTTGAAGGCGAACGCGGACTGGAGCTTGTCGTATTGGGCAATCGCGTGCAGGCGCAGATCGCGGGAGTCGCGGAGCGGATAGAACTCGCAGATGGCGCCGATATTCCACCAGGGCTCGATGTCATACTGGATAATCTGGTCGGCTGTCTGGAAGGTCGCATCGGCGGCCGGGACGACCCAGTTGCCGCGCAGGGAGACATCGAACTTGTCAGAGATGGCATAGTTGACGACGCCGTGCAGGGTCCAGCCTTTCACAAATTGGTAGTCCGACATGTCGACGCAATTGGACCAGTCCAGGGTGATGGTCCAGTCGTTGAACAGGAACTGGTTGCCCAGGCTGATGAGCCAGTTGTTCTGCTTGACAGGAGCCTTCGGGCTCGGATCACCGGGAGACGTGCCCTGGAACAGGCTGACGCTCCACAGGGGGGCGTACCAGCCGTATTCTCCGCCCCACTGGGCGGACCAGGTCCAGAGGCCGCTGCTGAACGGTTTCTCGCCGAAGGGCGAGGTGGTCATCTGCAGGCTGAAGTTGCTCATCTCGGATGGAGTGGTATAGGTGACCTTGCCGCCCCACTGGTAGCAGGCCAGACAACTCCAGAGCGGAGAAGCAAGTCCCGTGTGCACCATCCAGTCATAGTCGTCATACTCATGACCACCGGTGGCGATGCAGTTCTTGCCCAGGTTGAAGGTCCAGTTGCCGAACGTCAGATCGACGTAAGCCAAGTCGATGAAATTGGTTTCGTAGCTTTTGCCAAGCGCGTTGAAGAAGGCCCAGGGATCGGCTTCTTCGCCCAGGAACGTATTCCCGCTAAACCAATGGTTGGCGAGTGTCCAGGAGAAATGATCGGAGGCAGAGCCCTCAAATAAAGTGTAAAGTGAAGAATTGCCGAGGGTGAATTCCGTTGCGTCCTTGGAGAAAACGGGGTTCAGGTCCAGGCGTGTGATAACAGAGACCTCGGCGTAATTACCGAGATCGTCAGCCTCTTGCGAGTGCGCAAGCAAGCCGAGCAGCAGCGCTGCGATCGATAAAAGGTATTTCTTCATTTCGAAGCATAAAATTGGGGTTGGTGAAACTTCGGCGCAAAGGTATATAAATTTTCAGTATTTTTGTGATTCGGATAAAAGTTTTTCAGTTTTATGTACGTTTTTGACGAAGTCATCGACCGCCGCGGTACGCGTTGCATTAAATATGATACTTTAAATGAGCACTTTGGACGCACCGATCTGCTGCCCCTTTGGGTGGCGGATATGGACTTCCGCACGCCGCCTTTCATCCTCGATGCGCTGCGGCGTCGCCTGGACCATCCGGTGCTGGGCTACCCGTCCACGGGCGAGGATTATTTCGAGATTGTCTCGCGCTGGGTGGAAGAGCTGCACGGCTGGAAGGTCCCCGCGAAGGATTTCCGCTATGTGCCCGGCATCGTGAAGGGTTTCGGCTTCGCGGAGCGCTGCTTCCTGCAGCCCGGTGACAAGGTGATCATCCAGAAGCCCGTCTACCATCCTTTCCGCATCGTGGCGGAGGAGAGCGGCTTCGAGGTGGTGAACAATCCCCTGCGGCCGGTCTACGACGCCGACGGCTTCCTGCAGAGCTATGAGATGGATCTGGAAGACCTGGAGCGCAAGATCGACGAGCGCACGAAGATGCTCATCCTGTGCAACCCCCACAATCCCGGCGGCGTCTGCTTCCCGGCCGAGGTGCTGCGCCGCCTGGCGAAGATCTGCGACCGGCACGGTATCATCGTCGTCTCCGACGAGATCCATTGCGAGATGGTGCTCGGCGGCCGGCGCCACATCCCCTTCGCGTCCGTGAGCGAAGCCGCGGCGCGCTGCGCGATCACTTTCATGGCGCCGTCCAAGACCTTCAATATCGCGGGCGTGGTGAGCTCGTACGTAATCATCCAGAACCCGGCGCTCGCCGGGAAATTCTTCAAGTATATCGAGTCCAACGAGACGGATTACCCGCCTATCTTCTCCGCCGAAGCCACCCGCGCGGCGTATACGCCTGAGGGTAAGGTCTGGCGAGCAGAAATGCTTGACTATGTGCAGGGTAACATCGATTATGTGGACCAGTGGTTGCGCACGAATCTCCCGCAGATCCGGGCCGTCCGCCCGCAGGCCTCGTTCCTCGTCTGGCTCGACTGCCGCAAGCTCGGCCTGAGCCAGCCCGCTCTGGTGGATCTGTTCGTCAACAAGGCCCACCTGGCCCTGAACGACGGTTCCGTCTTCGGCCCCGAAGGCACCGGCTTCATGCGCCTGAACGTCGGCTGCCCCCGCTCCCTCCTCTCTCAGGCCCTCACCTCCCTCGCCTCCGCTTTCTAATTCGTTAATTTTCGTATATTTTGCCCGAGAAACAACCAATTATTCATAGTATGAAAGTATTGAGAATCATCTTGCTGACGGCGGTCCTGATGGGGGCGGCCGTGGCGTGCGCGCCGAAGCAGGCGGAGGTGAAATCCGCGCTGGAGACGATTGCCAACCGCAAGAGCGTGCGCTCCTATACGGACCAGACGGTGTCGCCGGAGCAGATCGAGACCCTGCTGCGGGCCGCGATGGCGGCGCCGACGGGCATGAACCTGCAGCCCTGGCGCTTCGTCGTGGTCACCGACCAGGCGGTAAAAGATGCCCTGGCGGGCCCCCGCGGCGGCATGATCGCCCAGGCGCCGGTGGTGTTCGTCGTCTGCGGCCAGACCACGATGTCCCGCCCGCCGTTCGGCCAGCCGGACGCCGCGCCGGTGGAAGTGGAGAACGGCAACTGGACGGCCGACTGCGCCGCTGCCACGGAGAACCTGCTGCTCGCCGCCGAGGCGATCGGCCTGGGCGCCGTGTGGACGGCCTGCTACCCGTATGAGGACCGGATGGCCCCGACCCGCGAGGCGCTCGGACTCCCCGACAACGTGTCGCCCTTCTGCATCGTCCCGGTCGGCTACCCTGCCGGCGACGACCAGCCGAAAGACAAGTGGAAACCGGAAAACATCCACTACGACCGCTGGTAGGACCCATTTCGCTTTCTAATTGTTACCGGGCGCAAGGAACCTCTCCGTGCGTCCGGTAACTGATTTATGTGCGCTTGCTTACGAAGAAACTTTGGATATTTAAAAATTTTATTTATCTTTGTAGCGTTATGCGTTTTGTGTATTACCAAAGCTCCAGACGAGACCGAAGATAGGAGGCGTAGAACCCTCCCACATCCTCGGAAATTCAACATTTAAACCCCCAATATGAATTTTCGCCCAATAATTGCAATTGACAATCTCGGTTTGTCTTGCCATTAGGGGCCCTATTGTATAGAAATGAACATCAATGTCATGGTGGCTGACCAGAGCCACACTCGCTTTGCGGAAGAAATCTGTCAGGAGATCTACATCTCCTCCCTGGAGCGCAAGACCGGTATCGCCAAGCGCACGCCGGAGTACATCAATGAAAAGATTTTGGCCGGAAAGGCCGTGATCGCCGTCTCGGATGAGGGCGAATTCGCCGGCTTCTCCTACATCGAGTCCTGGGGCGGCAAGAGCTTCGTCGCCAACTCCGGACTTATCGTCGCCCACAAGTTCCGTGGGATGGGCATCGCCAAGAGGATCAAGGAGCAGACCTTCATCCTGTCGCGCAAGCTCTTCCCGGACGCCAAGATCTTCTCCATCACCACCGGCGCGGCCGTGATGAAGATGAATTATGAATTCGGCTTCCGCCCGGTCCCCTACACCGAACTCACCGACGATCCTGAGTTCTGGAAGGGCTGCGAGGGCTGCCGCCACTTCGACATCCTGCAGAGTCACGATTACAAGATGTGCATCTGCACGGGCCTGTTGTACGATCCCCAGGAGCACCTGGAGATCCACCATCCGGGCGAATAAGGTATGTAATAAAAAAGAAAACCGATATGGAACAGAAAAAGAAAGTCGTTGTCGCATTCAGCGGAGGTCTGGATACCTCCTACACGGTGATGTACCTGGCCAAGGAAAAGGGCTACGAAGTGCACGCCGCCTGCGCCAACACGGGCGGATTCAGCCCCGAACAGCTGAAAACCAACGAAGAAAACGCCTACAAGCTGGGCGCCACGAAATACGTGACCCTCGACGTCACGCAGGAATACTACGCCAAGAGCCTCAAGTACATGGTCTATGGCAATGTGCTCCGCAACGGAACCTACCCGATCTCCGTCTCCTCCGAGCGCATTTTCCAGGGCATGGCCATCGCCCGCTACGCCAATGAGATCGGCGCGGACGCCATCGCCCACGGCTCCACCGGCGCCGGCAACGACCAGGTCCGCTTCGACATGACCTTCCTGGTGATGTGCCCGAACATGGAAATCATCACCCTCACGCGTGACGGCAACCTCTCCCGCAAGGAGGAGGTCGACTATCTGAACGCGCACGGCTTCAACGCCGATTTCACCAAGCTCAAATACTCCTACAACGTGGGCATCTGGGGCACCTCCATCTGCGGCGGCGAGATCCTCGACTCCAAGCAGGGCCTGCCCGAGAGCGCCTACCTCAAGCAGGTCAGCAAGACCGGCTCCGAGATCCTGAGCCTCGGCTTCGAGAAGGGTGAGCTCAAGAGCGTGAACGGCAAGGACTACAGCGACAAGATCGCCGCCATCCAGGCCGTCGAGGCCATCGGCGCCCCCTACGGCATCGGCCGCGACATGCATGTCGGCGACACCATCATCGGCATCAAGGGCCGCGTGGGCTTCGAAGCCGCCGCCCCGATGCTGATCATCGGCGCCCATAAGTTCCTGGAGAAATTCACCCTCTCCAAGTGGCAGCAGTACTGGAAGGACCAGGTGGCCAACTGGTACGGCATGTTCCTGCACGAGAGCCAGTACCTCGAGCCCGTGATGCGGGACATCGAGGCGATGCTCGAGAGCAGCCAGCGCAACGTCAACGGCACCGTGACCCTCGAGCTGCGCCCCTACGGCTTCTCCACCGTGGGCGTGGACTCCCCCGACGACCTCGTCAAGAGCAAGCTCGGCGAATACGGCGAGACCCAGAAGGGCTGGACGGCCGAAGAGGCCAAGGGCTTCATCAAGGTGACCTCCACCCCGCTGCGCGTCTACTACGGCAACCACAAAGACGAATTCAAGGGCAATGATTAAGGTTGGCATCATCGGCGGCGCCGGCTACACGGCGGGCGAACTCCTTCGCATCCTGGTGAATCACCCGGAGGTGGAGATCGTCTTCGTGCACTCGACCAGCAACGCCGGCAATCACCTCTACGACGTACACGGCGGCCTGTTCGGCGACACGGAGCTCTGCTTCAGCGACAGCTATGACCTGGACGCCATCGACGTGCTCTTCCTCTGCTCCGCCCACGGCAAGAGCCGCGAATTCTGGGAGCAGAACACCTGTCCGGCCGGCCTCAAGGTCGTGGACCTGGCGCAGGACTACCGCGACGAATCCGAAGGCTATGTCTATGGCCTCCCCGAGTGGCAGCGCGACAAGATCCGCTCCGCGCGCAAGATCGCCAATCCGGGCTGCTTCGCCACCGCCATCCAGCTGGCCCTGCTGCCGCTGGCCGCGGCGGGCCTGCTGAAGGACACGGTCCACGTGACCGCCATCACGGGCTCCACGGGTGCGGGCGTCAAGCCTTCCGCCACCACGCATTTCAGCTGGCGGACGGACAATCTCTCTACGTATAAGGTATTTGAGCACCAGCACCTGAAGGAGATCTGCAGGAACTTATCGTCATTCGCCGACCCCGATCAGCGAATCTCCATCCAGTTCGTGCCGATGCGGGGCGACTTCGCCCGCGGCATCTTCGCCTCCGTCACGGTAAAAACCTCGCTGAGCGGCGAGGAAGCGCTCGAACTCTATAAGAAGTACTACGCCGACGCGGCGTTTACCTTCGTCTCCGACCGTCCGGTGGACCTCAAGCAGGTGGTCAACACCAACAAGGCCATCGTGGCCGTGGAGGAGCACGACGGCACGCTGGTCGTCTCGTCCGTGATCGACAACCTGCTCAAGGGTGCGTCCGGCCAGGCGGTCCAGAACATGAATTTGATTTTTGGCATTCCCGAGACCACGGGCCTCAGGCTGAAGGCATCAGCATTTTAACGAGATATGAATCTCTTCGACGTATATTCCCTGTTCGACGTCACGCCGGTGAAGGCGAAAGGCTGCACCGTGTGGGATGACAAGGGACAGGAGTACCTGGATCTCTACGGCGGTCACGCCGTGATTTCCGTCGGTCACTGCCATCCCCACTATGTGGCGGCCCTGACCGACCAGCTGAACAAGATCGGTTTCTACTCCAACAGCGTACGCAATCCGCTGCAGGAAGAACTGGCCCGTCGCATCGGCGAGGTCAGCGGCTATGAGGATTACTCCCTCTTCCTCGACAACAGCGGCGCGGAATCCAACGAGAACGCCGCCAAGCTGGCGTCCTTCGCCACGGGCAAGGACCGCATCATCGCCTTCCGCCACAGCTTCCACGGCCGCACCTCGGGCGCCGTGGCGCTGACGGACAATCCCGCCATCGTCTCCCCCTTCAACGCACACCACAAGGTGACCTTCGTCGACCTGAACGACGGCGAGGCCGTGCAGGACGAGCTCGCGAAGGGCGGCGTGGCCGGCGTCATCGTGGAGGGCATCCAGGGCTGCGGCGGCATCCACGTGCCGACCATCGGTTTCATGCAGGCGCTCCGCCGCCTCTGCGACCAGTACGGCGCCGCGCTCATCCTCGACGAGGTGCAGAGCGGCTACGGACGTACGGGTAAATTCTTCGTCCACCAGTGGGCTGGCATCAAGCCGGACATCATCACGATGGGCAAGGGCATCGCCAACGGCTTCCCCTGCGGCGGCATCCTGATCTCCCCGCGTTTCCAGGCGCGCAAGGGCATGCTCGGTACCACCTTCGGTGGCAACTACCTCGCCTGCGCGGGCGCGCTTGCCGTCCTCGATATCATTGAAAAGGAAGGCCTGATGGCCAACGCTCTCGCAGTCGGCGACTACATCAAGGAGTCGCTGCCCAAGAGCCCCCGCATCAAGGAAGTGCGCGGCAAGGGCCTGATGCTCGGCATCGAGTTCAACGAGAGCGTCGCTCCCCTGCGGCAGGCGCTCCTTTACGACAAGCACATCTTCACCGGCGTGGCCGGCCAGAATATGATCCGCCTCCTGGCGCCGCTCTGCCTCACGAAAGCCGAGGCGGACCGCTTCCTGGAGGCCTTCAACGAAGTCATCGCGTAATGAAATCCTTCTTCCACGTCAGCGACATCGGCGACCTCGGCGCAGCGCTCGAGGAAGCCAAGCAGGTGAAAGCCACGCCCTTCGCGTGGAAGCACCTGGGCGAGAACAAGACCATCATGCTGGTCTTCTTCAACAGCAGCCTCCGCACGCGCCTGAGCAGCCAGAAGGCGGCGCTGAACCTCGGCATGAGCCCCATCGTGCTCAACATCGGCCAGGACAGCTGGAAGCTGGAGACCGAGATGGGCGTGGTGATGGACGGCGACAAGTCCGAGCACCTGCGCGAAGCCATCCCCGTGATGACGAGCTACTGTGACCTGATCGGCATCCGCTCCTTCGCGGGCCTGCAGGATCGCGACTTCGACTACAGCGAGACCGTGCTGAAGCAGTTCGTGGAGTACGGCGGCAAGCCGGTCATCAGCCTCGAATCGGCCACGGTGCACCCCTGCCAGGCCTTCGCGGACCTCATCACGATCGAGGAATATAAAAAGAAGAAGCGCCCGAAGGTGGTGCTGACCTGGGCACCG
This sequence comes from Candidatus Cryptobacteroides sp., assembly GCA_045117755.1. Classification (GTDB taxonomy): domain Bacteria; phylum Bacteroidota; class Bacteroidia; order Bacteroidales; family UBA932; genus Cryptobacteroides. Next base: position 57,028 of record JBGUOB010000090.1, read on the forward strand.
CACCCGCGTGCTCTCCCCCAGGCCGTGCCGAATTCCTTCGCGGAATGGATGAACGCGGCGGACGTGGACTTCGTGATCACGCATCCCCACGGCTACGAGCTGGATCCCGCTTTCGCGGGCAATGCGCCCGTGGAATACGACCAGATGAAGGCCCTGGAAGGCGCCGACTTCGTGTACGCGAAGAACTGGAGCTGCCCGGGCGTCACGGATCCGAGCCAGTACGGCCAGATCCTGAGCAAGGATATGGGTTGGACGGTCGATGCGAAGCATATGGCCGTCACGAATAACGCTTACTTCATGCACTGCCTGCCCGTGCGGCGCAACATGATCGTCTCCGACGAGGTGATCGACGCGCCGACGAGCCTGGTGATCCCCGAGGCGGCCAACCGCGCCGTCTCCGCCCAGGTGGTGATGAAACGGATGCTGGAAAGCTTATGATCAGTCTCTATAAGATCGGTGGCAACGTAGTGGACGACCCGCAGGCGCTGGCGCGCTTCTGCGAGGAATTCGCGGCCCTGCCGGGCCCGAAGCTCATCGTCCACGGCGGCGGCGTGAAGGCCAGCCAGGTCCAGAAGGCCCTGGGCCAGGAGCCCGTCAAGATCGAGGGGCGCCGCGTCACGGATGCGGCTACGCTCGAGGTCGTGACGATGGTCTATGCCGGTCTGTGCAACAAAGACATCGTCGCCCGCCTGCAGGCGCATGGCTGCAACGCCATCGGCCTGTCGGGCTGCGACGGCAGCGTGGTCACCGCGCGGAAGCGCCCGCCGAAAACCCTTTCTGACGGCGTTACGAAGGTGGATTTCGGCTTCGTCGGCGACGTCACGCCGGCCTCTGTCAACGTGCCCTTCATCCAGCAGCTGCTGGACGCCGGACTGGTGCCGGTGTTCAGCGCCATCAACCACGACGGTGCCGGCCAGCTGCTCAATACGAACGCCGACACGATGGCGGGAGCAATTTCTTCCGCTTTGGGCGCAAAATTATTTTATTGTTTCGAGAAAAATGGCGTACTTTGTGACCGGAATGACGATGACTCCGTCATCCCCTCCCTCGATCCGGCCGGATTCGAGCGCCTGAAGGCGGAAGGACGCGTGGCAGAAGGGATGATCCCCAAGCTCGAAAACTCCTTCGCAGCCTTGCGGGAGGGTGCCTGTGGGGTCGTCATCCGGAACGCCGCCCATCTGCTGGAACCGGGCGGCACAGAATTGAAGATATGAGTTTGTACGAAGATTCCATATCCTTGCTGCGGCAGATGGTCCGCATCCCTTCCCTCTCCGGGCAGGAGGCGGCGGTGGCCGCTTGCGTCCGGGAGGCGATGGCCGGTTTCGGAATCCCGTGCGAAGAAGTCCGCGGCAATCTCCTGGCGCTGAACCGACGTTTCGATCCTTCCAAGCCCACGGTTGCCCTGGACGCCCATCTCGATACGGTTCCTGTCAATCATGGCTACACCCGCGACCCGTACGACTCGGGGAACGATCCCGATATTGTTTATGGACTTGGTTCCAACGATGATGGCGGAAGTGTAGTGTCTATGATTGCTGCTTTCCGCCATTTTTATGACCGGGAGATGCCGGTCAACCTGATGCTGATCCTCTCCCGCGAGGAGGAGGTCAGCGGCCCCGACGGCACACGCTGGCTCTTCGCGCCGGACGGCCTGTTCGCCACGGACAGCCGCTGGCCGATGCCGCAGTGGGTCATCGTGGGCGAGCCTACGGGCATGCGCGTCGCGAGCAGCGAGCGCGGCCTGCTGGTGCTGGACGGCGAGGCACAGGGCGTGAGCGGTCACGCCGCCCGCGGCGAGGGCGTGAATGCCCTCTACATCGCGCTGGACGACATCCAGACCCTGCGGGAGCACCGTTTCACCAGGCATTCCCCGCGGATGGGCGATGTCCGCCTGAGCGTCACGCAGATCGAGGCGGGACAGGCGCACAACGTCATCCCCGACCGCTGTCACTTCGTCGTGGACATCCGTCCCACGGAGCAATATACCAACGAAGAGATCGTCGCCGAACTGCAGGCGCGCTGCAAGAGCACGCTCAAGGCGCGCAACCTGCTGAACCGTTCTTCCGCCACGCGGGAAGGCTCGCCCCTGCTGCGTGCGGCCGAGGCGCTCGGCATCGAGACCTTCTCCTCCCCCACGACCTCCGACTGGATGCGCATCCCCGTGGATGCCGTCAAGATGGGGCCCGGGGACTCCTCCCGCTCCCACAAGGCGGATGAATACATCCGCACGCAGGAGATCCGGGAAGGCATTGATAAATATATAGCATTTATTGAGATGTTCTATGGCAACACTTTGGAATAAAGGTACTTCTGCAACGGAGAAAGTGGATCGTTTCACGGTCGGCAACGACCGCGTGCTCGACCTGCGCCTCGCCCGCTACGACGTGCAGGGCTCCCGGGCGCACATCAAAATGCTGGAGAAGATCGGCCTGCTCGCCTCCGACGAGCGGACGGCGCTGGACGCCGCCCTGGCCCGCATCGCCGAGCGCATCGAGGCCGGCGACTTCGTGCTGGAGCCGGATGTCGAGGACATCCATTCGCAGGTGGAGCTGCTGCTCACCCGCGAGCTCGGCGAGATGGGCAAGAAGATCCACTCCGGCCGCTCTCGCAACGACCAGGTGCTCGTGGACCTGAAGCTCTTCCTGCGCGACGAGCTGCAGACGGTCCGCGAGGAGGTGCTGGCGCTCTTCCGCACCCTCCAGGGCCTCAGCGAGCAGCACAAGGAGGTGCTCCTGCCGGGCTACACGCACGCGCAGGTGGCCATGCCTTCCTCCTTCGGCCTCTGGTTCGGGGCCTACGCGGAAGCGCTCGTGGACGATATGTACGGCCTGGGCGGCGCCTATAAGATGGTCAACCGCAACCCGCTCGGCTCCGCCGCGGGCTACGGCAACTCCTTCCCGCTCGACCGCCAGCTGACGACCGACCTGCTGGGCTTTGATTCCCCGGTCTACAACAGCGTCGCGGCGCAGATGCAGCGCGGCCGCACCGAGCGCGCCGTGGCTTCCGCCCTGGGCGGCATTGCGCTGACGCTCAATAAATTCGCGGCGGACTGCTGCATGTATATGTGCCCGAATTTCGGCTTCATCCACTTCCCGGACGAGCTGACCACGGGCTCCAGCATCATGCCGCACAAGAAGAACCCCGACGTGTGGGAGATCCTGCGCGGCAAGTGCAACCGCATCCTCTCCTGCGAGAACGAGATCGCGCTGCTGTGCAGCAACATGCCGCACGGCTACCACCGCGACTACCAGCTCCTCAAGGACATCCTCTTCCCCGCCCTGGAGCTGATGCACGAATGCCTGCAGATGACCGACTACATGCTCGCGCACATCGAGGTGAACACGAAGATCCTCGACAATCCGCTCTACGACTACCTCTTCACGGTCGAGGAGGTGAACCGCCGCACGCTGGCCGGCACCCCGTTCCGCGAAGCGTACAAGCAGGTGGGCATCGAGGTGAACGAAGGCCGCTTCCGCTACGGCAGCGGCGACAAGGCCACGCTGAAGGCCTCCGACCTCGGCCACACGCACCTCGGCAGCCTGGGCAACTTATGCAACGACAAGATCGCCGCGCTGATGGATGCGGCGTCCAATTGGAAATAAAGAACTATGACAACACGCAAAAAAGCGACACTCGTCCTACAGAACGGACGCAAGATGGAAGGCTGGAGCTTCGGCTACGACGGCCCCTGCGACGGAGAAGTGGTCTTCTCCACGGCGATGGTGGGCTACCCCGAGAGCCTCACGGATCCCTCCTACTCTGGCCAGATTCTCTGCGTCACTTACCCGCTGATCGGCAATTACGGCATTCCGCCGATGGAAGTGGATGCCGACGGCATCTGCAAGACCTTCGAATCCGAAAAGATCTGGGTCCGCGGCCTGATTATCTCCGACTACAGTGAGAAATACAGCCACTGGGATGCGATCAAGAGCCTCGGCGAATGGCTGCAGGAGCAGAAGATCCCCGGTATCTGCGGCATCGACACCCGCGCGCTCACCCAGATGATCCGCGAAGAGGGCGCGATGCTCGGCAAGATCATCCAGGAGGGCGGCGACGAGACCTTCGACGTGGCGGATCCCAACCAGGAGAACCAGGTCGCGATCGTCAGCTGCAAGGAAGTGATCCGCTACGGCAAGGGCGACAAGAAGGTGGTCCTGGTGGACTGCGGCGTCAAGCATCAGATCCTCCGCTGCCTGGTCTCCCGCGGCGTCGAGGTGATTCGCGTGCCCTGGGACTACGACTTCAACCAATTGGACTGGGACGGCCTGTTCATCTCGAACGGCCCGGGCAACCCGGCGCTCTGCGGCGTCACCGTGGAGCATATCCGCAAGGCCCTGCAAGGCAACAAGCCTATCTGCGGCATCTGCATGGGCAACCAGCTGCTGAGCATCGCCGCCGGCGCGAGCACCTATAAACTGAAATATGGCCACCGCTCCCACAACCAGCCGGTGCGCCAGGCCGGCACGGACAAGTGCTTCATCACCTCGCAGAACCACGGTTTCGCCGTGGACGACAGCCGCCTCCCGGAGGGCTGGGAGCCGTACTTCATCAACATGAACGATGGCACCAACGAGGGCATCCGCCACACGTCCAAGCCTTTCTTCTCCGCCCAGTTCCACCCGGAGGCCTCCAGCGGCCCGGTGGATACGGAATTCTTCTTTGACGACTTTATCTCCAGAATATGATCGACTCCAATATAAAGAAAGTGCTGGTGCTCGGTTCGGGCGCCCTCAAGATCGGCGAGGCCGGCGAATTCGACTACAGTGGCTCCCAGGCCCTCAAAGCGCTCCGCGAGGAGGGCATCAAGACGGTCCTGATCAATCCCAACATCGCCACGGTGCAGACCTCCGAAGGTGTGGCGGACAAGGTGTATTTCCTGCCTGTCACTCCCTTCTTCGTGGAGAAGGTCATCAAGAAAGAGCATCCGCAGGGCATCCTGCTCTCCTTCGGCGGCCAGACGGCCCTGAACTGCGGCGTGGAGCTCTACAAGAGCGGCATCCTCGAGAAATACGGCGTCCAGGTGCTCGGCACCCCGGTGCAGTCCATCATCGACACGGAAGACCGCGAGCTCTTCGTGGAGCGGCTCGACGAGATCGGCGTCAAGACGATCAAGTCGCACGCCGCGTCCAACCTCGAAGAGGCACGCGCCGCCGCGCGCGAGGTCGGCTTCCCGGTCATCATTCGCGCCGCCTACGCGCTGGGCGGCCTCGGCTCCGGCTTCTGCGAGAACGAAGAAGAGCTGGACACCATCGCCCGCAAGGCCTTCTCCTTCTCTCCGCAGGTGCTCGTCGAGAAGTCGCTGCGCGGCTGGAAAGAGATTGAGTATGAGGTCGTCCGCGACCGCTACGACAATTGCATCACGGTCTGTAACATGGAGAACTTCGACCCGCTCGGCATCCATACCGGCGAGAGCATCGTGGTGGCTCCTTCGCAGACCCTGACCAACGACGAATATCATTATCTGCGCAAGATCGCGATCGATATCGTGCGCCACGTCGGCATCGTCGGCGAGTGCAACGTCCAGTACGCTTTCAGCCCCGACGGCGAGGACTACCGCGTCATCGAGGTGAACGCCCGTCTGAGCCGTTCCTCCGCCCTGGCCTCCAAGGCCACGGGCTATCCCCTCGCCTTCATCGCCGCCAAGCTCGGCCTGGGCTACGGCCTCTACGAGCTTAAGAACTCCGTGACCAAGACGACGCCCGCCTTCTTCGAGCCGGCCCTGGACTACGTGGTCTGCAAGATCCCCCGCTGGGACCTGGCCAAGTTCAAGGGCGTGTCCCGCGAGATCGGCTCCAGCATGAAGAGCGTCGGCGAGGTGATGGCCATCGGCCGCACCTTCGAGGAGGCCATCCAGAAGGGTCTGCGTATGATCGGACAGGGCGCCAACGGCTTCGTGTGCAACAAGCCCTTCAAGCGCGAAGACCTGGACGAAGCGCTCAAGAACCCGACCGATACGCGCATTTTCGCCATCGCCGCGGCCTTCGAGGCCGGCTACACGGCCGAGCGCATCCACGAACTCACGAAGATCGACCGTTGGTTCCTCGACAAGCTCGAGAATATCGAGACGACCTACCGCGAGCTGGAGGCCTGCAAGTCCTTGACGGCCATCGATTTCGACCTGCTCCGCAAGGCCAAGTGCCAGGGCTTCTCGGATATCCAGATCGCCCGCGTGCTGGGCACGCCCGAGCTCAAGGTGCGCGAGCTGCGCGCCTTCCTGGGCCTGCGCCCGCACGTCAAGCAGATCGACACCCTGGCCGCGGAGTTCCCCTCCACGACCAATTACCTGTACCTGACCTACAACGGCGAGACGGACGACGTCAGCTTCGAGGACGGCTCCAACACCGTCATCGTCCTGGGTTCCGGCGCCTACCGCATCGGCAGCTCCGTGGAGTTCGACTGGTGCGGCGTGAACGCCCTGAATACCCTGCGCAGCAGCGGCTACAAGGCCATCATGATCAACTACAACCCCGAGACCGTCTCCACCGACTACGACGTCTGCGACCGGCTCTATTTCGATGAGCTGAGCTTCGAGACCGTGATGGAGATCTGCGGGATGGAGAAGCCTTACGGCGTGATCGTGAGCGTGGGCGGCCAGATTCCGAATAACCTGGCCGTGCCCCTGATGCGCGCCGGTGTCCATATCCTGGGCACGACGGCCCACGACATCGACCGTGCGGAGGACCGCAACAAGTTCTCGCAGATCGTGGACAAACTGGGCATCGACCAGCCGCGCTGGAGCGAGCTGACCACGATGGCCGACGTGGACAAATTCGTCGACGAAGTCGGCTTCCCGGTGCTGGTGCGCCCGTCCTACGTGCTCTCCGGCGCCGCGATGAACGTCTGCTACAGCAAGGAGGACCTCCGCATCTTCCTCGACATGGCCGTCGAGGTCTCCGAGGAGCATCCGGTGGTCATCAGTTCCTTCATGCAGCGCTGCAAGGAGCTGGAATGCGACGCCGTGGCCGACGGCGGCAAGGTGATCGCCTACGCGATCTCCGAGCACATCGAGTTCGCGGGCGTGCACTCCGGCGACGCCACCATCCAGTTCCCGCCGCAGAAGATCTACGGCATCACGGCCGCCAAGATCCGCAAGACCGCCGCGGCCATCGCCGCGGAGCTCCATATTACCGGTCCGTTCAACATCCAGTTCCTCGCCACCGACAACTACATCAAGGTGATCGAGTGCAACCTGCGCGCTTCGCGAAGCTTCCCGTTCGTGTCTAAGGTCCTGAAGGTCAACTTCATCGACCTGGCCACGCGCTGTATGCTCGGCCAGCGTCCGGAGAAGATCGATATCGATCCGTTCGAGCTGGACTACGTCGGCATCAAGTGCTCGCAGTTCTCCTTCGCCCGTCTGGGCAAGGCGGACCCGGTGTTGGGCGTCGACATGGCCTCCACCGGCGAGGTGGGCTGCATCGGCGACAACCTCAATGAGGCGCTGCTCAAGTCCATGCTTTCCGTGGGTCACCGCATCCCGCAGAAGTCGATCCTCATCTCTTCCGGCAACCCGATCCAGAAGGCCGACCTGCTGCGCGCCTGCCAGCTGCTGGCAGAGAAGAACTATACGATCTACGCCACGGGCGGTACCTGCAAGTACCTCAATGAGAACGGCGTCCCGGCCCTGCAGGCCCTCTGGCCGAACGAACAGGCTGCCAGCGGCGCTCCCGCGGCCCTGGATCTCATCCGCAAGCATGAAGTGGAACTTGTGATCAACATTCCTAAGAACTTCACGCACAGCGAGCTGAGCAACGGTTACCAGATGCGTCGCGCGGCCATCGACTTCAACGTGCCGCTCATCACCAACAGCCGTCTGGCCACTGCCTACATCCGCGCTTTCTGCGCCGTCCCGCAGGACGAGATCGGCATCAAGAGCTGGGATGAGTACTAGTAGATTGCCCTGGCATCTGCTGGCGCTCGCCGTCGTCGCCATCTGGGGCGTGACCTTCGTGAGCACCAAGACTTTGATTTCCGCAGGACTCGATCCTGCGGAAATCTTTGTTGTCCGTTTTTCCCTCGCCTACCTCGGCATCTGGGCCCTGTCCCGGCATCCCCGCCTCTTTTCGAGCTCCTGGCAGGACGAGCTCATGTTCGCCTTCCTCGGCATCACGGGCGGCTCCTTCTATTTCCTGACGGAGAACACCGCCCTCGCCCATACGCAGGCGTGCAACGTCTCCTTCCTGGTCTGCAGTGCGCCGCTTTTCACGGCTCTCTTCAGCCAGGTGTACCGGCGGCTGCGGCGGGACCGCTTTGCCGACGCTATGGAGCGCGTCGGCTCCGGCTGGATGCTGCTGCTCGGCACGCTGCTCGCCCTGGGCGGCATGGCGCTGATGCTCTTCGACGGGCAGCGGGTGCAGGTGTCCCTGCGCGGCGACCTGCTCGCGCTCGGCGCAGCCCTCTGCTGGGCGTTCTACAGCCTCTTCATGGGCCGGATGACGGAAGAATACGGCGCCGTGTTCGCCACGCGCAAGGTCTTCTTCTACGGCCTGCTGACGATCCTCCCCTTCCTGCTTGGCCGCGACTTCGCGCCGCTCGCCCTCTTCCGGGAGCCGGTGGTCTGGGGCAATCTGCTCTTCCTGGGCCTGATTGCTTCCCTCGCCTGCTTCGTGGCCTGGAACCAGGTCATGGCCCGGCTGGGCAACATCACCTCTGTCAATTACGTCTATCTCAATCCGGTCTTCACGCTCATCACCGCGATGGCGCTGCTCGGCGAGCGGCTCACGCCCGCCGGCGCCTTCGGCTCCGCCCTCATCCTCGTGGGCGTCATCCTGGCGGGACAGCGCGGGAAGGCCACTCAAAATGAAGCTATAAAGCAATGAATTTCAATGGAATCCTGGTCGGTGCCGCCGTCTTCCTCTGCATCGGCATCTGCCACCCGGCCGTCATCAAAATGGAGTATTACCTGGGCAAGCGGAGCTGGTGGCTCTGGCTGCTCGCAGGCATCCTGTGCTCCGTCCTGTCGCTCTTTGTAAAGAATGACACCGTGTCCACCATCATCGGCGGATTCGCCTTCTCCTGCTTCTGGGGCATCGGCGAGATGTTCATGCAGGAAAAGCGCGTCCTGCGCGGCTGGTTCCCGGAAAACCCTAAGCGTCACGCCTATTACGAGGCCCGTCGCAAAGAAATGAAAAAATAGTAGGCTTGGGGCGCATTTTTATTTGGTGGTTTCCCAAAGAGTTCCTATATTTGCAATCCCAAAACGCAACTGGTGCTGTAGCTCAGATGGTAGAGCAAAGGACTGAAAATCCTTGTGTCGGCAGTTC
>JBGUOB010000091.1:0-2499 GCA_045117755.1 Candidatus Cryptobacteroides sp.
CTTCTTACCACTCACCTCTTTCTTCACGCCCAGCCATTTTTCCACGAGGGCAATATCCCGTTCGCGTGGTCCTCGCGCGCGTTCATATTTTATTTTATCGGGCAGCGAGTCCAGCATGTTCTGCTTCACCTGACACCGCTCGGCAATAATGTCGCGATAGTGGCGCACACCATATTTGTTGATGCTGTCGCAAGCCTGGTCATAGGCCTGCATAAAGAGTTTCAGTTGCTCAGCACGTTCCGGATGGCGCATCTCCTGTTCACGGAACACAAGCACACCCAGCTGCAAACTATCCTTCCGGCTGTCATACACCACGCCGTTCTTCATCATACGAGCGGCAGAGGCCTGAGGCTCCATCATCCATAGCACGTCCATCTCGTTGTTCTGCAACATCAGCAGACGCACGCTGACATCGTTTATCTGTACCTTATACACGCGGTCTTTGTCCAGTTTCACCGAGTCTATCATGCGGTCCGTCAGCAGGTCGGTAGCCGAGAAACGCGTCATGGCCACCATCTTGTCGTCCATCTGCTTCAACTGCTTCACACGGGCATTACGGTTGGCTATCAGCTGCCAGTAAGCAGCGGTAACGGCAGGATAGCGCAGCTTCATACCTTGCCGCTCCATGCGTTTGGCCCTTACCAGGTCGGTCATCGCACCCTCTACCCTACTACGCAGCAACGCCGTGTCACAGTCCATCTGTGCCATATAGAATTTCAAGCGCACACCACCGCGCAGTGTGTCAAATAGCTGGTAATGCTCCGCCACATACAGCGGCAGACAGTCCAGCGTCGGCATCACGGCTACCTTCAGGGCTGCCGAATCCTTCCTCATCGCCTCGCGCTTACTGATGCCTTTCTGACGCTTGGTTTCCTCATACGACTGTCCGCATGCTGCCATCAACAGCACGCAGACTATCATAATTATCGTCGATTTCTTCATAATTCGACTGCAAAATTACGAATAAGTGAGCAAAGAACCAAATAAAAGCTCGTTTTTGTTTGTTCTTTCGAACGAGAGTAATTTCTCGCAAAGCGAAAAAGTACATAATAATTTGCAGTTTTGCAAGATTTTGCGTAATTTTGTACCCACTATGGCAAAGGATAAAATCATGTACGTCTGCGACAATTGCGGACAGGAGTCGGCCAAATGGATAGGCAAATGCCCTGCCTGTGGCCAGTGGAACACGTTCAAGGAAATCAAGGTCGCCGACACGAAGAAGAAGGTTGTGGCAACGTCGGCTGCTGCCTCAGCTGGCCATCAGCTGCGCGAAAACAAGGTGCTGCGACTAAAGGACATTTCAGCCAAGGACGACCCGCGCATCGACATGCACGACGAAGAACTGAACCGCGTGCTGGGTGGCGGACTCGTGCCTGGCAGCATCGTGCTCCTGGGCGGTGAACCAGGTATCGGCAAGTCGACACTCACCCTCCAGACCATGCTCGCCCTGACGGACAAGCGCGTGCTCTACGTCAGCGGTGAGGAAAGCGCCCACCAGCTCAAGATGCGCGCCGAGCGCCTCGCTGCGGCTGGCGGTTCTCCCGCCGACACCGACAACTTCCTCATCCTCTGCGAAAACTCCCTCGAAGCCATCTTCGACCACATCAAGGAAGTCCAGCCCGACCTCGTCGTCGTCGATTCCATCCAGACCATTTCCACCGAGGACGTCGAGTCCTCTGCCGGCTCCATCGCCCAGGTTCGCGAGTGCGCCTCTGCCCTGCTTCGCTTTGCCAAGACCAGCGGCGTTCCCGTCATCCTCATTGGTCATATCACGAAGGAAGGCACCCTCGCAGGTCCGAAAATCCTCGAACACATCGTCGATACCGTCATCCAGTTCGAGGGCGACCAGCATTATATGTATCGCATCCTGCGCAGCATCAAAAACCGCTTCGGCTCTACCTCCGAACTCGGCATCTACGAAATGCAGCAGACTGGTCTGCGACAGGTCTCAAACCCCTCGGAACTACTGCTGACAGATAATCACGACGGACTCTCGGGCGTCGCCATATCCAGCGCCATCGAAGGCGTCAGACCCTTCCTCGTCGAGACGCAGGCACTCGTTTCTTCTGCCGCTTACGGCACACCCCAGCGCTCCGCCACGGGTTTCGACCAGCGCCGCCTAAACATGCTGCTGGCCGTACTTGAGAAACGCGTCGGCTTCAAACTCATGCAGAAGGACGTCTTCCTCAACATCGCCGGCGGTCTGCGCGTCACCGATATGGCTATGGACCTCTCCGTCATTGCCGCCGTCCTGTCGTCGAACGTCGATACACCCATCGACGAAGGCTGGTGCATGGCTGGCGAAGTTGGACTTAGTGGCGAGGTACGCCCCGTCGCCCGCATCGAACAGCGCATCTCGGAGGCCGAGAAGCTGGGATTCCAGCATATCATCATCCCGAAATACAACCTCTCGGCCCTCAACCGCAAGAAGTTCCACATCGAACTCGTTCCCGTCCGCAAGGTCGAAGAAGCCCTCCGCGCCCTCTTCGGCTAAGCCGT
>JBGUOB010000092.1:0-2486 GCA_045117755.1 Candidatus Cryptobacteroides sp.
GAGAACGGATCGCCGTATGGTATAGCCAGCGTTTTTCTCCACGGTTGTCTCCTTTCAAAATGTTAGCAGTATCGGGCCAAAATGGGGCGGGCCATGAAAACATACGGCCCACCCCAAAAGCGGCCCCGGAAAGCCCTGTAATCTCGGGCTTTTTCGAGGGCAAATGCTCACACATCAGCCCCGGTATTTCCGCATATATCCCCGCTGTTTTTTCAGCCTCGCGGCTTTGGCACAGGCCGAGGAGCAGTAGCGTGTGCGCCTATCCGGGAGAAAGACCCTGCCGCAGACGGGGCAAATCCGGGTTTCCGGGGCCGGGCCGTCTTGCGTCAGTGCGGCCTCCAGCACAGGATCAAGGGGCAGAACGGCCTCCCGGAAGTAGCGGCAAAAGGCCCCCGTCCAGCACTTGCCCAGCATATAGCAATCACAGTCCAGCGGCAGGCAGCCGCATTCTTTGTCATAGTTGGCGCACCACTTTGTCACCAGCTTGCGGATCGTGGCCTTTTCCTCGCGGGGCAGCTCCCGGCTCATTCCTCGCCGTCCTCGTCCCAAGGCGGGGTATCGTCCTCGGGATCGATTTCGTCATAGGCCGCGCCGTCAAAGGCATCGTATTCGCCGCCGTAGTTCTCCTCGGACTCAGCGGCCCTTTGCTTTTTGGGACGATAGATTTTGAAGTACCACCCGGCCCCGCCGCCGATGCCAACCACGGCCAGCGCAAGCAGAAGCATCCCGGCCCCGCCCGTGGCCTTGGGCTGTTCAGGCTCCGGTTCCTCGGTAGGTTCGGGATCGTTCGCAGGTTCAGGCGCAGGCGCAGGGGGTGTAGGTTCGGCGGGCATTTCTGCGAGGGCCAGCAGATCGGCCTCGGTGACGGCGTTTAGGAAAAACACATTTTCCGTTTCCCGTTGGCGGTCAATAACCAGATAAAAGACATTCTCGGCGGGGGTCATAATGGTGAAAAACTCCTTGCCATCCTCGTCTGTGGCATTGTCCACCACCGTCCCCGTCCCGGAGGGAGTAAAGGGTTTCGGCTCGGAATCGGGCGTTTCCACTGGCAGCTCCTCGGCAGGGTCAAGTCCCTCCCAAAGCTCTACGCCGCCCGTGTCCTCCATGTACTCGTCACCGCCCCCGGCGTAGGCCGTCACGGAGAAGCCGCACATCAGAACGGCGGCACAGAGGGTGGCTGCCAGCATCCGAAACTTTCTCATTCCGTCACCTCCTCCACGGGTGCGGGCTTCTGGCCACCGTGACCAGAAGCGCCCCGGAGCTGCTGGAGCACCAGCGGCAGCTCCTCCAGCGAAACGCTCATACCGCGCACGATGTCCACGATCTCGCTGTTTTCGACCTCCAGCTTCTTCTGTTCCAGTTCTTTCAGCCGGGTCTGCTGTTCCACGATCTTGGCCTTGACCTTTTCAATCTCGGCCTGAATTTTTGCGCTTTTTGTAATTGCCATGTATCAAATCCTCCTTTACGGTAATCGCCCGTAGGCGTACAAATGCGACTGCCAATAGCTTGTGTTCAGGTTGGCGTACTGGATGGGATCTCCGCAATGGAGCATCCAGCCGTCCCCCACATAGATGCCCACATGAGAAACGCCGGGGGTATCATACGTTCCGGTGAAGAACACCAGATCGCCGGGCCGGGGGCTGCTTGTCCGGGAGCAGATGTTGTAAAGGCCCTGCGCCCCCAGCCGTCCGAAGTCCCAGCCGCATTGGTTGTAGACATAACTGACGAACCCAGAGCAGTCAAAGGACGTGCTGGGCTGATAGCCGCCCCACACATAGGGGAACGCGATATACTTCTCGGCTTCCTCCAGAATGGCGGCAAAGGTTTCGTCGGTCAGATACGACTCCGGGACTTCATGCTCCGTAGGGCCGTTTGTGACGTACTTGCCCACATAGGGAGAGGACGGAAACAGGTCGGGCCGGTTGCCCAGCGTGGACATATACAGGGCGTACATAGAGAGCTGTTCCTCGGTCATCATATAGATCGGCACATGGGAAAGGTTGAAGTTTTCCAGCGTGACGGTGCAGATGAAATAATCGTAGTACACCCGGTAGCTGTCCGTGTGGGTCACACCGTCCTCGTCCACCCATGTGTCCGTTTCGATGTAGTACCGCTGCTCCGTCACCACTTCTTCGGTCAGAATGTACTGGCGGTCAAAGAGGTCTTGGAGCGTTCCCTGCACCTCGTCCAGCGTCCACGCCCCCTCATGGAGTGCGGAGATCATGGAGATCAGCACATAGGGGTCGTGCTCAATATCATCGAGGTCAAAGTGGTATTCATCGTAATCGTGGGTGGAATCGTAGGTGTCGAGGTAGTCTTGAAGCTCGTCCTCCAGACCGCAATAGTCGGCCTCGGCCCCCAGCATATCCGCATCCTCCGCCTTGTAGGTGCTGGCGGCCACCGCACCCACAAGGCCGTTGCCCACCGTCACCATCGAGGACATACACGACTGCATCAGCAGAAGCAGGAGCACACAGCCCAGCGCA
>JBGUOB010000093.1:0-2212 GCA_045117755.1 Candidatus Cryptobacteroides sp.
AACACATAGCCGCCGGGGGCGTAGTGGCCGTCCTCGTTGATCCGCATATCCCGCCCGTATGCCTCATAGTCGATATAGTCAATGAGATGCTCTGGGATCTGAATGGAGCCGAAGTCCTGGACGTACATTCGCCCCAGCGCCTCGTCATCGTCAATATCGGGGTAAAACTCAAAGCAATCCAGATTTTGCGTCAGGTTGATTAAGTCTTTGACGCTCCCTGTGTACTCGCCGCTGTCAATGACGGCCTCGAACTTTTCAAGCTCAGAGGTGTCCAACTCGGAGAGCAGATGGGCCAAATAGTTCAGTTCGTCAATGCTTTCGTACTCACCCAAACAGTCGCAGATGCCCAGCACATCGCCGTCAAACGCGGTAATGAAGATTTCTTCATACCGCACACCATCCACGCCGATCCGCTTCAAAAGTGCCTGTACCTCCTCGGTGGTGGCGGGAAACTTTAGGGTTTCTCCAGCCTCCACGCCATACTCGGCGTATTTCCCGAGGTTGGTAACATAGGCTTCAATCAGGGCTGACATCAGCGGTGGCCCTGACGCTTGACGGTCAGGATGCCCTCCAGCGTGGTCGAAGTGATACCCAGCCGCTGGGCCACGGCAATGTCATTCTTCATGGACTCGGTGACGGTATGACCGCACACCACCAGCACATGAGAACGGCGGAGCAGATTGCGGCCCATATCGATGCCGCTTTTGTGTTCCTCGGGAACCGCATCGTTGAGGAACAGGGGCAGATAGAGCGTGGGGCAAATCGGGGAAAAGCCCGCGTCATAGACGGCTCGGCAATACTTGGCCGCCTGTTCGGTCATTTCATGGGGATCGCCGCACCATGCGGCGGTGATATAGGCAAGGGGCCTTTTCATAAGGAATACCTCCATTTCAAAGTTAGTTTTACAGGGGACGGTTCAACCTTTTTCCCCCGCCCTTTTCCAGTCTTGGAAAAGGGGGCGGCTCTGGAGGATATACCCCCGCCGCGCCGCTGAATATGGCACAGCCGGGGCAGACCGTAAAGGGCAAGCCGCCCTTGGCGGGGCTACGCCCCCTTGACGGCCAGCTCCCGGCTGCGCCCGGTGATGGGCGGCGACGGGGGATATATACCACAGGAGCCTTCGTCGGTACAAACTTCGCTTTGTTCCTTTGGGCGCAAGCGCCCAAAATCCACACGCTCCGTTGCGCCTCCTCTCCCCATGAAGTCTGCGACTTCATGGGGCACCCCGTTTTGGGGGACGAAAAAACCTCTGGTCACGATGGCCAGAGGTGCTTACTTCTCCTTATCCGTTTTTTTCTTGTCGGGCTTGGCAAGCTCGGGCGGCTGCTTCTCTTTCCAGTCGGCCAGCAGGGTCATGATCTGATCCTTCATCTGGCGGGGCGTGGCCTCCTTGCCGAAGAACTTTTCCAATTCAGAGCCGGTAATAATCACGTCACGATCCTCCTTTTTCTTTTCTTCACTCAAAATGCCATCAATGACATCCGGGGTCAGCTTGTTGTCCTTATCCAGCTCCCGGAGCCTGTTTGCCTGTCCCTTGGAGGGCGAGGACTGCTGGCCCTCAATGGAAACGGCGATATACTTCTGGTGGGTGGGACGGATGCGGGAGATTTCCACGGCGGGGGTAAAGGACAGCTTTCCCGCATCCATGGTCTGCTTCAACTCGGGAACAAGGTCATTGAGCCAAATATACCGCTGAACGGTTTTCACGCTCATGCCGTTGCGCTGGCCCACGCTTTCCAGCGAGAGCTTACCCGCCGCCGCATCATCCCCACGCGATCCCTGATGCTTGATCGCCTCATACTGCTTTTTCAGGGCAAGGGCCTTTTCGCTGGGCAAAATCGTTTCGCGGTGGCGGAGGTTGTCATCCGTCATAGCGAGGATGGCTTCATCGTCCGTCATGTTGCGGACGATACAGGGCATATTCATAAATCCGGCCAATTCGCTGGCCCGCTGGCGGCGGTGGCCCGCAATAATCTCATAGCCGCCATCTTCGAGAGGACGCACCAGCGCAGGCTGGTGCACACCGCCAGAACGGACGGACTCCACAAGGCCCTGCATTTCCGCATCGTCCCGGACACCAAAGGGATGTTCCTTGAACGGATGCAGCTCGGAAAGGTTAATATATACGATTTCCTCCTTGACGGCGCGGGTAGCGTCGCGGGGAGCGGGAGGAACCTCCGGGGCCGGGGGATCGGCTTTTGCCGCTTCTGCG
>JBGUOB010000094.1:0-23848 GCA_045117755.1 Candidatus Cryptobacteroides sp.
GTGGCGATGACGAGATGACCTTGGAATTCGTGAACGCTTATCTGCAGGGGGAGGCCTGCGTGGAGATGTTCTTCAGACGCTACTACGCCTGGCTGGAATTCATCGGCAGCGCGCCGCTCATCCAGACCCCGCCGACCTACGAAGGCCAGAAGATCAAGTGGTAACGAATCCCGAACGAATAGAAAAAGGCCAGCATTTGCTGGCCTTTTTGCCTTTTATATGGTAAAGCGGCGGTTGCCGCCGATGGGGGTTCTTAGGGTCGAGGAATCCATTGCGCTGGATTCCGGGTGCTAATATACCCCTCCCCGAATCATATTCCAATAGGTTGCGGGTCTCAGCCTGCAGTTTTTGTAGATTCTGAAACAACTATTGCAGATTCTGAAAGTGGAAGGAGCTTAGTTCACCTTACTCATCTGCTTTTTCGCATCCTGCGTCACACTGGCGGCGGCGATGCGACCGGAGACCAGGATTTCGGTCAGGGCATTGCCGCCCAGGCGGTTGCCGCCGTGGATGCCGCCCGTCACTTCGCCGGCGGCATACAGGCCCGGAATGACCCAGCCGCGGGTGTCGAGGACGTGGCGATACTCATCCACCACCAGGCCGCCCATCGTGTGGTGGGTGGCCGGCGCCAGCACCCGGACGGTGAGCACGGCATCGTCCAGCGAGTAAGTGGCGGGGTCGTAGGTGCCGTCTGCCCGGCGCCTGGCCCGGCCGATGATGGAAGTGGCGTAACGCTTGCCCACGTCGGCGGGCTCCCGGCCTGCCATGATGGCCTGGTCATATTCCCGGATGGCCTGCAGGACGGCCTCGGCGCTCACCGGGACCTGGAGCGTCTCCAGCAGCTCGGGCAGCTGCGCCGGGGTGCGGGCATACTGCTTGCCGGGGATATCGATGCTGCGCACCTCGTTGGGCTCGGTGGTCTCTTCGCCGCCGATGTAGAGGTACACGCCCTGCTTCCCCTGGAGCCGGATGCCGTTCTTGAACATCTTCACCGACAGCACGTCGCGCTCCTGGGATTCATCCACGAAGCGCCGGCCGTTTCGGGGGCTGATGAACACGGCATCCGACACGCTGCCGAAGGCGAGTTTGCCGTTGTCGATGTAGGACAGCGGCATCAGCTGCGTCCAGCCCATGCCCGTCAGGGCCGCGCCCACGCGCTGCGCCATGTCCAGGCCGTCTCCCTGCTGGGAGGCGGAGTTGGTCGTGGCCATGCCGGCGGTCAGGTACTGGCTGTCCCAGAAACGGTTCGTTTCCATGACTTTGCGGATGTTGGCCGCGTAGCCGCCCGTGGCGATGATGACGCCCTTGCGGGCGAATGCGGTCACGGGGGTGCCGTCATCCATCAGGGCCTTGACGCCCCGGACGCGCCCGCGCCGCACGATGAGATCGTGCGCGGCGGTGGAGGTCAGGAGGCGGTTCTCCGGGCGGGCCTGGATGAAGGTCGTGTAGGGCGCCATGATGTAGGCGCCGAGGTTGCCGTCGTAGTGTTCGGCGACGCCGTCGCCGTCCGTGTCGATGTCGGCTCCGAGCATCTTGTTGCCACGGAACCACAGGGCGCCGACGATGATGATCTGCCGCTCCAGGAAGCTCACGCCCATCGCGGAGAGCCAGGGCTTGAGTTCCTGCCCCTTCTCCACAATCTGGCGCGCCATGCGCAGGTCGCTGTAGACCCATTCCGTCTTGTCGGCGCTCTGGCGCAGGCCGCCGTAGTAGGTCTGGAAGATGTGCAGATTCTGGGTCGAGAACAGCACCAGGTCGGTCTCCGGTACGCCCTGGGCCAGCTTCGGGCGGGCCCAGGCCAGGTATTCGGAAATCTCCTGCTTCAACGCCTGGAGGACAGGGAGATACTCGCTGTGCACGCCGTGGCGGGCCAGCTCGGCGTTGTCGCCCGGCTCGAATTCATGCGTGGTATAATACGCCTCGTCGAAAGGCTTCTCCTCCCACTGGAGAATGGTTTCCAGTTCTTTGATGCAGCCGGGACCGGACTTCGTCTTCGGATAAGTCACGCCGTCGTAGCCCACGCCTTCCGTGGCTTCGGGGCGGGCCGGCTCCCAGACCAGATACGGCATCACGCACTGGAAGATACCGCCCGAGACCAGGGTGTTGCCGCCCATCTCGGCGTTCTTCTCGATCACCAGCACCGTGTTGCCCAGCTGGGCGGCTTCGGCGGCCGCGGCCAGTCCGGCGCCGCCGGCGCCCACGACGACCACGTCCCAAGTGCCCTCCACGACTTTCGCCTTCTGTTGGGACGCAGTCTGGGTTCGGAAGCGCTGGGGATCGGAGACCTTCGCCCGGTCGGCCGCGGCCATCACGCCGTCCAGCAGCGCGCGGCTGGTCACGGAGGCGCCCGACACGGCATCGACGCCCAGGCCGTTCGCCTGGATGATCTGCGGGATCAGCCGGTCGAAGACGACGTCCCCGACGTGCGGGGTCTCGTGCTGATCCAGCACCAGGATATCCGTGATGCACGAATCGCTGAAAGAGACACTTAGGCGTATATCGCCGTTATGCCCCGGGGTGGTCACCTCGTAAGTGCCGGCCTGGAAGGTCAAAGGCGGCACCTGTCTGCATCCGCAGACCAATAGTAAAACGGCGAATAATGGCAAGAGTCTCTTCATAAATATAATATTATTTGATCATTTTAAACATTTCCCGGCAGAAGTGCTTCATGGCCTTGGGGAAGCGGGGCGTATCTTCGACGTCTTCCTCTCCCTTCGCATCGGTCACCTGCAGCTCCAGCTCGACGTCGCCCGTCGCGGTATCCACGACGCGGAGCGTGCCGTACAGGCTGATGTGGCAGCTGCCCAGCCGGCCGGAGCCCTGGGCGCGCTCGAGCGTGTTCACCTTGAAGTACACCCGGTACGGCGCCTCCTCCGCGTTCACCAGCTCCATGCCGGGGCTGAAAATGTTGAAAGTGTCGAAGAAGGATGTCTCCATCAGCTGCACAAGCTCTTCGTAATCGTCCCCGGCCCAGGTCTGGAAATCACCCAGTTTCTCCTTGGCGAAGATGCCGTTGTTGACGAACTGGGCGTCCGTAAAGTCCAGGGCATAGACGGCTTGCGCGTCTTCCGTAAATACATCCAGGCTGCCCCTGGCCACCTTCATGGGTTTGGCGGCGAACAGGGGCAGTGCGGATATCAGAAGGATCGAGACTAGCAGCGCTCTTCTCATATATTCCAGGTCTTGATGGTCACTTTCTCCGAATCAGGCTGGCCCAGAATGGTACTGGGGGCGAAGTAGAGGATGATGGTGCCGGAGGGCTTGCTGGACTTGGCGTCAAGGACGGCCTGCGCAGCGGCGATGGCCTTGGAGTCGTTGCTCCCGTTTCTGGAGGTAATGGAGCCGACGGCCGCCTGGACGGCGTGGTGCATGTCATCCGCGAGGCCGATCAGCTCCATGGATGCTTCGCCACGGGTCGTGACGCCGTAGATACCGTTTCCGCTGCCCTGCTTCTCGCAGGAAACAGCCGTGCAAACCAGGGCAAGCGCAGCAATAAGCGCAAGGGCCAAAGCTTTGATTTTCATAATATTTAATGTTTTTGGTTTTACGTATTAATAGACATAGGGAGCCACCTTGGTCATGGCGAAGGAGGCGGTGTAGAGGTCGCCGGTGTCGTCCTGACGGAGGGCGCCCCAGATCATGGATTCATTGTCCAGGGACATAATCTCCCACCACTCACGGTACTCGACGCCGTTTTCAGTCCAGCGCGTGCAGAGCATGCTGCCGTCCACGAAGTACTCGTTCAGGGTGTCGGAGCTGGGGACCCAGTTGTCGCCGTCCTTCACGTAGTACACGTAGGTGCTGCCATTGAACTGCCAGCGGTGCATCTGCCCGTCGTCATATGCGGAGCGGTCGCTGGTGATGCGGCCTTCCCAGGTACCGAGGATATAGGATGCGTATTTGGTCTTGGGCTGTTTGACCAGCATGAGCTCGACGGGGGGATACGTTTGGGTCACCTCATCGTCATAGGTCAGTTTGCGCTTGAGCAGACACTCCATTTCCTGGTTGTTGATGTCGAAGACAAAGAGCTCGTCGATAATCTTTGTGTGCCCATCCGCCGCTTCGTGGACGAGGGTGATGATATTATTTTCGATGGACATCGCGTATTCGCGCTGGAAGACCCAGTCGGACTCTCCCGGGATATTTTCGAGGGAGGCGCTGATGAAGGCCACGGTCTTGGAAGGCATGGTGAACACGACCTTGTCGTTGGTCAGGGCGATGTCGCCCTCGATCTTCTGCGTGATCCACTTGCCGGTGATGTTCTTCTCGATTTCAGCCTTGGACGGGAAATTCAGCTTGGTCATGGCGAAAGAAGCGACGTAGCGGTTGCCCACCTCGTCCTCGCGCAGGGCCGTCCAGATCATGGTATCGTTCTCGATGGAGCGGATCTCCCACCACTCGCGGCACTCCTCCGCGCCCACGTTCTGCCAGCGGGTGCACAGCAGACGACCGTCCACGAAGTATTCGGCAAATTCGTCGGCGACCTTCTCCCACGAGCCCGTGTCACCGACCTTGCGGTAGAAGTTGAACGTGCCGTCCTCGAGATATTCCCAGCGGTGGTACTCGCCGTCGTCATAGGCGGACTTGCCCTCGGTCATGCGGCCTTCCCAGACACCCACGATAGCCTTGCCGAAGCGCTCCGTCACTTTCTCATACAGGACACTGGAGGTGCCGGAGCCCACCACCTTGCCATTCTCCGTCAGGGTCAGCGTCACGATGGCCTGCATTTCCTGCGCGTTGATGGAGGTGATGAACAACTCGGCCGTAAAGACCGAATTGGCATCGGGGTGGTTGATCAGCGTGACGAGATTGTCCTGGATCTCCACATCCACCTCTTCGAGTTGGCTCCACACGGTCTCCATGCCGGGCATGCCGTACACGGAGGCGCTGACGGCTCCCCGGTCGAGCGTGAGGATCGTGGTCACGCTCTTTTCATCGGTCAGGCTGGCCACGCCGTCGACCTCGACATTCATCCACTTGCCGCGGATGGCAGCCTCCACTTCGGCCTGCGTAGGGAAGCTGATCTTATCCATGCTGAAAGCGGCGGAGTACCGGCTGCCGTCTGCATTCTCGCGCAGGCCGATCCAGACCATGGATTTGTCGCTGGCCGTGGCAATCTCCCACCATTCGCGGTATTCCGTGCCGTTTTCCACCCAGCGGGTGCAGAGCAGGTTGCCGGCCACGAAATATTCGTTCAGCGTGTCGTCGCTGGGCTCCCAGATGCCCTTGTCGTTTCTGACGAAGTACAAGAAGGTGCCGTCCTCCTGGAACGCCCAGCGGTGCACCTGACCGTCGTCGTGCGCGGACTGCTCGCTTGTCATCTTGCCTTCCCAGAGGCCCACGATCTTCGTGCTGTAGTCCACGTCCAGTTTCTCGCAGCGGACAATATCCTCATCGGACTTGACCAGGCCGCCGTCTTTCCGGATGGTTACGGTGCGCTTGGCGACCATAGCCGAATTCGTGAGAACTTCGACATGGAGTCCAACGATAACAGTCGTACCGGGCTCGGGACTGTTGGTCAGAGTCACATCGTTGCCGATAATCTCTACGACGGCCTTTTGGCGATCATTCCAAGGAGTTCCCTTTCTCTTATTATCTTGAAACGAAAGGCTCACATAGGCCTCGGTGGCAGAGACGAAATCGAGAACGACTTTCTCGTTGGTCGGCAGGGGTTTCCCGTTGCTCTCGGCGGTGATCCATTTCCCGATGATCTTCTGGGCTACACCCCGATCGGGTTCCACTTCTTTGTTACATCCTACGAAGAGGACGCTTATCATCGCCAGGGCGATGGCTAGGAATGTTTTTTTCATACTATTTGATTGATTATTAGTTGATTCGTTTAAACGTGTATGTGGAATTGAAATATGAGCTGGTCTCGCTCTTGCGGACAGCCGACCAGGTCATATCATTCTTTTCGAGCAGGGCAATGGTCCACCACTCGCGATATTCCTTACCGCCTTCTTCCCAACGCATGCACAGTTTGTCGCCATCCACGAAGTATTCGTTGAGCGTGTTGCTGCTGGGAACCCAGGCGTTGCCATTCTGGACGTAGTACACATAGGTTCCGTCGGCTTTGAACTCCCAACGGTGCGGCTTGCCGTCTCCATACGTATCCTGGTTACTCTTGGGTTCTCCTTCCCAGACACCCAGGATACTCTGCTCGAAGGAATTCTCAACCCGTTTATACTGCATGTTGATTTCAGGGTGCGTCTCGACCGCCTGGCCGTCCACGCAATCCGTCATCTGGACGACGCAGTTTAAGAGACCGGCGCCGATGCCGGTGACGGTCATCTTGGTCACGACCGATTTGTGTCCATCGATCCGGTTGGTGACTGTAATGACATTTCCGCTGATGGCCACATCCATTTCCTTCTTATAGTCCCACACGGGATCTGTGCCCGTCCTGGCATTCAGCGATGCGCTGACGGTGGCTTTGGAGAGGGACTGGAAGGTGATGACGGAGGTCTCATCGGTGGGCAAGGTCTTGGTGTTCATTCGATCGGAGCACCACTTGCCCAGGATCTGCTGTTCCAGCTGCTCCTGGGTGGGGAATACAACTTCATTCCAGGAGGTGCTATGTTTTTTGACACGACCATCATCCGTTCTGCGTTCGGACGACAAATACATCCTGTTGTTGGCAATCCTGTTAATGACCCACCATTCATAGGTCACCGGTTTGCCCGCCTCCTGCCAGCGCAGAGCCAGGCTGGAATTCTTAAGCTGATACTGATTCCCCGTACGGCCCTCGACCGGTTTCCACAGGCCGGTTGCTTCCTTCTTATAGAATTCATACGTGCCGTCGGCCTTGAACGCGATTCGCGTATTGGAATAATCGTGCTCTGCCCATTCTTTGCCGAACTGTGAGTCGAATTCCCACAGACGGAGGATATCCTGGCTGTAATCTGCCTCTTGGGTGTCCTTCATCCAACGGGAGATTCCTGCAGCGGGGTAAGGGGTGGTTTCTCCGGCCTCCAGGGGGTAGAACAGGATCTGGATATTGTCCAGGTCTACGACTTTCATCCGGATGGAGTAATTGCCGTCATGCTCTTTGAACGTGACGATGTCTCCTTCGATGGTGACGTCAAGTTCTGTCTGCTGGCCGTTCCACTTGGACTCCAGGCTGGAATTCGGGTTCAGCGGGAGATTGGAATAAGCCTTGGTGGCGGAAACAACCGAAATCGTCTTGGCGTTGTTGGTAGGTACCGGTTGGGCATCTACCTCGTATTCTGTCCATTCCCCGATGATCTTCTGGTCAAGATTCTCTACAGGATCAGCCTTGACCGTCAGCTTGATCTCTAGGTTTACAATAACGCAGGGAACGGCATCCCCTTCCTCCCTTTTGTTCTCAATGAAAATACCATAACAGATCAGGCTGTGGGTGGAATATGTCTTTCCGGGAACGGGAATGTCGGCAAAGTTGATCACTGCATCGTTCAATTTGTCTGCGCCGCCCGGGAAAGTCATGGTCATATGACCATCCTCCTCCTGAGATTCTTCGACGTTATTGGGGAAAGGACGGAAGCATGCCGCCAAATCCTCCTGGTTGAGGCCATAAGGCTTAAGCGCTTCGGATAAATCCACATGCCAGTCTTGTACCAGCTCTTCGGCGGAGACCTCGTAGTTGAGCGTGACATGCCTCTTGTTGTACCAGGCCATCTGAAGATGCAGCTTGGACTCGCCGCCCCAGCGGTCTTTCAACGAAAGTGTACCCGAAACAATCTGACGCTTGAGCTCGGTCGTGTCGCGGAAGGCCCGCCAGGTTTCGCTCCCGGTGGTGTCGGGGGTGAACTGCAGGTGGTGTTTCTTCTCTATAAACTCCAGACTGACGGGTGCCGTGCATCCTTCGTCCAGCGCGAAAGAGGCGCCGATCAGGTTGTCGCTGGAGTAGAAGCGGCTTTCGCTCTCGGCCGAAGAGGTGAAGGCCTTCCCGTCCAGCGGGATATAGATCGAGCCCAGCGTTTCCTTTCCCTTCTGCTTGATGTAAAGGGAGGCGTGCGGGTAGGTCCAGATGTCCAATCCCTCATGGGGAAGCGGCATCATGACGGTTTGGAAGACCTCGGAACTGACGTATTGCGTCTTGCCTTCCTGATCTACGTACGCACCCACAAATGCCATGCGGGATTCGTCCCAGACGGTTTCTTCAGTGGCCGATGTGAGCGTGGCCAGATACTGGCCGTCGAGCGTTTCTCCGGCAGCGTTCTTGTCGGCCGCCAGGTCTTTGAGGCCGAAAGCTTTGGACGGCTGGATGTAGGACGCTTTGGTGTCGGCGGTCGTGTTGGGAGCCGTGGAGAAGAAGCGCTTGCTGCTGATGCAGTCCAGCGCAATCATTTCCTTGGTAAGCTGCACGCCGGAAGGGTTCACCCGGAAACGGGAAGTGAAATCCATGCCCTTGGTGACGGTATCGACGGGGCTGTCCACCATCACCAGCATGAAGGGCGTGTTACTCTTCTGGAGCTCTTCCACCTTTTTGTCCAGCTCCTCCCGACTCTGTTTTTCGACGCTGAGCTGCGCTCGCCAGGAAAGGTCATCCTTGACGCATCCTGCCAGGAGCATCAGGCTGGCGGTAAAAATTACGGCTATCTTTTTCATGATTCTTTACTTGTCGAATTTCTTGAGAAGCCTATCCATCTGCGCACCGACATCCTTGCGGCTCAGCGGGTGGTCGGCGTTGGACAGAATGCTGTTGAAGTAAATGACACTGTTGGTTTCGGCATCGATGACGGCTGTGTACAGCGCGTTGCCGATCCGGTCGTTCGCGTGATAGGTCTTGGTCAGGTCGAATACCGTGCTGACTACTGCGTCCACGAACTCGGTGATCACCTCCTGGGTGTAGGTCTCGTCGCTCTCGATATAGCCGTTGGCGTGCACCACGATGCCATAACGGTGGCCGGTGGACTTGACCAGGGCGGACAGGGCCTTCGGGACCCGCAGGCGGGAGATGTCGGATGAGTCGAGATCGATGAAGCTGTCGATCCATTTGCCGATGGCGGCTCCTTCGCCGCTGTAGTCCGCAGGCACGGGATCCGTGAAAGGATAGCGACGGGAGGTGAGCAGGTCGGTCAGGAGCTGCTCGGAAGCGCCGCACAGGGAAGGCTCGATGAAGCCGTGCTCCGGGGCGTCGTAGTAAGCGATCAGCGACTTGGGCTGAATCAGGGCCAGTTCATCAATCTCGGATACGTTGGCTCCTTTGGCTGCGTACGAAGCACCACAGGAACTCAAGGCCACGGCCGCCAGCAGAATCGCCGACAGGGACAGCCAGAATGAAACAAGTTTCTTCATATTCTTGACGGTTGTTTTTCCCGAACGTAGCGGCGATGGCCGCGATGTCGGGAACGGAAAATTTCAGTTAGTTGTTACCTTGCAAATGTAAATTAACTCCTATCGGCCCACATCTCCAATAGGCCGGGAGTATTGCACTGCGGGTTTTGCAGATTTTGAAACTACTATTGCAGATTTTGAAACCGAAGAGCGGAGATACCTACTCTCCGGCGTCTTGCATCCACACCGTAACGGTCTTCCCGGTGCGCTGTTTGAACGCGGCGCTGAAGGTGCTGTAGCTGCGATATCCGCTCTCGAATGCCAGCTGCTGAGCGGAGATTGCGCGCTTCTGGGCCACCGCCTTTTCATAAAGGCTAATAAAATGGCGGATGCGCAGACCGTTGATGTATGCGTTATAAGTGAGCCCCTGCTGGGAGAAGTACTGGCTCAGGTAATAATGGTTTGTGCCCACAGTCTGCGCCAACTGCGTCAGGGAGAGGTCGTGCTGCAGATAGAGGTGCTTGTTCTCGCAGTGCTTTTTCAGGAGCGCTGCGATATCGACGGGGAAGGCTTGCCGTGCCGATACCTTCTGCGCCTCTTCGGCCGGTTCCTCTTCCTCTGCCGGGGCGCTTTCGCTCAAGGACTGCAGCGTTTCCACACGCCACAGCAGCAGACCCATAATGATGAGACAGATAAATTCGAGAAGATAGGCCAGGACCGGGCTCTGCTCCGAGGCGAAGATATATACGATGGACAGCAGTGCAAAAACGCCCAGTATCAGCAGGCTCTGCCAGACCTCCTTGTTCTCCAGATCGGCGTAGTTGTCCCGGAGCCAGCGTCCATAGCGCCGGACGGCAAAGAACATATAGACCATGAACAGCGCGAAGAACACGGTGACATAAACGATCAGCCAGGTCATAAAAGCTTCGTCCCGGCAGATGATACTCAAGGCTGGCAAGACAACGGCAGGCACCAGCGCCACGATCACCGGCCATACAGGCCGATGCCGGTCCTGCAGCATACACAGCAGGAAGCCGGCGATCATGGGGACGAGGAGCAGGATGTCCTGGGTGCAGACCAGAATGTAACTCAGCATGGTAGGATGGCTGAAGTACAGTAGCCACAGGATGTGGGAGAGCACGTTCTCCACCATGATGGCCGCCGCCCACAGGCGCAGGCTCAGGGGAGGCGTCACGCCCGGCGCAATGGCATTGCTGCGCCGAAACAGCAGATAGAGCGCCTCCGCGACGCTCAGTCCCATCACGATCCCGTAAAGGATGACAAAGACTATGTCCTGAAGAATCTCTTGTGCTCCCATAAGGCCTACTATCGCCAGAGCAAACAAAGATACATTTTTTTCGACAATCGACAACAATGCCCCGCTTCCCGACAGGTATCCACAAATATCGCATAGAACGGCATTTTTCTGGACACCTGTCCGTTGTTGCCGCGAGGCAGTTCTGAGGCGCGGAGCGCCGAAGCGGCGGGGGATAAGAGGATGAAATCCCTCACTCAACGCGAAAAGCGCCTGCGGTAGCAGACGCTTGGAGCGGTGAGTGAGGGATTCGAACCCCCGGTACGTTGCCGTACACCTGTTTTCGAGGCAGGCTCCTTCAACCACTCGGACAACTCACCCTGGATTTGGGACCACAAAGGTAAGAAAAATTCAGAACAATTCATTACATTTGCGTAAAACCACAAATCCCGTTGGTATGAGACAATCCGTGCATTTTCTGTCCCGCGTGGCGTTGCTGGCCGCGCTGGTGCTTTCCGTTTCCCCGACTCGGGCTTTGGCCCAGGACTTCCGCCTCAATGACGCCGGCTACTTCAACCGGGACGGCGTGGATGTGATGGCCTTCAGCGATTTCTATCCCGAGGGTCACCAGGGCGGCATCTCCATCCTGATGCACGGCCACCGCGTCGCGAGCAACGGCGACATCCGTTTCGAGCCCACGCCGGGCCAGTGGCAGCCGGTCCCGAAGCAGCTCGACCGTCAGATCGAGGGCGAGCGCATCCGGACCACCCTGTGCTTCCCGGACTCCAGCCGCCATTATACGGGTTTCAACCCGATGATCTATCCGGACGTGCAGCTCACGTATGCCGTGACGCTGGAGCCGTCCGGCAAGGGTTTCCTTGTGACGGTGGACCTGGACAGCCCCATCCCCGACGCCTTCGTGGGGCGGGCGGGCTTCAACCTGGAATTCTTCCCGGGCGACCTGTTCGGCAAGCCCTGGATCATGGACGGACGGCATGGTATCTACCCGCAGCAACCGAACGGTCCGCTGCTGACGCAGGAAAGCTATGTCTATCAGAGCGTGGGTGATTTCAAGCCCGCCAGGGCGCCCAAGGCCGACATCGCGCACCTCATCGGCGATGGCTACAGCCCCTACACGGCGGATGCCGTCATCGCAGAGCCCTATGCCGTCGGCCGCTCCTTCACTTCGCGGCCGGACGACCCGTACAGCCGACTGACCATCCGCTCGCTGGGCGAAACGCCGCTGCAGCTCTACGACGGCCGCATGAATCATAACAACGGCTGGTTCGTGCTCCGCTCCGACATTCCCGCCGGGGCGACGAAGGGCGCTGTGAAATGGTACATCGAGCCTTCGGTCGTGCCCGGCTGGACCTACCCTGCCGTGGTGCAGACCTCGCAGGTGGGCTATCTGCCGAACCAGGGCAAGGTCGCGATCATCGAGACGGACCGTCGCGACGCGCCGCTCCCGAGCGCTTCGCTGTACCGCTATGATGCTGACGGCGAGCACTTTGTGAAGGACATTCCGGCCGTGCGCTGGGAGGGGAACTTCCTGCGCTACCAGTACTTGAAGGCCGATTTCTCCGACGTGCAGGAGGAGGGACTCTATTGTGTCCGCTATGCGGGCAGCAGTTCTCCTATTTTCCGGATTGCGCCGGACGTGTACGACCGCGGCGTGTGGCAGCCGGTCATCGAATACTTCCTGCCCGTGCAGATGTGCCACATGAAGGTGATGGAGAAATACAAGGTCTGGCACAACGCCTGCCACCTGGACGATGCGCTGATGGCCCCGCCGGGCAACCACATCGACGGCTACGTGCAGCCGGAGGACAACGGGACGCATTTCCATGCGCTGGAGCCCGTGCCGGGCGTGAACCGGGGCGGCTGGCATGACGCGGGCGACGACGACGTGCGCGGAACGACCGGCAACGAGTGCTACATCCTGACGATGGCGCTGGAGGCCTTCCACCCGGAGATCGACGCGACGGCCATCGACCAGGTGAAGCGTACGGTGGAGATCCACGAGCCCGACGGGAAGAACGACATCCAGCAGCAGATCGAGCACGGCATGCTGAACGTGGTGAACTGTTACCTGGCGCTCGGGCGTTTCTCCAAGGGAATCATTACCAATAACCTGCGGCAGTATACCCTGCTGGGAGACACCTCGACGATGTCCGACGGCGTCCTGGGCAATGACGACGACCGCTGGATCTTCCCCGACACCGGCAACGGCGTGGGGATGGCGGTGAACGTGGCCGCTTCCGCGCGTGCGCTGCGCGGCCTGAACGACACCCTGGCGACGCACTGCGTGGAGATTGCCCGGCGCGTCTTCGAGGAGGCCGGGAAGCAGCCGGCCGGCTGGCAGGGCCCGATGGGCCGCATGCAGCTGGCCGTCGAACTGTACCTGACCACCGGAGAGCAGCAGTACTTCGATTACATCCTTGGCAACTGGGATGCCGTGGTGGCTTCCGCCGCCAACTGCGCCTGGTACATGTCCCGTGTGGAGAAGCAGATGGAGGGGCAGAAGAAATACCGCAAGCAGTGCACCGCCTTCCGTGAGGCGCTGCTGCGCTACCGCGACCGGCTGGATGCCCAGACGGCCGAGACCCCTTACGGGGTGCCGTATCGCCCGAGCATCTGGGGTGCGGGCTGGGACATCCAGTCCTTCGGCTACCGGCATTATTTCCTGGCCAAGGCCTATCCCGACATCTTCTCGCCGGATCCGGTGTTCGATGCGCTGAACTTCATCCTGGGCCGCCATCCCGGCTCGAACCAGGCCTCGTTCGCCGGCGGCGTGGGCGCGCAGTCCACGACGGTCGGCTACGGCCTGAACCGCGCCGACTGGACCTACATCCCCGGCGGCACGGTCTCCGGTACTGCGCTGATCCGCCCGGATTTCCCGGAATTGCTGACCTTCCCGTACCTGTGGCAACAGGTGGAATATGTCCTCGGAGGCGGTTCTTCGCACTACATGTTCCTGGTACTGGCCGCAAAGGATTTACTTTTTTGAGTCGAACTCTTGCGGATGTCGCGAAAATAACCTACTTTTGCAGTCCCTAAGTGAGACAGGGGCGTAGCTCAGTTGGTTCAGAGCGCTTGAGTCACATTCAAGAGGTCATCGGTTCGACCCCGATCGTCCCTACCAGAAGCCGCAGGCAGTTTGCCGGCGGCTTTTCTTTTTTGTATATTTGATGTCGTATGAAACGACGCGAATTCCTCAAGACCGCTGCCGTGGCGGGAGCCGGTGCGGCGCTGCTCGGCACGGCCGGTGCCTGTACGCCTTCGGCGAATGCCCCCAAGCCCTACCGCGTGGGTGGCAAGGCCCGCATGCAGCTCAGCTGGCAGCCCTATGAGCTGCAGCTGCAGCACACCTTCACCGTGGCTTCCTATTCCCGTACCACCACGCCGGACGTGCAGGTGGAGATCCGTTACGACGGCTTCGTCGGCCACGGCGAAGCCTCCATGCCCCCGTACCTGGGGCAGACGGTCGAGAGCGTGTGCGCCTTCCTGGAGAAGGTGGACCTCGGGCAGTTCGCGGACCCCTTCCAGCTGGAGGACATTCTTGCGTACGTGGACAGCCTCTCCCCGGGCGACACGGCCGCGAAGGCCGCCGTCGACATTGCCCTGCACGACCTGGTGGGCCAGCTCCTCGGGCAACCCTGGTGGCGGCTGTGGGGCCTGGACGCCGCCAAGGCGCCGAACACGACCTTTACCATCGGCATCGACACGCCCGAGGTGGTGCGCGAGAAGACGCGCGAATGCGCGGACCGTTTCCGTATCCTGAAGGTCAAGGTCGGCCTGGACAATGATTACGAGATGATCCACACGATCCGGGAGATCACGGACCTGCCCCTCGCGGTGGACGCCAACCAGGGTTGGACGGACCGGGAGCGGGCGCTGGACGAGATCTGCTGGTTGCAGGAGCACGGGGTGGTGATGGTGGAGCAGCCGATGGCCAAAGAGCGGCTCGACGACAACGCCTGGATCACGGAGCGCAGCCCGCTGCCCATTTTCGCCGACGAGGCGGTGCAGCGTCTGGCGGACATCCCCGCGCTCGTGGGTGCGTACACGGGTATCAATATCAAGTTGATGAAATGCACGGGCATGCGCGAAGCCTGGCGGATGGCCTCGTTCGCGCGCGCCGTCGGCATGCGCGTGATGGTCGGCTGCATGACCGAGACCTCCTGCGCCGTCACGGCCGCCGCGCACCTTTCGCCGCTGGCCGATTTCGCCGACCTCGACGGCAACCTCCTCATCACCAACGACCGCTTCCGCGGCGTGGGCGTAGAAAAAGGGCGCCTGGTGCTACCAGACGCCCCTGGACTTGGGCTGACGCTGCTTTAGATGGTCAGCAGCTCCGTGCTGATGTAGCCGGTGGCGATCAGGATT
This sequence comes from Candidatus Cryptobacteroides sp., assembly GCA_045117755.1. Lineage (GTDB taxonomy): Bacteria > Bacteroidota > Bacteroidia > Bacteroidales > UBA932 > Cryptobacteroides. The sequence continues at coordinate 14,900 of JBGUOB010000094.1, forward strand.
CCCAGGGCGACCACGGCGAGGAGCCAGAAGATGAAGATGACCAGGCCCGGGTGCCACTTCGGCGACTTGAAGCCGAAGAGCAGCTGAAGCGCGCCGTAGAGGATGCCGAGGAAGGGGAGGAAGTACACGAGCGCTATCAGGATGTTGATGCCGGGCTGGGCCAGGGCGTGGGCTACTTGCGGCGCAAACATATTCAGCTCCGCGATACCCCGGCCGTAGAGGCGGCCGAGACCGAAGATCCCGTCGCCCTGCGGGTGGCCGAACCAGCCGCTGCCGAAGCTCCAGAGGCTCCCGGTGAACAGGCCGGCGAAGCCGACGATGAGCAGGATGATGCCGATGAATTTCCCGAGCACATTCGCGAATTCTCCCCAGCCCTTGGACTGGCTGACGTTCCTCATGGCCTCTTCGAATTCCTTGGCGCCGGCCTCGACACTGCGCTGGATGCTGTTCAGCGTGCCGTCCTCGCCGCGCTGCTCCCAGCGCTGACGGACGGTCCTGGCCGCCGGCATGCAGATCCAGAGGATGACGTAGAGGGTCGGAGCGCCCATGGAGATGCGCCAGCCGATGCCGTGGCGCCAGAAGCCGAAGGTGAACAGGACCGTGAACAGGACAAAGAGGATGCGGAACAGGGCGACGTCCTGCTTGAAGTAGGCGGCGAGGCCGCTGCACACGCCCGCGACCACCTTGTCGTTGAGGTCGCGGTAAAGTTTGCGCTTGCCGGAGTCATTCCGGGCTTGACCCGGAATCTCCTCGCGTTGCTCTCCCTTCGCCTCTTCCTCTGCGGCCTCGATGTCCTCGGGACGTCCGAGGACGCCGATGACCTCCTCGATCATCGTGCGGGACACGACCCCGTCGCGCCCGGCCTTTTCCGTCAGGAGTTCGGCCATGCGCTCCTCGATGCCGTCGAGGATCTCACCGCCGCCGGTGCGGCCATTATAATATATTTCCAGCTTGCCGAGATACTCCTCGGCCAGGCGGGCGGCGTCCTCTTCGAGCGTGAAGGCATAGCCGCCGAGGCTGACTCTTTCTACTGATTTCATATGCGTTTGAGTGTGTTGACGGAATCAATGATCTCCTGCCAGGCAGCGTCCATCTGGGCGAGCTGCTCACGGCCTTTTTCGGAGAGGACGTAATACTTGCGGGGCGGGCCCTGGGTGGACTCTTCCCAGCGGTAGTCGAGCAGGCCCTGGTTCTTCTGCCGGATCAGCAGGGGATAGAGGGTGCCCTCGACGACGATCATACCGGCGGCCTTGAGTTCCTCGATGAGCGAGGAAGCGTAGGCCTCGTGCTTGCCGAGGATGGAGAGGATGCAGTAGTCGAGCAAGCCCTTGCGCATCTGGGCGCGGATGTTTTCAACGGTGTTCTCCATGGCGGCTACAGTTTTTCGGATTGGGCGAACTTGGCGAGGTTCTCGGCCGTGACGGGCAGGCCGTACATCTCGCACTTCTGGGTAGGTGTGAGTGCCTCGGGGATGGCAATCCAGCAGATCATGTAGATCCAGAAGCCGGCCAGACCGGCTACCAGGGCCACGAGCATGAGGACACGCGCCAGGACGACGTCGATGTTCAGGTAGATAGCCAGGCCCGCGCAGACGCCGGCGATGCGGCGGTTGTCATAGTCGCGGTAGATCTTCTTGGCCGCAGGTGCGCTGGCGGGGGCGGGCCCCGCTTCGGGGCTCTCCGGCGCGCCGTCGGGCATGCCGAGCTGGCGCGTGACGCGCTCCACGAGCTCGAGCTTCACGACGCGTCCGTCGGTGCCGACTTCCTGGGTGAACAGCTCCGCGATGCGGGACTCGAGGTCCTCCATCACTTCAGCGTTCTGCGTATAGGGCACGCCCGACGATGCTGCGAGGCGGGTGCGGAAGTGCTCCAGGTACTCGCTGAGACGGTTGTAGGCGTCTTCTTCCAGCGTAAAGCTGCGGTTCGCAAGGCTGATGTTAAATACTTTTTTCATTTCTTTAGAACTTTGACAATGCAAAGATATATAAATTTTCTAATACCTTGTATCGCAAAGTACCAAAAATTTGCAAAATATTTTAGCCCGCACTTTTCCTGTGAGCTATAACTTGCTGATACACAGTGCTATATAACATTATACTCCCCCAAATTTTGGGGGAGTATAAATCGTTAAAGTGCTGGTTTACTGCCTGATGCAGCTCACAGGCGGTGGGGGAGGAGGCTGCTACTGCTTGGGCTTCCAGGCCTTGAGGCCGGCGATGACGGCGGCGGAGAAGCCCGCCTCTTCCATCGCGTTCAGCCCCTTGATGGTGATGCCGCCGGGCGTCGTCACGCGGTCGATTTCCGCCTCGGGGTGCGAGCCGCGCGCAGCGAGCAGGGCGGCCGCGCCCTTGACGGTCTGCAGGGCCGCGGCGAGCGCTTCCTGCGGATAGAGGCCCAGCTCCACGCCGCCCTCGGCCGAGGCGCGGACATAGCGGAGCGCGAAAGCGGTGCCGCAGGAGGCCAGCATCATGCCGGCGTTCAGGCGCTTTTCGTCTACGACGGCGGTGCGCCCGACTGCGTCGAAGAGCGCCTGCACCGTCCGGAGCGCCTCCGGGGTGCCGCAGATCTCGTGGATGAAACTCATGCTTTCGCCCACCTCGATGGCGAGGTTGGGAATGACGGAATAGATGCCCGCGACGCCGCTGCCGTCCAGCCAGGAGCGCATTTCCGCGGCCGGAACACCGGCCACGAAAGAAACCAGCACCTTGCCGGAAAGCACCGGGGTCAGCTCGGAGAGCACCCCCTGCGCCAGCCATGGCTTGACCGCCAGGATGACGACGTCCGCGTCGCTTGCCGCGGCGACGTTGTCCTGCGAGGTCGCCAGCCCGCGGGCGGCGAATTTCTCCAGGGTCGCGGCGTGCTTCGCCGTCACGGTGATCTGGGCGTCGGACAGTGCGCCGGCGAGCCCCAGGGCGGTGGCGCCGCCCATGTTGCCGGCGCCGATAATCGCGATTTTCATATCCGTTCTGTATTTATTGCTTGCAAATATACGAAATCAGTGCATCCGGGTCAACCCCCTCGCGCACATGCGTGCCTTTGTCCTCGAAGAGGTCCAGCGCCTCCATGCAGAGATCGTCCACGTGGTCATTCCAGCGGTCGCCGCTGTGGCTGCGCACCCATTCCAGCTGCACCTGCAGCGCGCGCTCCTTCTTCACCTGCCGGAAGAGTTGCACCAGGTCGAAGTCCTTCTTGCTCCGCACCTGGCCGGACAGCTGCGCGATGCCGTTCTCGCTGTCGCTGCGCACCAGCACGCTGCTCCCCGCGGGGACATGCAGCAGCGCATGGATGATGGCCGCGAGCTCCTGCCGGTTGCTGGTGGAGTAGCGGCTCACCTCGCTCCACTGGTAGAGGGGCTTGCCTTCGCGGCCGTCCAGGACGATGCACGCTGCCGCGCCGAAATTCTTCGGGAGGCGGTAGCTGCCGTCCGTGTAGGCGATGTAGTCGTATTGCGGTTTGCCGCTTTCGCGGAAATCCCAGTACTTCATATGCTGAAGCGAAGCGAGCAGATCTGCTGCCAGCCGAGGAATCCCAGGCTGTCGAAGTAGGCGCGCGCGGCCAGGCGGAGCTGCACGTTGCGTGCAATCTGCGGCGTCCAGGCGAGCTCGGCGAGGTCGAAGAACCCGTCGAAGCAGGGCGTGCCGAAGTAGAGGCTGGTGGCGTACGGGATGCCTGCAGGGTCGAGCTGCTTGAAATAGGGCATCAGGTTGCCGCCCAGGTAGGTCGTGTTCTGGAGCATGACGTTCCAGCGCTTCGCCGTCAGCTTCAGCTCGCCGCCATAGGGGAGGAGCGGCTGCGCGTCACGGCCGCGGTCACGCTGATACGACGCATACAGGCTGGCCTGCGCGGACAGCTCCTGCCAGCGGTTGTTGTGGGAGAAATCTGCCTTCACCCAGGGCTGCAGCAGGTGGTTGTCCACCACGTTCGATGCAATCGCGGAGCAGGCATAATGATAGAAACTCCCGGCCCAGCCCAGCGAGAGCCAGTTCGTGGCCTGCCAGCGGCCGGCGCTGAACACCTGGAAGCGCTCACGCGTCTCGGGACCGTACTGGCCCATCCAGTCGAGGCCGATCTCGGCGTAGAAGCGCTCGGCGCGCCATTTCAGGAGCACGCCTTCGATGTTGCGGTCGGAGTTGCGGAACATGCCGGAGTAGAAGGCTTCGCCGTAGGCGCCCTCCGTGTTGGTCCGGGCGAAGATGCCCGCGAAAGCGTCGAACGTGCCTTTCTTCGCGCGCGCGTGTGCGTTATAGAAAATGATAGGCTCCCGGGCCAGGTCGGCCCAGTTGCGCGTGCCCATGTCGTGGGCGAACTCCACGCCCGCCATCAGGCGATGCCGGACGGCGCCCGTCTCGATGCTGAGGCCGACGGTCGGAGTGAGCACGATCGTGTTCATCGTGCCGGACGGAACGACCTCGTCGTTGGAATACGCGAATTCGCGGTTATCGAAAATGTAACGGAAGTCTGCTCCGTATTCCCATTTAAGATGGGTGCGCTGCGCCGCCACAGGCAGCGTCAGCGCACACATCAGTAAGAGGCTGAGTATTTTTTTCAAAATCCTAGTATTTATTCAACGGAACGCCGGCGGTCATCTGGTGGACCCGGTGCTTGACATCCTCGAGGACGGCGCTGTGCTCCTTGAGCGAGGCCTGCTGGGCTGCGGTGAGCGGCTCGCCCTTCTTGACGGACAGGGCGTCGATGTGCTTGGCGCAGGAGGCGAGGACCTCGTCGATCAGGGCGACGATCTCCTCCATGTCCTTCTCTACGAAACCGCGGGAGGTCACGGCCGGGGTGCCGATGCGGAAGCCCGAGGTCTGGAAGGGGCTGCGGGTGTCGAAGGGAACCATGTTCTTGTTGAGCGTGATAGCGGCGAGCTCCAGCTGCTGCTCGGCGATGCGGCCGGTGACTTCGTCAAATTTGCCGCGCAGGTCGATGAGCATCAGGTGGTTGTCGGTGCCGCCGGAGACGACCTTGTAGCCGCGGCGGAGGAACTCCGCGCACATGGCCTGGGCGTTGGCGATCACCTGCTTCTGGTACTGGACATATTCCGGCTGGGCGGCCTCGAAGAAGGCCACGGCCTTGGCCGCGATGACGTGCTCGAGCGGACCGCCCTGCACGCCGGGGAAGACATAGGAGTCGATGACCTGGCTCATCTTCTTGACCACGCCTTTCGGGGTGGTACGGCCCTGCGGGTCGTCGAAGTCCTTGCCGATGAGGATCACGCCGCCGCGCGGTCCGCGCAGCGTCTTGTGCGTGGTGGAGGTCACGATGTGGGCGTATTTGACAGGATTCTTCAGCAGGCCTGCGGCGATGAGGCCTGCGGTGTGGGCCATGTCGATCCAGAGGATGGCGCCCACCTTGTCGGCGATGGCGCGCATGCGCTCGTAATCCCATTCGCGGGAGTAGGCGGAGGCGCCGCCGATGATCAGCTTCGGCTTGTTCTCCAGGGCGAGCTGCTCCATCTTGTCATAATCGACGCGGCCGGTCTCCGGGTCCAGTCCGTAGGCCACGGCGTGGTACAGCAGGCCGGAGGCGTTGACGGGGGAACCGTGGGTGAGGTGGCCGCCCTGGCTGAGGTCCAGGCCCATGAAGGTGTCGCCGGGCTTGAGGATGGCCATGGTGACGGCCATGTTCGCCTGGGCGCCGGAGTGCGGCTGGACGTTGGCCCATTCGGCGTCGTAGAGCGCCTTGAGACGGTCGATGGCCAGCTGCTCGATCTGGTCAACGACCTCGCAACCGCCGTAGTAGCGCTTGCCGGGGTACCCTTCCGCATACTTGTTCGTGCAGATGGATCCCATGGCGCGGAGCACCTCGTCGGTGACGTAGTTTTCAGACGCGATGAGTTCGAGGCCGGCTTTCTGCCGCTCGTGTTCTTTCTTGATCAGATCGGTGATTTGGATGTCCTGTTTCATACGGCTAAATAAAATGTGCCGCAAAGGTAATACTTTTTTCCGTATCTTTGCGCTCTATGAGCGACAGGAAATTGCTTAATATAGAATTAGGACGCGTGCGCGCGGAAGCGTACCGCGATCTGCCTCCCTCCGGGGTCGTGCTCGTGCTGGACAATATCCGCAGCGCACACAACGTGGGGAGCGCTTTCCGCACCGGCGACGCCTTCAAGGTCGACAAGGTCTGGCTCTGCGGCATCTGCGCCGCGCCGCCTTCGGCCGAGATCCACAAAGTGGCCCTCGGCGCCGAACTGAGCATGCCCTGGGAGCACGTGGACGACACGCTCGCGCTGGTCCGGCGCCTGCAGGCCGAAGGCTGGACCGTCGTCTGCGCCGAGCAGACGGAGCACGCGGTGAGCCTGCCCGATTTCCGGCGCGAGCCGGACCGCCGCTATGCCGTCGTGTTCGGCAACGAGGTGGACGGCGTGCGGCAGGACGTGGTGGATGCGGCCGACCTGAGCGTGGAGATCCCGCAGTCCGGCACGAAGCATTCGCTCAACGTCAGCGTGTCCGTGGGCGTGGTCCTGTGGCAGCTTTTTTACGGGCATTGACAAATTGTCATTGGCACGGACCTTGATTTTGATACAGACGTCGCGGCTTGTCCGCGGCGTTTTGTGAATTCAAATCAAAAACAATAGTTATCATGATCAAACCTTTAGCAGACAGAGTCCTGATCGAGCCCAAGGAGGCTGAGACCAAGACGGCATCCGGTATCTACATTCCCGACACGGCGAAAGAGAAGCCCCAGCAGGGCACGGTCATCGCGGCCGGTCCCGGCAAGAAAGACGAGCCGATGGAGGTCAAGGTCGGCGACCAGGTCCTCTATGGCAAATACGCCGGCACGGAAGTGACGGTCGAGGATAAGAAATATCTTATCGTCAAGCAGTCTGACATTTTAGCAATCCTGTAATCATCGTCATTCCCGGCCTGACCGGGAATCTAAATCAATAGAATTATGGCAAAAGAGATAAAATTCGAAGTCGATGTCCGCTCCAAGATGAAGTCCGGTGCGGACGCGCTGGCTAACGCTGTCAAGGTGACCCTCGGTCCGAAGGGTCGCAACGTCGTGATCGAGAAGAAATTCGGTGCTCCCCAGGTGACCAAGGACGGCGTGACCGTCGCCAAGGAGGTCGAGCTGGAGGACCGTTTTGAGAATATGGGTGCCCAGATGGTCAAGGAGGTCGCTTCCAAGACTAACGAGCAGGCCGGCGACGGTACCACCACCGCCACCGTGCTCGCCCAGGCCATCATCAACGTCGGCATCAAGAACGTGACCGCCGGCGCCAACCCGATGGACCTCAAGCGCGGTATCGACAAGGCTGTCGCTTCCGTGGTCGAGAACCTCAAGCAGCAGAGCCAGCAGGTCGGCAACGACTACTCCAAGGTGGAGCAGGTCGGCACCGTGTCTGCCAACAACGATAACTATATCGGCAAGCTCATCGCCGACGCCATGGCCAAGGTCGGTAAGGACGGCGTGATTACCGTCGAGGAAGCCAAGGGCACCGACACCGAGGTGAAGGTGGTCGAGGGTATGCAGTTCGACCGCGGCTACATCAGCCCGTACTTCATGACCAACGGCGACAAGATGGAGGCTGAGCTCAGCAATCCGTCCATCCTCATCACCGACAAGAAGATCTCCTCGATGAAGGATCTCCTCCCGATCCTCGAGCCGATCGCCCGCGAGGGCCGCGAGCTCCTGATCATCGCCGAGGACGTGGACGGCGAGGCGCTGACCACCCTCGTGGTCAACAAGCTCCGCGGTTCCCTGAAGGTGGCTGCCGTCAAGGCTCCGGGCTTCGGCGATCGCCGCAAGGAGATGCTGCAGGATATCGCTACGCTGACGGGCGCCGTCGTGGTGTCCGAGGAGCGCGGCTTCACCCTGGAGAACACGACCCCCGACATGCTCGGTAAGGCCGAGAAGGTGACCATCACCAAGGAGAATACCACCATCGTGGGCGGCGCCGGCGCCAAGGACGCCATCGCCGAGCGCGTGGAGTCCATCAAGAAGCAGATCGAGACCAGCACCTCCGACTACGACAAGGAGAAGCTCAAGGAGCGCCTGGGCAAGCTCGGCGGCGGCGTGGCCGTCCTCTATGTGGGCGCGACCACCGAGGTCGAGATGAAGGAGAAGAAGGACCGCGTGGAGGATGCCCTCAATGCGACGCGTGCCGCCGTGGAGGAAGGTTACCTGCCGGGCGGCGGCGTGGCCTACATCCGTGCCGCGGCTGCCCTCGAGGGAATGAAGGGCGACAATGACGACGAGACCACCGGTATCCACATCGTGGCCAAGGCCATCGAGGAGCCGCTCCGTCAGATCGCGGTCAACGCGGGCGTGGACGGTGCCGTCATTATCCAGAAGATCAAGGAAGGCAAGGGCGACTTCGGCTACAACGCGCGCACGGGCGAATACGTGAAGATGTTCGAGGCCGGCGTGATCGATCCGACCAAGGTCTCCCGCGTCGCCCTGGAGAATGCCGCCTCCGTGGCCGGCATGTTCCTGACCACCGAATGCGGTATCGTGGACATCCCGGAGCCCGCTCCGGCAGCCCCTGCGATGCCCGCCGGCGGAATGATGTAAAATTTTCTGCGAAAAAATTTGCAGGATAAAAAAAAGTAACTACCTTTGCGTCCCCTTTCGGAAACGGGGGGACGCAAAGTTCTTTTACAGCACTGAGGATCTCAAAAATTTTTTGAAAATTTCTTCGAAAAATTTGCAGATTCAAAAAAAGTAACTACCTTTGCAATCCCAATCGCAAGAGAGGGTCTGGCATCAGTCGCAAGGCTGGTTTTTTTAACGCCGGAATTGAAAAGAGTTCATTGAAAAGACTGACAAGATAAGTACAAGCAAGTACCGAGAAACTAAGAATCGAGAGCGTTAATTTCTTTGGAAATTGATCGAGTGTCAGGAGAGACTAAGAAGTATAAAAAATATACAAAGAAGAGTTTGATCCTGGCTCAGGATGAACGCTAGCGGCAGGCTTAACACATGCAAGTCGAGGGGCAGCGCG
>JBGUOB010000095.1:0-2217 GCA_045117755.1 Candidatus Cryptobacteroides sp.
TATGGGCGCCATCCGCGAAGAGCAGCCCTATACCGAGATTCGCGAGAGCGACACGCCACAACCCAACACCGCCTACGGTCAGAGCAAACTCGATGCCGAGCGATGGCTGGAAGACAACAACAATCACCTCATTGCCAACGGCCAACAGCCGTTGCCCTACGTCATCCTCCGTCCTACGGGAGTCTATGGCCCTCGCGAACGCGACTACTTCATGATGGCGAAGAGCATCAAGGCACACACCGACTTCGCTGTAGGCTTCAAACAGCAGGATATCACCTTCATCTATGTCACCGACGTCGTACAGGCCGTATTCCTCGCATTGGAGAAAGGCGTCACAGGGCGTCGTTACTTCCTCTCCGACGGCGAGGTCTACCAGTCGTCCACCTTCAGCGACCTCATCCGCAAGGAACTCGGCAACCCCTGGTGGATACGTATCACCGCCCCGCTCTGGCTCCTGCGCGTCATCACCTTCGTCGGCGAACGCGTCGCACGCCGTACCGGCAAGGTTACGGCACTCAACGACGACAAATACAACATCATGCGACAGCGCAACTGGCGGTGCGACATCGAACCCGCACGTCAGGAACTGGGCTTCCGTCCACAGGTACAGCTCCCCGAAGGCGTCCGTCGCAGCATTCAATGGTATAAGGAAAACAAATGGCTATAAAGGATTTCTTCACACGCGACGACCGCTTCGACCGGTTCCGCCGGCATCCCCTCGCCTTCGAATTGGTGGGGCTCGCCTACGCTTTCTTCACACTCATCCTGATCGCTTTCAACCTGTCTGAATACGCGGATTTCAAGTCCATGATGGCACTGCGTCTCTATTACATTGAGGCGACAGTAGCCGCATTCATCATCTACTACTTGCGCCCCACCCGCTTCGTGTTGCTGCTGCGCGTCATCATTCAGATGGTATTCCTCTCGTGGTGGTACCCCGACACCTATGAACTCAACCGCATCTTCCCAAATCTCGACCACCTCTTCGCCGCCTGCGAACAGGCCGTCTTCGCCTGCCAGCCATCGCTGCTCTTCTCCGAATACGTCCCCTGGGGATGGTTCTCCGAACTCATGTGCCTCGGCTACGTCAGCTACTTCCCGCTCATGACGCTCCTGCTGCTCTACTATTTCTTCCGCCGCTACGACGAGCTGCCCATGGCGGCATTCGTCGTACTCGCATCATTCTTCGCCTACTACCTCATATTCATATTCCTGCCCGTCACAGGACCGCAATTCTACTACCTCGCAGTAGGTACCGGCAACATCGCAAACGGCATATTCCCCAACATCGGCGACTGGTTCCTCACCCACAGCGAACGCATGGCGGCACCGGGGTGGAGCGACGGATTCTTCTACCACCTGCTCGACATCACCCACGACGCCGGTGAACGGCCCACGGCGGCATTCCCCAGCAGCCATGTCGGCATCACCACCGTTGTCATGCTCCTCGCACGCCGCACCCACTGCCGCTGGCTTACCCTCGTCATCCTGCCGTTCTACGTCCTTATGTGCTTCTCCACGGTGTACATCTATGCCCATTATGCCATCGATGCCATCGCCGGACTCCTCACGGGCGTACTATTCTATTATATGGCCCTGCGCGCCTATCAATGGAAGGCATTGCACAACAATAAGTTTATTTAACAGTAAAAAACGCCGTTTTTCCTCGTTTTTTTCGTACCTTCGCGGCAAATTCTAATATTGAAAAAGAATAATGATGAAGACAAAAGGATTGATTTTAGGTCTGGGCGTACTGCTCTTGACCTCGTGTTCAGGAAAGTTAGGACAACTGACAAGTGACAATTTCAAGGTGACTCCAAACCCGTTGGAGGCAGAGGCCGGACAGGTCACAGCAACCGTCAACGGCACATTCCCCGAGAAGTATATGAACAAGAAGGCCGTCGTGACGGTCACCCCCGAGCTGCGCTTCACGCAGAATGGCGTACAGCAGGCCGTCAAGGGCCAGCCCGCCACATTCCAGGGTGAGAAGGTGCTCGGCAACGACCAGACCATCTCCTACTTCCTCGGCGGCCACTACACGATGAAGACCACCTTCCCCTATCAGGACGCCATGCAGAAGAGCGACCTCTACCTCACCTTCGATGCCAAGATCGGCAAGAAGCAGGTGCAGGTGCCTGCCATCAAGGTTGCCGACGGTGTCATCGCCACCAGCGAACTGTGGCACCAGACGCTGCAGCAGTCTGCCGGCAGCACCGC
>JBGUOB010000096.1:0-2904 GCA_045117755.1 Candidatus Cryptobacteroides sp.
ATCAGGCCGGCAGCTCCCCTGGATTTTCGGGTGTATATGTTTCAGTATCCATCTGTCCTGAACAGCGTTCCTTTATAAAATCACTCCATGGCATTAGTTGTTCGATGCTTGCGGGCGAATCTTTGTGGTCCGGCATGAACAACAGCAGGGTGTACAGATACTGGAACGGGTTCAGGCCATTGGCCTTGGCGGTCTCAATAAGGCTCATGACGATCGCGCTTGCTTTCGCGCCGTCCTCCGTGTCGTGGAACAGGAAATTCTTCCTTGACGTTGCGTAGACCTTCGCTTTCCGCTCCGCCGCGTTGTTCGAAAGCTCGCACCTGCCATCGAGGAGGTAGTTCATCAGGGATTCCTTATGGTTCCTGGCGTAATTCACTGCCTTCTCCAGCTTGCTTCCGCCCACCGGCGAAAGGGTGTCGATCCATGACCAGAAGCTTTCCCAAACTGCAGGCTCTGTCCGGAGGCGGATGGTCTTACGCTCATCCGCGGACAGGTCCCTGTATTCCCGCTCCATGAAGAACAGGCGGTTGCAGAACAGGACCCCTTTTTCCGCCGGGAGCAGGTCCTCACGGGCGGCGATGTCGCCCTCCGGTTCCGGGATGGCCTGTTCAGAGTTGATGTCCAGGAGCCTGAGGTCCTTCCGGCGTTCTTTGGGGACCGCCTCGAAGAACTTCCGCCGGCAATGGGCAAGGCAGCATACGATGATGACCCCTGTGAGCGTGCCATACGCGCTGTACCCGTCACAATGGACATACCCGGAAAAACCTTCCAGAAAGGCTGCGGGATATTTTCCGGCGCGGCCCGGCTGGTAGTCATAAAGGACGATCCCCGGAAGCCCGTCCGACCCGGTAAGGTATATCCAGAAATAGGATTTCGCCTGCGCTTCCCGGTCCTTCTCATGGAGGACCTGGCATGGCACCTCGTCCGCGTGGATCACTTCCCGGCCCAGGAACTTCTCGTGCAGGGCGTCATAAATGGGGGAAAGATAATCCAGGGAGCACCTGTTGTACCAGTTCCCGATCGTCTCCCGGGGCAGCGGCACTTCCTGAAGCCCCCAGTCCTTCTCCTGCCGGTAGAACGGAAGGTAAAGGCCGGACTTGTCATACATGACCGTGGCCACCATGGACGGGGATGCCGGGCTGTGGCTGAGGAGGGGTGTCGGCAGAGCTGCCCTGGTGATCGTCGTGACATCCTCTTTCCGGCACACCGGGCATACCAGCGTTTCCTGGAAATATTGGACCCGTTCCACTTTCGCGGGCGTGATCCGGAGCTCCTCCCGGCCGAACTGCCAGCCGAGGTGCTCCATCGGGGCGCCGCAGTCAGGGCAGTTACGGCCGCCTGCGGGGACGGGGATGTCCACCCTGCGTACCGGGAGTGCTTCGTAAAGATCCCTGCGCATCGATTTTGCCTTGCTTTTCCTCGTGTGCTCTTTTACCAGGACTTCATGGCCTCCGGCTGTCCGGATCTCGTCCCCGGGTTCTTCATCATCGGGAAGTCGTCCTGTTTTTTCGCTGGATGTGCCGAAGATCTTCCGGTTGAGCTCGTCCAGGGTCTCCTGAAGGTTGGCGATCGTACGCCGGAGATCCGTGATGGTCCCGTTCAGGTTCCTGATGGTCTCGGCCTGCTCCTGCGTCTGCTGCTCCAGGTGCTCGATGTATTTCTGGATGTCCGCATATGGTCCTTCCGCCATCCTGCTGTCCTCCCTTCCATAGTCTTTCCTCTATTATAAAGAGGATGCTGGGGCACGGCAAACCGCCTGGCTGTGGCCATCCGTCATTCTGACGGTGGACAACCCCTGCTTTTTACCGGCCGGAGGCCTTCCCGGGGAGGGGAAATGACCTGAGGAAAGGGCAAATTGTGGATATCTCCGATTCGCTTTTTCTCACACCTGCCGGGATAGCGTATACGGGCATTCCGGGTGTGGATAAAAAAATGCGCAGGTACGGAAAAAAAACAAATATTCTACGTTTTGCACAAAAGGCAGAGCCTAAAAATCCTTCCTGCCGGACCCTCCGTGGATCGCGTTCGGCTGCTCGATGGAAAGCCCCTCCAGGAGCCACCGGTACTGCTGCCTGGTGAGGGCGCGTACTTCGGAAGCATTACGCGGCCACTGGAAGCGCCCGTTGTCGAGCCTCTTGTAAAGGATCACGAACCCGGTCTGGTCAAAATGGAGGGCCTTGATCCTGTCCGACTTCCTCCCACAGAAGAGGAAGAGCGCATTTGCGAAGGGATCCATGTCGTAGGTATCGCGGATGACCGACATCAAGCCGTCAATAGACTTGCGCATGTCAGTTCTTCCGGTCACCAGGTAGATCTTAGAAACACGGGAAAGGTCTCCTAACATGACAGCCCTCCCAGCGTGTACAGGATATTCCTGATCGTGGCGGCGCTTGCGCCGTCATGGAAATCGATGCGGACATTCCCTACGAAGACATTCGCGGCGACCGTCCCGCCTCCCGGAGCTGTAGGATCGCCTCCGGCAAGTCCGTCACTCCCACTACGGACTGCGAGGGGGACGACCTCCTGCCTGGGGCCGTTGCCTGAGACGCGTGACGGCTGCGGGATATCATAGCCCCTGCCACGCAGCTTCTTAATATAGTAATGCAGACTATTGTGGCTGATGCCGTTCGCCTCGCACCATTTTCTTTCGCTGAGGCCGCTTGAACGGCATTCCCTGATAGTTTCGAACCATTCCAGGTCAGAACGAACGTTGTTCTTTTTCATAAATCATTCCACTCCGTTTCTTTTTAATTTCGGGAGTGGCTGATAGATCGTCACATGAACGGGCTTTATGTGACCGGATATCTTTAGCGCAAAGGACTTGCAGGGGATAGGACCACTCCATGCGTCCATTATCCCTTCTGGCTAAAGTACCCGCAATCCGCCCGATTATTCATCGCTTAC
>JBGUOB010000097.1:0-47900 GCA_045117755.1 Candidatus Cryptobacteroides sp.
GAGCAGCACGACAAGATTGCGGCGCTAAGGGCAGATAACGCCAAGCTGGTCATGAAGCTCAACGCCGAGCATCTCGTGCGTCAGAACGTGGAAGCCGAGAACGCCAAGCTGCGGGAGCTGGCAGGTGTGCCTAAGTGCGAGGAATGCGAGGCGATGCTCGACTGTGACGAGTGCCTACGGGCAGACGCGTCGCAGAAGGAGCGCAAGCGGCTCGACTATGAGAACGCCAAGCTGCGGGAGCTGGTGCGGGCGCTCTACTACTGCACGACGAGCGGCGAGTGTGACGAGTGCACCGTCAACGGCGGCGGCGCGGTTCATCTCATGCCCGACACCATCTGCGACACGATGCACGACCGCATGCGCGAGCTGGGAATCGAGGTGGACGAATGAGCAACGAGACGGCGATGCTGGCCTACGCGGTGCGCGAGCTTGCGACGTTCGCGGTCTATCTTGCCCAAGTCGTAGGCGACGGTGCCGACACGCCCATGAGCGAGCGCGACGGCAGGTTCCTGACCGACCACTACGAGCGCTACCAACGCGCGATGGAGCAGGTCATCCCGACCATAAAGGACAAGGGGGAGGACGCATGAGGGAGTACGAGAGGCCGAGGCTGCTGGACGTGGAGCGGACGTTGATGCCCTGCCCGTTCTGCGGTGGGCGCACGCAGAGGGTCAAGAGCAGCGGGCGGTGGGGCTGGTTCGTCAGCTGCGAGTGCGCGGCGGTCGGGCCGAGCGCGGACGACAAGGGCGGAGCCATCGCCGCATGGAACGCGAGGGCAGGTGAGGGCGAATGACCGCGTCCGTGGATCTGCTTCCCTGCCCGTTCTGCGGGGGCGAAGTGTTCATGATGCAGCACCAGGCGGGGTTCTGGATGGTCGAGCACAAACACGTGAATTTTGAATGCCCCATCCACATTGCCTTCTTTGACACCAAGGAGGAGGCCGTCGCGCGATGGAACAGGAGGGCCGACCATGACTAGCGCGACCGAACGCCTGCGCCGCCTGCTGGACGAGCGCGGGGTGGAGCACTACGACGGATGCGAGAACACGTTGTGGGGCTACGAGCAGACCAGCGAAAGCACTGGCATGTATCGCTACTCCGCAGACGAAATCCGCGACGGATTCATTAACGTGTGGATGCACCACCTCACCCCCGCGCAGGCCATTGACGCGACGCTGGGGCGGGGGACGTGCCGTGACGTGTGCGCTGGCATCTCCGAGTTCACCTGCTCGTCGTGTGGGTTCAGCTGCGACCTCACTAGCTGGATAAGCCTGTTTGACGGGGACGAGGGGCGGCATCGGCACCATCATCACGGAACGCCAAACTACTGTCCCAACTGCGGACGAAAGGTAAAGGAGGACTAGCATGGTGACCATGATGTATTCGCTGGACGAAGGAGCTTACCCTCCAGTCAGGGCGCACGAGACCGATGCTGGGGCGGACATTCGCACACCGGTAGCATTTGAGCTTCCACCGTGGTCTGGCGTCACGGTTCACACGGGTGTTCACATTCAGCTACCAGATGGCACCGTTGGCATTTTGAAGAGCAAGAGCGGACTCAATGTCAGAAGCGGAATCACGGGCGAGGGCGTCATCGACGAGGGCTACACGGGCGAGGTTGTCGTGAAGCTCTACAACAACACCGACACGGGATATCTGTTCGACGCAGGCGACAAAGTCATCCAGATGTTGGTTATGCCGGTACTCTATCCCAAGATGGTTCAGGTCGACATGGTCGAGGGCGGAGAGCGCGGCGACTCGGGATTCGGCTCGACCGGGAGGTAGGCATGAAGGTTACGAACGGCGACATCATCGGCGCTATCGAGTCGATGACGAAAAGAAACGGGTATCCGCCGACCATTAGGGAGCTGGCATTGGAGCTACGCCTGTCATCGGCAGGCAGCCTGATGACCCGTCTCGACAAGCTTCAGGGCATGGGACTCGTGTGCAGGGAAGAAGGACTGCCGAGAACGCTTAGGGTCATTCGCTGAAAAGAAAAGAGAAATTTTTGGATTCCTGAGTTTGGCTCGCCGTATATGTGCTATAATACAGTTATGGGGGAACGGCCTCCAAGATACGAAGGGAGCGAACGATGGATATCGAACTCATGGAGACCGAGAGGATGGGCCGCATGCTCTATGCCGCGACCGATAAGGTCGAGAGGCTCATCGACAAGAACTGGACCGAGGATTGCGACGAGGTCCGCGAGGCAGAGGCGGAGGCTTGGAAAATCGCGAGCGACATTTCCGCAAGGTACGGCGTCGACGCAGAGGAAATCCTCTGGGTTGCCGGCGGCATCTGGGAAAGCATCAATAGCTTCTACGACTAACGGAGGCGATGGGCCATGAAGACATGGTAACAGCTCACAGACGGGGAAAGAGCCCTGTTCGACTGGGTAGACCTTCAGGACGGCGAGACCATGGATGACTGGTGGGCCATGTACTGCGAGGTTTGCGAGAACGAAGGTACCGAACCTCTGGACATGGAGGCGTGAGATGAAGTACTACGCCCAGAGCGCCCCGCGCGGATGCACGACGGCATGCATGGCTGATAGGCTCTGCCGATTCGACAGCTCGCGGGAGAGGGATGCTTGGGTCGCTCAGAGCCGCGAGAGCGTCGACGAGGCCGACCGTGCGACCCGTTGCCCGGTTTCTCGCGAAGAGGCCCGCAGATGGTATCCAGAGGCCTTCTCGACGGGTGCCAGCCAAGGGTGGCGGTACGCACATGTCGGGGATTACTGGGAGGGAGAGCCTGACGAGAGCGGCGCTGACTGGTGGAGCGGCTCGCCGACAGGCGGAGTGTACGGGGGTAGGTGCTGATGCTGACGAACGAGCTTGGCCTTCCGCAGCCATTCGTGGATGCTGCGACGAGCAACCACAGATACAAGCCTAAGAGGTACAGCGTCACCGACTTGCTGGGAGGCACCTGCGAGGCCGTGCTCAAGAGGCGTCACGAGGGCGAGCAGGACGAGGACGTGTCGGACCGCGTGTGGGCAATCCTCGGTAGCGCCGTCCATAAGGTCTTGGAGGAGGCGGAGCCTAGGCCGCACCAGTTCCGCGAGTGGTGGATGAAGGTGGACATCACAGACGGCTACGAGCTGAGCGGCATCAC
Source organism: Candidatus Cryptobacteroides sp. (assembly GCA_045117755.1). Taxonomy (GTDB): domain Bacteria; phylum Bacteroidota; class Bacteroidia; order Bacteroidales; family UBA932; genus Cryptobacteroides. Next base: position 3,111 of record JBGUOB010000097.1, read on the forward strand.
CGACCTCTACGACGCAGACACCGGGACCGTCACCGACTGGAAGACGTGCAGCGTGTGGAAGGCCCAGTTCGGGGACTACTCTGACTGGCAGCGGCAGACGCTGCTCTACTGCTGGATGCTCAGGCAGCAGGGCATACCGGCGCACCGGGGCGAGGTCGTGGCAATCATGCGCGACCACTCCATGCGCAAGGCTAGGTTCGAGAGCGACTACCCGCAGCATCCGGTGCTCAGGGTCAGCTGGGACTTCACCGACGAGGACATCGAGGCAGCGGGGTGGTACGTCGCCGACTGGTTCCTAGAGGTCGCGGCGCAGGAGGCCCTGCAGGACGACGAGCTGGAGCCGTGCAACGACGAGCAGGTGTGGCACAAGCCTGACAAGTGGGCCGTCATGCAGACCGGAAAGAAGAAGGCCATACGATTGTTCGAGGACGAGGAAAAGGCCGCCGAGTACATGGATGGCCTCATAGACAAGAACGGCGCAAGGTACCATATGGAGCACAGGCCCGGCGAGGACACGCGATGCCAGTCGTACTGCCCTGTGGCCCAATGGTGCCAGAGGGGAAAAATTTCCCAAAAAATCTGAGATTCCCAAAGCACTCCTGCCCATCATATGCTATACTATAAGTAAGGAAAGGGTAGGAAACATCGAAGGGAGCACGAGATGAAGAACCTGAACGAGAACGAGACCAAGGTAATCATTGCCATTTGCGCAGGCTGCGACGACCTCGACGGTTGGGGGTTCAACAGGCCGTCGATGATGATGGTCGACCTCCTCCACGTGTTCGAGGGCACAGAGAACTGGGGTCAGGTCATAGGCGCATACCTCAAGGACCTCATCGACAAGGGTGTCATCGAGTTCGACGCCCACGAGGACGAGGTCTGGGTCGACCCAGAGGTGTACGCCACTTACCGTTAGGAACGGGACAGGCCAACGGGGAGGGGCCTAGTACCTCCCCACACAGGGAGCAAAGGAAAGGAGCGCAACATGTTCAGGATATTCGACACAATCACGGGGGATGTGCTTGACTACGAGGACGTTGACGAGTTTTGCGAGGTGTCCAAGTTCTCGTTCGATGACAGCGTGCACGACGCAATCGACGAGATGTGTGGGGCGTACAAGCGCAACGAGTGCCTCGACGCCTACGAGCAGTATCTTGGAATCAGGGTCGTCTCCGACATGAGCCTCGACGTGTTCGACCTCGTCCGCCTCTATTGCTAGAAAGGGGCACGTCATGAGCATCGCCGAGAAGGCGCTTGAAATCAGCAGGGGCGGCAAGGTAATCGCCGTCGCCGAAATGTACGAGGAGGACGGCAAGGGCAATGTCTGCATCCTGCAGGACTACCGCTCTCCGATGTGGTTCGACTGGTTCGACGGCCCGTCGAAGAAGAGGGCGCTGGACATGCTGTCGCACTACGTCGGCTCGCACTTCGGCATCAACGGCGAGGGGTTCGCCAACATGATTGCCCGATAGGGCGGAGGGGAGCAAACGACGGGAGCGTGCGACTTCATAGAGTTCGCAACGGGGACCTTGACTGATGGCTGAATGTCGTATAGCATATGCCTGAGGAGGTGGTCGGATGACAAGCGAATCCACGAGGCGTGCCATCAGGCGGTATGCCAAGAAGACCAAGCAGTACATCATCAGGCTGCGCAAGGACACCGATGCCGACATCATAGCAATGCTCGACAGCGTCGAGAATCGGACCGAGTACATCAGGCAACTGGTGAGGCGTGACCTTGAGGGCAAATAGGGAAAAACGCATAGCATCTTTCATTGGCGCAGCTTTTGCATGCCTGCTTTGGGAGTTGTTGGCAGTAATCAAAAGTGACCCGGCAATAGTGCCAATACATACGATATCCGCATCTGCAGCTGTTGTTTTGACCGATAAGGTGTTTTTGAAAAACCTCTGGTCTACAATGAAAATCCTAACGTTAGGAGTGTCAATAGCGTCTGTCTCGGGAATCGCCGTCGCAATCTTGGCAACATATGACTGGAGGATAGAATGCTCGGTTCTTCCCTTAATAGGCATGCTGAGGAACATACCGTCAATCACGCTTTTTCCCATTCTCTTGGTTATGTATGGAATCGGAGACGCGTCGCGGGTGTTCGTCATTTTTTGGACAGCGTTCCCGCCCATCATGATGTCTTCGTTCCACGGGCTGCAAGGTGTCGACAAAGGAGTTGTCGAGGCTGGGTACGCGCTTGGTATGAACGATGCTCAGGTTATGAAGTACGTCAAGCTTCCAATCGCAATGCCTACAGTTCTAAACGGTGTTAGAATCGGGACCGGAAGCGGGTTTGTCGCAATCGTCGTTGCAGAGATGCTTGGTGCCACAAGTGGAATAGGCTACATGGTGTTGTGGACGACGAACTCCTTCAGATACCCTGAGACGTACGTGTACATACTCGTTATTGGAGTTGTCGGCTCAGCAGTCAACTACGTAATGGAAAAGGCGGAGAAACGCCTGAAGGAAAGGAGCGGAACATGAGCGATATTACAAGAAGGCAGTTTCTAGGTGGTGCTGCTCTCGTTGCGTCCATCGTCATGACGGGCTGCAATGGCGAAGAAAAAGAGGCCGACGTCATCAAGTACGTCGGTCTGAAGGTCTACGACCCCGTGTACATTGCCATGGACAACGGGTTCTTTGACGAGCAGGGAATCGAGGTCGAGATTGTCGACACCGTCGCAGGAGGCGCGACGGCCGTGCAGATGGTGGCGAGCGGGGATGTCAACGGCGGCCTTCTCTCGAACATGGCCATTTGCAACGCACGCTCGGCAGGTCTTCCTGTTGTCGGCGTCGCAGACATCCAGAGCGCCTTCGAGGAGCACCCGCTTGAGGAGTTCTTTGTTCGCAAGGACAGCGGAATCAAGTCTATCGAGGACCTACGGGGTAAGAAGATTGCCATCAATCTCGTGAAGTCCTCGTTCCACTACACGTGGCTCATGGCACTCGCCAACGCCAACATGAGCGAGAGCGACGTGCAGTTCGTCAACCTCAGCTTCGACCAGCAGCAGGGTGCACTTGAGCGCGGTGACGTCGACGCAATTGGACTCATGGCCCCGTATGCTCCTAAGGCGCGTCAGAGCGAGGAGCTGGAAATGTTGTTCGACGCTACTGACATTTTCGGAGAGCGCCAGTTCTGCGAGATTTTCGTGAACTCCGTCTGGGCAGAGGAGCACGAAGACGAGGTTACCAGATTCGTCTCCGGAATTGCCAAGGCCGCAGAGTGGACCAGCGACCATCAGGACGAGGCGAAGGCAATCATCAGCAAGTACACCGGAGTCGATGTTGAGTTCATCGACGACTACCAGTTCCAGCCCAACGCCATGGTCAACATGGAGGACGCGCAGTACTGGCTCGACTACATGAAGGAGAACGAGGGCGTTGCCGAGTGGGTCGAGGTCGAGGACGTAGCGACGAACAGGTACAACGAGGCCGTTGATGCTCAATAGAAAGCAGAGCGTCAAAAGCAATCAGGAATGGCTCAGGGCCTACGACGAGTGCGTTTCCATCCATTCTCGTGCAAGCATCCAAGAGCTTGAGAAAAGGACGCTAGAAGGCCTCACATCGGCTCTGGGCCGCTATTCCAACCCATGCAACGGATGGATTGCTGGCAAGGACAGCATTGCGCTCCAGCTTCTTGTCCAAAAGTCAGGGATGGCATGCACCCCGATTATTTGGCGTGGCATCAATGAATATCCAGCGATGCGACGGTGGATTGATGAGAACAAACCTCGCGGCATCGTTGAGTCTGTCATAGGCAAGTTCACGCTCGGTTTTCTCGAAGCCAACCCTCAATACCTGTTCTGCAAAGGAGACACAAGGAACAAGTGGATGGCAGAGAAATGGAAGCGCCAGAAGTCCGACATGGAAAAGTACGGGTTCGACCTCATGGTGCTTGGGCGGAGACTCAAAGACGGGAACCAGTGCGGAAAGCGCTCTGACGGCTTCGTAGCCAAGAAGAACGGGTACGACGTGTACTCACCGATGGCTGAATGGACGCATGAGCAGCTTCTCGCATATCTCAGATACAACGACATTGAGCTTCCGCCGTTCTACTGGTGGCCCAGAGGGTTCCTTATAGGCTCGATAGCCATGGGCGAATGGACCGAACGCGCTGGTTTCGGCATGAGCGACAAAGAGGTTTGGCGGGAGATTTGGCAGATTGACAGCTCGATAGTCACATCGGCCGCAAAGGAAGGCCTGACTTCAGCAATCGACTATTTGGAGGGCAAAGATGCAGATTGTTGACATTGCGGTAAGTGAGCTTCGACCATTCGATGGAAACGTGCGCAAGCACTCGGAGAAGCAAATCAAAGAGATGATGCGTGCGCTTGAGCAGTTCGGCCAGACCCGTGCCATCGTGTGCGACGAAGACGGCATGGTGCTCGTCGGCAACTGCCTCCTTGAAGCCGTCAAGCGCCTTGGGTGGAGCACGGTACAGTGCTACCAAATCAAGGGGTTGAGCGCTTCCAAGAAGAAGAAGCTGGTCCTCTCAGACAACCAGATTTACAAGCTCGGAGGCGATGACTTTGACGCAATCCGTGCGCTCGTTGCCGACATCTCCATGGAGGACGACCTCGACATCGCTGGCTACGACATGGACGTCCTCGAAGCCATGAACCTTGATGTCGATGACCTTGAGGAGGAGCTTCAGGACTACGGAATGGTCACCGACCCAAAGTACACCACATATACCCCTGCGGAGCCACCTAAGCCCACTGCGGCCAAAGAGACGGCAGAACCCGAACAAGCTCCCACCGAGGAGCACAAGTCTGCTTATTCGGCCCCAGAGCCTACAAAGACGAGCCAGACTGTAATCTGCCCCAATTGCGGAGAGGTAATCTACCTTGACTAACGAGCACGAGTCAGACGTCGACGTTGTGGAAATGGCAAAAAGGCGCATTCGGAACGTCTTCAGCACTGCTGGCAAGGTAGCCATGTCCATAAGCGGTGGCAAAGACAGCATATGCCTCAACGACTTGGTCTGGAAAGCCGTCCAGAGCGGGGATGCCGACCCGTCGAAACTGGAAGTGTTCTTCATCGACGAGGAGGCGATATACCCATGCGTCGAGAAAGCCGCCATGAACATACGTGCGCAGTGGCTCTCCATCGGCGTCCCGTTCACATGGTACTGCGTACAAGTCAAACACTACGACTGCCTAAACAGCCTCCAGAACGACGAGTCCTTCATTTGCTGGGACGAGACGAAAAAGGACTCTTGGATTAGGAGGATGCCGAAGTTCGCGGTCACCTCCGACCCTTTCCTAGACGAGCGCCACGACACGTACCAGTCGTTTTTTGACAAGAAGCTCAGAAACCACGTTAGGCTTACTGGCGTAAGGATGTACGAGAGCATCCAGCGTCGCGCGTACATGGCGAGGAGCAAGGACCAGTCCAAGGTATGGCCAATCTATGACTGGAAAGACACGGACGTGTGGCGGTACATGCTAGAGAACGACTTGGAGGTCCCAGACGCGTATCTCTATATGTACCAGTGCGGACTCCCGAAGAACCGCATGAGGATATCGCAGTTCTTCAGCATCGACACTGTTGGCAGCCTAGTGGAGATGTGCAAGTTCTACCCCAACCTGTTCGACAGGATATGCAAGCGCGAGCCTAACGCCTACCTTGCGATGCTGTACTTCGACACGGAGATGTTCAGAAGGAAGAAAACGGCCTCCAAGAAGGACGATACCGACTATCAGGCCAAGCTTGCCGAAATCCTCAAGGAAAAATGGCGCTTCCAAGGCTCTAGGGCCATGGAATATGCCTACAAGGACTGCACCCGAATACTGCTCAAGTACGGCCCGTTCCTCATTCCCAAGGACTACAAGGCGCTCTACAACCTTGCCGTGGGTGGTGACCCGAAGCACAGGACGGCTAGGGCAATCGAGCTTGGCATAGAGATACGAGAGTTCAAGCAGGAGGCGCGATGAAAGAGAAGAACCTACTGGCACCGCTCGAAGGGGTGAGGTTCGTCGACAGGGACACCCTCAAGCCGAACGACTACAACCCCAACGTCGTCAGCGAGCAGAACCTAGAGCTTCTGGTCCAGTCGATACTCACCAACGGCTGGACGATGCCCATCGTCGTGAGGCCAGACATGACCATCATCGACGGCTTCCACCGCTGGACGGTTGCTGGCAGGGAGCCGCTCAGGACGATGCTCGGAGGCAAGGTTCCGATTGTCGTCGTCGAGCACACCGACGAGGCCGAGGACATGTACGGCACCGTCACCCACAACAGGGCGCGAGGAGTCCACCAGCTCGGCCCCATGAAGGCAATCGTCAAGAAGCTCTTGGACGAGGGCAAGACAACCCAAGAGATTTGCAAGCAGCTCGGCATGAGGCCGGAGGAAGTGTTCAGGCTCAGCGACTTCTCGCGCGAGGACTTCCTGCGCATCATGATTGGCAACTCGCAGGGGTACTCCAAGGCAAAACTGGTGAAGAGGATTAGTTAATGGCAAAGACCGGGAGGCCCAAGGTCGAGATAGACCAGAGCCAGTTCGAGAAGCTGTGCAAGATGCAGTGCACCCTCCCAGAGATAGCTGGGTGGTTCTCATGCTCCGAGGACACCATACAGCGGTGGTGCAAGAGGACGTACGACGGTGAGACTTTTGCGGTTGTTTTCGCCAGACTCAGGGAGGGCGGCAAGGCGTCGCTCAGGGCCACCCAGTTCAAGCTGGCCCAGAAGTCGCCGGCGATGGCTATATTCCTAGGCAAGAACTGGCTTGGTCAGTCAGACAAGATAGAGCAGCACATGACGCTATTGGACGAGACGGCTCAGAATGAAATAGACCGCATACTGTGGGGAAGCGATGGGCAGGACGAGGGCTGACGCGCTCAGACTCATACGCGACCATCCAGAGAGGATAGGGAACGCCTGCGGATTCACCCTGCTTGCCGACATCCACGGCGAGTGGATGCGTGACATGGTTCTCGGAATCGATGACGAGACCTTGCAAGCACACCGAGGAAGCTACAAGACCACGTGCGTTTCGGTTGCGCTCGCACTCCTCATGATTGTCAGGCCGAACGATACGATAGCCTTCATGCGAAAGACGGACACTGACGTTAAAGAAGTCATGCTCCAAGTCCAGTCGCTTCTTACGCATGACGCCATGCAGCAGGTATGCGAGGCCATATGGGGACGCAGGTTGGCCCTTACGAGGGCCTCTGGGACGATTCTTGACACAGATTTGGTCACGAGCGTAAGAGGCACCGCACAGCTAACCGGGCTTGGAATAAACGGCTCTCTGACGGGCAAGCACTTCGACCGAATCTTCACAGACGACATCGTCAACCTCAAGGACCGCATATCGCGTGCCGAGCGCGAGCACACGAAGGCAATCTACATGGAGCTGCAGAACCTCCGAAACCGTGGAGGAAGGATATTCAACACGGGAACGCCTTGGCACGTCGAGGATTGCTTTTCGATAATGCCGACGGCCAAGAAGTATGACTGTTTCCAGACGGGCCTCATGACCGATGCCGACGTACGGCACGTCAAGGAAAGGATGACCCCATCGCTCTTCGCAGCCAACTACGAGCTGAGGCACATACCGTCCGATGACGTCATCTTCACCAGCCCCTCGGTTGGAGCCGGGCAGGAGATGGTAGAGCAGGGGGCCGCGCACGTCGACGCAGCGTACTACGGCGAGGACTTCACGGCCTTCACAGTCATGGCCGTCCACGACGGAAGGAGGTACGTCTACGGTCGCATGTGGAGGAAGCACGTCGATGACGTGATGGGCACCATAGTCTCGGAGTGCCAGAGGCTCAAGGTCGGCAAGCTCTATACGGAGCTGAATGCGGACAAGGGGTACTCGGCTAGGGCGCTCAAGGAGATGGGCCTGAGGGTGTCGCCGTATCAGGAGAAGCTGAACAAGCACATCAAGATTGTCACGTACCTGAAGGCGGCGTGGCCCGACATCGTCTTCGTGGAGGGCACCGACCAAGCCTACATAGACCAGATATGCGACTACACGGAGGACGCAGAGCACGACGACGCACCGGACTCGCTCGCGAGCCTCTGCCAGCACATGAAGGTCAGGGAGACGCTGGCAGGCGGTCGCGGGGGAATCTTCTGAAATTTTCCGATTCTGGGTTTACACGTCGCGTCACTATGCTATACTATAGGCGTCTGGAGGGAATGGCCTTCCGTGACGGAAGGGAGCGAACGATGATTAAGGTCAAGGCGACGGCGTACGGAGTCACCATGGAAAAGGGCTTCGAGCACATGGGAGAGGCGATGCGCTGGCTCAGGAACCTCTGGAACGTCAGCTGGTTCGAGGTCCGCGACAAGGACGGAAGCGTGTACCTCACCATCTAGCAACGGGGCCACGGACGAAGGGAACGCATCATGAGTGCCAATTTCGCAGAGCACATCATCGACGGCATGGTTGACGAGAACGGCCATTGTGGGGAGCGGGGCCTCAGCTCCAAGCAGTTCTGGGCAATCGCACAGCACCTTAGCAGGGGAGAGGCGGAGCTGGCCGGGTGCTGGAGCGGCCACTACAAGACGGTCAACTTCACCTCCACCAACTACGAGGGCAACGTCGGCAGGTACTTCGTTGTCCTCAACGAGTACTTCCACTTCAACCCGCGCTACACCGTCGTCTCCATCGACCTCAGGCCTCAGGAGGAGGTCGAGGCGGAGGAGGCGGAGGCCAAGAGGCTTGCCGAGCTTCGCGACTTCTCGCACAGCGAGCGGCAGTTCCAGCCCAAGGAGCGCGTCGACCTCGACCTCACCCTCGTCAACGACTACGAGTACGAGGGCATGGGCTACAGCTACTACGATGACGGCACCCGCCACCTGTACACCTTCCGCGACGATGATGGCAACTGCTACGTGTGGAAGACCGCGAACATGGTCAGCGTCGAGACGGTCGACGAGCACGACACGGTCCACTTCACCTACGCAGAAATCGGGAGCAAGGTCACCATGAGGGCCACGGTCAAGGAGCACTCGGAGTACAAGGGCACCAAACAGACCGTCATCACGAGGCCGACCATCAAGGCAATAGCCTAGCCTGTTGAACACCGCTGGCCCCTCTCGTGAGGGGCCTTTTTTTTGTCCGGTGGCTGTGATACACTCGCTTCGACTCTATGCGGCGAGGAAATGCCGCGCAAGCTCCGAGGAACAGGAGACATATGGCACTGACACGCAAGCTCCTTGAAGGCATGGGCATCGAGGACAAGCAGGTGGAGACAATCATCGAGGCCCACACCGAGACCGTCAACGGGCTGAAGGCCGACCGGGACAAGTACAAGGAGCAGGCGGAGAAGGTGCCAGACCTCCAAAAGCAGCTGGAGGACGCCAAGGCCGCAGGCACCGTTCCGAACCAATGGGAGGAGAAGTACGAGAGCGAGCATCAGGCTTTCGAGGACTTCAAGGCCCAAGTCGAGCAGGAGCGCTTGCAGGCGGAGAAGGCACAGGCGTATCGCGGCATGCTCGCCAAGGCGGGCATCGACCCCAAGCGCGTCGACGCAATCATGAAGGTCACCGACCTCACGAACGTCGAGATGGAGGACGGCAAGCTCAAGGACGCCGACAAGCTGGAGGAGTCGGCAAAGGAGGAGTGGGCAGACTTCGTCGTGAAGACCAAGACCCAGACAGAGCCTCCCGCAACGCCGCCCAAGGGCGACAACGTCCCCGAGGGAGCCGACCCAGACGTCGCACGACGCATGCAGGAGCGCCACGAGCGCATGTTCGGTAAGAACGAGACTAAGGAGTAAGCATGAGCTACTTCGACGGCCCCGCAAAGGGCTACGGATGGGCGGCAGGCCACTTCCTCGCAGATGACGAGACGTGCCTCCGCAAGACCATGACCATCGCCGCCAACCACTCGCAGGTCGTCACTCGCGACAACGGGCGCAAGGTCGTTCCCGCTGGCGCGGTCATCCCGAGCAACGACGGCAACGCCAAGGGCATCCTGTTCGAGGACATCGACGTCACCGAGGGCGCGATGCCCGGCTCCGTCGTCGTCGAGGGCACGGTCTATGAGGACAAGCTGCCCGCAGCAATCGAGAGCGCTGCCGAGGCGGTCCTCACCGGAATCACCGTCATCACCACCTCGCCCGGCGTGACCCGTGCCGACTGGTTCAAGAAGAGCTGGACCCCGCTGACCGTCGCATCTACGGAGGGTGCCGCGAGCGGCAAGACCGTCATCTCCGTCACCGGCGTGTCGCTCGGCACAGGCGAGAAGCTCCAGTACAAGGCCGACACCACCCTTCCCGCCACCCCGACCCTCGGCGGCACCGTCACGGGCTTCACCGACTTCGACTCCGGTGACTCCCTGACCATCGCCGACGGCAAGAAGGTCGCCGTCGTCGCCCTGACCGCCGGTGGCTACGTGTTCGGCTCTGGCGACACCACCGCCGACACCAAGGCGTAAGGAGGACAGACATGGCTAAGTTCATCAATGAGACCCTCGGCATGCTCAACCCTGCCGACACCCTCACCACCGGATTCCAGACCGTGGCTCGCCCGAACGACCCGCTTGAGGGCCTGTTCAGCGACCAGACCACCCCGAACCTCGTCGCCACGTACCACACCATGGCGAGCGAGTACTCCATCCCGCAGATGGCGCAGTTCCACGCCTTCGACGTCCCCGCGCAGAAGAGCATCCCCGCCCCCATCGACGAGCACAACGTCGAGAAGGGCCTCATCAAGGTCAAGCGCAACACCACCGAGCTGCTCCGCCAGCTCACCCAGCGCGGCGTCACCGTCGAGTCCGAACTCTACAACGCCGTCATGGACTTCGCCGGCGACCTCTCCAATCAGGTCGTCACCCGTGCCAAGGTCGCACGTGCCGAGCTGCTCGCCACCGGCAAGGTGACCATCAAGGAGAACGACATCGACATCACCGTGGACTACGGCGTCCCAGCCGACAACCTCGCGCTGACGCTCGACCTCGGTGCTGGCGCGTCCGTCGACCCGGCGACCGCGCTCCAGACCATCGTGGACGAAGCCGCTGACAAGGGCGTGACCATCACCGGCATGGTCTGCGCACGCTCCACGCTGACCAAGATGCGCCAGAACCTCGCAATCCAGAAGGCCATCAACGGCGTGAACATGCAGGGCGTGCTCGTCACCAACGCCCAGCTCCGCGCTTGGCTCGACGACGAGTTCGGCATCAGCACCGTCATCACCGACGACCTCAGCTACTCCCTGCCCTACGACCTCGATGCCTATGGCCGTCCGCAGGTTCACCAGCAGCGCTACTACCCGAAGGACAAGGTCACCTTCTTCGGCACCGGCAACGGCATGCGCCTCGGCGCAGGCCTCTGGGGAGTCCCGCCCGAGGTCGACCTCGCGGCGTACTACGAGGGCGGCGTGACCAACCGCGACACCTACGTGTACATCTCCCAGTGGAGCGAGAAGGACCCCGCCATCCTCTGGACCAAGGCCTCCGCCCTCTACATGCCCGTGCTGTTCAACCCCTACAGCCTGTACGTCGCGACCGTCACCGAGACCCCGGGCGCGAGCGCGTAGCATGCTGGCGCTCGTCATCAAGGGCTTCCGCGACCTCAGGGCAGGCGTCTACCGCAAGGCCGGTGACGTAATCGACGTGACCCCAGAGAGGTTCGCGGAGATTAACGCGACGGCCTACGGCAGCCTCGTCACAGAGGCACCGAAGCCCAAGGCGAGGCGGACGCGCAAGGCGAAGGGGGAGTGACGACAATGGACAAGGGGATGCTGGAGCAAATCCTGTGGCACATCCACAACCGCTTCGAGTACAAGACGCAGGTGGTCAGGAGGTGCCGAATCGAGGGAGGCCAGCTCCCTTCGTCCGTCGCAATCCCCGACAACGCATGGTACTGGGTGGACGGCTCGCTGTTCAACGACGGCCTCCACCGGCACCCCGCCACGGACCTAGAGGACGAGGAGTTCGACGGCACCGTCTCGACGTGCTCCATCCCAAAGGCCCTCATCGACCTGTCGGACGAGATTGCCCAGTGGGTCGCCGACTACGACACCGGCGCTGCAAAGGCTCTGAGAAGCCCTTACAACTCAGAGAGCTTCGGTGGGTACACATACACCACCAAGTCCGGTACGACGGCGCAGAACGGCTCTGACGGCCTCTCAGGGTGGCAGCTGGAGTTCGCGTCCCGCCTGAATCCTTGGAGGAAGATGTACTGATGCCATTCCCCGGCCTCATGAACGACTTCGTCGAGACGTGCACCCTTGTCGAGAAGACGAGGGTGCCTGACGGCGAGGGCGGGTGGACCACCGCGTGGGTCGACGGCGCGAAGTTCGAGGCGGCAATCACCCGCGACTCCACCATCCAAGGGCGCGTCGCCGAGTCGGAGGGCATGATGGCCGTCTACACCGTCACGACGGAGAAGAGCAACCCGCTGGACTTCCATGACGTGTTCAGGCGCGACAGGGACGGCCAGTACTTCCGCGTCACCGAGGACGGCACCGACCGCATGACGCCTCAGAGCGCGACGTTCCAAGTGTCTCAGGTGGCGGCAGAGGAGTGGCAGCTCGCATGACACCAGAGGCCGCAGTCTACAAGTTCCTAGCGGGGTTCGGCATACCGGCCTACGCCTCGTCGAGCACCCCCGACCAAGCGGAGTTCCCGTACATCACCTACGACCTCGTGCTAGGCACATGGGGAAGGACCGAGGTGAACGTCCCCGTCAACGTCTGGTACCGCACCGACTCCGAGGCCGTCCCGAACGCCAAGGTGCGCGAGATTGCCGAGGCAATCGGGCTTGGAGGGGTGACGGTGCCCTGCGACGGCGGCATGCTCTGGATAAAGAAGGGGTCGCCATGGGCGCAGTCCGTCACCATCGACGGCGAGGACGAGAAGGTCAAGCGCCGCTATGTCAACATCAACATTGAGTTCCTTACCACAGACTAGGAGACGGCAATGAAGTACACTCAGGTTGCCGCAGACGCCTTCCAGAAGATTCAGCTCAACGCAGGCGTGCTGCTGACCAACTTCAACCCCGCGAGCCCGACCATCGACCGGGCGAACATCATCGGCGCCACGTCGGGCGGCACCAACTTCACCGCCACGCCCACCTACGTGGACTTCGGCGACGACATCGACAACGTACCGGCCAACACCAAGGAGCTGAAGAAGCTCGACTCGGTCGAGGTCAAGATGTCAGGCACGTTCAAGACGGCTGACACCGCCCTCGCCAAGAAGCTCGTCGGCCCTGCCGACGTAACCACGAGCAACAGCGTCGGCAAGATTACCCCTCGCTCAATCGTCAAGAGCGAGGACTTCTTCGACCTTTGGTGGGTCGGCGACTACTCCGACGAGAACACCGGCACCTCGGCGGGCTTCATGGCAATCAAGCTCATCAACGCCCTGTCCAACGGCGGCTTCTCCATCCAGTCGAACGACAACGGCAAGGGCGACTTCGCCTTCGAGTTCCTCGGCCACTACAGCCTGAACGACGTGACCGTGGTCCCCTACGAGATGTACGTCTTCAGCGGCACCGCCTCCACCGCGGCCGCCACGCTGTCCGCGCTGACCATCTCCAACGCCACCCTGTCCCCGGCCTTCAGCTCCGGCGTGACCGAGTACACGGCCACCACGACCAACGCTTCCGGCACCGTCACCGCGACGGCCACCGACACCACCAACGCCCACAAGGTCGTCGTCGCGAACGGAGACTCCATCGCCAGCGGCGGCAGCGTCACGTGGAAGACCGGCCAGAACGTCGTGCAGGTCACGGTCACGAACGCCGACCAGCAGAAGACCTACACCGTCACCGTCACCAAGTCGTAAGGGAGAAGCATGCGTCTCTCGGACATCAAGGGCGAGCGCGTCTTCGACGTAATCGCAGACATCATCGAGCCTGCGCTCTCAATCGCATCGGACAAGGAGGCGAGCAGGCTGTTCAGGGCCGAGAAGCTCCCGGACGGCATGACGGCGGAGCAGTTCGCCATGGACAAGGCGAGGCGCTGCGTCCCGGTCCTCATGCGCAACCACCGCGACGACCTCATCGCGATTCTCGCGGCGCTGAAGGGCGTGGGCAAGGACGAGTACGCCAAGTCGCTCGACATGACCTCGCTCGTCCGCGACCTCTACGAGATGATGACGGACGAGGACCTGAGGGCTTTTTTAGCGTAGGCCATCCGAGGTTTGGTGACATACTCTGGGTCTGTCTAGGCGAGTACCACGGCCCGGCGACATCGCATGCGTTCCTCATGTACGCCGTGGGGCGCATGCGCATGTATGCCGAGGAGATGGCCTACAGGACCTACGTGACCGACTCGCTGATGCTCGCGCCACAAGGGATGTACCTGTCCGCTAGGTTCGAGGACGCAATCAGGCCACGCGAGGAGATAGACGTGGAGGGGACGATAGACCACATCCTCGCCAGAATGGGTGAGTGAACATGAACCTGCTTGACCTGTTCATCAAAATCGTAGTCAAGGACGACGCCTCAAGAGAGGTCCAAGAGGTGTCGACCGGAATCATGTCGAAGTTCAGCGCCGTCGGTCAGGTCGGCGCAGCCGCGTTCGCGGCAATATCGGCTGCCGTGGTCGCAACATCGGCGGTCATCATAGCTGGCGTCTCGGACGTCGCTGCGTACGGCGACGCCATCGACAAGATGTCCCAGAAGATGGGCATGTCCTCGGACACCTATCAGGAATGGGATGCCGTCATGCGTCACAGCGGCACGTCGATAGAGACGATGCGTGCGGGAATGAAGACGCTCGCCAACGCCGTCGAGAACGGCAACGACGCATTCCAGCGAATCGGACTCACGCAAGAGCAGATTGCCGGCATGAGCCAAGAGGACCTCTTCGCCGCAACAATCACCGGTCTCCAGAACGTCGAGAACGAGACGGAGCGGACGTACCTCGCAGGACAGCTCCTCGGCAGGGGTGCCACCGAGCTTGGTGCCCTGCTCAACACCAGCGCAGAGGACACGCAGGCCATGAGAGACCGTGTGCACGAGCTTGGTGGCGTGATGTCCGAGGACGCTGTCAAGGCGTCTGCGGCGTTCCAAGACAGCCTGCAGGACATGCAGACGGCGTTCCGTGGCATCAAGAACAGGATATTCAGCGAGTTCCTCCCGTCGATAACCTCCGTCATGGACGGCATGCAGGAGATTGCCATAGGCAACTACGACGAGGGGTTTGCCAAGATAGGCGAAGGCGTCAGCGAGGCCGCGAGCAAGCTGGGCGAGTTCTTCACGAACGCCATACCTGCGATTCAAAGCGCGTTCGTCGAGATAGGCAGCAGAGTCGTCGACATGGCCGCCAAGATTCCCGGCATGGTCGGCGACGCAATCAGCACCAACGGCCCGGAGATTCTCGACGGGCTTGTCGGTGCGTTCAGGGATGCGCTCGCCAACCTCGCGAACAACCTCCCGTCAATCATGTCATCGATTGTCGACTCCGTCGAGGGCCTGTTCGACATGATTACCGGCACCGTGGAGGGCGAGGGGCCGTCGTTCGTCGATGCGTTCGTCGACCTAGTGCTGGAGCTTGTCGACGCGCTCGCCGACAACTGGCCCGCCATCAGCGACGCGCTCATAGAGGGCCTCGGCAACCTCGTCGAGACGATTGGCGAGCACGGGCCAGAGATGCTAGAGGCGTTCGTCGGGTTCCTGACCAACATCGTCAGCGCAATCTTCACGTACGGACCGATAGTCCTAGCCAACTTCGCCAGCCTGCTCGCTGGGGTCGTTGCGTCGCTTCTGCAGCAGGCACCGAAGTTCCTAGCGGCTGCCGCGAAGTTCGTCGGTGGGCTTATCGTCTCCGTCGCCGAGGCCGTCCCCAAGGTCCTTTCGGCCCTCGTGTCTGGCATCGGCTCGCTCGTCAGGAGCGTCATCAGCGGCGTGCCGAGCATGCTGGCAGCGGGACGGGAGTTCATCAACGGCATGAAGAGCGGCATCACGTCGTCCTTCGAGAGCGTCAAGTCGTTCTTCAGCGGAATACCGGGACGCATCAAGTCTGCGCTCGGCGACACGGCATCGATACTGTTCAACGCAGGCTCCTCAATCATAAATGGCCTCCTGAACGGCATCAGGAGCGCGTTCAACGGCGTGCGGGACTTCGTCAGCGGCATCGGCGGGTGGATTGCCAGCCACAAGGGACCGCTCGACTACGACCGCAGGCTCCTCATCCCCAACGGCAAGGCAATCATGCAGTCGCTCGGTCAGGGCCTCCAGACGGGCTTCGACAAGTACGTCACGGACACGGTGGACGACATGTCGGACTCCATCTCCAAGAGGCTGAGCGGAACCTACGACGTCACGGCGAACTTCAAGGACGGGGTGGGCTACTCTCAGGCACCGCAGCAGGAGCAGAAGAACGTCACCTACATCCTCCAGATTGGCGACATCGAGTACAACACCGACGAGGCCATGCGGGAGGCTATAGACCACTGGTTCGAGGTGGCTGCTAGGAGGGCTGGTCAGTATGGCATCGCTTAGCAACGGCACCTATTGGATTGTCAACGCCTCGTCGACCTCGACGCGACTGGACGTGTCGGGAGGCTCGGCGAAGGACGGCTCGAACATCCAGATTTACAACGCCAACAACGGCAACGCTCAGGTCTTCAGGGTGCAGAGCGCGAAGGACGGCGGCAAGGAGATTGTGTCCCGCTACTCCGGGAAGGCCGTGGACGTAAAGGGTGGCACCCTCACGTCGGGCACCAACGTCCAGCAATGGAAGCTCAACGGAAGCAGGGCGCAGAGCTGGGTCATGGTCGACTCAGGCTCCACGGTGACGGTGGGGGGCACGAGCTACCCCGCCTACTACGTCAGGCCCAAGGCCGCGCAGAACCTCAGCATGCAGGCAGCGGCGTCCTCAAGCGGCTCGAACGTGACCGTGCAGACCAACGGGACGGGCAACAACCAGAAGTGGGCCTTCGTGCCCGTGCCCTCGTTCGTCGACGGCATGGTGTACGAGATTCGCTCGATGCTCGACACCAAGATGTGCGTGGACGTTCAGGGAGGGAAGACCGCCTCCGGTACCAACGTGCAGCTATACACGTCGAACGGCAGCAACGCGCAGAAGTTCGCCATCTATGACGAAGGCGACGGGCATTCCATAAGGAACGTCAACAGCAACCTGTTCCTCGACGTCGCCGGGGGCAAGGCGACGACCAGCGGCACGAACGTCCAGCAGTACACCGACAACGACTCGCGGGCACAGAGGTGGGCCGTCACCAACTACGGAACGACAACGGTCAACGGCAAGACATGCGCGGTAGTGGAGTTTGGCGCTGGCAACCAGAACACGTGCCTCATGGACGTGACGGGGGCCAAGACTACCAACAGCACGAACATCGAGATTTGGACGGCGAACCACAGCAACGCGCAGAAGTTCGCCCTGCTTCCGACCGACATGCAGGACCCCTTCCTCCCGGTCCCCGCTGGCATCAGGATGGCGACCGGCACGGAGGCGTCGCTCAGGGACGGCGAGTTCGACGACTTCGACGTGATGTGGGACGTGCCCTCGTCTTGGAGCGGCACCGGCCCGTCGCACTTCGAGCACAGGCTCAGGAGCCGGGAGATGAGGCCTGACGGAACATGGTCGGAGTGGTCGGAGTGGTCGGAGTGGGAGACCTCGTTCGCGGAGGTCAGCGGTGGGAC
This sequence comes from Candidatus Cryptobacteroides sp., assembly GCA_045117755.1. GTDB lineage: Bacteria > Bacteroidota > Bacteroidia > Bacteroidales > UBA932 > Cryptobacteroides. The sequence goes on from JBGUOB010000097.1 coordinate 20,694, forward strand.
GGCGACGATGCCCGGCCTGCTGCCCTGCGTCATGGACATGGACTCCGCGATAGGGGACCAATGGCAGGTCGCCGTCAGGAGCGTCACCGGGGACTCGACCGGCCCCTACCCGATAAACATGCACAGCATGGAGTCCAGCGAGCTTCTCACGGTGTGGTGCGAGCCTACCGTCTCGTTCGAAGGGGCCTCGTGGTCGCCGCTCGGCCTCAGCATACCGTATGAGTCCGACTGGGAGACCTCCGCGCTCTCGATAGCGTCCTCGTCCGAGCTTCACGACGAGTACAGGTTCACCGGCGAGAAGGAAGGCGTGGTCGGGATACCTCAGGAGAGCATCAAGGGAGCGCCGACGGCGGGAACGTCGATAACCCTCACGTACAGGACCGGCACCGCGCAGGTCGCCGCGTTCCCCTCTAGGGACGAGCAGGTTCAGGTGTCGGCGGCGTCTGGCAGCGTCACGAAGACCATCTCCGAGGACGGCTACTCGCTGCTCATGACCATCAGCGCTGCGCAGGGCACCGACAACCAGCCGAGGGCTTGGGTCATGTGTGACGACATCCTCATGGAGTGCGAGTCCGTAGGCGGCCACTTCGACATCCCGTACCCGATGGGCATGGAGTACGCCATCTACGCCTACGACGGCGAGCAGGTCCAGAGGCTCGTCAGGACCGAGGACGCGAGGCTCGCGGCATGGAGCGTCGGCGGCGCGTCGTACTACGCACCGCTCGTCGGCAAGGGCAGCGTGTCAAGGTCGATAGAGCAGGAGGCCGAGTCCCTCAGGCTCGACTCGCGTCCGGAGACGGTCGTCGGCTTCGGCCCGACGAGGAAGACGGGCATATCGGTGTCCGTCAGGCTCTACGGTCTCGACGGCGAGATGAGCAAGGAGCAGATGAGGTCGCTCGTTGGAAAGCACTGCCTCTACAGGTCGCCTGACGGGGACGTCGACTTCGTATCCGTGGACGGCATCAAGGAGAGCCAAGTCGCGAGCGGTGTCTATGACGTCAACGTGGAGATGACCAAGGAGACGCGATGACGGACTGGCGTGACCTCACCATGGAGAAGGACCTCGTAGTCGAGCGCGTCTCGGCGACCGACATCGACGAGGTGCTGGGCGTCTTGGAGGGCGTCGACCGTGGCTCTTCGAGCGTCGACTGCGGATACTACACGGACACCCGCACCAGCGCGGACCTCACGGTGTACGGCGACGGCTACCACAGGGACGAGCTTGTCAGGCTCGTCGTGGAGGTGCCGCAGGCGAACCATCGCAGGGAGCTGGGCCTGTACCTCGTCAAGGAGGACCCGGCGAGCAGGCCGGTGTCGCAATGGAAGTACAGGCTGCAGCTCCAGTCGATGCTCTACGCGCTCTCGACCGACAGGGGCGGCAAGCCTTGGGTGATAGCCGCGAACGCCAAGGCGATGACGGCGGCGAGGCAGATGCTTGAGGCATGCAACAGGCCTTACCTGCTCAACTCGCCGAACGACTACGCCTTCAAGAGCGCCAAGGTGCTTGACGCCGGAGGCTCGTACCTCTCTAGGCTGTTCGAGCTATGCAGCGTCGCCGACGACCGGCTCGACGTGGACGGGCACGGGCGCGTGACGATATCGCCATACGTACAGCCGTCCACCAAGGAGCCTTCCCTCACCCTCGACATGAGCGACCCTAGGGGCCTCGTGGCCGGTCTCAGCAGGAGCAGCGACTACACCTCAATCCCCGGCAGGGTCATCGTCCACTGCAAGTACACGGAGACGAGCGGTGGAAGGTCGGTGGACAGGGAAGTCGTCGGGCAGGCCGACTCGACCGGGCACTCCTCAAGCGCCGTCAGGGGCTACATGGTGACGGACTTCTACGACGTGGCTGACCTGTCGCCCAAGACGGCTGACAGGGCGAACCAGCTCGCGAGGCAGTACCTCCAGAGAAGCATGTCGGAGCTGGTCGAGTGGGAGGTCGAGACCCCGTACCTGCCGCTCTGGGAGGGAGACGTCGTCGACCTAATCATCCATGACGGGCTGGGCCAGTATCAGGGGAGGCGCAGGTGCCTCGTCAAGAGCATGAGCATCGACCTGTTGCACTTCGACATGAGCATGACCCTGAAGGAAGTATCATCGGGTGACTGGGAGAGGGAGGGCTGATGGACGCATACGAGCTTGCAGGCAGCCTCTTCGGCACAAGGCGCATGGAAGGCTCGTCCTCGATGCGCGACTACGACACCACAATCTTCGGCGAGGCCGTCTCGGACTCCGAGAACGGCACCGTCTTGGTCAAGCTCTCGGATGACGTGACAACCCCGGACGGCTCTGGCGACGCATACGTAGAGCTTCCGACGTATGTGAGCGTCAGGAGCGGAGACACGGTGTCGGTCGGCGTCTCGACGAACGGCACCATCGGCGACCCTAGGGTGAGGGGCGTCATAGGCGGTGGCGACCGCATGCAGGCGCAGGTTGACAGCGCCGAGACGCTCGCGCAGCAGGCCGAGACAGTAGCGAACGCGACTGGGCAGCACTTCTGGCCTGATGATGACGGCGTCCACGTCACCGAGGTCACTCAGGACGAGTGGAACGCCGTGACCCCACATGGAACAAACTGTGGGCCGAACGTCTTTATCAACGCGCATGGGCAGCTGTTCCGCGACGGCCTCGACAACATCCTCGCCATCCTTAGCGGCACCACGCCGGGCCTCGCCATCTACGACGGCACGGGCAACACCGCTGACCACATCCTCGCGGAGTTCGCATCCGACGAGGTACGCATCGGTGGCGCGATACCGGAGGACGGCAGCGCCGTTGCGACTGTGCGCTTCTTCGACAGTGACGCAGACAAGGGCGCGATGGTCGAGGGATACGTCTCCAACAGCTACTCTCCGACCGACGAGGATGTTGGATGGGGAGTGCAGACGCAGGACACCTACACCGACTTGCACACCAGCACAAACGACAGCGACATGGAGCAGGTCAATGGCTGCGCCGGTACCGCCGATGTGCGCTTGGGGCAGACTACCTACTGGGAGGACGGGCCGGACGGGTACTATCAGGCCGAGTCTACGGCAACGCTCATAGCGACCGCAGATGGCGGCACCGACCCCACGCAGACGGCGCACGCGAGCGCTTCGCTGGGCGTCAAGGCCGTCACGGTCAACGATGACTACGAGCGCTCATACCTCACCGTCAACGGCAACGATATCTCGACATGGCAGGCCATCGCCGCGATGCGCCGCCCGGTCGCCACCTACACCGGCTCCAGCTCAACAACCACCGACTCCGCATCCGGCTGGAAGCTGACGTGGTTCAACGTGGCGTTGGCTACGAACGGCCCCGTGGGAGACTACTTCACGAACTCGAACGGGGTCATTACGGCGGTGCGCGACTGCAAGCTCCTCGTCTCGTGCGTCATGAGATGGCAGGACACCGTTGCGGGGCAGCGCGGCATCGGCCTGTTCACGGGCGTCAACGGCGGGGACTCCGGCGGCACGGAGACATGCTCCACCTTCGAGTACTTCGACCAGACGAACAGCAGTAACCGCACCGTTTACCTCCCGCCCCGTCTGTTCAGCCTCGCCGCCGGCGACCACATCACGGTCCGCAGGAACACACAGGCGAACGCGACGTACACAAACGGACCAAACTTCTCGTGGCTCACGGTGGAGGTGGTCGGCTGATGTACCGCGACCCGATATGGCCCACGGTCGTGCTCCTGCTCGACCTCATCGGCCTAGTAATCGTCTTCATAGTCTGTCTGGGGGCGGTCATATGACCGAGCCATTCTCACAGTCTGCCCACGACGAGGCGGTGGAGGACTTCGGGCGCGACCTCGTCTTCATCGTCGGACTCGCGCTAGGGATAGCGATAATCGTCCTGTTTGGCTGAGGGGGTGACATGATGGAGACCTACATCGCGCAGCAGCTCGTCTCGCTCGTCGTCACGGCGCTGTTCGGCATCGTCACGGGCTTCCTCGGCTCCAGACTGAAGAAGGTGACCGACAGGGACAGGGCCATCGAGCAGGGCGTCAAGGCAATCCTCCGCCACGAGCTGATGGACGACTACGAGAGGTTTTGTGTGAACGGTGAGCCGCTGAACGTCGAGCGCAGGCGGGAGATTGACGAGTGCTACCACGCCTACGCCGCCCTTGGCGGCAACGGTACCGGAAAGACGGCATATGAGGCAATCTGCGGCCTCGACATGACGTTGTGAACAACCATACCAGAGGCGACTTAGTCGGGCCTCAGAGAGGCCCTCAGCGTCGCAGAGAGGGGCATCCGATGGCAGACCACTACACGGAAAGCGCGGCGAAGCGTTGGCTTCTCGCCGCATTGGTGCGTGCGGTCAAGACCGCAGCGCAGACGGCGGTGGCGCTCGTCGGCACGAACGCCATGGGTATGACTGACGTCGACTGGCTCGCCGTAGGAAGCGCGTCGCTGCTCGCAGCCGTCCTGTCGGTGCTCACGAGCATTGCCGGTCTCCCAGAGGTCGAGGACGGCACCCCGCTGGGGAGGCTGGCGTAGATGGGCCGCATCAAGGTCGAGGTGCAGATTGCGGGCCGCGACCGCGACTGCTCCAGCGCAGTCCTCACGTGTCTGAGCGCGGCGGGCCTCGTACCGGCGACGACCCACATGTGGACCGGCAACGAGAGGTCAATCCTCAAGGAGTGCGGGTACTCGCAGGTCAGCATGTCGGGACTCCAGCGCGGCGACATCCTCTGGAAGAACGGCCACACCGAGATGTACCTTGGCAACGGGCTGCAGGGCGGCGCTAGGATTGACGAGCGTGGCGGCGTTCACGGCAACACCCCCGGTGACCAGACCGGCAACGAGATAGGGCGCAGCGCGTTCGACCAGTCATACTGGAAGTGGGAGAGCGCGTGGCGCTACTTCGGTACCCGCACGTGCGGCGGCATCCCCATCGAGGAAGCAACGGCGCAGGTGATGGAGCACCTCATTGACCACGACGCGCACGGCTACTCGCAGGACAACCGAGACGGCTACGGCGTCGAGAAGGTCACGCTCGTGTGGGACGGCGAGGACCTCCCCCGTGCGATGCTCGACGTTGACGGATGGGTGGGCCACGACACCATCTGGGACTGGCAGGAGGTCATGCACACGCCTCTTGACGGCGAGATTTGGGGCCAGTGGCTGCCCAACGCGAAGCGCTACCCAGCCGTCACCTGCAAGGTCCTGTACGACGACGGCACCGGCTCGTCGCTCGTCAGGGCCGTCCAGCGCGAACTCGGAATCACCCCAGACGGGGTAATCGGGTACACGTTCGTCGGAAAGCTACAGGAGAGGTTGAAGAGGTGGGGGTACGACGTAGGGGACATCGACCACGTCCTAGGCCGCAAGACCGGAAGAGGGCTTCAGCGCTCGCTCAACGACGGCATGTGGTCAGCGAGCTGATGGCGAGGAACGACGGCAGGGAGGCTCGTGCCGTCATCGTTGCCGCCCTGCTCGGGTTCGTCATTACGGCGCTCATAGCGTTCGGGATACTAGTCGGAAGATTTATCGCGCTACTCTAGGAGGCACCCGATGGACGTTGAGCAGTTCTCTAGGAGGCTTAGGAGGTTACTCCGCGAGCGTAAGATGCCGGTCAAGACGCTCGCCTCCAAGGTAGGTGTGAGCAGGAACACCGTCTATGGCTGGATTAAGGCCAAGAGCCTGCCGCAGACCTACTACCTCAGGGACATAAGGCGCACGCTCGAATGCGAATGGGACGAGCTTCTGGGGGCATAGGCGCTATAATCTGCCAAGGGAGGTAGCCATGAGAAGATACACGGACGTAGTCATCCCGGTCGCCGTGAAGGGGTTCGACATCAGCGCGGCAGACCGCATCGAGGTCACAATCACGCAGGGCATGAGGCAGGTCAGCGTCCAGCCGACCAACGTCGCCTACGACGGGACGGACACCACGATGGACGTGGAGCTTGACCAGCGCCAGACCTCGGCGTTCTCGGCTGGCAGGGACGAGGGAAGCCCCGGCAAGGCGCAGATTCAGGTCAACTGGTGGCTTCAGGGCAGGCGCAACGCGACCAAGGCCAAGGAGACGGAGATTAGGGTCAACCTTCTGGAGAGGGTCATCGATGCCTAGCTGCTGCCTCATAGAGCTTGAAGTGGTCGACGAGGCAATCGACCTCGTTGTCTCGGACCCCGACTCTCTCACGATAGAGGACGGGGAGTACATCCCATACAGGACGCAGGACTTCGACTACTACGAGGGGCCTTACGAATCCGACGCGCTGTTCTCCGAGCAGACGTTCGCCACGGCGAACAAAGCCATGCGCCAAAATTTCCTCGTCCACGCCATCAACTACACCGAAGCGCCGAACGACTACGGCACCACAGTGACCATTGGAGGATAAAATGCCCAATCAGTACGTTAACAAGGTTGTCAACGGAGAAACTGGTGTCGTTATCATCGACATCTCTGGGGACACGCTCATCAGCACATCCCAGCTTGCCAGCGGCGTCAAGGCGCACGACCGTTCTGGCGCTCCCATCACTGGCACGAACACCTACGATGCCGATACATCGGACGCCAACGCGACCCAATCCCAGATTCTCAGCGGGGCGACGGCCTACGTCAACGGGTCGAAGGTAACTGGTACGATGACGAACAACGGCGGAATTACGGGAACCATCACCACCCTCTCCCCCTATTCTGTGCCGACTGGATACCATGACGGCTCGGGAACCGTCTCGGTTGACAGCACCAACATCAGCGCTGGGAACATCAAATCTGGCGTCTCGATTCTCGGAATCACTGGCTCCTACAGCGGCGAGGCTGCTGTCCTCCAGAGCAAGACCGTCACCTCCAGCTTCACCGCGCAGACCGTCACCGCAGATTCAGGGTACGATGCGCTTTCGCAGGTCACCGTCAATGCCATGCCCTACAGCGAGACGGACAACGCAGCTGGCGGAGTAACCGTCACCATCGGCTAGGGGGTGGCTCATGGCAAGCAACCCCTATGTCAACAGGGTGGACTACGTTGCCGGTGGGGTCACGCACACGCTGATTGACATTACGAGCGACACCGTAACCCCGTCCACGCTGCTGCAAGGCTACACGGCGCACGACGCGAGCGGGGCGGCGATTGTCGGTGCCGCGCTTGGCGGTGGCGGGGTCTACCAGGACGAGAACGGCTACCTCGTGCTCGCGGAGGACGAGTCGGACGCGCCGCAAGGGAACATCTCCATCACGGTGAACGGCACGTATGACGTGACGGCATATGCGGGCGCGACGGTGAGCGTGCCTGTCGGACTTGAGTATGAGACGGGGACATGGACTCCATCAGCAGACGTTAACCAATATGATATAGGGCTAAGTAACACTCATTCCGTTCCACCGTGCTTCTACGTGATTTGGAGCACATCCGACGAGTACGACGCCACGCTCAACACGGCATATTCCGTTTCGTATGTCAACTACGGACGGCTTGGTTCGTTCATGCCTCGCAAAGAGGACGATTCGACCCCTCTATGCGCTTTGGCCCTGTTTCTTTCCCGTACAACAAGCACCACTGCACTCACAGTCTCTTCTTATCAGGTCACCCATCCAGACACCGACACGAGTGGCAGCAATATGCTCTACTCGCGTCATTGGGCTACCGAGTCGAAGATTACGGCACGCATAGACAACTCGACATACTGGCGAACGGGCCACACCTACAAGTGGATGGCCGTCTGGGCACCTACGGGGGTGAACTCATGAGCGACAACCTAACAGTCTTCGGTGTCGATTACACCAACGTCACCGGAATCAAGGCACACGCGACCTCCGACAGCTCGCTCGTTGCGTACATCAGGCCGAGCGGCACCAAGAGCATCGCGGCGAACGGTACCGGCATCGACGTTACCGAGTATGCGAGCGTAAACGTGGCTGTGCCTGCGCAGGATAACTCCCTCATCGTCACGCTCTCGTGGGACGATGACTACTTCGGCGCGGATGAGGGCGCGTGGGTGCCTGACTGCACGTTCGCGGAGATTCAGGCGGCATATCTGGCTGGCAAGACGTTGGTCGTTCGCACAGACGTGTATGCGGATGCATACTGCAGCGACATCGACATGCCGACGTGGTTCACATACGAGGTCGCGGCACCTGCCGCTAATAAAGTCCTTATCTACGAGCTCAATAGCAACTCGCTGCAATTGCTCGATGAGATTCCAATTATCGTCCCCAACTTCGACAGCCCGACCCGCACCTACACGCCCACGACCTCGCAGCAGACCGAAACCATCACCTACGACCCGAACGACGGCTTCAACGGCATCGAGCAGGTCAGCGTCACGGTGAACGCGATGCCCACCGGCACGGCTGGCACGCCCACCGCGACCAAGGGCACCGTCTCAAACCACTCCGTCAGCGTGACCCCATCCGTCACCAACTCGGCTGGCTACATCAGCGGAGGTACCCATACGGGTACTGCCGTGAGCGTGACGGCATCCGAGCTGGTGAGCGGAACTTACACGGTCGATTCGTCAGGCACCAAGGACGTTACGAACTACGCATCGGCGTCCGTACCCGCAGGAACCGCAGGCACGCCGAGCGCATCGAAGGGGACGGTGAGCAACCATTCCGTGAACGTCACGCCATCAGTCACGAACTCGACTGGATGGATAACTGGAAGCACCAAGACAGGCACCGCCGTCACGGTTTCGGCTTCGGAACTCGTCTCTGGCTCGCAGACCGTCACGACGAACGATACCTACGACGTTACAAACCTCGCCGAGCTGGTCGTGAACGTATCTGGTGGCGGCTCGTCCGCCATGAACATCGGCACCAAGACCGCAACCCTGAGCGCGGCGGCATCCTCAATCAGCTTCACGGGACTGAGCGGGAATCCGCTGGCGTTCGTGGTGACCTCATCGACCAACCAGTCTACGGGAAGCACCACGGCGGTGGCGGTGGCCTATGACGGCACCTCCCTGCATGGAATGGACGTGACCACGCAGGCCGAGGCCGACACTGGGTACACCAAGACCTACAGCGGCGGCACCCTCACCGTCACGGCCACCACAGCGACCTTCGCGGCCAACGAGTACAAGTTGGTCTACGCCTACGGGGGAAGTTCCTCCGACATTCACACCGCAGACGTGCAGGTTGGCTCCGGCGCGACATCCATCACGTTCACGGGGCTGAGTGGCCGTCCGCTCTACTTCTCCTGCGTGTTCAAGAGTTCGTTCTCGACTTCCAGCGGCTACCAGCGTGTCATTGACGTGGTTAACGACGGCACGAGCACCTACGGTCATGCCTTCGACTCGTCCGCCAAGGCGCAGACCTCGTGGAGCTATACCTACAGCGGTGGGTCGCTCACCATCTCGTCAACCGGCACCAACAACGGCGGGTACTTCCACCAGCCGGGGTACTACGGCCTCGTGTATGCCGTTGACCCCAACGCCCTGAGCTACCAGAACAAGACGGGCGTGGGGGCTACCACGTCAAGCCAGACCATCTACGCGGACGCGGGCTATGACGCGCTTGAGTCGGTGCAGATTGACGCTGTCTCGCAGACCAACCTAACAGCCGCCAACATCAAGAACGGCACCACCGTCACCGTCTCCAACGGCACGACTAACCTGTGGAGCGTGACCGGCACCTACACGGGCGGTGGCGGTGGTAGTGCGAGCGTAGCTACTACCACGTGGTCCAATTCGTCCAACACCACCACCAGCCATCAGTTCACGAACCTGAGCGGCACGCCAAAAGCCGCGTTCCTGCGATGCACGTCCTCCCTGTCGCGGTCGAGCAACTCAAGCAACTACTTCATCGCGGACATGGTATGGGATGGCACGTCCTGCAAGGGGAACAGCTTCCGCAGGAGCAACGGCACCTATGCCAACGTGACGAGCGGCTACACGGTGACCACGGGCAGCAACTCCATCACGTTCACGAGCAGCGGCACCAGCACGACCAACCCCGGCAGCTTCTACAACGGCAGCTATGAGTTGACCTACGTCTACTAGCCAATTTAACAGCAATTGTTCCACTGCAATAACTGGCGCATACACGCCCGACGTTACACCTGCGAAGGTATCATCCATCGTGCGAAAGGAGAGACATGCCGTACCAGCCATACCAGAGCACTTGGAGCAACCCCTACGTCACGAGCAACCCATACGGCGCAAGCCCGGTCATGCCTACCGTGCAGCCGTATCAGCAGCCCGTCAACGGCATCGTCAAAGTCAATGGGAGGGACAGCGCGACGCAGTACCAGCTGCCGCCCAACAGCATGTCCCCGGCCCTCTTCGACAGGGACGGCAAGACCTTCTACATCGTGAGCACGGACGGCACGGGTGCGAAGACCGTCGAGGCGTTCGACTTCGCCCCCCACGTCGACGAGCCTGTGACAATCGACGGGGCGCAGTTCGTCAGCCGCCACGAGTTCGACGAGTTCGCCGCAAAGGTCAACGCAGTCTTGGAGGCAAGCAATGGGCTTCATGCAACAGTTCCAGCCGTCACCGCTCAGCACGCAAATGTCGCAGCTCCGCTCGATACTCCAAGGGGACACGTCGGCGATGGTGAGTAGCCTCGCACAGAGCAACCCGCAGTTCGCCCAGTTCGTCGCGCAGAACCGTGGAAAGACGCCTCAGGAGGCGTTCCGGGAATACGGCTACGACTTCAATCAGGTCCTGAACCTCATTAGCTCATAGCGCCGGGTGCACACGGCTCTGTGATATTTACCACCGGATAGAAAGGTAAACGATGGCTATGCCCGACTACTCGCTCGCAGACATCGCCGCAGCCACTGGCAACGGCAACGGCAGCAACAACGGCTTCGGCGACGGCAACGGCGCTTGGTGGCTCCTCGTCCTCTTCGCCCTGCTCGGCGGCTTCGGCAACAACGGTCGTGGCTACTACGGCGGAGGCACTGGAGGCGTCGGCGGCAATGAATTGTATCCGTGGCTCAACAGCGCCGAGAACGTCAACGACGGCTTCCGCGACCAGATGCTCCAGACCACCATTCAGGGCATCGGTCAGGGCGTCCAGAACCTCGCGACCCAGCTCTGCAACTGCTGTGGCGACATCCAGATGGCGCTCTGCAACGGCTTCGGCGCGACGCAGAACACCATCAATCAGGGCCTCAACGCGACCAACATGGGCATGATGCAGGGCTTCAACGGCGTCCAGATGCAGACCGCACAGCTCGCCTCCGACATCCAGCTCGGCAACGCCCAGCAGACGGCCACCATCCTCGCCGAGAACTGCGCAGACCGTGCTGCCCTCTCGGACGGCGTGCGCGACATCATCGCCTCGCAGACCGCAGGCACCCAGCGCATCATCGACCAGCTCTGTCAGGACAAGATTGACGCGAAGAACGACGAGATTGCCCAGCTCCGCCAGCAGCTCAACATGCAGACGCTCGCCGCGTCTCAGGCCGCGCAGAACGCATTCATCACGCAGGGCTTCGCCAACGAGGTCGACGCGCTCTACAACCGCCTCAACACCTGCCCCGTCCCGTCCATGCCCGTCTACGGTCGCACGCCCATCTTCACCTGCCAGTCGCAGGGCTGCGGCTGCATGGGCAACTAGGGAGGTCATGCCATGGCTTGTGAGTACGTCGCACCAGCGCAGACCGTGGCGCTCAACAACCCCATCGTCTTCGACGACTCGATTCCATGCTCGCGTGGCCGCATCTACCACGATGACGGCAACGGCACCTTCCAGCTCCGTGGCCTCAACCGCCAGTGCTGCTGCGGGTGCAGCCAGACCACCGACTATCAGGTGACCTTCAACGGCAACATCGCCGTCCCCGAGGGAGGCACCGTAGGCCCCGTCGCCGTGGCGCTCACCATCGGCGGCGAACCCATCGAGTCGAGCCGCGCAATCTTCACCCCGGCTGCGGTGGACGAGTACGGAAACGTCACGTCGACGAAGATTGTCAAGATTCCTTGGGGTTGCTGCCCGTCCCTCTCGGTGGAGTACGTCAACGGCTCGGTCGATGACCCGGCGTTCGTCCCGACCCCGGTCATCAGCGTGGTGAGCGGCAACCTCACCATCACGCCAGTCAACGAGTAAGGAGGTTGCCGTGGTCGAGAAAATCAAGGAAATCAAGGACCAAGCGCTCAGGCGCATGGAGCAGTCCATCAACGAGCGTGGCATCGAGCGTGCCGACGTAGGCGAGATGGGCAAGCTCGCGGACGTGGTCAAGGACCTCGCCGAGGCCGAGAAGTCGTGCTGGGAGGCGGAGTACTACCGCTCCGTGACCGAGGCCATGGGCGATGGCACCATGGGCTACGATGACGGCATGGGGTACTCCCGTGGCGGTCAGGGCCGTCGCAACGGGCAGGGCGGCATGGGCTACAACCCCAACCGCGACTCCATGGGCCGCTACGCACGTCGTGGGTACCGTCAGGACAGGTACGGGCATGACGACATGATGCAGGAGGTTCGGCAGATGATGGAGGCGGCAGACCCGCAGGAGCGAGAGCGCCTGAGGATGCAGCTCCGCCAGATGACCGAGATGTAGCGTGAGGCCGTTCGTCATCAACGGTGACGTCTGGGGGGTTGCCCGTGTGCCTGCGGGCGACCCCCGCCTCGTCGACAGGACCGGCCTTCCGAGGCTCGCGGTCACTGACGCCAGCGAGCGCGTGGTCTACGTGAGGGACGACCTCGTGCCTCCGCTCCTCGACAAGGTCATGCTACATGAGGTCGCGCATGCCGTGACCGTATCTTGGGGACTTCTGCCGAGACTCAGGCATGACGCGCTGAGAGGCGATTTGACGGCGGTCGAGGAGTGGTCGGCACAACTAGTCGAGAATCATGCGATTGAGGCCGTGCAAGCCGCCTCAGAGGCTCTGGGAAGGCCTATATGCGTCAGGGGGTTGTGCGATGATTAGCCTAGAGACGATAGAGCGGGAGATATCGGAGCTGGAGACGAGGGACACGTCCTACAAGCTCTGCGAGAGGCTCGCGTGGCTGTACGTCGTCCGCGACCACATGACGCAGGCTCGCAAGGGAGACGAGCGGACGCAATGGCTCCAAGGCTCCGAGTTCCTAGAGCTGTCGAGCGGGGTGAGCTATCCAGACCTCATGCGCGTCATCGACGAGCACCTAGAGGCCATCCGCATCCTGTACCCGAAGAGCTACGACTCCCTCATGGACAAGATACGGGCATTGAGGTAGAATGACGTCGTTCCCCGCAAGTGGCCGCCTGCGGGGAAATTTTTTTCAAAAAATGTTTGATTTTGGGGTTTACATGGCGTTGATATAGGCTATACTATAGATAGCGAAAGGGGGAAAAAGAAGTACCCCGAAGGGAGCGAACGATGACCGATTACACCAAGTACAACGCGCAAAACGTCCTCGACAACGTCAACCAGCTCATCGACAGGCGCGACAAGGGTACCGCCAACAAGTACAGCGGGCTTTGGTATTACGGCAACAGAGGGTACGACATGCGCAAGGTGTGCGACGACCTCAGCATTTTCGATTGGTGGGTCGACAACCTCAGCGTGTCCAAGTTGAAGGACATGAAGCAGTTCATTGAAGAGGCAATCAAGCTCGGGTACACCGGCTATGTCTGCTTCAAGGTCGGCGCTGCGGGATGCGCAAACGGCATGTGGGCATACAAGACCGAGACCACAGACGGCTATTCCCCGAACGGCGAGTGTCTGTACAAGAGCTTCACCCCGTCGTACAACTACTGGGATGCACAGCTCGCCGATGGCAGCTGGCTCGCCGAGACCATGTGCGGCTCCTACGACGGCATCAAGACCAAGAGGCAGTTGGAATCGCTGCTCGCCAAGTAACCAACACATCGTTACATTGTCCCATTAGATGCATCCCACCTGATAGAATGGGTGGGATGCATAAATGAGTCGAAGGGACAAAGATGGCATCTCAGACCTATCAGGACTTCGAGAAGGCGCAGGACGTGACCACGTTCGTCAGGTCCGCGATAGAGTCTTACAGGCACGGCGAGCAGTACCGCATGGCTGTCATGGCGGACGAGTACGACGCGCAGCGAAACCCCACGATAACCAAGGCCGTCCAGACAATCTTCAACCTGTCTGGAACGAAGGTCGAGGACCCCACGGCGACGAACAAGCGCATAGCCTGCAACGTCTTCAACCGCCTCAACACCCAGCGCTGCATGTACTCGCTCGGCAACGGCGTGACGTTCATCGACCCTTGGGAGGCCGGGAGCGGAGATGCCGACACGACCAAGGAGGCGCTCGGGCCGCACTTCGACCACGTGCTCAGGGAGGCCGCCTACCATGCCCTCATACATGGGTGCTCGTACCTGTTCTGGAGCCTAGACAGGGCCTACGAGTTCGAGGCGACGGAGTTCGTCCCGCTGGAGGACGAGAACGACGGCAGCCTCAGGGCTGGCATCCGCTTCTGGCAGCTCGACCGCACGAGGCCGCTCAATGCGGTCCTGTACGAGAGGGACGGGTACACCAAGTACTCGGACGAGGGTGGCAGCTTCCGCGAGGTGCAGCAGAAGACGGCGTACGCGACTACGTACCGATACACGGAGGCGGGGGACATCATCTCGGTCGACGACGAGACGTATTCCCAGCTACCCATCATCCGCATGTACGCGAGCCGCCTCAAGCAGTCAACGCTCGTCGGGCTGAAGGAGGCCATCGACGCCTACGACCTCATTCAGTCTGGCTTCGCCAACGACCTCAACGACTGCGCCCAAATCTACTGGATTGTCGAGAACTACGGCGGCATGGACGAGCAGGACCTGAAGGACTTCCTCAACCGGCTGACCTTCAACCACGTGGCGAACATCGACAGCTCTGCCGGGGGCAAGGCGACGCCATACACGCAGGAGGTCCCGTATCAGGCGCGTCAGGCGTTCCTAGACGGCATCAGGGCTAGGATGTACGAGGACTTCGGCGCACTCGACGTCCACACCATCGCGGCAGGTGCCACGAACGACCACATCGACGCCGCATACCAGCCGCTCGACGAGAACGCGGCAGACTTCGAGCACTGGGTCGGAGACGCAATCATGCAGCTCCTCGCGCTCCTTGGGATTGACGACGTGCCCCAGTTCCACCGCAACCGCATCAGCAACGGCAAGGAGCAGGTCGACATGCTGGTGCAGGAGGCCGTCTGGCTGGACCGTGACACCATCATCCGCAAGCTGCCGAACCTGTCCGTCGACGAGAGGCTCGCCGCAATCCAAAGCGCCGAGGACGAGGACATGGCCCGCATGGGCGTGCTACAGTCGCAGTAAGGATTAGTGTGGGCAACCGCACCCGGCGGCGGCGCATGATTCGTTGTTCCCAGCAACGTCTCGTGCGCCTCGTCATAAGGAGGGCACGTGTGGTATACGGTGGCTAAGGGCTTCGACGGAACGTATACCGTCGAGGAGGTCTTGGAGAGCGAGCAGCTAGAGGCTCTCGGCTACACAAGCTACAGCGGATACGTCTCTTCGCATAGCGTCAAGAAGTACGTCAGCGACTCGGGCGGAACGTCGTACGGGGTGTCCGAGGACTACGACTCCCTCGTGCAAGTCGCGGCGAAGAAGAACCAAGTGAGCATGACGCCAGAGCAGCTCTCGCAGCTTCCGTATGACATCACCGGGGAAGTGAAGCTGGCGAAGAAGGGGCTGCAGTACGACGTTCTTTCAGTGAAGGACTACTCATGGTCTACCCCCGACTACTACGTGGTCGACGTGAAGTCAGGGACAATCGTCACGAAATCCTACTACCTAGACTCGGCGAAGAGCTATGCAAGCTCGCTGAACCTAGGGTACAACTTGCCAGAGAGCTACGCAGGGTCGAACGTGTACGGATACACGATAGAACTTCCCCCGTCAGTCCAGAAGCAGCAGCAGCAGCTCCTGAACCCGAAGCCGAAGAAGACCAAACCAGTCCCTAAGCCCCTCGGCTCGAACGCGACGAGCGTCGTTCAGGCCGTGCAGAAGAACGGCTACACAATTTACCAGATGGCGGACGGCACCTACGGATACTTCGTCCCGTCAACGGGCATGTCGCACTTCGGGTACAAGTACGCCGGGTTCGCCGAGAAGTCGGCCAAGAAGGGCATTCAGACGGCTTCTGAGGCCGCGATGTCGGCGATGGGCATGGACCCCGCCAACACGAGCGTGGAGGCGCTTCTGGGGGCCTACGAGGACCGCATGAGGGACATGTACGCGCAGGCCGCCGAGGAGATGGCGCAGAAGCAGGCGAAGATGATGGAGAGGTTCGAGAGCGGGCTGGAGGACATGAGGGGCAGGCTGGCGTCCGGGCAAATCTCGCAGGACGAGTTCGACGCATGGCTCAAGAGCCAGAACATGACGCAGAAGTGGTACTCGGACATGGTCAACTCGCTGTCTCAGGATGCGGTCGACGCAGACAAGAAGGCGCTCGACATGCTCAACGGCTACGTCCCATCGGCCTACGCAGAGGGCATGAACTACGCGACGTACCAGATAGAGGAGGCCGCATCCGTCAACACCGGGTTCGCCCTGTACAACAAGGAGGCCGTCGCAAGGCTCGTCTCCCAGCCGAACGCACCGCTGCTGCCAGCGCCGAAGGTCGACGTACCTACCGACAAGGCATGGAACGTCAGGAAGCTCAACGCAGCCATATCGCAGTCAATCCTGCAGGGTGAGGGCATACCTGACGCATCGAAAAGGCTCATGTCCGTGCTCGGCATGAGCGCGAACGCAGCCATGAGGACGGCGAGGACCGCGCTGACCGGGGCCATGAACTCTGGCAGGCTTGAGGCTGGCAGGCGTGCCGTCGAGATGGGCATAGAGTTGAAGAAGCAGTGGTTCGCCACCTATGACGAAAGGACGCGAGACTCGCACAGGCAAATCGACAGGGAGGTGGCTGACATAGAGCAGCCGTTCTCGAACGGGTGCATGATGCCGGGAGACCCGGCAGGAGAGCCGTCCGAGGTCTACAACTGCCGCTGTGCCATGAGGTACGTCCTCCCGGGCCACGAGTACGACGACCTGCCAGACACACCGGAGAAGTATCAGGAGTGGAAGGACGAGCACCTCACGAAGCTGGAGGCGAAGAAGGAGAAGTACCAGCAGCAGCTCAACGACCTGCAGCAGTCGGAGAACGACCTAAAGAACTCGATGCCAGAGAACAAGACGTACAAGGGCATATGGAAGGACGACGTAACCCTTGAGGACTGGGAGGCCAAGAAGGGGACCATCGCCGCAAAGGAGGAGTACTACCTCCAGAAAATCATGAACGCCCCGAACACACCGGCTGGCGACGTTCAGGTGATGGTCGCCAAGAACAACCTCATGAAGCTCAACGAGTTCAACACCCTCGGCGAGCAGTACGCGGCTGCCAAGGCGCAGATTGCGAACGACCTCGGACTCATTCAGGACAAGAAGAAGTCGATAACCGAGAAGCTCATCAGCCTCGGAGTTCAGAGCACATACTCGGACGAGAGGAAGGCGGCTGCGTTCAGGTGGTCGGACGCGAGACTTGCTGACAACGTCCTGAGGCGCTACACGTCCGACGTATGGCAAAGCGCGACTCAGGCGGAGAGGCGTGCCGTATGGGGGTACACGGCTGGTTCCGGCAAGTACAACAGGCCACTTTCAGGATTCTTGGACAGATGGGGTCCTGCCAACTACGTAGGAATAGGTCAGGTCGACCTCGACCACGAGGGAGGCCTCTCTGCAATCAGGCACATGACCGACATCGTCTCCCGCTCCTCATTCGACGAGGACGTGTGGCTGAGGCGAGGCTGCGGCACAAACTCCATGGACTCCTTCTTCGGAACGGACTTCGGAGCAATTCAGCAGATGTCGACCGAAGAGCTTCAGCAATTCGTCGGCCACTCGAACAGAATCGCGGCGTTCGTCTCCTGCGGAACGGCAGCCGAAGGTGGCGCTGGCTTCAATGACGTTGTGGACATGCGGATATTCGTTCCGTCGGGAACTCAGGCGATTTACGCGGAGCCGTTCTCCAATTACGGAGCCGACGTCAACGGAAGCGGGACGTGGCACAACGGGGCTGCGGGTCTGGACTGGGACGGGGTCAGCGGCCAGAGTATGTTCAGCGGCGAGGACGAGACTATCATCCAGCGTGGCGCATCTTACACGTGCACAAAGATAGAGAAAACGGGATATAATAGACTATACGTAGAGTTTGAGGTCCACCCCGAGGACGGGTACGACCTCTTCGGGCAGACAGACTAGGAGGGCGACATGAGCAACGTCACGGATGACTTCGGGTGTATCGGGAAGAACCCCGCCATGTGCATGACCTGCCTCAACGCCAACGGCGAGCCACCTTGGGCGGACTCGCCCATGAAATCGTATTGCCTCGCGTTCCAGCGCGAGGACGGGGCGAGGAAGCCCCCGTCAGTCTATTACGACGGTGGGCCTTGCGAGTTCTACAGGAGCGCATTGTGGAAGTAGTAGTCAAGGAGGACAACGGCAAGGTCGTCGCCGAGCTTATCGTGTCTGCCGTGGACAGGGCGCTCGAAAAGATAGGGTTGGTGGCAGAGGGCCATGCGATAGGGTACGAGACGGCCGTCGACACGGGAAGTCTCAGGAACAGCATCACGCATTCCGTCAACAGCGGCGAGAAGAGCGTCATAATCGGGACCAACGTGGAATATGCGCCGTATATCGAGATGGGCCACCACGGGGGAAAGTTCAAGGGCATACACTTCCTCAGGAGGGCTGCGGAGGGACATGTCGAAGAGTACCGTCAGATTCTTGAGGAGGAGCTAAAAAATCCCTAACTTTTTTTGAAATGACGGTTTACATCCAGTAGAAATAGGCTATACTATAGTTGTCAAAGGGGAACGGCCCCGAGAGACGCGAAGGGAGCACACGATGAACCTCACCGCCACGAACACTTGCAACGACCGCGCCATCGAGATGATGTTCGGCAAGGCCCTCTGCGCCTACGCCAACTGGAAGAACAATCAGAGCTGCGCCGCAATCTGCAACGACGAGGGCATCGCCAAGTTTCACGCGGATGCGGCCATTGCAAGCCAGAGCGAGTACGAGGCCACGGTCCGTTGCCTCGCCATGCTCACGGTCGAGCACCTGCCGCAGGTCTGCATGGCAGTCATCGAGCAGGCCAAGGAGGAGTTCGGCATCTAGCCGACAGCAAGGCCAACGGGCGGGGGCCTGATACCCGCCCACCGGGAGCGACACGAAGGGAGCAAGGAAATGGGCAGCAGGAACGAGCAGGTCAAGGAGGCGGCGCAACTGCTGGAGCAGGGCGTCGCGGACATCTTCGACAGCGGCAGGTTCGCCGAGTACCTCGACGTCATGAGCAGGTTCCACCACTACAGCGCACGCAACTGCGTCCTTATCATGATGCAGTGCCCCGAGGCCACGCACGTCGCCAGCTACAAGAAGTGGCAGAAGGACTTCAACCGTCAGGTTCGCAAGGGCGAGAAGGCAATCCGCATCCTAGCGCCAATCCAGTTCAAGAAGACCTTGAGGGGCGAGGACGAGCACGGCAAGGAGGTCGAGAGGGAGGTCAGCTGGCTCGGCTTCAAGGCCGTCCCGGTGTTCGACATATCGCAGACCGACGGCGAGGACCTGCCGGAGATTGCAACCGAGGCCATTGGTGACGTCGACGGATTCACCTCAATGTGCGACAAGGTTCAGGCGCTCGCCACCGTCCCGGTCGAGTGGGACGTGGACTTCACCGACCCGGACCTCCACGGCTACTTCTCGCGGGCCGAGAACCGCATCTGCATCGCGGGAGGCATGAGCGAGGCCCAGACGTTCAAGACGCTCGTCCACGAGGTGGCGCACAGCATCCTCCACTGCGAGGACGGAGAGCAGCAGGAGGCGGACCGTCGCATGCGAGAGGTGCAGGCGGAGGGCGTTGCCTACGTCGTGTGCAAGAGCCTCGGCATCGACACCGGGTCCTACAGCTTCGGTTACGTCGCCGGGTGGGGCGGGGACACAAAGGCCCTCGTCGCACAGCTCGACGTCATCCGCAAGACGGCGAACGGCATCATCGACGCCATATCCGCATGAGGTTAGAAAATTTTTCTACAATTTTCAAAATCCCGGTTTACTTGCGCGCATTATAGGCTATACTATAGTTGTGAAAGTGAATGAACCGAAGGGAGCACACGATGGCAAAGTTCGACATCATCGAAGAGGTAAAGGCTCACGGGTACGTGTTCCAGAGCACCGACGCAGAGCAGGGGTTCGTCGGCGACACCTACGTGAAGGAGTACGCCAACGGCGACGAGACCGACACCGTTGAAATTCGCTTCACTTGGGGACATGGCGACATGATGCCGTCCGTGTGGCACCGGGACACCAAGAGCCATCGCTGGGAATGGAGGGTGTTCGGCACGACGAGGAGCAGTTACAAGGCCATCGTCAACTACGTCAGGAAGTTCGGGTACGAGTTCTAGGAAGGGAGAACGAGATGTACGACGAGTTCAAGACCACGTTCTGGATGGACTTCAGCATCGCCGACCGGTTCGGCAAGGCTGCCGTCAGGGACACGTTCAACAGGGCTTTCAAGGAGTGGAAGAACGACGTTGAGTACGCGACCGAGCTTGCCATCGTCACCAACTGGAAGTGCTGGCAGCATTACGAGAAGGGCCACGAGGATTTGAGCAGGCTGTACGCCGACCTCTACCACAAGGTCGACGATTGGTGCAAGAGGCACTTCAGGGGTGCCGATGCCCGGTACTACTTCGAGATGACGGACTAGAGGAGGAAAAAATGGGACTGGACATGTATCTGTACTGCAACAGCAGGGCGCTCACCAACAAGATCCACGATGGGGAGCCGTACGGCGAGTACATCACCCCGTTCTACAAGACGCGCGGCGTCGTGATGTACTGGCGCAAGGCCAACGCAATCCACAAGTGGTTCGTCGACGAGGTGCAGGACGGCAACGACGACTGCGGAACCTACGAGGTCGACATCGAGAAGCTGAGGGAGCTGCGTCATATCTGCGAGCGCATAGTCGAGCGGTGCCCGCTCGTCGACGGCAAGGTCCACTGCGGCACGAGCTTCGAGAACGGCAAGATGTACGACATCATCGAGGATGGCAAGGTGATGGACAACGTCGAGGTTGCCGAGGAGCTTCTGCCGACCACAAGCGGCTTCTTCTTCGGGAGCACCGACTACGACCAGTGGTACTACGAGGACGTCAGGTTCACGGCGGAGCAGCTCGGTCGAATCATCGACATGTTAGAGATGCAGAAGGGTGACTTCGGCTGGGAGTACCCGACGATGACCGACGAACCGGACTGGGAGGTGAAGTTCTCGTACCATTCGAGCTGGTAATGTGCTATACTAGTCAAAACGGGAGCGCAGGGGAGGTGAAAGCGTGACTACCAACTACAGGCGTGGAGCAGACTTCGAGCGAAGGGTCGTTGCCGACATGTCGGCTCGTGGGTACGTTTCCGTGAGGGCGGCAGGCTCTCACACCGTGGCCGACGTGTACTCGTTCAGGTTCGGCGAGGTTGTCCTCATCCAGTGCAAGAAGGACGGGAGGCTCGACCCGGACGAGTGGAACGCGCTCTACGACCACTGCGAGAGGGCCGGGGCCGTGCCGGTCATGGCAAAGGCGGGGTCTGGCGGGCGTGGCATCCAGTACTGGAAGCTCATTGGCAGGAAGGGCGGCAGGGGCCGCCAGCCGTTGGTGCCTTGGGCACCACAGGAAGGAGGACGTGATGGGAATGTTCAGGACGCTAGAGGCTGAGGAGATTGAGTGCCGTGTCGGCGTGTGCCGCAAGAACGGCGTGAGCCTCCTGCTCTACAAGACGGCAAGGGTCGACGCAGACATCCTCGACGAGGCGGTGGGGCCTGACCGCTGGCAGTGCGAGTTCTACGAGTGCAAGGGGACGCTGTTCTGCAAGGTCGGCATCCTCATGGACCGTGGCGAGGGGCTGTGCGAGTGGGTCTGGAAGGACGACGCCGGGGCACCGTCAAACATGGAGAGGGAGAAGGGCGAGGCCTCTGACGCCTTCAAGCGTGCGTGCTTCAAGTGGGGCATCGGGCGCGAGCTTTACTCGGCACCGTTCATCTGGGTCGGCAACGACCGGGCGCAGATTGCGCAGGACGACAAAGGCCGCTGGCAGTGCCGGAACAGGTTCGCGGTCGCGAAGGTCGCGTCCGATGGCGGCAGGCTGACCGGCATCAGGATTGTCGACTCGGACAGCGGTGCCGTCATGTTCTCTTGGAAGGAGGGATAGCATGGAGCAGAACCTCGTTTTTCTCACCGGCACGGTCAAGCGTGACGCCGAGGGCGTGAAGACCGGCACCAACAGCGTGCTCGACTTCGCCGTGACCGTGTTCAACGGCAGCCGGTACGACATCTACGACTGCCGCACCACCTCGGCAAGCGAGGCCTACAAACAGCTTGAGGGTTTCGTTTCCGAGGGCGAGGAGCTGTCCATTGTCGGGCATCTGGAGAAGATGACCAGCACCGACAGCAGCCGCATCGCGGGCGTGATGGTCGAGGTCAAGCGGACCAACACCATCGTGTACGTAGACCAGATTCAGGAGGCGTAGCATGAGCATCAACAAGGTCGTATTGAGCGGAAACCTAACGAGGTCGCCGGAGCTGAGGCAGACGACGAGCGGTAGGTCCGTGACGACGTTCGGCATCGCGGTGAACGACCGTCGGAGGAACCAGCAGACAGGCGAGTGGGAGGACAGACCCAACTTCTTCGACTGCGTTGTGTTCGGCAACCGGGCCGAGCCTCTGTCGAGGATGCTGCACAAGGGCATGAAGGTCTGTGTCGAGGGCAAGCTGCGATACACGACTTGGGAGAAGGACGGGCAGCGTCGCTCTAAGGTGGACATTGCCGTGGATGAATGCGAGTTTATGTCCCAGAGGCCACAGGAGGACGCTCAGGGCCACGAGCAGCACCAGACCCAACAGGCCCCCACTGGATACCAGAACGGGCCGCAGAACGGCTCTCAGCGCATCATGGAGTACTACGACGAGGACCTTCCTTTCTAAGGGGCTGATGACGTGACGAGCGACTACGACCTCTGGCAGGAGATACAGCAGAAGACGAGGCAGCTGGAGGTGTGCATCAGGGAGCTTCGAAAGAGCGGAATGGCATATGCCGAGGCAGAGCGCGAGTACAAGGTGAAGCTGCGCGAGGTGTGCCTGCGGCTCAAGTCGGACGGCATGGCGATAGGCATGGTGTCCCTCACGTGCTACGGTGTCCCGGAGGTGGCAGACCTGCGTTTCCAGCGCGACGTAGCGGAGACCGTATACAAGGCCAACCAAGAGGCAATCAACTCCATCAAGCTCCAGCTGCGGCTGCTCGACAACCAGATATCGAGGGAGTGGTCTCAGGGAGGAGGACTGTGATGGCAAGGCCGAGCCTGTTCTCTGAAGAGAGGCAGTGCTGGCTCTGCGGCAACCCCAACGTGGAGAAGCACCACGTGTACGGCGGCGTCGGCAGGAGGCCAGTGTCAGACAGGGAGGGGTGCTGGCTGTACCTCTGCCACGAGCATCATCAGGGAAGGACCGGTGTGCATCAGGACAAGGCGTTCAGGGAGTGGCTGAGGGAGGAGTGCCAGATGCGCTGGGAGGAGCGCGAGGGGCTTTACGGGCAGGAGGCCCACGACAGGTTCAGGGAGCTGTTCGGGGTGTCGTACGCATGGGAGGCGGAATGATGAACCAGCACACGGCAGTATTGCAGTGGCTCAGGAGCCACGCCAGCATCAGCAGCAAGGAGGCTTTCGAGGAGTTCGGTGCAACGAGGCTCTCTGCAATCGTATTCGACCTCAGGGCCAAGGGCCACGACATCGAGACCGTCATGGTCGAGGGGACTGACCGATTCGGCCACAAGACCCGCTATGCGAGGTACTACCTTCGTTCGGAATAGTGTATAATATCTATTGACGAGGGTAGGAGCCTCGTGATAGACTGTAGTCACGCCCTGCGGATGCTCCTACCATCCGTGGGGCGTAGTGCGTAGGAGGCACGATGAAGGAAGACAGCTATGTGGTCATACAGGCGTTCATGCTCGACGACCTGCACCTCAAGGGAAATGAGCTGATTGTGTACGCGACCGTCTACGGGTTCACGCAGGACGGCGAGCACTGGTTCCACGGCACGCGAGGGTACCTAGCGGAGTGGTGCGGCTGCACCAAGGACACAGCAGGGAACTGCCTCCGGACATTGGTCGGCAAGGGCTATCTCGAACGCAGGGAGCGCCAAGAGATGGGACAGACCTTCGTGGACTATAGGGCGGTACCCCCTATGAAAAAACAGGCCACCCCCTATGAAAAAACAAGTACCCCCCACCCAAAAAACAAGCCTATTAATAAGATAGAAGATAAACCTAAAGAAGAACCTAAGAATATATGGAGCAGGCCAAAAAATCCGACTCTCGAAGAAGTCAAGGCATACGTCCAAGAGAGGGGCTACCACTTCGACCCCCAACACTTCTTCGACTACTATGATGCGAGCGGTTGGAAGATGCAGAGCGGCAAGCCCGTCAAGAGCTGGAAGCAGTGCTGCGTGACGTGGGAGCGCAACTGCAAGGGCAGCACACAGGACAATGGAGGCGTGGATGTCTCGCAGTACAACTATTTCTGATGCCATGAGGTTCGCCGACGTGCCGCAGATGTTCATGTCGGCAAGCCCGAGGCCGGACCTGCTCGACGGCGCATACCTCACCGGCAGGCCGGGACGTGGAAAGACGCACGCCGCGTGCGGGGCAATCAGGGCGTGGGTGGAGCGCCATGTGACGGACATAGGCGGGCAGTGGTTCTATCGCGGGCCTAGGGCCATGTTCGTGAGCGCGCCGGTATGGTTCGCGAAGATGCGGGACACCTACGGACGCAGGGAGTCCGAGTCGGAGGTGTTCGAGCGATACTCGAAGGCGGGGTTGCTGGTGCTTGACGACCTCGGCAAGGGCAGCAGGACGGAGTGGGCCGTCGAGCGCATCTACATGCTCATGGACTACCGCAGCTCGAACATGCTGCCGACCATCATCACGAGCAACTACGACCTCGGCGAGCTTTCCTCCATGCTCTCGACCGACCAACAGACCATGGAGGCGATAGCTTCGAGGATTGCCGGGATGTGTCGCGGGGTAAGGGTCGACGGACCTGACAGAAGGCTGGAAAAAAATTTCTAAAAATTCTCGGATTCTCGTGCACACAACCTAAAAGATATGCTATATTACTAATTAAGGAAAACAAAGGTTTTCCAATACCGGAAGGGAGCACGCAATGAAGAAGTTCGACCTCATCGAGGCGCTCAAGGACAAGGGATTCGATGTCGACTACAAGATTCTCGAAGGCGACAGGCTTCAGGTCAGGCTCATCAAGGAGTACCGGGTCAGCGAGCGCGTCAACGACTGGGGAATCCTCGACACAGACTTCTGGGCAGACGTCAAGGTCAGGCTCGACCCCAATGGCGTTCCGGAACTCGTCACCGCAGACTTCAGCAACGGCAAGCACCAGCACTACGCATACAACAAGCGCACATACAACGCAATCCGCGACACCGTCAAGTACAACGGCTTCGAGCTTTAGGGAGGACAAAATGGAGGGATACGACTTCAACGGCACCATCAAGTGGGCGACGCAGCGCAAGGAGTACGAGAGGGGCCGTGCCATCGACTACCTCAGGCGCGACGAGTACGACATGGCGGCAATGGCCGTCACGGAGGCCGCAAAGTACGACGGCATCATCAAGGAGATGCAGTTCGCTGTCGAGGCTCTGGCCTGCGAGAGGGGGGTGGAGTAGATGTACTTCAACAACGAGCAGGAGTGCAACGACAAGGTAGCACAGGTCCTGAAGGGCCACAAGGACGCCATCTACGAGCTTGCCGAGGCCGTCCTGAAGCTGTGCAACGACGACGCCGACCTCGACCTCATAGCGGAGGGCATCGTCGAGGGCCTGCAGGAGGTCGCGTGGTACAACAGCGACGAGGAGTCTGACCCGGAAGAGGCCGACATGAGGGCGAGGGCCGAGTACGAGAACGCCTATGTCGACATGTACAAGGAGAGGGGGCTGGAATGGTAGCGTTCATCGCGGAGGCCTTGGAGGGCCTGACAAGCGCGTACTACGTGCACGAGGTTCTGCCGTACCACGTCGCGCTGCTCGTCATCGTGGCGGTGTTCCTCACGTCGCTTGGGAAGGTCGAGCGGTGACCTACCTTCCGGAGCTGCTGACGGCAAACGGCTCGTACCCTCTTACCGACCATGAGGCATCGGTGCTCTACGGGGTCATGCTTGCCATGCGGGGCAAGAGAGAGAAGGGCGAGCCTGCCGTCAAGCTGCTGACCGCCAACGGCGACATGTATGCAACAGGAATGGTGGAAGACGGCGTGCCCATCGAGGTCGTGGCAGACATCCTCGGCGTGGGCGTATCATCTGTCAGGGGGGCAATCAGGAGGGTCAGGAACGGGAGGTACGGATGAATGACGGTATCAGGCACCTGCTGGAGTACGCGACCAAGCAGAGTGCAATCGGGCGTGAGGCGACGAGCGCAGAGCTGCACAGCATCGCTGAGGTCATCGACTGCGAGATGCGTAGCCTGAAGGACGAGCGGGACCACTGGATGGAGCTTGCCCACCAGTGGGAGGCAGGGGCCTCGACAAGTGGGTTCGCAGAGAGGCTGGAGGCTGCTTCCTCCGAGAGAGCCGACGTGACCCTGTTCGGGGTCGAATACACTGCCCTGCCCGTGGACGCCGAGGGCGAGGCCATCCACGTCGGGGACGTAATGGAGTGGTGTCAAGGTGGCAACGTCTTCACCGTGACGGCGCTACATCTCGTAAGCAGTGAGTTGGAGGTA
Organism: Candidatus Cryptobacteroides sp.; assembly: GCA_045117755.1. Taxonomy (GTDB): domain Bacteria; phylum Bacteroidota; class Bacteroidia; order Bacteroidales; family UBA932; genus Cryptobacteroides. The sequence continues at coordinate 47,375 of JBGUOB010000097.1, forward strand.
TGGGGCGATGACGCTGACTACGCACCCGACGAGTGCCGTCACCACCACGCCCCGACCGTCGAGGACATACTGCGGGAAATGCTCTTCAAAGCACACATCTATGACAGGCGAGAAATGGAGCTGCTGCCAGACCTCATTGCCGAGTATGCCGCAAGGCTACGGCTGGCAGAGGGGGTGGACGAGTGATGCCACCCGAGAGCAAGTTCCCCTACTGCACGATGGAGCTGCTGAACAGCGAGTGTTCCAACGCCCTTGAGTACGTGTGGCGCTACGAGGAGCTGGAAGAGTTCGCGTTCGCGGAGAAGGCTGGCGAGCTGCTGTACTGGATGGGGTACGCCGATGCCATGCGTAAGGCTGTGCGTGTAATCAACCATGACTTCGAGAGGGCAGGTGACGAGTGATGGAGCACCCGACAGACGCGATGCGCCGCACTATCGCCGAGCAGCACGACAAGATTGCGGCGCTAAGGGCAGATAACGCCAAGCTGGTCATGAAGCTCAACGCCGAGCATCTCGTGCGTCAGAAC
>JBGUOB010000098.1:0-38091 GCA_045117755.1 Candidatus Cryptobacteroides sp.
TTGTTGTTGACATTGGCGAAGTTCGTCGCAGAGACGACTCCTGGAACAGAGGCCACCCGCTGTTTATTTCTTGATGTGCTTCAGAAAACGGTTGTCAGACTGTCGCAGCGCCTTGATCGTGTTGAATAGGTGCTCCACGTCCAGCACGATGCCCGTGTACTTGTTCTTGTCGGCCGGAAGCGTTTCGGCGATGTACTGAAGCTCGTCCTGGAGCTGATTGCAGCACTCCATTGCCCGATCGAGCTCCAGCCGTCTTTCGAGGAACTCGTTCATGTAGGTCGGCCAGATCGTATTGGCTGCCCTCAGGTGTGAGGAGATCCCACGGCATAGATCGGCGACGTGGTCGCGCTCTCTTTTGATGAACCAGCTGTCGAAGTCTTCCTCCTGCTCTCGGATGACCTTGGCCATCTCTTCGCGAGCTTCCGGGTCCTGGACGTGCTGGACCATCTTCCGGATGTGCGCCTCCTGTCTCTTCTGGCTGTAGGCGAAGGTCGCCATCAGCTCTGCCGTGATCCGTGTCCGGACTTGGTAGGCCATGTGCTGAGCCTTCAGTCTTGACTCCGTCCTCTCACTCTTTGGGATGTCTGACATGCTTTCCTATCTCCTTGATTAGTTTTTCCCGGGCCGCAAGGGCCCGGGGGATGTTTGATCAATAGATCGGGAAAGCCGGGCGGACGCCGGAGGAGAGCGAGGCGGAGTTGGAGATCGCATCGCCATTGTTGCCGACATCGGCGAAGTTCGTCGCAGAGACGACATTCCTCAGCCAGAACCACTGGCGGTTGCTGATCATATCAGGGCGATGCCTGAAGAGGTTCAGCTGCTTGCAGGCCACGCTGTACTTGGCCGGTACAGTGGAGCCGTCAGAGACGGGCTCGAAGAAGGTGCCGCCGTAGCACATGGCCTCACTCATGAGCTCGATCGTGCTGTCGAACCACGCGCCGCCGCTCGGTCTGCCGTTCGCCACGGCGTTCGTCAGGTACTCGCGGTGGTTCAGGATGTGACCGGAGCCGAAGGCCGCGATGATCTTGTTCTTGGCCGTGGCCATGTAGTCGGTGTACATCTTGGAGCCGGTATAGCCGCCCGTGGTGACGTTGGTGTCGTTCATCTTCTGGTTGTCCAGATTGGTGTCCGGAACGATGACGACGTGGTGGGTCGTACACTCCGTATCACCGGCGCGGTAGAAGTAGTCGAAGTCCGCGATCCTGTAGTTCACGCCGCCGATGGTCCAGTAGTCCCCGATGTAGAGGTCCTCGAACGTCCCGGCGCGGATCGCTGCCGACTGTGCCGCCGTGAGAGAGTCGCCCAGGTACTTGCCACGGTAGAGGGCGTTGTGAAGACCCGCGCCGTGGTGGGTGAGGATGTCGGTCAGATCATCCAGGCCGTCGAGGCGCTCCCTGTCCTCGCCGATGTCAGCCAGCAGCTCGTTGACCGCAGCGACCAGGCTGGTCTTGTCTTCGGTCTCCAGGGCTGTGATGTCACCGGCCGCGAAGTCTCTCAGGGCTGAGAGGGGCAGGGCTTTGACGCCGGTGCCGTCTGCCAGTCTGACGAGGACGATGTCCGCGCCGCTGGAGACCGCGCTGATCGCGGGCTCCTCGTTGAAGCGTCTGCCGTTTTCAATGTCAATCTGCATAGTTTTTCTCCTTCCTTATGCGTATGCGTATTTCCAGTCGACCATGATCACATTGTCATCGTCGTCCAGGATCATGTTGCCGTCGTCATCCCTGAGCGGTGCGAAGTAGTCGTTGTGGATGGCCATGTACTCCGCCAGGGTGAGACGTTCCTCGTGGTCTGTCGTGATGTTGATCAGATGACCGGCCACGTCCTCGTCCAGGAGGTCCTGCACTGTAGCAAACCAGGCGTTGAAGGCGTTCTGGCTCGTGCGCTGGAACTCTCTGAGGTTCTCGGTGATCTCGGTGAGGTTGGCCTCTCCTCGATCCTCCAGGTCCGTGATGTAGTTGTTGATCGTGGTTGTGTAGCCGTCGTAGGCCTGCTGGGCCATGTCCAGGAACTCTTCGTAGCTGGCGTCCGACTTGTCCACGAACTCGTCATAGAAGGCATTGAACTGGGCGAAGAAGACCTCCGTGTCAATGCTGTCAATGAACTGGGTGATGTAGCCGCAGACGGAGCTGTCCGGTCTGGTGTCTGTGATCGCGCTCTGAGTGACCGTGGCCATGTTGGTGCTGATCCGGATCGTGGCCAGGCTCAGCTCGTAGTAGTCGCCGCTGGTCGGTCGGATCAGCTCCGGAGCGACCGGAGACGACGCAGCCGTGCCGGTCTTGATGATGATCTCGCAGAGCCGGTCTCTGTAGTTGACGCGCAGGACGACGCGGTCGATCCTGCTGTACTGGGTGGGAGCTGTCGCCAGCTCGTAGGTGCTCTCCGCCGCGTCATAGGCGAAGGCGCCATTGATCAGGCCGAAGCCCGGGCGGACCTTAACGGTCAGGCCGGTATCACCGGCGAGGACCTGGAAGCAGTCCGCTGGCCTGGCCAGCACTCCGTTGGTGAGCAGCTTCGCGAACAGAAGCCGGAAAAGCTCCGACGTTTCCGCTCGGTCGAAGATCGGCATACCTTCGGAGTCGACTCCAGTGATCTCGGAGTCAAAATAGCCGTATCTCATAGCCATGTTATGATGCCTCCCTCTTGATTAGTTTCTTGATGGACGTCATCGCCCCGGTCCCGAAGATCACGCTGAGCGTCTGCTTGCTGCCTTCGTAGACCTCCTGGATCTCGGTGATCCTTTTGATCGTCTCGATCCCGACGTCCGTGTATCTGTAGGTGCAGAGATCTCCCAGGTCGAAGTCGGTCATGTAGATCAGGTTCGCGTCCGGATCGACGTCGCTGTTGACCGTCTCCACCTTCTCGTACTCCGCCAGCTTCTCCAGACCACGCTGCCGGAGCAGCGCCCGGTACTGGGCAGCCGTGTAGGTGTGCTCGGTGCCTCCGTCGTCCGTGTAGGTGCTTTGCAGATCCCTGGCGTCCACCCAGAGCTCCCGGCGTTCCTCGTCGGCGCTGCTTCGGATGTCCACCTCCACGATGACCCTGGCTGTGCCTTCTCCCTCTCCGGCGACATAGGCGAAGTTCTTGCAGTCCGACTCGTCCCTGTCATAGACCGCGTTCTTCACGTTGAAAAAGCTGTCGGAGAAGATGGCCCAGCTGTTAACGTCCTGGGTGTCCCTTCGGTCTTTGCCCTGCCAGAGCTCGAAGCTGAGCGTATTGGCCAGGTAGTCATAGATCAGCCGGTGGCTGAGCTCCTGGGTCTGCTCGATCTCGTAGAGCTTGTCGCCCAGGCGGTCGCCGGTAGCTGTGACCGTGACGCTCGTCCCGATGCCGTGCTGGGTTCCCAGCCGGATCTCCGGGATCTTCCGGTCCGCGTCGCTCGGGCTGATCACATACTTGTTGACCAGCTGGCGGCCGATGGCCTCCGGCGTTCCGGTGATGTTCACCTGGCCGTTGATCACCCGGTTGTTGAGCAGCTCCTCGGCAAAATAGCCCTTGCAGTATGCAGTCCTCGCCCCCTTTGCGTCCCGGGCGAAGTTGACCTCGCGGATCACGCCGAGATCCGTCCGGTCGCTCCGGTAGAAGTAGCGCCCGGTGTTCATGAGCTCAAAGAACTCGGCGGGAGTGTATAGCTCGAAGAGACCGGGGGCGTAATACCTCCGGTCCCAGATCATTGTGTTGAACACGCTGATGATCCCCAGCGTGTCGAAGTTTTCGTCGAGTATGATCAAATTCATCATAGGCCTACACCCCCAGATACTTCGGCGTATAGAAGAGGTTGACGTCCAGGTTCGTGTAGTTCTCGTCCGCGTCGTACTCCAGATAGTTGTCGCCCACGGCGAGCTTGAAGGGCTCGCTCTTGCGGTCGATGTGCTGGTAGTAGTTGACGCCGTTCAGAGTGATGACCTGGTGCCGGTCGTTCGTGTCGATCAGCAGGATGTCGCCCTGCTGCATGGCCACGTTGACCCTCATATACTGGCCGGTGCCGGTGTTGGTGATCTTCGGGTTGGTGACTGGGCCCCTGGTGGCCACGAACTGGATCTGGACGCCTGTCGGGACGTCTCCATCGTTGGCCAGCACGACCTCCTTGTACAGTGTGCGGTAGCCCATTGTCATGCCGCCCAGCAGCATCCCTCTGGCCTTGTCCGGGTAGTCCAGCTTGCCGCTGGTCATCCGGGTGCTCAGCATCCTCCACGGGAAGGCGAAGAGCGCCGAGATGTTGGCCATGTTCTTGCCATAGTTGTCGACGTTGAGCATGTACGGATCCGGGCAGAGCAGGTCGACCAGGATCTTTAGCTTGTTGTCCATGTTCCGGACGGAAGCGAAGGTCCAGCCCTCCAGCTCGTACTCGATGTTCCGGCTCACGCCCATGTTGGTGATCAGCGCCTTGCCCGTGTACTTCGGGTTGAAGAACTTGATCACGTTGGCCCGGTTCTCCGGGTTGTTCTTGTTGCTCTTGAAGCTGGCCTCGATGTGGATGGGCCTCGGCTTGATCTTCTTGCCGTCGACGCTCGCCCCGTCGACCAGGGCGTTGTCTGATGTGCTGATGTCAAGCTCGGAGGACTCCAGTCCGGTCACTGCCGTGATGTCGATGTCCTCACCGGGTCCCATCCTCAGCGTCTTGCCGTTGCAGGTCAGCTCGATGGTTAATGTATTTTTTGTCATTTCACACCTCCGACCATGTTCCGCAGCGCCTCGCGCTGTGCCTTGCTCACCTCGGACGGCGTAGCCACGGGCACGTTGTAGGTGTTCTCCTGCTCGAAGTGGTTGTCGTTGTTGACGATCGTGCCGACCGTGGACATGGCTCTCAGGTTCGCCGGTCCTGCTGCATTGAGCGCGAGGGTTCCGGCAGAGGCCGAGATCGCCGTCTGCATCTGGCCGACCATCTTGGCCGCCTGGGCCTTCATGTCCTTAATGGCCTGAGGCATGGAGTCCTCGAAGCCCTCAGCGATGCCGGGCGGGAGCCAGTGGCCGACCTCGTCCCGGAACTCCTTGGACGGTGAACTGATGCCCAGGGCGCTCTTGGCGCTGTCCAGGAGGCTTGTGGCCAGGTTGCTGACCTTATTCTTCAGCCAGTCCCAGCCGGAGCTGATGCCGTTCCAGAGGCCGCTCACGATGTCGCTGCCGATGCTGGTGATCCTGCTGGGCAGGTCCTTCAGTCCGTTCACGACGGAGTCGAAGAGCTGCTTCGCCGCAGCGGCGCCCTTGCTGGCCAGTTCTGAGCCCCAGGAGACGACCTTCGAGGCCGCGTTGCTGAGGTGTGTCCAGATCTGCCCAGGCAGCTGTGAGAGCGTGCTGGAGACCTTGCTGAGCATATTGCTGGCAGCGGTCGAAGCGTTCGAGACCATCTGCTGGCCCCAGCTGACGACCTTGTTCACGGCGTTGACCAGGTGCGTCCAGATCTTCCCCGGAAGTTCGGAGACGATGCTGTTCACCTTCGAGAGCATGTTGCTCATGGCCGTGGATGCGTTGGAGAGCATCTGCTGACCCCACTGGATCAGCTTGTTCACGGTGTTGACGAGATGGGTCCATACTTTTCCGGGAAGCTGCTGCACGATCGAGTTGATCTTGCTGAGCATGTTGGTCATGGCGGTGCTCGCGTTCGAGAGCATCTGCTGGCCCCAGGCGATCAGCTTGTTGATCGTGTTGACCAGGTGCGTCCAGACCTTCCCAGGAAGCTGCTGCACTATGCTGTTGATCTTGCTCAGCATGTTGGTCATCGCCGTGGAGGCGTTGCTGAGCATCTGCTGGCCCCACTGGACCAGTCGGGTGACGGTATTCACCAGGAAGGTCCAGACCTTACCCGGCAGCTGGCTGACGATGGTGCTGATCTTGCTCAGCATGTTGGTCATCGCGGTGCCTGCTGACTGGAGCATGTTCTGGCCCCATTCCAGGAGCTTCGCGAGTGCATCGGAGAAGACCTCCGCCATCTTACCCGGCAGAGCGATCAGTGCATTGATCACGCCCTCCACCAGGAAGTTGCCCTGCTCCTGCATGACCGTCGAAGGCGATGCTATACCGAAGAAGCTCTTGAAGGCGTCGAGGATAGCCCGGCCGATGTCCAGGATCGCCTGCCCGATGTTAGGCAGGGCGGAGATCAGGCCGTTGACGATGCCCTTCACCAGGTCCACACCGGCCTGGAGGAGCTTCGGGATCTGCTTGATCAGTGACGTGACCATGTAGGCCACGAGCTTCACGATTGCAGGCAGGAGCTTCGGGAGTGCCTTGCCGATGCCCTGCACCAGGGCGCTGATGATCCGGCCAGCCGTCTCCAGGAAGCGGCCGGTGCCGTTGCCGTCGATGAAGTTGGTGATCTTCTCGACGATCTTGTCCGCCGCGCCCTCCCAGTCGAAGTTCTCCAGCTTTTCGGCCGCGCTCTCCATCATGCCGAGGATCGCGTCGCCGACTCCGGCCAGGCCGTTCTCGCTGAAGCCCTTCTGGATCTCCGCCAGCGCTCCGGCAGCCGCGTCGGCTGCATCGGCCAGCGGTCCCGCTGCCATGCTGTAGAGGCTGGTGGCGATGTTGCTCAGGCTGGTCTTGATCTGCTGGCTCTTGAACTCCAGCGTGTCGCTCACCTTGGCATAGGCGTCACCGACGACGTCGGCGTCCGTGCCCATCTGCTCCAGGTTGCTGTGGAAGACCTCGCCCTCCTGGGTGAAGATCGACATGGCCGCCTTGCCTGCCTCGATCGAGCTGAACATGTCGACCATAGACACGCCGGAGGCGTCTGCCGATGCCTGCATCATCCCCAGCACTTCGTCCAGAGTCGCGCCCGCGTCCATCATCTCGTTGAAGGACATGCCCGCGTACTTGCTGCCCTCGGCAGCCTTTTCGAGGTTCTTGGCGGCGACCGTGCCGTTCTTGCCCAGCTCAGCGATCAAGCTGTTCAGCTGGGTGGTGGCCTGTGCTGTAGGAGTACCCTGTGCCGTCATAGTGGCCAGGGAGGCGCCGACCTGTTCAAACGATACACCGAAGGCGGCAGCGGTCGGCGTGACCTGTGCCAGGCTCGCGCCCAGCTCGCCCACGGTGGTGATGCCGAGGTTCTGGGTCTGGATCAGGACCTTCTGGACCTTGTCCAGAGACTCCTCGCCGCTCATGCCGTAGGCGTTCATCGTCTTGGCAGTAGCCGAGAGGGCCGTGTCCACGTCAGTGAAGCCAGCAGCGGCCAGCTTCGCGGACTTCTCCAGTGTGAAGCCGAGATCCTCAGCAGGTACGGAAGCGGACAGCGCGGAGTAGGCTGCCTCAGCCAGGCCGTCAGCGGCCAGGCCGGTCGCAGAGGACAGATCCAGGATCGTGTCCGAGAGCTTCCCGAACTCCTCGTCCGTTCCGGTGAAGAGCGTGGAGACCTTCGCCATGGATGTCTCGAAGGACATGCCAGAGTTCAGGGCCTCCTTGCCCAGGTTGACGACGGCGTCCACGGCCTTCGTCATAAGATTGCCAGCGAACACGCCCAGCGCGTTCTTGGCGACGCTGCCGAGCGAGCTGGTGTTTTTCTCCAGCCCGCTCGTGTCCAGCGAAGTATCAAATTTTAGGGTTCCGTCTGATGCCATGACTCTCTTCCTCCATTCAATAGGGCGGAGGGGTTGCCTCCGTTCATAAGCAGAGCAGAGAGGTCACTTTCGAGCTGTTGTCTGTCCTCAGATTGAGGGAGCCTGTATATGCGCTTCATGCGCTGATAATGTTGTTTTTGCTCCTTCGGCAATTTGGCCGGGATCTTCATGGTCCGGTAGCCGATGATCTTCATGATCTGGGTGTCCTCGGGCAGCGCCCGGAACAGAGCTCGAAACTGCCACCAGTGGAGAGAATGGCGTGCCAGGTCTATCTTGTAGGCCTGAAGGAACGCGGCATAGATATAGTCCGCGTCGTACTCATACGAGAAGGGCGGGTCGTCGTTTCCTCCGCCTTCTTCGGCGTCTTCTTCGGAGCCGGTCATCTCTTGCGGTTCCTCGCCGCAGCGGTAAAACCAGAAAAGACGGTCCAGCGCCTCCTGGATCACCTCGATCCCGTCAAAATACACGCCGGGGAAGTAAAGCCCCAGCGCCGTCTGGATCTTCTCGGTGTCCGAGAGGGTGACGTCCCGGATCATCTCCTCGAAGAGGATCCCGGTCCGGAAGCCGGTCTCGATCTTGACCGTCTGGCCGCCGATCTCGACGTCCTCAGGCAGGCCGTCGATCAGCAGGTTCAATGCTTATTCTTCTTTGCAGAGATGACCTGCTGGGCGCGTTCGCGCTGAAGCTGTGCGTTCTGGCGCTGGGTGTACTTGTTCGTGAAGTCGTTGAGCTTCTTCTTCTCACCCTGGGCCCAGTCTGTCAGCTCCTCCACGGCCTTCAGGTGGACCATGATGTTGTGCTCCGATCCCTGGAAGACCTTGGCGGCCGTACCGGGCCCGAAGATGTCGTCGAAGTAGGTGTCGACCGTCGCGCACTGCTCCAGGTAGCCCTCCGCCGCGCTGCTGTACTGCTTGTTGCGGCTGGCCATAGCTGTCGCCTGCATCTTCTTGGTCGCCTCTTCATACGGACCCACGAAGTCCGCGTCCATAAAATCGCCCTGAAGCGTTACGCCGTTGATGATGATGTCCATGTTTTTCCTCCTCTGGTCAGTGCTTAATTAAAAATCAGAGCCCGGCCGCACTGTTGACCGGGCTCCGTCTGGCCACTTCCTGCCCGTGAGGTCAGTCGCGTGGTGCCAGCTGTTTGCTGTTGTGGTCCTTCTTAGGCGTCGTACTTGCCGCTGAAGGTTCCAGCCGTGAACTCCTTGGTCACGGTGTCGAACTTGCCCTGGACCGGATCACCGACCGCGTGGAGCGTGCCGGAGACCTGGATCTTCTGGCCACCCTCGCCCTCGATGTCGCTGACTTCGTTGGCCACGGTGAACTGGCGGGCAGTGTACTCGGCAGTCTGAGCCGAAGGCGTGCCGATCGGGTTGAACAGATCCACGCGGACGTAGGTCAGCTGTGCAGCGTCTCCGGTCGCGTGATCGCGCCCCATCTTGTAGAGCGCGTAGATTGCCTTCTGGGAAGGGATCAGCCTGGACTCATACGGGAACTCGGTCTCGTAGCCAGTGATGTCAGAGGAAGCCGTGACCTCGTTGATGTAGGTCTCGCTGTCCGTCTGAGCGTTGGGGCTCTCGTCCAGGGAAGTGAAGCCGGTGCCCATGAGCTCGTAGTCAGTGCCGATCAGCACATAGTCGGCGATGGCGTTCCTGAGCAGGGCGGCACGGCTGTCATCAAAAAGCTGAAGATTGAACTTTCTCATGTGCTTATGCCTCCTTGTGATAAATAAGTTCTAACTGTATCTGGTATCTGGCGTTCTGCATCGACTCGTCGAACAGATAGCCGGAAGACAGCACGGTCAGCTGTTCCGCGTGCATCCCTTTCGGGAGCTCCGGGAAGTTGCCAGCTGCATCCTGGGCCTCGACCCATGCCGCGAAGTCCTCATAGAAGGAGCTGTTCGCGATGTTCTGGATCCGGTCCATCCCGTAGTACTCACGGCTTCCGAAGTTGAACTGGTAGCGCCGGTCTGAGCTGCCGTCGATGTACGTCTCGATCACCGGGTTGAAGATCCCGGTCTCGATCGTGTACTCCTGAGGCTTATCGCCCAGGGCGTCCACCCTGAAGGCTCCGTCCGCCAGAATAGGGCAGGCCTCAAAGAACTGAGCCACGCCCTCGATGATTGAATTGACCATCACGCTCCTCCTTATGAGTTGATCAGCCGCAGGATCTGGTCCTTGTTGGCTGTCTTCATGCGCTCGAACCACATGCCGCCGCGCCTCGGGTCATAGCTCCGGGTCTGTGCGGTTCCGTAGTATTGGCGCCGTGCATACGGGGCGATGTACTTCACCTCGCCGGAGCCGATGACTGTGCCCAGCGTGCCGGATCTCTCCAGCGCTCCGGTCCGGAAGGGGACCAGGGGAGAGCAGAGCCGCAGCACTTCGCTGTCGATGATTTCCTGCTTCTTACTGAGCACGCCGTTGATCCTCGGCAGCGCTCCGGCGTTCCAGGTGATCTTGACCGACCCGTTCTTCCCGGTCGCCGTTGCGTCTTGTAGGTTCTGTATAGGCTTAAATGCCATCATTCGCCTCCGATCCGCCAGTGCTGGACGGCCTTCGAGCCTCGGATCGTGTTATCCGCGTATTCCTTCACCGTGATGACGTCCGCCAGGTTGGCCTTGGCCAGCTCTTTGAGAGCGGGCTCGGCGACCGGCTCGGTGAGCTCTGTCGCACATGCCAGGACGATGTCGCCCTTCTGGATCGTCCAGTGATCAGCGGCCTCCTCAGCGGTCAGAGCCTTGAAGGCCATCTCGCTGAGGTAGGTCTTGTCGTCCTGGACCTTGGCGTCGATCGGGATCCGGAGCTTGTAGGTGAGACTCTCGGAGTGAGCTCCATCCGTGGAGTGGCTGGAGCTCTTCGACTCGAAGAACGAGGCGCCGGTGATGCAGGTCGGGAAGTAGACCTCCCGCCTGTCAGCGCTCAGGCGCTTGTTAAAGAGAGTTATCGCTGTTTGCACATACATCGCAGCACCCTCCCATCTTGACCTTCCGGCTGAGCCATCCGGTCGGCAGCAGGTAGAGCCTGATCGCCTCGTAGATCTTCTTCCGAAGGGCCTCCTCAGCGGTCTGGCCGTCCTGTGCTTCGGTCACATAGGTGACAGAGTAGCCGTCGTTGCTCTCGCTCTTCTTACCGGCAGCAGAGCCACCGGCAGCACTGGTCTGTTTTTCGTTGTTGTAGATCACCTCCGCAGCCGCGCACACTGCCAGCTTGACGTTGTCGTTCTCGACCGCGAAGATGTCGCCGTTCACATAGGTGAGGTAGCTGATGGCCGCCTCAGCTTTGGTCTCGGCCTTGGAGAAGTCAGCCTCCGGGATCATTGTCCCGAAGGTCTGACTGTAAAACTCATAGCTAACGTAGCCCATCAGCTCGCCCTCCTTTCACTTAGGCAGTGAGGACGGCGAACGGGAAGCGCTGGTTCTTGTTGGTCTTCAGCGCGTTGATCGGGTTCGGGATCTCCCAGCCCAGTCTCATGACCGCACGGAGAGCGACCATGTCGTTCTGCATGAGGTTGTACGCGATGGTGCCGTCCGTGTTCTGGACCACGCCCTCGGTGAAGAGCTTGAAGGTGATGTCCTGGCGGATGGAGTAGACCAGCTGGCTGAAGTCGCCGGAGACCATCAGCGCTGCCGTAGGATCCCAGGATCCGTTGCGCGGGAAGGTCATGGCAGAGCCGTCCAGAGTGTAGTTGCCCGCCTGCTGCATGGAAGCCAGGAACAGAGGACGATCCTGCTTATCCTTCAGGCCGCGGAGCTTAGCTCTCATGCTGATGTCAGCCAGGTGGCCGGACACGAAGAAGCCGGACTCCTCGACCTTAGCGATCACGCCGCCCTCGCCCATGATGACGTCGTAGAGGTCATTCGTGCCGAGTGCGACGGTCGCGCCCGCAGCAGTAGCGGAAGGCACGAGGCCCGCTCTCCAGTTGGTGGGCTTGCCGGTTCCGAAGAAGATGGCCTGGTCGATGACCTTGCCGAAGGCTTCCTGGATACGAGGACGGACCTCGCCCCAGATGTCGTAGTCGGCGTCGTCAAGAACTGCCTCAGGGATCGGAACGATGACAGCGACCTCCTCAGCGTAGAGGATCTTCTTGTCCCACTGCTGCTTGGTGGTCTTCTTCTGCTCGGTGTCTCCGTCCACGAAGTACGCGATCGGAAGAGCATCAAGCACGGGGAGCTTGGTCTGCTTGCTGGTCATGTTGGCCAGGCGGCGGCCCATAGAGAGGGCAGCGGACTGAGCCACGGCGCCCTGGATGATCTCGCGGGCGTTCTCCTCAGGAATGAGGGCCTCGGCGCCAGTTCTGTCGATGATCTGGGCGTCGGCGTCGAAAAGCTGAAGATTAAAGTACTTTCTCATTGTGTTATACCTCCATAATGTTGATCAGTATGTGCGCCTGATGGCCTTCCGGATGGCATTGTTGATCGAGTCGTTGCCCTGCTGGCCGGAGCTTCCGCCCTGGCCGGAGCTGTCCGTCCCGGTCTTTACTCTGTACGAGCCGCCCCCGGACGCCGTGAAGCGCGGGTTGTCTTTCAGGTACTTGGTGGCAGCCTTGTCGAAGTCGAGCTTGTCGTCCTCCTTCATGAGGGCGCCGATCTTGAACATGACATAGTCCAGATCCTCCTCGCGCACTCCCTTGGAGCGGAGCGCGTTGCTATTCTTCAGTGCTGCCAGTTCGGCGAGCGCGTCGTCGCGCTCTTTGGTGATCTTGCTGGCGTCCGGCTTGCTGGCCGCTTGCTGGGCTTTATAGGCCGCGATGGCCTGGGACACTTCCTCCTCGCTCATGCCCTGCTGTTTGAAGTAGGACGCGAGTGCAGCCTTCTCAGCTCTCTGTGCCCTGGCGTTCGCGATCTCTTCGGCCTGCTCGAAGCTGAAGGACCCGCCGCCGTTGCCGTTGTTCCCGGCGCTTCCTGCCTGGCCGCCGTTACCAGTCCCGGCTGTTCCACCCTGGGCACCGCCAGAGCCGCCCTGACCGCCGTCGTCGAAGAGCTGAAGGTTGAAGTGTTTGTTGATCATGTTTCTATTCCTCCGTTTTTGTAGTGTGCGTGAACACGTCCAGCTCATTGAGGCAGAGCCGTCCGGCCATATTAAAAGCGCCCGGGACGAGGGGGCGCTCATAATATCGTGATAGTGTTCGGGTAGCTGTCCTGGATCCGGGTGATCCCGATGTACCAGGTGTCGATCAGAGCCTTGCCGGTGTCGTTGGTCGTCATCCAGCGGATCCGGACGTTGCCGGGCTCCTCGACCGTCTCGATCCTCATGCCCGCGATGGCCTCCAGGCCCTCGATCAGGGTGAGGGTGAGGGCAGAGACCGCAGCGCAGACGATGTTCTGGCCGGGCTCCGTGCCCTCCGGCCTGGGCGCGTGGCCCTCGACCGTTATGTTGTGAAGATCCAGGTGGACCTTGATCATGTTGTGCCTCCCTTCTGGGCGGCATCCATATCCGCCCGGCGCTGCCGCTCGGCCTTCTCCCTGGCACGGTTGGCAGCCTTCTCGGCCTGCTCCATCTGCCACTTGGCGTATGCCTGGGGAGAAGGAGAGATCCGGCCACGGGTCCGGCCCGTGTAGATCCGCTCCGTCTGTTCTTCGAGGCCCATGGCAGCGCTGAAGCGCTTGTACTCGTCAAGCTGGGCCTGGTATTTGCACCGGGCTGTCAGGATGTCGTCCGGATCCGCGTCGCCCTTCCTGAGGAGCTGCACCTGCTCACGCCGGGCCCTCATGGCCGTCTCCATCTGCCGCTGCTTCTGGGTGGCCTCGTAGGTCGTGTACTCCTTGCCCCGGAACTTTTTCGGCGCGTTCTCCTTGGCGTTCATCTGATCCAGCCACTCGTCCGACCAGTTCCGCTGGCTCACGCCAGGGATGAACGGGTAGTAGTTGTGGCGGCAGTTCCAGCCGCAGAGGCCCGGACCGGTGCCCAGGCCGCACTTGCTCGTCAGCTCTTCCTTGGTGTAGACCTTGCCCTGCCAGACTGTATGGGAGAGACGGGCGCCCGGGTGCCAGGAGACCTCGAAGAGGTTGGTGCCGAGGCGCTGGGCGTTCATGCTCGTGACCTGGCTGGCCAGCTGGCCGAAGCCGGTGAGCAGAGCGCGGCGTGCAGCCACGTCGATCCGGTTGTGCCAGCCGCTCGCGTAGTCGATGCCCCAGTCGCCGCCGTTCTCGTTCTTGAAGACGTGGTCCGTCCTCAGCCCGGAGCTGGTCATCTGGGAGACCATGCGCCGGATCAGCGTGTTGTAGTCGTAGGCTCCGTTGGCCATGCCGGTGATGGCGTCGTCCAGGTAGCCGTTGTAGACGTCAGCCAGGGGCGTGAAGACCCTGCCGGAGCTGCCGCCCATGTCGATCATGAAGCCAGTGCTCTTGGTGATGTTGTAGAGCTCCGTGGTGGACTGATCCACCAGGGCGTCCGTGATCTGCTGGAGCTCCGGGTTCTGCTCGTAGGGGATGAAGTCCTTGCCGGTCTTCTCGTAGAGCTCCTTGTCGCGGGTGTATTCCCGCTCGATGACCTCCATGTAGAGGCGCCGGACCTCTTCCTCGTTCCCCTGGACAGCTCTCCGGATCATGGCCTCGATCTCCTGGTTGGTTGTGCCCAGGATCCGGAGGCGGTTGATCTGCCAGTCGGCCGAGTCGGTGATCGTCCCGGCCTTCTGGATCCTTCGGACGATGTCCTCCATGATCTCCATCTCCAGCTGCCGGTATTTCTTCTCGATGCCCTCAGCCAGCAGGCTGCTGTAGCTCTCGTCCATTGATTACATCAGGATCCCGCCAGACTGGTCCGGGATCTTGGAAGCCGCGATCTCCACGGTCTCCCCGTACCACTTGGCGCGGTATTCCTCCGGGCTCATGACGCCCATGGCCACGTCCTGGCGGTCTTCCTGTCTTTCTGTCTGCTTGTCTTCGATGATGGAGTCGTCGAAGTCGATGGTGATGTCGGTCTCCAGCACCAGGTCCGGCACGTTGGCCGTCTGGCCCAGGCGGATGATGCAGCGGATCAGGTCCTTCAGCACGTCCTCCAGGATGATCTCGTGCTTGCAGATCGTCCGGTACATGTCGCTGTTCTCGCTGATCACCTGGGTGGCCGTTACGACCGTGCCCTTCTCGAACCGATAGTACTGGGTGCCGAAGCCGCACTTGAAGGAGAGGAGGTTGAGGTCGTTGTTGATGGCGTCCTCATGCTCCTGCACCCTGAGGCTCATGTTGACCTCGTGCATGGCTTCCTTGGTGTCCTTGAAGTAGTCCTCCGGCAGCTGATAGAAGACGGAGTCGTCCGGATCGAAGACCTGGTCGCCGTTGGCGTCGGTCAGCATTTCCGGAGCGACGAAGATCCTCTTCCTGCCCATGGTGAACTCGTTCGCGTAGCTGTCGTACTCGATGTCGATCTTGGCCAGGACGTCGATGCTGTTGGCGAAGAGGCTGATCCCCATCGGGTTGCTGTCGTCCTCGTCGACATTGTTGGCGATGTTCAACTTGTCGATCACGAACTGAGGCCGGTCGCTGCCGGTCTCGACTCTGGCAGCCAGTCCCTCGAAGTGCGGGATCTCGTTCCACTCCTCCGGTGTCAGCTCCTTGCCGGATCCGGAAGAGCAGAGGACGACCGTGTTCTCGATGACGTACTGGAAGCCCAGGTCCTCGCCGTTTTCACCCACCCATGGCTCCAGCTTGTGGTGCTGGAACTGGGCGTACTTCTTGCGCTTGTAGGTCTTCTCGAAGACGAAGATCACCTCCGTGACCCTGGAGTTCTCCCAGGCTGTCGGGAAGATGTTCTTCGCCACGACGTAGTCCAGCTTCACCTCAGCAGAGACCACGCGGCCCTCTTCATCCAGGACCATGTTGGTGAGGTAGGGGACATAGGCCACGGTCCCGCAGGCCGCCTTGCGCTCCTGGTACTCGTTGCCCTGCACGACGAAGTTGGCGTCCTCCAGGACCTTCTTCACGAAGGCGTCCGTCGCCGGATCCTTGATCGTGATCTTGACCTTCTCGTTCAGGAGCAGGTCGCTGATGTCCTCGCAGATCTTCTTGGCCATGCCCAGGCTCTTCCGATGGCAGCGCTCGTAGTGGCTCGCGCCGTGGTAGATCCGGTACTGGTGGAACTTCTTCACGTTCGACCTGTACCAGCTGTCCCACATGTCGATCTTGCTGTAGAAGGAGCTGTCGAGGGTGTCGATGCCCTTCTTTTTGAAGTATTCAAAGATATTCATTTCAGATTAAGCCCTCCGCTTCTTCGTTGTTTTCCTCCTCTTTGTCCTGCACCGGGAGATAGTGCTTCAGCTTCGACCAGAGGCCCATCACCAGGTAGCGGATCGCGTCCATGCAGTGGTCGTTCTCCTTGACCGGCTTCTCCTGGCCTCGCTCGATGCTCTTCTTGTCGTATTCATAGAGCCCGAACTCGCGCCGGGCGTTCTCCTGCTTCGGGGAGATCGTGAGCATCCCGAAGGTGAGGAGCTTCTGCACCCTGGAGATCCCCAGGGCGACATCGTTCTGTGCGTCCCGGAGCCGGACGCTGTAGCCGCAGCCCCGGACCGCTCGCTTGATCTCCTCCGCCAGGCCCGCAGCAGACGGGTCGATGAAGACGTAGAAGCTGTTGCAGCTGTACTCCTCGTGGAGATCGTCCAGGAAGGCCACGAAGTCCTCCGCGTACTTGCTGGGGCTCTTCTGTGTCCCGGACTCTCTGCCGCTGTGATAGTACTCCGCCAGGCCCTCCAGCCGGTGCTTGGTCATGTTGAGACCGGCCGCCTGGTAGGTGGTGGCGTTCTGCTGGCCATAGTCGACGCCCACGCCGATCAGCGGGAAGGCCTCCTCCTTCGTCCTGGCGACGTTCTTGCCGCCGAACATGTAGTAGATCAGCTCGTCCACGCCGATCGAGAGGCCCAGCCAGAGCCAGCGCCACTGGCGCTCGTCGATCTGCCTGAGGATCTCGGCCGACTCCAGGAGCTTCCGGCCGATCCAGGCCTCCGGCACGTCTCTGTAGTCCACATGGACGTGGATGCAGTCGGGGCGCTGCTCCATCTTGCGGGTCCACTGGACGACCGGAGCGTTCGGGTTCTTGGGCGGGTTATAGAGGTAGAGCATCTGGAAGCCTTCGTCGTTGCCTCGGATGAAGGTCGCCTCGATGTTCTGGAGCTCGTCCTCGCCTTCGCCCTGCTCGAAGAACTCGTTCACCTCGTCGATCATGACCAGCTTGATCGGCTTGCTCTCGTCGATGATGCCCTTGGTGTCGTCGATATTGTCGGAGCCGGTGAAGTAGATCGTGTTCCCATTCTCCAGGAACGTGACCTCCATCGGGCTCACGGTGATCTTGAAGAGGCGCTCGTCGAGGCCCAGCCTCTTGATCGCTCTCTTGATCTCTTTGTATACGGTCTTCCGGAGCTTGTTGTGCCTCTTCCGGATGACGACGGCGCTCCCGTCGACGTCCTGCACGATCTTGAAGACCGTCTCGATCGCTGCCTCTGAGGACTTCGTCCCGGCTCGGCCAGAGGTGAGGATCTTGTGGGTGTGTTCCTCGTCGTTGAACACGTCCCAGAACTTAGGAATGATCAGGTCACTGATCCGGATCTCGTTGCTTTGTGTCATTGATAATTGTCACCCTCCGGATCTCTCCGGTGCCGCTGCCGAGCTTGGAGCGCAGAAGTTCGAGCCGGAGCTTCTGTTCCTCGGTGGCGGTCTCGCCGCGTTCGTGTAGCATCTCGGTGTATTGTTTGATCAGGCCCCGGAGGGTGTCCATGGCGCGGCTCTGGGCCTTCATGAAGTTGGCCTGCTTGTCCCAGGCCTGCTGCACTTCCCAGCGCTCGCCGATGACGTTCCCGTCCTTCTCCTCGATCCGTTCGATCGTCTTGTCCTGCTGGTCCTTGACGTAGGCGATCTTCTGGGCCCTCACGATGGCCGTGTAGGAGAAGCGGATCTGGTCCCAGAGAAGATCCAGCGGATCGGCCTCCGCGATCTCTCCGAAGATCTCCAGCGTCTCCTCCGGCAGGTATTTGTTGTAGAAGCCGAACTTCTCGGCCCTCCTGTTTCCTTTTGGCGCCGCTCGGTTGCGGTTGCCAGGCTGTCCGCCTCGTTTCCGAGCGCTCGTTTTCTTTTCCGAGCGTTCGCTTTTCTTACCGTCCCAGTCGTGGGTGCATTTCCATCGGCGGACCGTTCCCTCTGGGACTTCGAGCTGCCTGGCTATTTCCACGAGTTTGAGGCCCTGTCTATATAAAGCCAGGGCCTCGTCCGCCTTCGCGTTCTTCGCCCTTGGCACGACCTCACCTCCTCGCTGTATTCGGTGTTTTGGGATAACGGAAAAGAGCAGGCGACTCTTCGCCTGCTCTCACTCGTTTCACGTTACCATAATATCACGTTCGTTTTTGCAATGTTTGCCGACTTTTAATTCCCGCCCAGCGCCTCCCCCAGATGTAGGACGCCTTGCTTCCGGAAGTAGTACGTCCTCCGGACGCTGTAGTTGATGATCTCAGCCACCTGGGCCATCGGCACCCGGCCGATGTAGAACTCAGCCAGGACGGTCTTCTCATTGTCATCCTCCAGCTGCTCGATGGCGTCGCCGATCTCAATGATCAGCAGGGCCTTCTCCTCCTGGAGCTGCTCGATCTGGTCCTCCAGATCGGCCACTTTGCAGATGATCTCGCTGACCTTGTCGACCGGAGACGTCTGCACCCGGTCGCGGTCGTACTGGATCGCCCTGGCGCCGAGGCAGCTCCTCAGCTCCTCGCACCTCAGCTGCTTCCTCTTGATGGCGTACTCCTTCTTGCGGATCTGCATCAGATAGTCAAAAGTGCTTTGTAGGTCCATAGGCTTGCTCCCTCCCTTCCTTCAGCAGATGCTCCAGCGAGACCACGATCTTGCCCGTGGCCAGGGCGTAGCCCAGCTCCCTGTTGGCGCCTCTGCTGTTTTCCCAGCCCGGGAGCTGGATCAGGTAGTCAGCCTTCGAGAGCAGGAGCATGTCGATCTCCATGATCGTGTCATAGCTCAGCTCCTCGATCGGAACGACCTGGGAGAGTGCTGCCGGATTGATGACATCATAGCCCATGCGCGTGAGCTGCTTCGCTGACCACGCGAACTGCTTCTTGTAGTCAGGGTTGCCCGTGACCGGGCCGCTTAAATAACCTATCATGTGTATTTCCTCCCCGTTTTCTGATCCTTCAGGTGGATCCTGTTCGTTATGTCGTAACCGGCCAGAGCTGCCACGGCCTTGATCGTTCTGATCAGCTCGCTGACCTGCTCCGGCGCTTTGTCGGCCCTCTTGATGGCCTTGTCGGCCGTAGGGTCCGGATAGCCTTCCGCGTTCACTTGGCCCTCCTCTCTTTGAGTGCTGCCAGCAGGGCCGCCTGGCTCGTGTCCTTGTTCTGTAGTGCTGCCATGACCTCCTCGTCGGCTGTGCCCTCAGCGATCAGGTGGTGGATGATCACCGGCTTCTCCTGGCCCTGCCGGTATAGCCTGGCGTTGGCCTGCTGGTAGAGCTCCAGGCTCCAGGTGAGGCCGTACCAGACGATCACATGGCCGCCCTCCTGAAGGTTGAGGCCATAGCCGACGCTGGCAGGGTGGGCCAGTAGCACCTGGACCTTCCCAGCGTTCCAGTCGGAGATGTCCTTCTCGTTCTCCAGGATCCTCGCGCCCTTGATCTTGCCCTGGATGGCCGCGAGGTCGTGCTTGTAGCTGTAGAAGACCAGCACCGGGCTGTCCGTCGTGTCGACGATCTCGGCCAGAGCCTCCAGCTTCGCCTCGTGGATCTTCACGACCTTGCCTTCATTCGTGTAGACGCTGCCGTTCGCTATCTGGAGGAGCTTGGTCATGACGGCCGCCGCGTTCAGGGCCGCGATGTCGTCGTCCTCGATCTGGAGGAGCTGGTCGCGCTCCATGCGCTTGTAGGCCTCCATCTCGTCCGGAGAGAGCTGCACCGGGATCACGTTGTCGATCCTCTTGGGCAGCTTCAGGTAGTCGGCCGCGCTCATGCTGATGCAGATGTCGCTGATCTTGTCCTCGATCTCCTTCTGGGCGTTCCGGAAGGGCTCCCACTTATAGACGACGTAGCCGTTCCGTGCTCCGGGCCGGAAGTATCTCTCCCGGTAGGATCCCAGCGTCAGGCCCAGGCGCTCGCCCTGGTCCAGCAGGTAGACCTCGGCCCAGAGATCCATCAGCCCGTTGGGGCTCGGCGTGCCGGTGAGGCCGACGACTCTGCTCACTGACGGCATGGCCTTCTTCAATGCCCGGAAGCGCTTGGCCTGGGGGTTCTTGAAGGAGCTCAGCTCGTCGATCACGATCATGTCGAACGGCCAGCCCTTCCTTAGTCCCTGGTAGTAGTTGATCAGCCAGATCACGTTGTCCCGGCCGATCACATAGATGTCGGCCTCGGCCCTCAGCGCCCGGATCCGCTGCTGCTCGTTCCCCAGGACCTTCGAGATCCTCAGGTCCTTCAGGTGGTCCCACTTGGCGTGCTCCCTCGTCCAGGTGTCCTCGGCCACTCGTTTCGGGGCGATGACCAGGACGCGGGAGATCTCGAAGCGGTCATACATGAGCTCCTGGATCGCGGTCATCGTGATGACGGTCTTGCCCAGACCCATGTCCAGGAAGAGGCCGATCTTCGGCTTGTCGATCACCAGCTGGGTCGCCCTGGTCTGATAGTCATGCGGCTGATACTTCATACCTCATAGCCCTCCCTCGCCAGTTCCATGCGGCGCTCAGTCAGCCAGTCGATCCCGCCCTCCTTGCCTCTGATCACTGCCACATTGACGCCCAGCTGCCTCAGCCGGTCGATCTGCCATACCTGGATAGGCGTGAGCCGTCCGGACTCGGTCTTCAGTTCTATGAACCATATCTGGCCATCCGGCAGAATAGCGATCCGATCGGGCACGCCATCATTGCCGGGGCTCACAAATTTGAAAAATAGGCCGCCGTCTTTTTCGATTGCCTGGCGAAGTTTGGCTTCTATGTCTCGTTCTCTCATGTGTGCCTCCTATGGGTAACGGGGTAACGAGGGGAACGCGATTTTCCTATATGCGCGTATACGCCCTCGCGGGTGCCCGTTTTCGTATGTGTACGGTGTATTTTTATCAATCTATATAAAAACGCTCGTTACCTCGTTACCCTTTAGCCGTTAGCCCTTGCGGTTGCTGACTTTTTGAGGGTAACGAGTAGGGGAACAAGCGGGGGAACAAGCTCGCGCTCGTTACCTTTTGCAGCTCCAGCAGAGGGTAACGAGGCACAAGCCGGATCATTTACCTCGTTACTCGTTCCCCTTACGGCGGACGAACACTCTCTGCTTGCCATATACCTTGCTTTTCATGGTCGCGTTTGCCGGTCTTTCCCATTCCGGCAGCCTGGCCATGATGGCCACGATCTCGTCGCCGTCCTTCCGCGTCCAGTATTGCTTCGGCCGCTGGAAACACTCGCAGAAGATCTCCATCACGCTGACCTTCGTCCGCTGCATGGTGCCTTCCTGCTGCTTCGGATCCAGGACGTCGCGCTGGGCGAAGTAGTCGCGCCGTTTATCCAGCTCCCAGCTGTACCAGTCCTCCGGCAGCAGGGTGTCAAGGTAGTCGATCACCTGGCCCTCGCGTTCGTCATACATGAGCGCCGCCTGCTGGGCCTTGGCCGCTTCCTTCTCCATCTCTGCATCCAGGAAGCTGTCCTCGCCTTCGGTGGCGTACATGGCCGCCTCGGCCCAGATCTGTGCCCTGGTGGCCTCCGTCATCTCCCAGACAGAGAGGCGGCCTCCGCCGTCGACCGAGACGGGCCAGAAGCGTCGGTTGCCGGTGGCGTCCCTCAGGAAGCCCGTGGTGCTGTTGGTCGTTCCGCAGATGATCGCGGTCCTCGGGTGCCTCTCGACCACCCGGCCGTAGGCTGCCCGGTACTCGTCCACCTGCCGGGAGAGGAAGCCCTTCATCACGTCGATGTCGGCCTTCCTGGTTCCCTGCATCTCGCCGATCTCCATGATCCAGACGCCCTGGAGCTTCTCGGCTGCCGTCTTGTCCCTGGTGTCGGCCAGGCTCAGGCTGTCGCTGAACCACTTGCCGCCCAGCTTCCGGAGCAGGGTGCTCTTGCCGATGCCCGGCTTCCCGTCGAGGACCAGCACGGTGTCGAACTTGCAGCCGGGTTCCCATACACGCTGGACCGCGCCGATCAGGGTCTTCCTGGTCACGGCCCGGACGTAGGGCGTGTCCTCCGCACCCAGGTAGTCCACCAGCAGGGTGTCCACTCTCGGCACGCCGTCCCACTCCGGCAGCTCCCGGATGTAGTCCCGCAGCGGATTGAAGCGGCGCTTGTCGGTGATCTGAGTCAGCGCCCGGGTGAACTTGTTCTCCGGGAACTGGACCTTGTACTTGTCAGCCACCCAGATGTAGAGCTGAGCGTCGTCGGCGTCTCTCCAGTATTTGTTCGGCCGGTTCCACGGCAGCTTGCCCTTGACTTCGATCGCGCCGGAGAGCTCGTTGAAGCGGATCCCCTGGAGCGCTGGATCGTTCTCCAGGATCAGCGCCGCGTTGGTGATCACTGTCCGGATGTCGCCGTTCTCGTTCCTGAGCAGTTTGAGCTTCCAGGCCTCGTCTGAGTCTTCCGGGATCTCCTCGTTCTCGAAGTCCAGGACGGCCGTGTCCTGCCGGTCTCTGTCGACCGTGTGGATCGTCTCCGGATCTTCGGAGGCGAACGCTGCCATTGCCTTGTAGCTCTGGGTGTCCCGGCCGCTCTTGTCCTCGCTGCCTTCATCCAGGTGGCTGAACTTGTGGATCCGGACCAGGTCGAAGGCGTTGCAGAGCTGGCCGCCTGCCGGATCCGTCGAGTGGTTCGAGTAGGCGAAGGTCTCGCCGTCGTAGACCACGAGACCGGCAGCAGTAGAGCCCGCCGCGTAGGTGTAGCGGTCAGCCTTGGCCGTCTGGGTGTAGACGTCCGGCAGGAACTTCGCGATCGCTTCCGGGATCGTGTAGGTCCGGCAGAAGGCGCCGACGATGCCCTTCTTGGCCAGAGGGTCGCCCTGCTTGTCGGCCTGGCGCTTCCGGATGTCGGTCATCCTGGAGGAGTACGGCCAGAAGCTCGTGTCCGTCCAGTCCGGGTACTCGGCCAGGACGCTGTCGGCCTTCAGGAAGGGCGCGTCGTAGTACTTGAAGAACGGCTCGACGCCGGTGCTGTTGCTTGGCCAGTACATGAGGCGCGTCGGCTGGAAGGTCGAGTCGTCGAAGTAGTCGATGCCGATCTTCTCGGCGATCTTCCTGGCGATGGCCTCGTACTCGTCCGGAGAGACCTCGCGGTCGAGCGGCATGATCAGACGGTAGCGCGGCGTGGCCTTCGAGTGCTTGTGCGTCGAGTAGACCGCCATGGCTCCGGTGATCTCCAGGTTGTTCATGAGGTTGTCCCAGAAGTCGGCAGGAGGGAAGTCCAGGTCCAGGGTGAGGATCTGACGGGCGAGGACGTAGCCGGTCTTCCGGCGTCCTTCTTTCAGGTGCCCGCCGACGAAGCCGCCGATGTCCTTGATCCGGTCCTGCTGCTCCTTTGACATTTTCATGTACTCGGCGTGGGTCTCCGGAGTCTCCACGGACTTCGAGAGCTTCAGCAGCAGGGCGGACCAGTAGATGGTCTTGTTCTTCCAGGCTGTCTCGAAGCGGCTCTTGCCGGTAGAGATCAGGAGCTCGCCGTTGTTCTGTATCTGTAGATGGTGGTCGGCGAGGCGTAGGACCTCGGCCGTGTTTGCTTTATTTGTCATAATCCGCGACCTCCGCGTTCTTCTTCAGCCTGTTGGCCCGGTTCTCAGCGCTGACGAACTCCCGCTGGTAGTCACGGTAGGAGGCGAGCGCGTCGCGCTGCCTTTGCTTCAGGTCCTTCAGCTTGGCCTTCAGTTCTTTGAGCTGTTCCCGGTAGGCCCGGCCCTCTTTGGTCTTGCAGTACTCAGCCAGGCGCTCGATCTGGCCGGTGAGCTTGTCGATCTCCGGCTGCATCTCTGTCGCCCTGGTGTGTTGTTCCACGGCCTTGTTGGCCAGGTCTCTCCGGCCGTCCAGGAGGGCAGAGGCGCGTTGACCGCAGTGCTGGACGATGATGGCCCGCAGCTCGTCCCGGTGTTCATAGTCTTCGTCGACCAGTTTGAGCAGCTTCCGGAGTCGGGTTGCGTCGGTCGGGAAGAACTTGTCCAGCACGATGGTCATGTGGCCCCTGCCTTCGTTGAATGTAAAAGAGATAATATTCTCCATTGGTTCCTCCTTGCTTGTTTATGGGTAGATCCTCCGGGGGCGCAAGGCCCCCGGGATTTATGATCAGTTGATAAGGAAAGCCGGGCGGACGCCGCCGGAGTACGAGGCGTGGGAGTAGTACGCAGAGCCAACGTTGTCGACACGGGCGAAGGCCGCCGCAGAGCCCTTCCGCTTGTTCTGGAGCCAGCCCCACTCCCAGCAGTTCTGCCGGAAGGCGATCCGGTTCTTCCGGTCCTTCATGAGCTCCCACTGCTCGCAGCCGTCCGGCTCGAAGTACTCCGCGTCCTCCTGGCCGAAGATCTCACCGAAGAAGGGGATCCGGAGCAGGTCGCCGTTGTCGAACGGGACCATCCTGTCGCCCCAGTCGTCGAAGAGGTCGAGGATCTCCTTGCTCCTGAGCGTCTCCCTGAGATCGCTCTCTTCATAGCCGCCCTTGTTGGTGTTCTTCCTGTTCATCGGGTAGGCCTCGTCGAGGTACTGATCCAGCAGGAAGAGGGCGCCCTTCGGCGTGACCGTCTGGCATGTAGCCGTATAGTGGCCGACGCGGATCTGGTCGCCGGTCTGGATCTCGGTGGTCTTGGTGAGCGTCTTCCGGTAGACGTCAATGCTGTGCATAGTCTCGAAGATTTCCATGTGTGTCCTCCTTGTTTTTACAGTTCATTTTTGATTGTTGTGGTGGCATTGGCGATAGCACATTCAAGTACTTCTGTTTGTATTTCCAGAATGAGCCTGTCAAGCAGACCATCTCCCGCGTTGTCCCTTAGGTAGTCGCTATAGTTGGCAATAAGCTCCAGCGCGTGTTCTGTTCCTTTGATGAAGTCCTCGTTCATGTTTTCCTCCTTAGTCTTTCTTGTAGAAGGGCGTCTCGTAGGTGTCGCCCTTTAGTGGCAGGCCCGGCGCCCAGTCTATGGGCTGGCCCATGATGTCATTGATCACGGCCGGGGCCTTGGTGTCTTCGTTCGGCACGTCGACGATCATCTCGTCGTGGACGTGCATCACGATCTTGTAGCCCAGCTCGCTGACCCGTGTCATGGCCACGGCCAGGCAGTCCCTCGCGGTCGCCTGGACGATGTTCTCGACCAGCTTCCCGCCGTATGTCTCAGTCTCTCCCCACTGCTTCGTCTCCTGGTTCACGCCCATGTAGACGATGTGGTCGCGGCCGTCCCTCGGGTCCAGCTTCAGCCGGGTGTCCCAGTAGCAGAGCTTCCGGCCGCTTGGCAGCTTGATGAAGAGGTTGCCGTTGATGTAGCTGAAGGCGATGCCGTGAGCGATCCGGACGGTCCGGTGCTCCTCGATCGCGGTCTTGGCAGCCAGCTCGCACGTCCTCCAGAGCTTCGGGATCTTCGGGTTGGCAGCCCTCCAGGCGTCCACGACGGCCTGAAGCTCCTCCTCCGGGATCGTTCCGCCCTTGTCCATGCGCTTCATGGCTCCGATGCCTCCCTGGTAGCCGCAGGCCAGCTCGGCGACCTTGCCCTTCTGTCTGAGGTGGCCATTCTCGCCATGCTTGACGACTGGCACCTTGTACATCTGGCTGGCCGTCTCGCAGTAGATGTCCTTCCCGGCCCGGAAGGCTTCCAGCCGCCACTCCTCCCCGGAGATCCAGCTGATCACCCTGGCCTCGATCGCCGCGAAGTCTGAGACGACGAAGCGGCAGCCGTCCGAAGGGATGAAGGCCGTCCGGATCAGCTCGGAGAAGACGAAGGCCGTCTCCCCGAAGAGGGTCTGCATGGTGTCGAAGTCACCGGCAGCGGCGAGCTCCCTGGCCAGATCGAGATCCGGCAGCGAGTTCTTCGCGAGGTTGTGCGTCTGCACCAGTCGGCCCGCCCAGCGCCCGGAGCGGTTGGCTCCGTAGAACTGGAGGATCCCGCGAAGGCGGTGATCCTGGCAGACGGCTGTCAGCATCGTGCTGTACTTGGCCACGCTGGTCTTGCCGAGCGCCGTCCGGATCTCCAGCATCCTCCGGACGTTCTCCGGAAGATCTCCGGCCAGCGCTTCCGCGATGGTGTCCTTTGTGACGCTGGCCATCTCGACGCCCTGGCTGGCCAGCCACTTCTTCAGCTGGGCCAGGCTGTTCGGGTTGCTGAGGCCCGTGATGGTCTGGGCCTCTTCTTGTAGTTCCTGGCGCCGCTGGGTGTCATACTCGACGATTTTCTCGACCATCGGGATGTCCAGCTTCACGCCGTTGTCGTTCATGTGCTGATCCAGGGACCAGAGCGCCTGCTCCGAGTCCGGGATCTTATAGACTGCCAGCCTCTTCAGGATCTCCTGCTCCGTGACGACGTCCTGCCGGTTGTACGCGATGAAGAGCTTCCACTTCTCCGGGTCGTGTGCCGGGAGGTTGCGCGTCCGCTGCCCGTTCGTCCGTGTCGGCTTGCAGGGCTTAGAGAAGAACTGGATCAGGGCCTTGCCCTGGGGGTCCTTCAGCTTGTCCTCCGGAAGGCCCAGCGCCATGCCCGCGTCTGCCAGGTTGCCCGGCAGGCCCATCGTGAGGGCCTTGATCATTGTGCAGCGCCACTCTTCCGGAGGCATGGCCGCGCCGGTCCACTTGGCCAGGCACGTCCGCTCGAAGTTCGCGTTGAAGGCTGTCTTGACGATGGACGGGTCCGTGAGCGCCTGGCGGAACTCGTAGAGCTCCTCGTCGAAGTCCCGGTCGACCGCCAGCGTGTCGATCACATGGACCTCGTCCTCGTCGTCGTACTTGTAGCCGATCAGCAGGATGTCGAAGTCGGGCGCCTCCGTGTAGGCGTAGACGCCCGCCTTGGCCAGATCCACGGAGCTGTAGGTCTCGATGTCTATCCCCATTACTCTGTGCATCTGTTTCCTCCTCCTTAGAAGTCGTCGTCCTCGTCATCCTCGAAGCCGTCGCCGAAGTCGGACTCGGCAGAGGCGCGGGCAGCGCCCAGACGGGTGTCGTCTTTGAGCTTCTGGATGTTGTTCAGGCCGACGCCGACGCCCTTGTTGCCGTTGGTGTTGAAGGCGTAGAAGTTGATGGAGGCACGGCCCCAGCAGCCGGAGTAGACCTCGTCCGGGTCGAGGATCTCGTTCAGATCCTTGTCGACGATGCCGGGCTTCTGGGTGCTGTTGGCGTTCAGGAAGTACATGCCCTCGTACTCCGGAGCCTCGTCGGCTCTCTCGTCGTCTCCGTCACGGAGCGGGAGCTTCAGGTTCGCGGGCTTCTTGCCGCCCCACTTGGAGGCGATGCCTTCCTGGACGGCCTCCTCGATGGCCGCCTTGATCTTCTTGATCGTGGCCTTGTCCTCCTTCGGGATCAGCAGGCACACGCTGTACTTGGCGTCCTGGCCAGCCTGGAAGGCGCGGCTCTTGAAGATGTTCACATAGCTGAAACGGACCTTGCCGGTGATAACTTTTGTACTCATAGTTTTATATCCTCCTTAGAATTGCGGGATCGCGTCCGGATCCTCGTCTGTGTTGTTGAAGTCGGCCTTCGCGGCCTCTGTCGTGTTGATTGCTTCGCGCTTGTCGCTCTCCGGGACCAGGACCGGCTTGCCTGCCGGTTTGATCAGCAGGTCGCCCAGGGTCGTCGTGAGCTTCTTCTTGCCGACGATCTTCTCCATGGCGGTGATGCCGTAGAGCTTGCGCTCGTAGAGCATCGCCTCGTCGTAGCCAGCGGCCACGAGCTTCTCGGCCACTTTGAGGTCATCCGCGTATTTACGGATAGATCTGCCCTCGACCAGCTTCCAGCCGTCGAAGTGCTTCCCGGCGAGAGCCTGCTCCAGGGCGTAGGCCTGGATGTCCTCGACCCACTTCTTCACGGAGTCGGCGCGGCCCAGGACCTCGCCGATCTCCTCGTCAGTGAGAAGCGGGGGAGCCTTGAAGTCGTCCTTCGCGATCTCCAGGTTGTACTCGGCACGCTTGCGGCAGATCGCCTTGGCCGGGCACCAGCGGCACCAGTCGCCGCAGGCCATGTAGTCGGTGCCCTCCAGCGCCATGATGGCACGGGGTGCGACGTCTTCCTCAGCCCAGAGCAGGAGCTCGGAGAGCGGGACCTCCTCGGTGCTGACGTGATCCAGGCGGGGCTGGATGATCGTGTAGCGGACCGTCTCGAAGTCGTAGAGGTCGCCGAAGAGGGCAGAAGCACCCAGACCGTAGAGCCTCAGCTGAGCATTGTGCTCGGCGTTCACCTTGACGCCCTTGCCGTACTTCAGGTCGATGACCTCGATCGTGCTGCCGCCGATCACGACGGCGTCACTGGTTCCGAAGGACTCCGGCACCCACTTGTCGAGGCTGAAGTGCTGCTCGATCATGAGCTCCGCGTCGGATCCGGCAGCGGCCAGGTGCTCGATGACCGTGTCCGCGTAGAAGTCGGTGGCCTCGTCCATCTCGCCGCACCAGTACTTGCTCTCCTGGAGCTTGGCCAGTTCTTTGTCGTACTGCTCCGGGGTGATTTCCCCGATGTTTCTCCTCAGCTTCAGCTCGGCGACCGCGTGGGCCAGGGTGCCCTCGTCAGCGTAGGGACTGGAGCCTGGAGGCGGGAGCTGGGCCGAGAGGGCGACGGAGCCGGGGCAGTTGATCCACCTCTCCGCGCTGCTCGGCGGCAGCTTGGCATGTTTACTCGGCATTGAGGGCCTCCTTTGCTTTATCCATGAGAGCCGGGAGATCTGAGAGGGCGACCTCGGTCAGCTTCTCGACTCCGAACTCCTTGATCAGGTCGCTGGCCATGTTCTTGCCGACCTTCTTGTTGAGCTTTGCCAGGGTCTTGCGGACTTCCACGCGGAAGTCTTCGGAGACCTCCGGAGCAGGAGCCTCGTCAGGCTGGCCAGCGTCTTCTTCCTGAGGCTTTTCTGCCTTCTTCGGGTTCTTCTTAGGCTTCGGCTCTTCGTCGCTCTGAGGGGCTTCTGGGGCCTTCTGGGCGGGTGCCGCTTCCGGCACTCCGATGATGTGCTTCTTGAACTCTTCGAGAGAGTCAAACGTGATAGTGATCTTCATTGTGTATGTCCTCCTTATTTGGTATAATGTTGAGTGTGTCCTTGGGCGCTGGCTTCGGTCAGGGCCCTTTTTTCATGTCCGGCATGAAGTTCACCTCCTTTACAGTTTGCCGTGCCGGTTCCTGAGCTCGAAGGTGAACTCCTGGACCAGCAGCGCATACTCGGACGGGCTTGCCTTGCCTTCGAGATAGGCGTCGGCGTTGCTGTCTCCGTTGTATGTCATCAGCACCCAGTAGGGATCCGAGTGTCTGCCGTAGAGCTCCCGGAGGTAGTCAGCCGCGACCATCATGTTCGGGCCCGCCTCCCAGATCTGGCTCTCGGTGACTCCCAGCCGCTCCATCCGGTCCGCGTGCCAGTAGGTGCTGACCTGCATCAGTCCGTAGCAGCCGCCGTTCACGGCCTGGGTGTTGTATGTACTCTCATAGAAGGCGACGGCCTCCAGGAACTCCGGCTCGAAGCCGTAGGCCTCACCGGCTGCCTCAGCAGCGGCCTCGATCTCGTCGGGGATCTCCGGGTCGTTGTAGGGCTCCGGCTCGTAGACGAGAGGCGCTTCGGTCTCTTCTTCGATCGGCTCGAAGTAGGTGGCCAGGATCACTGGAGCCTCTTCAGATTGCAATGAGGCGGCAGTCTGGCGCTGGTGTTCCGTCACGCTGTGCCAGTGCGCTGTGCCCGCCAGGGCGCCGATCACGCAGCCGATCACCGCGCTGATCAGGTTCTCCTTCCATGTGTGTCTTCTTCTCATGTGTGTCCTCCATGCTTTTCCGGATCGCGTCATAGGCGGCCATGGCCAGCATCGTCAGATCCGGGGCGCTTGTGGTTTTCATCTTTGGCCTCCTTAGTAAACTTTGAGCTTACTTATGGTGTAAAAAAAATTGCTTCGACGGTTGTGCCGTAAAATTTGGCCAGGGCGATCTTCACGTCATCGCCGGGAATGATCTGCCCGCGCTCGTACTTTGAGATGGCCATGACCGAGACGTTGACAGCATCAGCGACTTCCTTCTGAGGTCTTTCCCCTCGGAGCTCGCGAAGCCTGTCTCCAATAAGCTCGGCGCGTGTCTTGTTCATGTGTTGCCTCCTCTCTTTTTCTTTCGTTTTCTCTTGCTGATGGCCTGCTTCAGTCTGACGACGCCCAGGCCTGCCTCCGTGAGCTCAGGATCCTCGAAGCGAAGCCCGAGACGGGTGAGGGTGCAGTTCTCGCCCTTCGTCACGAGGATCAGGTTGCTGATGTCGCAGTTCAGCTTGTTGCTGTCCTTGAAGGTCACGGCCATGCCCTCAGGGATCGGGCCGTTGTGTTCTTCCCAGACGGCCCTGTGCAGGAACTCCCAGCGCTCCCAGAGCGTTCCCTCCATGGACTTCTTCCGGAGCTTGTAGCCGTCAGAGTTGACCACGACGGAGCCGACCGGCAGCTCGTTCACCGGGCGCTCGCCCTTCTTGAACTGGGTGGAGCGGACTCTGGCCAGCTTCTCCGGGTCGTGCTTGCAGATCTCCTCGATCGTCTTGCCCTTGGTCCCCGGAGGGTGCCCCTTCTGATACCAGCCGGTCACGCCGGACTTGATGCCGTGGCGCTGCCGGAACTGCTTCATGCAGGTGGGCGTCATCTCATAGCCGAAGAGCTCCTTCACTCGCTCGGCCATCTCCTTCGAGCTCACGCCCCAGGAGTTGTCCCGGATATATTCATACATGCCCTGGGGGTACTTGATCTGGTACTTCCAGTACTCCGCTCCGGTCCACTGCTTCATGCCGTTCCGGTAGCCGTGATTGCCTCGGAAGGCCTTCATGCTCTGATCGGTGAAACTGGTGCCGCACTTGTCATTCACCAGGGCGGCCAGCTCGCGGTCTCTTAGTTTTGGGGCCCACTCTTTGACCAGGTCGTGGACCTCTTGCGGGTATCTGTACACTGCCATCTATTTGCCATCCCTCCAGAACTCCCTCATGCAGAGGCTGATCAGCACCAGCATCAGCAGGATCCCGGCCATGCAGCCGACGATCAGCCCGGCGATCAGGATCATGATCTTGGTCATCGGTTCCTCCTTTACTTAGTCCCCCCCCGTCTGGGTGCGTGCCTCCAGCATGACGGGGACCTGCTGGTGGCCGTTGTTGTAGCCGTATTCGTCCATGTGGACCATGGTCTTGAAGGCGAGCTCGCCGTTCTCGATGATCTGGGTGGCGATCTTTGTCATGCCTTCCGCCCGCTTCAGTTCTCTGTCGAGCTCCTCGTCCGTGAGATCCTCGTCGTTGAGGCGCTCCAGCTGCTCGAAGAGGTGGTTGTTCAGGTCTTGCAGCGTGTTTTTCACTCGTCCACCACCTCCTCGATGTCGGTGAGCTTGTAGATGTTCTTGCTCTTCGGTTTCAGCTGGCAGAGCACGGCGAGCACGTCATACATGGCCGTCGTGTTTGCGTCTCCTCCGATGTCGGCGTAGATCTTCGAGCCGTTGCTGAAGGTGATCTTGGCCACTTCCTTGTGGAAGCCGTCCTTGTCGACGTTCATGCAGGCCTTGATCGAGATGACGTCCTTGTCCCTGGTGTATTGCAGGGCCTCCGTGAGTTTTTCAAATGCCTTGTTCAGTCCCTTGTCCATGTGTGTCCTCCTTAGTTTTCAATGTACAAACAGAACGATCTGGTCGTTGTAGAGCTCGTAGGTCATGCAGCCGCAGTCGAAGCGGATGTAGTTCCAGTCGGTCGCCTCGTAGAGCGGGAGGCGTTCAGTCTCGCCGGTTCTCCGGAGCTGGCCGTGGCGGTTGATCTCATAGGTCGGAACGCTGTGCAGGATCGTGACCTTCTCCCGGGCGAAGCCGAACCAGTCATAGAGGAGATCCTTCGCTTCGTCGTCAGTCATGACGCGGCCCGCTGCTCTCAGATGATCATAGTCGGCCTGCCTGGTGTTCTCCTTCATCTCGTAGGGCTGCCACTCCAGCTCGTGGTCGAGCTTCTTCTGGAGCTCCTCGATCTGCTTCTTCAGGGCTGCCTTTTCAGCTTCGGCCTCGCGGATCTTCTGCCAGCGCTGGCTGTTGAGCGTCCGCTGGATCCTGGTGGCCAGGCCGTTCGTGTTGAGCTTGAAGGCCTTGCAGAAGGCGTCCTTGTCGCCCTCGAACTGTACATACTCTTCCTCGATCACGCGGTAGGTCTCGCTGCTGGGATAGTAGCCGGTGCGGGCCTCAAATTCTTCGAGCATCATGGTGGTGTGTCCTCCTGTTTACATTCTTTTTGTATCTCGTAAACTTTTAGTTTACGTTGATTATAATAAACTCTTGGTTTATAATTGTCAAGGGGTTTGTAAACAATTTTTTCAGGAGGTTTTCTCATGGATTTTCCGCAGATCGTGAAGCAGCTGAGACAAGAGCGCGGCTGGTCCCAGCAGGAGGTCGCTGATCGCGTTGGCCTTAATAAAATGACAATATCTCAGTATGAGAACGGAAAAAGAAAGCCGAGCTTCGAGATGATCGAAGCCCTGGCCGAAGTTTTTCATGTTGATCTTAATTATTTGTTGGGGTTCACGGACAAAATAGAGAAGCCCGCAGGCGATGAAACGGATCCGGCAGCGAACAAATACCTCGCGGTCACTCTGGCAGAGATCGACCTGATCGAAGCGTTCCGCCACGCAGGTCCGGAGACTCAAGCCGCGATCCGGGCGATCCTGCACCTGGAGGGTCGGGAGTGATCGGCGCGATTTATGCCCGGTACTCGAACGGGCCGAACCAGACAGACCAGTCGATCGAGGGCCAGGTGGCTGACTGCCGGGCGTATGCTGAGCGGAACGGGATCCAGATCGTGGAGATCTATGCCGACCGGCACATCTCCGGGAAGAGCATCGTCGGCCGGAACGAGTTCCAGAGGATGCTGCACGACGCGGAGCAGCATCGCTTCGAGTGCGTGATCGTCTGGAAGATCGACCGCTTCGGCCGGGATCGCCAGGACATTGCCATCTCGAAGATGAAGCTGAAGAAGGCAGGCGTCCGCCTCATGTACGCCGAGGAAGCCGTCCCGGAAGGTCCGGAGGGGATCATCCTGGAGAGCGTGCTGGAAGGTCTGGCCGAGTATTACAGCGCGGACCTGAGGCAGAAGATCCTCCGGGGCATGAGGGAGACCGCGAAGAAGGGTCAGTATTGCGGCCAGCCGCTTCCGATCGGGTACGCGGTAGACGAGGACCGGCACATCATAATCGACGAGGAGAAGGCTGCCGTCGTCCGTGAGGCCTTCCGGATGCACATCGCCGGAGCCCAGACGAAGGAGCTGATCGAGCTCTTCCGGAAGAACGGGATCACCGGCAGGCGCGGCCGTCCGATCTCCCAGGCCGTGATCTATCGGATGCTGAGGAACGAGAAGTACTTGGGCCGCTTTGAGATCCAGGGCGTGGAGATCCCCGCCGAGCCGATCATCGACCAGGCGACCTTCGACGAGGCCGCCAGGCATTTCAAAACGAGCCGGAACAATGCAGCAGGGAGGGCGAAGGTGGACTATTTGCTGAGCTGTAAATGCTTTTGTGGATATTGTGGCGCCATGTTGAACGCTGAGAGCGGCACCAGTAAGACGGGGAAGGTGTACCACTATTACAAGTGCGGGGCGAAGAAGCGCGGGGCGAAGTGCGAGCTGAAGCCGATCCAGCGCGACCACTTCGAGGACCGCGTGATCGAGGCGACCGTCCAGGACATGCTGACCGATGACATGATCGGGAAGCTCACGACGCGGATCCTGGAGATCCAGGAGCAGGACGACGCCGCCGATCCGGCCGCCGCGTATAGGAAGCAGCTGGACTCGAACCGGAAGAAGCAGCGGAACATACTGGACGCCATAGAGGAAGGGACCGGAGCGAAGGGCCTGGCCGGGCGTCTCGCTCAGCTGGAAGCTGAAGAGGAGGAGCTGGTCCTGGAGATCGAGCGGGCAGAAATAAAAAAGCCCCGACTCACCGAAGAGGTGGTCGGGGCGTGGCTCCGTTCGTTCAGGGACGGGGATGTGGACGACGCTGCCTTCCGGCAGCGCCTTGTGGACACGTTCATCGCCCGGATCGAGGTCAGGAACGGCCAGGCGATGATCTTCTACAACATAAAAGAAAATGGACCGCACTCGAAAGTTCGAGTACGGTCCGAATGGTGGAGCCCGCGCAGCCGTACTCGAACTCGCGAGCCCTTCGTCGCTGATGGGTATATTATACTGCCCATTGCCATATAAAGCAAAAGAAGCCCGGCGCGATGCCGGGCTTCTCTCTTTAGTCTTCCATGCATTTGCCAGCGATCCAGAGCGCGACCGTACCGGCGCCCAGCGGACCGATGGCCACGATGGCGATCAGCAAGGCCACAAGCAGCACTCCCATGGCGTCCTCCTTAGCTGAGCAGCTTGTTGACCTTGGCCTGCACCCGGGCGTAGTCATAACCGGCAGCAGTCAGGCGGGCCTTGCGGTCCGATCCGTTGCCCCACTTCCCGGCGATCACTTCCCGGGCCAGCTCGTCGATGGACTTGCTGGATCCGCTGACCAGGGCGTTGACTTTGCTCTGCACGGCGTTGTAGTCGTAGCCCGCCGCCGTGAGCCTGTCCTTGCGCTCCTGGCCATTTCCCCAGGATCCGGCCAGGACTTCCTTGGCCAGCTCGTCCACGGTCTTCTTGGCCGGTTCCGGAGCCGCCACCAGCTGATTGACGCGGGCCTGCACGGCGCTGTAGTCATAACCGGCAGCAGTCAGGCGGGCCTTGCGGTCGTCGCCGTTGCCCCAGACGCCTGCCAGGACTTCCTTGGCCAGCTCCTCGACGCTCTTCCTGGCGCTTCCGGAGCTCTTGCCGTACTTCGGCTTGGCGTAGCCCCGGATGTTCCCGTGGCCGATCTTGCGGGTGGTCCTGCCGACCACGCCGCCGCTGATGTTGCCCTCGATCGCGGTGATCATGCCGCCGCTGACCTTCTCGACGATGCCGATGTGGTCAGAGAAGCCGTCGTTCGGCTGAGTGTTGTCGTCCCAGTTGTAGACGATCAGCCAGCCAGGCTCCGGTGTGACGGTGCCGTCCTCCTCCCAGATCCCGGCCTTCTTGAAGAGCTTCACATGCTCCTCGACGCCGCACTCCGGGCCGCCGATCAGATCGACCGCGCCCAGCTTGATGAAGGCAGCCGAGACGGTAGTGTCGCAGAAGGCGTCCTGGTAGCTGACCTTGTAGCCTCTGGCCCTTGGCGTGTAGCTGTTGTAGGTGTCAATGATGACGTGGTGCGTCCCGGCCGAGCGGCTGAGCCCGATCCAGGAGCGCATGACGGCCAGCACGTCCTCAGCTGTCACGCCCTTGACCGCAGTCTCCGGAACGGTGACGGGCTTGCTGGTGTTGCGCTGAGAGCAGTCCACGTTCCCGCTGATGCCGGGCACGCTGCCCTTGCTGGTGTACTGCCAGATCAGCCAGTCGCCGCTGTAGCTGAGCTTGCTGGCCCACTGAGCGACCCACCAGGAGAACGGCAGCTGTGAAGCGTCCAGGCGGCTCTTGATCCAGCTGGTCGAAGCATAGACTCCGGCCGGGATCCCGTTCGCCTGGAGGCGTTCGCAGATGATCCTCAGGAAGCGCGTCCGGTCGGCCTTGCTGAGCTGATCAGAGCGGCCCTTGCCGCTGCCTTCGGCGTACTCGCTGTCCAGGAAGATCGGCAGCACGAACTTCATGCCCTTGGCTTCCCGGATGATGAAGTCCGCCTCCTCGATGGCTTCCGCGTCCGTGATGGATGTCGGGAAGAAGTAAAGGGAGAAGGGGACGCCGAGAGCCTCGCAGGCGGCTCTGTTTTCCTTGTACTTCGTGTCGTAAACGATCCGGCCGTTGCCATAGCCACGGTAGCCCAGCCGGATGATGGCGGCCTCGATGTTGCCCGAGACCGCCTTCCAGTCGATCGTCCCCTGAAAAGCGGAGACGTCAATGATCGGTTTCACTGATCCGTGCCGTCCTCGGGCTTGTTGCCCGCGTCAGCGAGACCCTCGCCGAGTACATAGCCGATTACCGTGGCTCCGGCCATGATGAGGGCGGTGATCTGCTGGGCCGTGTTCTCCCCGCCTCCCAGGGCGACGATCAGCATGGCCACAAACGACGCGATGCTGAGCCAGAACTTCCGGCTCGTCAGCTTTCTGATCCAGTCAATTTTCTGCATGTTTCTGTCCTCCTTTATTCCTTGTGCAGTGGTAGCTTCTCGACCTCCGCCATGATCCGCTTGGCCGTCCCGTTGCCTCCCAGTGCGGCGTAGGGCTTGTAGAGGTATTCGTGCAGGTTCTCGTATTCGTCCTGGGTGATGTAGCCGCGCTCGATGTACGAGGCGCCCAGGTAGACGATCCGGTCATGCCCGAGGCCCATGAGCATGTCGCTCTGGAGCTTCTCGGCCGCGCTGCTTTTGTCCTTCTTCAGGTCATGCCGCTGGATCAGGTAGAGGATTATTGAACACGCCCCGCTGGATGTCAGGGCGGTCAATACAGCGATTAAAATGGTTTCGTTCATTCTGTTGCCCTCCTATGGAGAAGCTCCGGAGCTTTACGCTTCCGGAGCTTCCTCTTCTTCGTTTTCTACCACATAGGGCTGGCCGGTGATCTCCTCGTATTCCTCCGGAGTGATCCAGGGGCTGCTGGTCGGATGGGTCACGGCGTTGTAGACGCGGGCCTCGTTCCAGACTCCCGCGTTGTAGTACTTCTTCACCTTTGCGAAGTGCTTGCTGTGTGTAGTGTTTGCCATGGTCTTATACCTCCTCCAGATTAATGTCGGCCATCATCGCGATGTATTCGATGTTGGCCTGGGTCTTCAGGTCCTTGAGTTCCTGCTCACTGAGCTGACGGAGCACGAACCAGTACTCCTTGCCGTACTTCTTGACCTGCACGAGCTCCAGGTTCTCCAGCTCCTCGACGTTGCCGTCCGCGTCCTCGATCGTGACGTGGTCGAGGTTGTCGGCGAAGTCGGCCTCCGTCAGCTTCTTGGAGCTGATGTAGTTGTTGCCGTTGAGGCCGAGCCCGTCGAGGACTGTGCCATCAGCCAGCGTAATCTTGAATGTCCCGTTTTCCATGTTGGTCTCCTTCCATATAGTTGTTGGTAGAGGTCGCTCATGTGAGCGATCTGCTGCATTGACATGTACTTGAAGTGGCCGCCGATCCAGGACTTGAAGGCGTTCTCGATCGTGTCGTAGTCGATCCGGCCCTGGTCCAGCAGTCGCTTGTAGGCTTTGAGCTTCCTCCGTTCCCGGGTGATGCTCTTCGGGTTGATCTTCCGGATCACTCGCCCGGTGTCCGTCAGGGCGTAGCAGATCTGGAGATGGCGGAAGGGTTGCGAGAGCTTGCAGATCCGCGTCTTCCGCTCGTTGATGATCAGGCCGTAGTCTTCGGCGATCGTCCGGATGCCGTCCAGCAGTGCTCTCAGGAAGGCCTTGTCCGGATGGAAGGCGTAGAAGTCGTCCGTGTAGCGGCCGTAGTTCTTCACGCCCATGATGATCTTGGCGTAGTTGTCGATCCTGTGCGGGTAGATGATGCCGATGTCCTGGCTCGTCTGGTTCCCGATGTCGACGCCCTTCCTCAGCATTTTCTCTCCGGTCAGTGCTCCCGGGTCCACGCTGATGTTGAGCATCGGGTCGACCTTGCCGCTGTACATCTCCGCGATCTCCTCGTCAGAGAAGCGGGAGACGTCGATCTCGAACGTCCTGAAGATGTGCCCGATCAGCTCCTTGGCCACCCTCAGCTCCTCCGGATCCTTGACCTCCCTCTCCAGGAAGTAGTGGAGGACCTCGATGCACCGGTCGTGCGGTATGTTCGCATAGTAGCCGGAGAAGTCCACCAGGAGAGCGTAGCCCTCGTTGGTTCCGTAGGTGTTGTAGTACTTGTGCATGTGAGCCTCGAAGCGTTTCCGGTGGAAGCTGACGCCCTTGCCCTTCTGGCTCGCTCCGTTGTCGTAGATCAGGTACTTCCTGAGCGCCGGAGAGAGCACGTCGTCGCAGAGCAGATGGTTCACTGTCTTGTCCACCATGGTGTTGCTGGTGATGAAGCGGCTCTTCCCGCGTTCCCGGATCTGAAACTTCTGGCCAGGTCCCGGCCGGTAGGTGCCGTTCATCATGTCGCGCTGGAGCTCCGCCGTCCGGAGCAGGTGGTTCATCTCGAAGAGTTGCGTCCCGTACTTGAACGGGCTGCCCCTCATGGCCTTGCTGCCAGCGTCATAAATTGCGTTTGCATCGTAAAAAGTATTCATAAGCTAAAAATAACCACGCGGCAGGGTCATCGGTCGTAACCGGACCCGTCATGGTTCGTATTTATCCAGGGACCCCCTGGAAGGGATGGCCTCTCCTTTCCCATAGACCCGCGTCGTGGGAGCTTGCCCTGAGGTGACGCGGTTGTGAAATCCGGGCGGACGCCGTTGGAGTTCGAGGCGTTGTTGTAGTTCGCATTGCCATTGTTGTTGACATTGGCGAAGTTCGTCGCAGAGACGACTCCTGGAACAGAGGCCACCCGCTGTTTATTTCTTGATGTGCTTCAGAAA
>JBGUOB010000099.1:0-4836 GCA_045117755.1 Candidatus Cryptobacteroides sp.
GAGTTTTCAAAAGTCGCCGGGTTGATCGAGTTCGAAGGGGAGGAGTTCAAGAGCGCATACCGACTCGCCAATCATGAGTTAGGCGAAAACAAGGCTAACGATAGCCGAAACATAGCCATTAAAAGAGAAGTAAATGAAACCAAAACCAAACACAAGGAAAGGGGAAACCCAAACCCAAACCCAAACACAAGGAAAGGGGAAACCGAACCACCGCGCGCCATTGGGACAAGCTGCCCCGTGTGCGGGGGGAATTGCACAGCCGCCAGGGAATTGACAGGCAGAATGCACGCCGCCTGTGCGCTGCACGGTGATTTCTGGTACGACCCGTGCACGGGCGAATACTACGATAATCCCTTTTAGAAAAATGCGCTTTACTATGAGTTTTGCTCATGCTATGCTATGCAAGCAGAAAGGAGGTGATGCGGCATGAATGCGGCTTACTACCCGGCAAACGAGCGGTACAACCGGAAGAACAAGGTGAACGTCACCGTTTCGCTGAACCGCTCCACGGAGCCGGATCTGGTCGATTGGGTCATGGCGAAGGAGAACAGGGGCGGCTACATCAAGCGCCTGATCCGCGAGGACATGGAGCGCCGAAAGGCGGAGAAGTGAACGCGGGAGAACCCGGGCGGGCGGATATGAAAAACGGGAAACCGCCCGCGCCAAGGTCGAGGATTGCGGGGGCGAAGATGAGAAGCCCCCGCGGGAAGGATTTTAGCACCATGAGAGAATACCTTAAAGTGAGTTTCAGCTACGGGGAGGACAGCCCCGGGCTCTACGACGTCATGTCCGACGTATGGAGCGACCTCGTTGGAATAGCCGAGTCCCTGGACGCGCTGGGCGAGAAGTGCGACAGCGCCGGCGGGTCGCTGATAAGCGGGTGCTCGCTGCACCTCCTGGCCGACACGACGAGGCATTGCGCGGAGGCAGTCGCGGAAGTCAACAGCCGCGCCGAGTTCGGGGGCGATGCGGCATGAGCAAGCACGACTTCAACAGGACGGCGCGCGAATGTGCCCAGGCTTCGCGGGACGCCTACGGGATAGCCCACGTGCTCGCGGAGATCGTGTCGGGCACGTTCGGGCCCCACAGCCCGGAGGCCCTGACAGCCAACGCGCTTTGCGGGCGGATCCGGCGGGTCAACTCCGCCGCCGAGGCGATAGGCGCCGAATGCTACTCCATGCAGTACGTGGAGAAGCGCACGGCCTAGAGGGGGCTGCTGTGAGCACGGCACGTTAGGTTAAGCTGGCCGGGGGAGTCGCCATACCCCGGCCAGCGGCGTTCTCCTGGGATGGCTCCCACCCTTCCGGCATGCGGTCGCGCGCCTTCGTCCCGGCGAGCTCCGGGAACATCGCCACGGCGGCGGCGTGGACGCGCTCCGCGCGTTTCTGAGCGGCCTTCTTCCTCCGAAGCGCCGGCTTGGCTGCGGCCCTCTCGCATTCCGCGCGGTAATCGTCTACGGCCTTCGCCCTCTGCGCGCGCGACCAACCCCGCCTGGGCTGCGGTTCCGGCGGCATGTCCGGGATTCCCAAGTCGCTTCCCGTGAGCACGTCGCGCCTGTTCGCGGAATCGCGCCTATCCGGGGGCAGGAACCCCTCCCAGTACGCGATATCGTCCAGCGCGGCGGCTTCCTGCCTGGCGAGGCGGCACGACTCGCAGAAGCTCTCATGAACCCATCTGTAGAGAGTCGTGCAACCGTGCCTGCT
Source organism: Candidatus Cryptobacteroides sp. (assembly GCA_045117755.1). Lineage (GTDB taxonomy): Bacteria > Bacteroidota > Bacteroidia > Bacteroidales > UBA932 > Cryptobacteroides. The sequence continues at coordinate 1,704 of JBGUOB010000099.1, forward strand.
GCAGACAATGCGCTTTCTCGCGACGTACCAGCGCCCGCACGAAGGGCATATCTCCGTCACGCTCTCGTAATCGGCCACCTTCAGGCCTGGAACGTCGGTCCCCGCCTCCCGCAGCCTGTACGCCATCTCCTCCACCGCGCGGGGGCTCCTCCCGAGATGCCGGCTGATATCGCCGAGCGACTCGACCCCCGCGTTCTCAAGGAGATATGAAATTTCGAAGATCGTCCAACGCCTGCCCATGTGCAAACCTCCGTTTCTCCAGCTCGAAGCCTAAAACCTCACTTCACAGAATTTAAGCCTAGTGTCACGGTGACACTAGGTGTATCCACGATATGGGGGCGGGATGCGCTATCCCGAATCTTCCGACACCTTAAAAAAGGACTCGAAACGATTAAGGAGAAACGACATGTACGAGGAGAGCAGCGAGTACTTCGTGGTTGCCGTCCCGGTGAAGGCGCTAGAGCGCGCGGGGAGGATCCTCGCGGACTTCCAACCCCGTTGGGATGCGCTGCGCCAGGAGCGCGAGGAGCTGAGGGGCCTTGCCGCCTCGCTGCTGGGACCTAATCCGGACGCCCTGGGCGCGGTGGGGAAGACGGGGGCCGCCGGCGAGCTCTCCGCTAAGGCGCAGGGGCTCGCGGACGAGTACGAAGCGAAGAGGGCCGAGATCGATGGGAAGATGCAAGCCGAGATCGACGAGACGGCGGAGAGGATCGCGGCCCTACGGGCCGAGGCGATGGAAGCCGTTGCGGAACAGGTGACCCCGCACGGAGCGGACATTGCCGGCAATGGCGAATATATCCTTATCCGAGACGGGCTCGTCCACGATCCGGAGGACTTGCAGCAAATCGTAGCGGACAACATGAGCGCGGCATTCAGGAACGCGGCCCAGGATTACGCCAGCAGGCGAGGATGGGGCGGCTTCAACTACGTGAGCAAGCTCGAAGACGTGAAGGGGTATCTCTCGCAGATGTTCGACATGTACGAACGCGCGGCGCGCGTGCCGAACGGATACGCGATCGCCCAGGCGCTCGCCGAGAACGAGGCCACCCGCGCGGCCCATGCCTGGGATATCGATGACTGCTACCAGGCTGGCGTCAAGCTTGGCTTGTAGGCACTACAAAAACCGCTACAAACGCGATTGTTTGTAGCGGTTTCTATCTGGTTGCGTCTGTTCGGAAATGGCAACGTGAACAGCGGTAACGCTTTGTGATTGTTTGTAGTTGTTCGCCTATAGTACACTTTTAAGACGGGTGCCGGATCCATAACAAAGGAAAACATCTGGTTACATACGGCCTGTGTGAGTCTATGAGCTTTCGCTCCGATGCTCTCGAAGGGAAGCCGCACGCCGTCGATGTGTAGCACGTCGGATGGACCCCGGCATGCATCGAGCATTCTCAGCCACGATAAATCGTCTTCGTCTATGGCTTGTGGTGAAGTTGCGCTTGCGAGCCTGAGCGCTGCCCTTGCCATGTCTTGCAAATCGCCCAGCGCGGCGCATGCCTCCGCGAGAGCCACGCCCCTAGAGCTCGCATTTGTCGCGTCAAGTGCGCGGATGCTTTCGCCTGGATCGTGGAAGATGGCGGACCCGTAGTGGTCAATGGCCCAAGATGCAAGCCTAAGAGGTTCTATCAGGGGCCCATGCTCCACCATCAGCAAGACAACGCTTTCGGGGTTGGTCGCGTCGCATTCCAACAGCTCGCGAGCGAAGAACTCCACGGGAAGCGGCGTTGCCATTTCAGGCAACAGCACCTCAAAAACCGGGAATCGCCCGTTTTCGGAAACGCGCCACGACCCATCATCCCCCGTCGGTTTCTCCCAGGTGAACGGCACTAAATCGGGAATCATCCCATTCCCCCTATGTCACGACAAACTCATTCTTGAAACAGTGACAACATATCACCAATAATAGAAACGCGCAAGACCACACACGTAGAGAAAAAGGAGGCATCATGCGTAGAGACGTAGAGACAAACCCGGTAATCCCGCTGCATAAGACGAAACTCGGAATCGTGCGGGAGAACCGGCACATGTCCAAGGGGAAGCTTTCGAGGGAGGCCGAAGTCCACATGAACGTTATATCTTGGGCGGAGTCCGGGCGCTTCATCCCCTATGAGGCCCAGATGGTCAAGATCGCGCGTGCGCTCGAATGGCCCACGGACCGCGAGAGCCTCGCCAAGCTGTTGGAACCGGTGGAGGTGTAGCGATGGCCTCTCATGAGAACCCCGTGAGCGCCCGTGACGGCGCGGAACGGACCATGTTCGAGGGAGAGCAGGACCTCATCACTACCGAGCGCCTGGCGGCTCTCCTGGGCGTCCACGTCAACACGGCGCGGTCGCTGTGCCGCTCCGGCGAGCTGCCCGCCGTCAAGATCGGCGCGCGCTACTACGTGCCGAAGGCGCGGCTGGCCGACTTCGTGGCAGGCGGGGGCGATGCGGCATGAGGGGCTACACGCAGAGAGACATGGCGAGGGCGCGCCTGCTCCAGATAGACGCCTACCGCATGCGGAGGGAGTACCCGGAGTTCTGGAGGGCCCTCCGCGAGCACGTGGAGGCGAACGCGGCGGTCGGGGGCGGCGTGTACCTGTTCTTCATGATGGCCCGCTGCGGGATGGTGGAGGGCGTCCGGGTGCCGGACGGGATCCAGGACGGCACGGCCACCGCAGCCTCGCGGCTGCTGGCCGCCGAGTTCCCGGAGCTCCGCCCGTTCATGAGCATGCGGACGTGCGCCCTCGATGCGCTGGAATGGAGCGTTGGAAATGGCGAAGAGTAGATCATGTCATGCCGCGTCGGTTTGCTATAACGACGAATTCCTTTCGATGAGCGACAAGGCAAAGCTGCTCTATCTGCTGCTGGGCTTTGAGGTTAACTCAATAGGCGAGATCGTGGGCGCGAGGCGGATAGCGCGCGGGCTGGGATCCGGGGAGGATGCGCTACAGGAGCTGGCGGGATGCGGTTTCATCATCGAGGCAGGGGGGCGCGTGTTCGATCGCCACCACTTCGAGAACAACACCCTGTCAAACCAGGGCATGAAAGCATCGGCCGGCAACGAGTTTTCAAAAGTCGCCGGGTTGATCGAGTTCGAAGGGGAGGAGTTCAAGAGCGCATACCGACTCGCCAATCATGAGTTAGGCGAA